>CAZVJW010000010.1:72876-88206 GCA_964627535.1 uncultured Eubacteriales bacterium
TCGCCGAAGAAATCTTCAAGACCCTGGATATCAACCATTGTCATAAAACGGTCGCCTTCTGTTACAAGACCGCAGGAAATACCTGCAACAGGCGCTTTAATCGGTACGCCCGCTGCCATAAGCGATAAGGTGGAACCGCAGATAGCGCCCTGCGAGGTTGAACCGTTTGAGGAAAGCACTTCGGAAACGAGACGCAGGCTGTACGGGAACTCTTCTATTGAGGGGATAACAGGAAGCAGGGCTCTTTCAGCAAGCGCGCCATGGCCGATTTCGCGGCGGCCGGGGCCTCTGTTCGGCTTCGTTTCGCCCACGGAGTAGGAGGGGAAGTTATAGTGGTGCATATAGCGCTTGCTGTCTTCCTCATCAATACCGTCAAGTTTCTGAGCACCGCTTACGGGGCCTAAGGTGGTAACGGTGAGTACCTGGGTTTGGCCTCTGGTGAACATGCCCGAACCGTGAACCCTTGCAAGCAGGTCGATTTCTGCGTTGAGCGGCCTCAGTTCGTCGATACCGCGCCCGTCAACACGCTTGCCGTCATCGAGCAGCCAGCGACGGACAACATATTTTTGGATTTTGTAAAGGCATTCGTCCATTTTAAACGCCTGCCCCGGATATTTCTCATCAAATTCCGTGTGAACCGCTTCGTATATCGGCTTAAGGCGTTCGTCGCGAATACGCTTGTCGTCGGTGTCAAGCGCGAGGCGGACATCCGCAATGCAGAAAGCCTTGATGGCTTCGTACATTTCCGGGTCCGGGTCGTTTGACGGGAAGTCGATTTTATCTTTGCCGACAGCAGCCTTGACGCTGTTAATGAAATCAACAAGTTTTTTGTTCTCTTCGTGGCCGAACATAATTCCGTTGAACATCACATCGTTGCTGACTTCATTGGCGCCGGCTTCAATCATCGCCACAAGGTCGGATGTTGAAGCGACCGTAACGGCCATCTCGGAAAGTTCACGCTGCTCGGCATTGGGGTTGATGATGTATTCGCCGTCGATAAGTCCGATGGAAACACCCGCAACAGGACCCTTCCAGGGAATATCCGAAATGGAAATGGCGATGGAAACACCGAGCATTGCTGTAATTTCAGGTGAACAGTCCGGATCAACCGACATAACCGTAGCGACAACACTTACATCGTTGCGCATATCCTTCGGAAAAAGCGGACGGATAGGGCGGTCAATAACACGTGAGGCAAGGGTTGCCTTCTCGCTTGCTTTGCCCTCTCTGCGCTGAAAAGAACCGGGTATTTTTCCGACAGCGTACAATTTTTCTTCAAAGTCGACTGAAAGCGGGAAAAAATCAACGCCTTCGCGCGGCTTCGGGGACATTGTAGCGGTACACAGCACTTCTGTTTCACCGTAACGGACCAGGCAGGCACCTCCTGCAAGCTGTGCCATTTTGCCCACTTCCGCCACAAACGGCCGACCGCCGATTGTGGTTTTAAAAGTTTTGAATTCTTCGAACATTTTTACCTCTTCTTCTACCAAATTATATTGGTAATATTATATTTCCACAGGCTGTTCGGACTTAGCAATAAATCCGCAACTTGTATAAAATCAAGCTGTCGATTCACTGCTAAAACCGGTTATGTGCCTGTTGGATTAAATCTGCTCCGGTCAAGCCGGAGTTATGGGCTCATAGTTTGCAATAGAGCAGGCAGGGTAATCCTGCCTGCTCTATAAAGCAAATTACTTACGGATACCAAGTCTTGCAATAACGGAGCGGTAACGCGCAACATCGCTGTTTTGCAAGTAAGCAAGAAGATTTCTTCTGTGACCGACCATCTTCAAAAGTCCGCGGCGGGAATGATGATCTTTTGAATGGACTTTAAGATGTTCTGTGAGGTCATTTATGCGCTTCGTCAGCACAGCTATTTGAACCTCCGGGGAGCCTGTGTCGCCTTCATGCAGGGCATACTCCTGCATGACAGCGGTTTTTTCTTCGTTTGTCATTATTTTCACCTCAATTAAAAATTATCTTATAACCCAGAAAAAGGCAGGTGAATACCGATAGACGGTTTACTCCAATTTCCGAGAAACAGATATGAGCAAGGGAAAGTATAGCACAGGATTTCAAATTTGTAAAGAAATATTTATATGGTTCACATTATCCGTATTATGGCGTATTATAGATTATATTAATGTTACAGAAAATTTAAATATTACTGAGCTGATTATAATAAGAGGAGGAGCCAAATGAATACAAGTTATACTAATTACTCATGAAAACCTAACTAAAAAATCCGCACAAAACCTCATAAATCAAAACTTTTGCTTAATTTTTCAGAGGTATTTTAATCGTGAATTAGTATTAACCGGCGGTTTTCAGAGAAAGAGTTTTACTTTTCGGCTGTGATAATTTATAATATTTAAGAACATACTTAACGATGCGTTTTAAGAGTTATATATCCCTAAAGAGGAACGGAGGTGTCTGAGAAATTGAAGACTGTAAGGAAGGGAAATACTCTTATTTTGGATATTCACGGCATGAGAGTGGAACCCGCCAAATTTCAGCTTGAAACGGTCATTCAAAATTGCAATGCCGATATAAACGAAATTGTTATTGTTCACGGTTACAATAATGGTCAAGCTTTAAAAAATATGATCAGGTTCGATTTAGCGTTGCCGAGAATCAAGGCTATAAAGGAATCCTTAAATGCGGGGCAAACAGTTATTGCATTGTGTCAGAAAAAATAACATATTTCGGAGGAAAAAATTGAAAACGAAAACAATCAAGCTTATATCCTTTGGAGCAGTTGCTTTAACTGTATTTTTACTGCTCTCTTGTATATTTTACCAGCAAAGTAAAAAAATTCAGCCGATACAAACGATAACCGCTTCCGAATTAGGTTTTGATATTTCAAACGGATCTTGTTTACTAATCGCTCACAGGGGTCTTTCCTCGCTGAAACCGGAAAACACGTTGGAAGCCATTAAAGAAGCAGGAAAAGAGGGCTTTAAAGCCGTTGAAATTGATGTACATGAAACACTTGACGGAGTTTGGGTGCTTATGCATGATGACAATATTGATAAAATGACCAATGGCAGAGGGAAAATAAAAAAATATACATATTATGAATTATTAAATTATAAATTGGATAACGGAGCCAATATCGATGAATATTCAGATTTACAGATACCGACATTGGAACAGGCGCTTGATCTTTGTGTACAATACGGCCTTAAGACTTATATCGATGTTAAGCAAGGCAGCTTCGACGGATTAGAAAGGCTTGCAAAAATAATTGAAGAAAAGGAAACCGAGACCGGGCAGTACTGCGCTTTTTTATCCTGTAACACCGAGTATCTTCAGAAAATGAAAAGTTCATCGCAAAAGGCTGAGCTTTGGTATGTTGTTGATAAGCTTACTAAAAGTAATATCGAATGGTGCAAAGAAAACATCGGGTACAATGTAATTTTCAATGCAAATCATAGAACGAATACCGATAAGAAAATTATAGAGTTGAAGGAGGCCGGGATTGAACTTGGGTGTTGGACAGTAAATAAAAACGATGTATTGAAAAGAATGAAATCTGTTGGTGTAAAAGAAATCACAACAGATTGTATTATACCAAAATGAACCAAAACTTCAGCCGGCACAGATGTGCCGGCTGAAGTTTGATTGCTATTTTAATCGTTTGAAGTTTCTGCAGTTTTTGACAAGTCGTTTGTTGTTGAATAATCAGAAGTTGTTGTCATGTTATTGTCTGTGGTTTCAACAGTTGTACTCGATATATTACCGGTTGTTTTTTCATAGGTTGGCTCGAGCTGTATTGTTGTTGAGGCGGATTTAGTTGTGGAGGAAGAACTTGAGTTCGATTTTGTTGTCAGCAAATCAAGGGCAGTCTTCCTGTCGGTGTCAAGAATAATATTTGAGTTGCCGTAAAGTGCCGTTTGAACAGCCTGAGCTTCAAGCGGGTAATCAATAACCCATACAAAATTTGTCTTTATGGTTGCGCTTGTTCTGTTTGTTTCGTTCGGGGTAGTCATTTGCACAATTCCATAGTTAGCCCATCCCTGAATAATCGCCTGCGTTCCGAGTGCAAGTATTTCTGATCTTGTGAAATTCGTTCTTATATTCGGGAATATGTAATCCAATGCCGTATTGACCTGACCTGTTGTGGCGTTTTTTGCGCTTTTAATCATAGCCATTATAACCGCTCGTTGCCTTCGGGTGCGGCTGATATCGCCATCGCTGTCACATTTGCGTATGCGGCTGAAATAAAGAGCTGCTTGGCCGTTTAGCGTTACCGGATTACCATATTTTATCGTTAACCCAAAAAAACTTTCTATCTCTTTAGCTTCATATTGCTTTACCTCAACCGTGACCCCGCCGAGAGAATCAATTATTTTGGGGAAGGATGCAAAGTCAACACAAACATATTTGTCAATTGCTATTTTGTAGTTATCCTCTATTGTTTTTACAACGGTTGCCGGACCGCCCCAGTTATAAGCAGCGTTAATCTTAAAAAATCTATTTTTGCCGTCAATGTTCATATAAGTGTAACTGTCACGCATAAAAGAGATGAGAGAGATTTGTTTGGTATTTTTATTCAAAGAAACGAGAACAATTGAATCCGAAAGTGATCCCGTTCTGACGTCATCCTTATTAATCTCGTTACCATAATTGTCAACGCCGAAAAGCATGATATTTACAACATTTTTACTTGACATCTTTTCTCCGCCGTTGACCGCCCATTGATAAAGCAAATCGTCAATTGATGATGCATCACTTACATCATGCATAGCTTGAAAATCAGTTTCTTCTTCCACATATGATTCGTCGGCATTATTAAAATCGATTCCGTTATCCGGGTTTATGTTTTTAAGCAGACTTGAAATGCGGGCTCCGGCCAATGAAAAAAATATAAATATCAGTATAAAAAAAGCTGCTATGAATATTTTAAGGTTGCGCTTTTTATGATTTAACCAAAACTGCTTAAATTCTTCAGTAAAAAAACGACTGTGGATTCCTTTTTGTGCGGTTGCATTGTTGCAGTTTAGATCCTTGTCAGATGTTCTTGGAGAAGCCTTGATTTTATTGCCTTCATGTAAGGTGTTGTCAATATCAATTTGTTCCAAATCCTCATCAAACGGAACAATGACAATCTCATCAACCCGATTTAATTCTTCAAAATAATTCTCGTCCTGTGAATCATTTTCGTTTTCCTTATCCCAATCTTTGCTCAATTTCCTATCACCCATTCTGAAAACTTGTTATATCTGTTAAATTTGATTTTATCATATGTAATAAATAAAATAATAATAATTTGTAAACTTATTTAAAATTAAAACTGGGCAGCCATAGACTACCCAGTTTCGGCTTAAATTCTATACAAAAAGACTTATACAAATTAATTAATTATGGGGGCAAGCCGTAAGACAACCCCTGTAATTTTACCACTGAAAACTCAGGCAGTAATGCGAAAAGACTCCTATTTTTTATTTGGTTCGATTTTGCCGTAAAGAGTTGCAGAGGTGACATCAGAGCGAGGGGCGCGAGGCTGGTTGCCGCTGCCAGATGGTTTGGATTCCTTGCGGCGGAAATCTTGAGTCTTTGCGCCGGCAGGCCGAGATTCTCTTTTAACATCCTGAAAGCCTTCTCTTGGCGGAAGGTTGCCGTGATAGTTCCCACCGGTTGCCTTAACGCCGTCGGCAAGCGAAATAACTACTCGACGGTCATTTTCTGTTCCGACAGAATGGGAATTAACGCCTTCAATTTCCTGAATGGTTGTATGGATTATTCTTCTTTCATATGGATTCATGGGGTCCAGGCACATATTACTTCCGTATTTTTTAACCTTCTCGGCATTCTTTCGAGCCATATCGCGAAGGACGCCTTCTCTTTTTTCGCGGTAATTGCCAACATTTACCAGAACCCTTTTGTAAGCGTCTGTTTTTTTACTGATGATAAGTCGGGTAAGGTATTGTATAGCGTCAAGAGTTTCGCCTCTGTGACCGATAACAATGCTGTAGTCATCATGGCAGTCAAGCTGAATGTAAATATCATCTTCAACTTCTTCCACAGTAATATTTACCTCATTTACACCCAACCCTTTCAGAATGGATCTTATATATGTTTCGGCCTGCAAATAATCGGCCTCCTCATAATAAGCCCTTACCTTTGCAAGTGTACCTCCGAAAATACCAAGTGTTTTTTTGACAGGTATTTCAATCACTTCTATAGTAATATTTGCGTTTTCCGGAGCGTTAAGCTGTGTAATAGCTGCAACCTGAGCTTCCTCAATGGAGGATCCTGTGCATATTGCTTCTTTTAACAAAGTATCACCACCAATATAATTTTGCTTATTTCTCTTTTCTTAAAGCAACCAACTTTAAGTTTTCTTCTTTGGACCGCCGCTGTATGGTTTCCTCAATCATGAGTTTCGCAATCATTTTTTTCGGGTTATGCGTAAAGCTTAAAATAACTGTCTGCATGAACGCAAATACATTCGAAGCTATCCAGTAAATCCCAATGCCAACCGGGAACAAGAATGTGAAATATGTTGAAAATAAAGGCATGCCGAAAGTCATACAGCCCATTGCAGGGTTTTTTGCCATTTCGGGGTTTGTTTGTTTTTGTTTAAACCACGTAAAAACACCTGTGGCAAGAGAGGAAATGCCGGATAAAATCGGTACAACCCATAATTTGTCAAAATGGGTTTTGTCAGGTGTCTTGCCCAAATCAAGACCAAAAAAAGTGAAGTTGAATTCATGAATAGTAGTATAAATATCAGCCGGAATTTTATCCTTCAACTCACCGATGAGTTCAATAATGGTAAGCTGAATTGTCCGTGTGTTTTTTACAAGGTCAGGTACAAGTATTTTAACCGCATCGGAAAGAGTGGTTATATATTCATTTGGTATTTCTAAAGCATAAGTAAGAGGTTTGTAAATAACCGCTATCAATCCGAATATAATCGGCATTTGAATGAGAAGCGGCAGACAGCCGGCGTTCATGGGGTTGTGCCCTTCCCTTTGGTAGAGAGCTTGTGTTTCCTCTTGGATTTTTTTATTGTCACCCTTGTACTTTTCCTGAATCTTGCGAAGCTTTGGTTGGAGCCGCTGAGTTTTTGCTGTACCCTTCTGCTGTGTTATTGAGGTTGGCAGCATAAGCAAACGCGCGAAAAGGGTAAATAAAATAAGCGCGATACCATAATTTCCTACTGTGTCAAAAATAAGTTTTAGTATAAAGCCGAATGGTACTCCTAAAATATCATAAATGGCGTTCATTATGCGTCCTCCATGTCAAGAATCATCTTTTTTTTGGCGGTACGGGATCATAGCCGCCGGGAAAAAGAATGTTGCAGCGCAAAAGGCGCAACAGGGATAATACACTACCCTTAAACGCACCATGAATTTCAATTGCCTCACAAGCATATTGAGAGCAGGTGGGATAATACCTGCACATATCCGGCAGGCGGGGAGAAATATGTTTTCTGTAAAACCCAATGCAATAAATAAGAGCTTTTTTCATAATCAAACCGCATTACTACTCAATATTCCCAAAGCTATGAACTGCTCGCGCATAATATGCTCGATTTGTGTGCTTTTAAGATGCTTTGCTTTGTGTCTTGCAACGAAAACGATGTCCCATCCGTTGTTGCATAGGGGGGCAATCTCACGATATGCTGCCATAATAATTCTGCGGCAACGGTTGCGCTCAACGGCACAGCCAAGTTTTTTTCCGGTTGTTATACCAATACGGCATATACCGGAGCGGTTTTTTAATACATAGGTAACCAACGCAGGATCTGTTTTTACTCTGCCTCGTCCGTAGGCGCGGCGAAAGTCGTTGTTTTGCTTAAGAGTCGTGAATGCGGGCAATTCAATCAATCCATCCGTTTATGGTGTTGAAACTCCGATAATCAGCGCAATCTCAGTATGAAAGCATTTTTCTGCCCTTAGCCCTGCGGCGGGCAAGGACTTTACGGCCGTTCCTGTCTGCCATCCTTTTGCGAAAGCCGTGCTCCATGCTTCTATGACGCTTTTTTGGTTGATATGTTCTTATCATCTTGTCTAACCTCCCGTTTTCATCATTTATCAAACAACAATCACTTAAGCAATTGTTAAAAGATTGCCGTTTTTTGCTATATTATGTGCCTTGCAAAGCAGTATTATATAACAGGACTAAGTGTAATGTCAAACATTTTTTTAAGCCGTGCTTGTTGAAATGAAAGAAAAGATATGCTATACTTCACTAACAATCGTTTAATCGGTATTTTTAGTTGCAGAAGGAGCATTTGGTATGGAGTCCTTTGTTGAGTTATGGGAAATGGTGCAGTCGGAATTAAAAGCCAACCTGTCCGAGGTTATTTATAATGTTTGGTTAAATGAACTTGAATTCGTGAGTTTTGACGGAAGCAGGGTTATTCTGTCAATTGTTGAATTCAAACGCAAGATTGTTGAACAAAAGTTCTATGATGTTCTTTGCCGCGCGTTTGAGAAGATTCTCGGCTTCAAGGTCGAGGTTGTGCTGATTGATCCGGGCTATGCTCAAGGAGTAAAACAGAAGCCGGAAGAAATACAGTCAAAATATATTGAAAATACATTTGAATCGTTTGTTGTCGGGTCTTCCAATAAATTTGCCCATGCAGCCGCTCTGGCTGTTGCGGAAAATCCGGGGCAAACATATAATCCGCTGTTTATTTATGGGAATTCGGGGCTTGGAAAAACACATCTGTTAAGAGCAATCTGTCACAGAATTAAAGAGAATAAGCCGGATGTAAAATATGTATTTACTCACGGTGAAGATTTTACCAATGAAATCGTGCAGCATCTTGCCCAAAAAAATATGGCCGATTTTCATAATAAATACAGAAATTTAGAATTATTGATTGTTGATGATGTTCAGTTTATTGCAGGGAAACCTTCGACAGAAGAAGAATTTTTTCATACTTTTAACGCATTAACGCAAATGAACCATCAAATTGTGCTTTCCTCGGACCGCCCGCCCAAGGAGATGTCCACATTGGAAGACAGACTTCGTACCCGTTTTGAGTGGGGTCTTCTTGCGGATATTCAACAACCTGATCTTGAAACGCGTATGGCCATTATCAAACGAAAATGTGAATATTTGGCTTTTGATTTACCGGATGATGTTATACAGTATATTGCCGAACGGCTGAAAAGCAATATCAGGCAGCTCGAAGGCGCTGTTAAAAAAATGCAGGCGGTTGTTACCATTCATGGGGCACCCAAAAACACAACAACAGCGCAAAACGCTATTAAGGATATTTTAAGCGACAGCAGACCTGTACCGGTTACAATTGAAAGAATAATTCAAGAGGTCGCAAGGACCTTCGGGGCGAACCCTTCTGACATTCGCTCAAAAAAACGCGATGCTCCAACCTCAAAGATGCGTCAGATAGCGATGTATGTTATCAGCGAAGCTACCGGATTGTCAAAAGAATCTATCGGAAGAGAATTCAGCGGCAGAGACCATTCAACAGTTATTTATGCTCTGCGTGAAATAAAAAGTGAAATTGACAACGACCAATCACTTAAAGCCACGGTCAGTGATATTATGAAAAACATCCAGGAAGTACAACAATAATATGTTGTAGAATATCTGAGGAGATTTTTATGAAGTTTACAAAGATGCATGGAGCAGGCAACGATTACATTTATGTTAACTGCTTTGAGGAAAAGATTCTTAATCCGTCAGAGACAGCTATCAGGGTGAGCGACAGGCACTTTGGCATAGGTTCGGATGGGCTTGTTTTAATAGAACCTTCAAAAACTGCCGATTTCAAAATGGATATTTATAATTCGGATGGCTCGCAGGCAAAAATGTGCGGCAATGCAACTCGTTGCGTTGCCAAATATGTTTTTGACAACAAATTAACAGAGAAGCAGGAAATATCCCTGGAAACCTTGAGCGGGATAAAGTATATTAAAACTGTTGTTGAAAACGGCAAGGTCAAAAGCGCAACGGTAAATATGGGTATACCGATACTTGAACCCGGGAAAATTCCGGTTGATTTGGACGGCGATATTGTTGCCGACCGCAAAATTGAAGTCGCCGGGAATGAATATGCCATCACTTGTGTTTCTATGGGCAACCCGCATTGTGTAGTCTTCATAGACAATACGGACAGTTTCGAAATAGAAAAAATAGGCCCTTTATTTGAAATAAGCAAACTCTTTCCTGACAGAATTAACACCGAATTCATTCAGCTTATTAACGCCAATACTTTAAAAATGCGGGTTTGGGAGCGAGGGGCGGGAGAAACACTTGCCTGCGGTACCGGTTCCTGCGCTTCAGCGGTTGCGGCAATACTCAACGGTTATTGCAAAAAGGACGAAGATATCAAAGTCCGTCTTTTAGGCGGAGAATTGACTATTCGTTGGGATTCCGAAAGCAATGACGTGTTCATGACCGGACCTGCCGAAACGGTATGCACCGGCGAAATCGATATATAATATTTTTTAAATTTTTTGAATACCGGAGGAACACATGGAAATCAACAGAAATTTTTTAAAGCTTCAAAACAGTTATCTTTTTTCAACTATCGGGAAAAAAGTTAGAGAATACAGCGCGGAAAACCCGCAAGCCGACATCATCAGGCTTGGTATAGGCGATGTCACGCGCGCATTGCCGGCAGCGGTTATTGAAGCCATGCATAAAGCAGTTGACGATATGGCGGATGAAAAGAGTTTTTACGGCTATCCGCCCGAATACGGATATAGCTTCCTTTTAGAAAAAATCAATGAGTATGATTTCGCATCCAGAGGTGTTTCACTTGATACAGAAGAAATATTCGTAAGCGACGGCGCAAAGAGCGATACAGGCAATATCGGTGATATTTTCAGCCGTAATAATATAGTCGCTGTTTGCGACCCTGTTTATCCGGTCTATATTGATACTAATGTAATGGGTGGCAGAGCGGGAGATTTGCTGGGTAGCGGACGCTGGGGAAATCTTGTTTATCTTCCATGCTCAGCCGAAAATAATTTTTTACCCGAATTGCCCTCATGTCATGTTGATTTGATTTATCTCTGTTTTCCAAACAATCCTACCGGTATGGGTATTTCGAAGGAAGAACTTCAAAAGTGGGTTAACTACGCAAATGAGCATGGCAGTATAATTTTTTATGACGCCGCATATGAAGCCTATATTACAGAAGACCTTCCGCACAGCATTTATGAGTTGAATGGAGCCAAGACCTGTGCCATTGAATTTCGAAGTTTTTCAAAGACTGCCGGTTTTACGGGAGTCCGCTGTGCGTATACGATAGTTCCAAAGGAACTGCTCATAAACGGCGTCAGTATAAACAAGCTTTGGGCCAGGCGGCAGGCGACAAAATTCAACGGAGTTTCTTATGTAACCCAGCGTGCCGCTGAGGCAACGTTTTCGGAAGAAGGCCGTAAACAGGTCAGGGAAACGATAGACTTTTACCTTAATAACGCCAGGGTGATATCCAATGGTTTGAAAGAAGCCGGCTTTAAAACCTGGGGCGGTGTTAATTCCCCTTATGTTTGGCTTAAGGTGCCCGGTGGTATGGACTCATGGGAGTTTTTCGATTTGCTGCTTAATAAAGTTCAAGTTGTCGGCACACCCGGTTCCGGCTTCGGTCCTGCGGGGGAGGGTTTCTTCCGCTTAACCGCTTTTAACAGCATGCAGCGAACAACAGAGGCGTTGATGAGAATCAAAGAAGCATTCTCAAAGTGAAATCATTCCGGAAAATCTGTGCAGCCGAATACCGATTACAAAGTATAAAATAAATAAATTTCGGAGGAATAGTTATGAAAAAGCTTGAATTACTTTATGAAGGAAAAGCCAAGAAAGTCTTTTCAACCGAGGATGAGGATATCCTGATTGTTGATTACAAAGACGATGCGACCGCCTTTAACGGTTTAAAAAAGGGCACAATCACCGGCAAGGGTGTCATCAACAATAAGATGACAAATTTTATGTGCAAGATGCTGGAAGAAAAGGGGATACCCACTCATTTTATTGAAGAACTCAGTGACAGGGAAACTGCAGTGCGCAAAGTCCAGATAGTTCCGCTTGAAGTAATTATCCGCAACAAGGCGGCCGGCAGCATGGCAAAGCGTCTTGGACTTGAAGAAGGGATGAAACTTTTATGCCCTGTGCTTGAATTCAGTTACAAGGACGACGCATTGGGCGACCCGATGATAAATGACTCACATGCGCTTGCCTGCGGCTTTGCGGTGAAAGAAGAAATTGACGCAATCCGTGAGATGGCATTGAAAATTAATGATATAATGTGCGAATACTTTGCATCTAAGAATGTTGAGCTGATTGACTTCAAACTGGAATTCGGCAGATACAAGGGTAAAGTTATACTGGCGGATGAGATTTCACCGGACACCTGCCGCTTTTGGGATATGACCACCCACGAAAAGCTTGACAAGGACCGTTTCCGCAGAGATATGGGAAGCGTTGAGCAGGCATATGAGGAAATGGCCAGGCGGCTGGGGCTTTGATTTATGCGGTTTTGTGCGGATTTTTTAGTTAGGTTTTTATGAGTATTTAGTATGAATACACACAAATCGAATTCGAGGGCAAGTGAATGGGACTTTTCAAAAAAATAAATAACGGATTAAAGAAAACCCGCGACAGTATGGCAGGCGCAATCGACTCTGTGCTGCACGGGCGCCCCGAAATTGATGACGGGTTTTATGATGAGCTTGAAGAAATACTTATTATGGGCGATGTCGGTGTTGTTACGGCGTCCAGAATAACCGGGGAACTGCGTGAACAGGTGCGGAAAAAGGGGCTTCGGAGCCCGGAAGATGTCCGCAACGCTATAAAAGAAATTGTTGCCGGGTTGCTTGAAGGCGGGCAGCAAATGGAAATAATAACAATACCGTCGATTATTCTTATTATCGGTGTCAACGGTGTCGGCAAAACCACATCCATCGGTAAAATGGCGGCAATGTATAAAGCACAGGGCAAAAAAGTTATCATAGGCGCGGCGGATACCTTCAGGGCTGCCGCTATCGAACAGCTTGAGATTTGGGCACAGCGTGCCGGCGTTGAAATGGTTAAACATAAAGAAGGCGCAGACCCCGCCGCGGTTGTTTATGATACAATATCGGCCGGTAAAGCGCGCGATGCCGATATCATTATTATTGATACCGCCGGAAGACTTCATAATAAGAAAAACTTAATGGATGAGCTTTCAAAAATATACCGGGTTGTTGACAGGGAGCTGCCGTACAGCGACCGTGAGGTTTTACTTGTTCTTGATGCCACAACAGGACAGAACGCGGTTAACCAGGCCAGAGAGTTTAAAAACATCGCCGAAATAACAGGGA
Source organism: uncultured Eubacteriales bacterium (assembly GCA_964627535.1). Lineage (GTDB taxonomy): Bacteria > Bacillota > Clostridia > Oscillospirales > Acutalibacteraceae > UBA1447. The sequence continues at coordinate 86,166 of CAZVJW010000010.1, forward strand.
TAATTTTAACCAAACTTGACGGTACCGCAAGGGGCGGCGTTGTTTTGGCGATTAAAAATGATTTGAATGTACCTGTCAAATTTGTGGGGCTGGGTGAAAAACTGGATGACCTTCAGCCCTTCGATCCCGCCGCTTTCGCTCAGGGACTTTTTGATGTAGATATTTCCGGTGATGATGAGGCACCGTCCGATGAGTGACAACGATATTCTGATTGCCACTCAAAACATGAAAAAGCGCGACGAACTGCAGAGGATTCTTTTACCGCTTGGTATCAGTGTAAGGCTTGCGGAAGAGTTGGGGCTTTTACTTTCGGATGTTGACGAAACGGGTGTGACCTTTGAAGAAAACGCCCTTTTAAAGGCAAGGAGCGGTTGCGCCGAAAGCGGTCTGCCCTGCATAGCCGATGACTCCGGACTTTGTGTTGACGCCTTACACGGTGCTCCCGGGGTGTTTTCCGCAAGGTACGCAGGTGAACACGGCAATGACACTTTGAATACTGAAAAACTTCTTGCCGAGCTTGCAAACGTTTCGAATGAGGAACGTACAGCTCGCTTTGTCTGCGCCGCTTGTTGTGTTTACCCCGACGGACGGGAAATTACAGCTCGCGGTGAGTGCGAGGGAATGATAGCATATGAATGCAGGGGTAAAGGCGGGTTCGGTTATGACCCCGTTTTTTTGCCGGCAGATATTAAAACAGAAAGCGCTGAACGCCAAACAATGGCGGAACTTACAAACAAACAGAAGGATACAATAAGCCATAGAGGTAAAGCGCTGATGATGTTGGCGGAAAGAATCGGAGGAATAAAATGACAAGCAAAAAACGCGCCGAATTAAGGGCAGCGGCCAATAAAATAGAACCGGTATTTCAAACCGGTAAGGGTGGAATGTCCGATGCTTTAATCGCACAGACAGATGATGCATTAAGAGCGAGAGAATTGATTAAGCTGAAGGTTTTGCTCGAAACCACACCGGAACCGCCAAAGGTGCTTGCGCAGAAAATTGCCGATGCAACCGGGTCGGAAGTTGTGCAGGTAATCGGCGGCAGTATAGTATTATTCAGGGAAAATCCGGAACTGCATCAGGTGAAAAAACCGGTTAAAAAATTAGTCAAAAAAACAACAAAGCCTCACCGTAATTCAGCTGTGAAACCGGGAATTGCCCGGGCAGGAAGACCTGCGGTACAAGGCGTAAAATATTCCGAGCGAAAAACAACCGGTAAAACAACCATAAAATCCGGAAGAACTCCGGTTAAACGTGCGGACAATACAAATGCCGGATACAAGCCACAGCACAAAGGCAGAACTAACACAGCGGCAAAACAAGCCGGAACGGGAGGCTTTGCCCGTAAAGTAAAATAACTTTACACGAGTTCTCGATATTTGACAAAGCACATGCCAAATGATACAATAACATTGTGCTCCTTGAAAGGAAAGTGATAAGCTGTGGATGATAAATCCGGCGAAAAAACAGTAGCCCAAAACAAAAAAGCTTATCATGATTATTTCGTGATAGAAGTTATGGAAGCAGGCATTGAGCTGTTCGGCACCGAGGTAAAATCAATAAGGCAGGGTAAATTAAATTTAAAAGATGCATGGTGCAACATTACAAACGGCGAACTATTTTTGAACGGTATGCATGTAAGCCCGTATGAACATGGCAACATTTTTAACCGCGATCCTTTGCGTGTTCGCCGTCTGCTGATGCATAAAAGAGAAATAATCCGCCTAAAAGCCGAGGTTAAGCAACAAGGGCTGGCACTGATTCCACTTTCTGTTTACTTTTTGAAAGGCAAGGCAAAAATAAAAATCGGCCTTTGCAAAGGTAAGAAACTTTATGATAAACGTGAGGTCGCGGCAAACAGAGATGCCGCAAGGCATATTGAACGTTCGCTCAAGGAGCGATAAGCAGATTGTGACAATAGAAAGAGGATTATAGACGAAAATCAGCATGTCTAACATCTAATATCTAATGTCTGATATCTAGATTTGGGGATGAAAGGATTTCGACGGGGGTTTTGAACCACGATAAGCGAGTAGCGGTG
>CAZVJW010000011.1:0-87795 GCA_964627535.1 uncultured Eubacteriales bacterium
AGTATTTTCGGCACTGATGAGCTTAACTTCCGTGTTCGGGATGGGAACGGGTGGGGCCTCATCGTAATAAACACCGGCTGAGAACGTAAGTCCGTTCTCAATCGCTAGGTGATTATATCACTCTGTTTTTAAAAAAGCAAGGTATTTTTAAAAAAAATTACATTTTTTTATAAGTTTTCAAGATTTCCCCTATATAAAGCCTGTGATAATCCTTTGACGGATAGTTTTCTTCAATGCTTTTATCCAAAAAGCCCGCCGGATCTAAATCCTGAAAAGCTATTTTTTGGCAAATAAGAACCAGCTCCGCTTGATTAAAGTAAACGGTTCCGTCGCCGAAAACAGGTTTCAGGCCTGTTGCGGCAGCCTTGTCAAGTTCTCTTCCGCTTTCTGAACCGCATAAAGAAAGCTCCTTTTTAAAACTGCCGCCGAAAAAGCTGAGAGAAAAATATTCGCTTCTTTCAATGAATTCACGGGTATATCGCTGCGGTCTTATAAAAATAAATGCGGCATCGCGTCCCCAGATTTCGCCGAGTCCGCCCCAGCTGATTGTCATGGTATTCCACTTTTCTTTATCTCCCGCCGTGACCAGTGCCCACTCGTCATTGATAAGTTTGACGGAGCTTTTATTGATTTCCCTGATATTGATTTCCTCGAAACTCATAACAGCACCTCCTTTCATTTGATTGTTTGTTAATGAACTGTAAAATTTTGTCCAAAACTGCTCATACCGAATATATTGCCAATATGGAAAAACAAAAAGATTAAAAGATTGTATAATTAATTCTGCATTCCGAAAAAGAAAAGAGGGCTATTATGTCTGATCAATTTGTTCCTGAAATAGACGGCTGTTTACGCAAATTTATGCTTAAGGTTCCGGACCCTATTAATAATTGTTCGGGAATAAGGGTTTTCGGGCGTCGGATTCGATCAATTTTATTTTCAACCGATGTCAGTATTATTCGAAACACAAATGCTGATGCGATTATCGCGGTTTATCCTTTTACGCCCCAGCCGGTAATTACGCAGGCTGTTATGACTGCGGCGGATGTACCGGTTTTTGCGGGTATCGGCGGGGGACTGACACAGGGAATAAGAGTGGTGAATCTTGCGCTTCATGCGGAGTTTCAGGGGGCTTTAGGTGTGGTTGTAAATGCGCCTACCAAAAACGATGTTGTTAAGAGGCTCAAACAAACGGTCGATATTCCGATTGTGGTGACTGTCGTTTCCGACCGTGACGATATAGCAAAAAGGCTGGAGGCGGGGGCGGATATCCTGAATGTTTCGGCCGCCGCCGGAACCACTCTGCTGGTGGCCAAGATCCGGAAAGAATTTCCTGAAGTGCCGATTATTGCTACAGGCGGTCCTAACGATGAATCGATTATCGAAACCATTCAGGCGGGTGCGAACGCGATCACCTGGACTCCACCGTCAAATGGCCAAATATTCAGGGATATTATGGATGCCTACCGCAAAGATGAGCCGCATCCGGCATTTTAAAGAAATTTTATATGGGGCAGGCCAAAAATAGCGGCCTGCCCCATTAAATTTTGTTTATTATTTCGCGATGGCACCGACCATTAACATAAACTCGCCGACCTGCGCGCCGAATTCGGGCGCGCCGTCCATAATCAAACGCCCTGCTTTTGTTGCCTCGAGCATATCGTCGATGGACATCAAAATACCCAGCGCGCTGTCGAGATTGTTGAAGCGTAGGGTGAAAAACGGTAATGCGCGCTTATATTCCCCTCTTCCGGCCCTGCTCTTGCCCGCTTTCACCCGGATATAAGCGGAAAGCTCCGGATAGCCGTTAACGGCCCATGCGTAAACCCGGTCAGGACTCTTAAGCGCCCAGTTATGGACATCATCGTGTCCCTGTTTGTTAAGGGTACTGATGCCGCTTGAAAGCAGATAGAAAAAGCATTTGACAAGCAGTCTCTTGGTTTCTTCGTCCTCCGGAGGTGTTTTTGCGCCGAGCAGTGCGGACATCTTAAGAAGCACCTGCATGAAAGCTAAAAATGTGCCCGTTTTTTTAAGGCCGCGCATTTTAGGAAGAGTAGCTGGACCGATTTTGCCTTTAAAAAAGGCATTCATCGATTCGATACTCTTAAACTCAAGTTCAATATGATCCTGCGTCTTATCAACCTTGTCGGCGTGAACAACCCATTCACCTGAATTGATGACAAAATGTGTCGCAACTTTTCCGTCGGGGCTGTCGGCGTCCAGTGCGCTTACCTGAACAACCGCATGTGTGTGCTCGAATTTTTTTGCGAGCTTGGGAATATCCGATGCGATCACCTTAACAAGCGGAAGCGCCGCACAGAGAAATATCTTATTGGTTAGTATATCTTCTTTTGAAGCCAAAAATATCATTCCTTTCCGGGTGTTTCGGCCATTGCTCTGTCAAGCGGCAGGCTTATACCTCGTCATCCCAGTTATCGTCAAGCTCAAAATCTTTTTTCATTACTTCGCGGACAGCCTCAATAATACCGTTGGAGTCAATGCCTAAAATAGACATGATATCCTCGTGTAGGCCTATCGGGGCAAATTTGTCCTGGATACCGAGTTTTTTGAATCCACAGCCCTTGCCGGACTCGACAACTACTTCCGCTACCGCGCTTCCGAGGCCGCCGAGAACCGTATGGTCTTCAACAGTTATAATGCGGCGTGTTTCCATGACGGCCTTTTCGATTGCTTCGCGGTCAATCGGTTTGATGGTGTGCATATTCAGTACGCGGACTTTAAGCCCGTCGGAACTTTCAAGGAAGTTTGCAGCCTGAAGCGCTTGAAAAGCGCATGAGCCGCAAGCTATAACGGTAATATCGGTGCCCTCATGAAGCGTGACTGCCTTCCCGACTTCAAAGCCGTATTCGGTGTTGGGGTAAAGTACGCGGTCGAAACCTCTGTTGATCCTGATATAGAAAGGACCCGGTGTCTCGTAAGCCGCACGCACGGCATTAACGGTTTCCATGCCATCCGCTGGGCAAATAACGGTTAGGTTGGGAAAGGAACGGGTAACCGCCATGTCGCAAATAGCGTGATGTGTTGAACCAGCCTGCCCGAACGATGTTCCCGAATGGGTCGCTATAACCTTCGCGTTGACATTTTGATAGCAGATATCCGTATGAAGCTGGTCGGCACTGCGAAGGGAAGCGAAGGTTGAAAATGTTGAAAGGAACGGGACAAGCCCGGACTTTGCCATACCGGCGGCAACACCAAACATATTTTGCTCGGCGATGCCGACATTAAAGAATCTGTCCGGAAATTCATCGCCGAACATACCGATTTTTGTGGATTTGCCGAGATCGGCGGTTAATGCGACCACTTCCGGGTGCTCTTTGCCAATCTCACAGAGCGCTTTGCCGTAATATTCCGCTGTTGAAAGAGCGGTAGATTCAACGGCTGTATAAGTTAATCCGCCTGCCATATTTTTGCACCTTTCCTCCGCACAAGATTTTAATTTAATCATCCGCTTTCCGCGCGGTGAAAAACGGAGACATGATATAAATGTTATTTTGTTCAAACTGCCTGCCGCTAAAGTCAGCCTTCCTTCTCGGCTCTCGCTTTGCGGGTTTCATAATATTTATCAAGGCTTTCCTTTGCTTTGCCGTACATTCCCTCATCAATCGCGCCGTAATGCCAGCGGTAGTCATCCTCCATGAAATCAATACCGCAGCCTTTTATTGTATTTGCGATAATCATTACGGGAGCTTCCTCGTTTTCAAGCGCGAAATCAACCGCTTCGCAAAGTTCCTTGATGTTGTGGCCGTCAACCTCTTTAACGATGAACCCGAAAGCCTTCCATTTGTCGGCAAAAGGTTCAAGGTTCATGACATCTTCAGTTCTGCCGTCTATCATGCACATGTTACGGTCAACAAAAGAAATAAGGTTTGTTGCCTTGTAATGGGCAGCCGACATGGCGGCTTCCCAGTTGGAGCCCTCATCGCATTCGCCGTCGCCGAGAATGCAGTAGGTTTTATAACTTTTGCCCTCAACCTTTGCGGCAAGAGCCATGCCGAGTGCCAATGAAAGGCCGTGGCCGAGAGAACCGGTCGAGGCATCCACACCAACGACCTTGTTGGAGTCCAGATGCATCCCCATTTTGGAATTGGTGTGATTAAAGGTTTTAAGCTGTTCCGGGTCATTGAAGCCTTTATCTACAAGCACCGGCGCAAGTGCAATACCGGCATGCCCTTTGCTCATGATAAAGCGGTCCCTGTCTTCCCAAAGAGGCTCTTCGACTTTTATGTTGAGATACTTGTGGTATAGGATGGTAAGCATATCCATGATGCTCATTCCGCCCCCGATATGGCCGCTGCCCGCCCAGTAAGTCGTATCAAGGCAAAGATGTCTGAGCTCGCTGGCCTTTTTTTCGAGAGCTAACCATTCCTGTTTTGTTAATGGCATATTGGTTATTCCTCCTTTAAAATATTGCTTAATCGGCGGACCGATTAGAGTTCCGGGTGGTTTTTGCGCAATACATGAAACGCTTCCTCGCCAACATCAATGGTTTGCTTGATGTCTGCTTCCGTCAGCGAAGCGTTCATAAAGTGGTTGTGATGGTTGGTGATAAAAATACCCCTCTTGACGCACTCCGAAACCCATTCCTGGTGGAGCATCAAGTTTTCGTCTTTATCGGCAACCCTTAAATAAAACAGCGCGGGTTCGCCGGAAACGACAAGATTAAAGCCGTTGTTGGCTCCGGCCGCGCGCAACCCATCGGTTAACATCAGTGCATTTTTACGGAAAAGTGTCGGCACATCAAGCGCCTTCATTTTATTGATGCATGCGATTGCCGCCGCAAAGGGAACACCGCTCATCCAATAGCTGCCCGTGTAAGTAAGACCGCTGACAGCGCTCTTAAGCCATTCCTTGCCGCAGAGAGCCGAAACATTCCAGCCGTTTGCCAACGCTTTGCAGAAACATATGAGGTCCGCTTCAAAACCGTAGAAGTGGTCGGAACCGGCAAGGTCGAGACGCCAGCCGCAGCGGACATCATCGACGATAAGGACAATACCCTTTTCTGTGCAAAGCTTGCGGACCTTTTGCCAATAACCATCGGCGGGCAACTCATTGTCTCTGAAATTGCCGTGCATATAAGGTGTGGCTATATAAGCCGCAATTTCACCTTCGTTTTCCGCGACAACTTTTTCAAGTGCGTCAAAATCGTTCCAATCAATATAAAGATTGTTCGCTACATCCTCTTCGAGAACACCAGGATAATCAACTTTTTGTGTCCAGGGAGCAACTCCGTGATAAAAGCCGTTAATAAAAATTATCTTTTTACGGTGAGTTGCGGCTCTTGCGGTCATAATGGAAAGAGTGGTGGTGTCTCCGCCGTTCTTGGCGAAAAAAGCCCAATCAGCCGAAGCTACCGTATCTACCAGTAGTTCAGCCAGCTCAACCATAATTTTAGGCGGGGCGGTGACACAGTCTTCAATTTGAGATTGTTTAAATGCAGCGGTGTTAACATCCTCATCACCGTAACCCAAAACATTTGGGCCGTAGGCGCACATGTAATCGATAAACTTGTTGCCGTCAACATCCCAAAAATAGGAATCCTTCGCCTTCTCGCTGAAAAGAGGGAAAGAGGATACGGGAATATAGCAACCCTCCGCAGGACCTTGATGCCCGTAAACACCCGAAGGAATTACTTTAGCTGCTCTTTCGAAAAGTTTTGTGCTTTTTGTATAATCATTAATTTTAAAACTCATAGCGCGCGCCTCCTAAGACAGATACAGGGCAACTCTGTCGAGAAGCCTGTTCAAATTGTCAAGCATGGACACCATGCCCTTCATAATAATTTTGCCCGAACCGATACTGGCAACGGCGTTGACTTTGCCGTCAAACAAGTCGCGGGCAAGATTAATTGAAGTGAAATGCATAATGGCGCGCGGTTTCACGGGCGCGCATTTTATTGTGACAAGACGGTGGTTCTTGACACGAATCGTCGAGGCTGGGCCGCCTTCAATCGACATTTCGATATCACCGTCAACAATATGATCCGCAGAAAATATACCTGTCTTATCGTTGTTTGCAATCTGAGAAATAGCAACAGAAATAGTATAAAACATCAAGGATGTACTGATAACAAAAAAGTCCTCATCTTCCAAATCCTCGGGGGTTGGACGCATATACTTGGTTAATAAGTTTGTTAAAGCTTGAAAATCTTTCAAAAGGAACCCGATATGCATAAATCCTTTTGAAGGGATTGGCGTGACCGTTCCGTCAAGCAGTCCGTTGAATTTTTCGCAGGAAGAAAAGGGGAGCTTGATGTCGCAGTTTTGAGCACCCTGCTCCATTCTGCACTTGCCGTTTTTGAAAGTTAACGTAGCGCTCGGACCGCCCTTCACCTCAAACCCGATGGAAAGAGGCTTTTTGTTTGTCAGCAAGGCACCGGCTGCGGGGTCCAGCTCGCAGAGATTTTCAAGAGTGCCAAGCACGGCATATAAGTTGATATACGCCAAAGTTTTTTGATCTGTCAAAACACATTCCTCCTTAATTAAAGTAATATTACAATTCAAAATATAATAATAACGAGTATAATCTTCTGCCGCTTACATATTTTACCAAAGAAGTATCTTTATGTCAAACAAAATTACGATAAATATAATGTTAAGTTAGCACTAAAACATATATTTTATAATATTTTATTGACAAAACATGCGAAGTGTGTAATATATAAATATAAATATTAAATATAAATAAAATATTTTAAAAATAAAAAAATATTAAAATTCAGCAGCGGCATTATTCGGCGAGGCTGTTACCGCTATCAAGCAGGGAAATTATATGACAGAATATACAGTTACCAGAGCAGAAAGAAAAACAGCCGCAATTTATGTTCACGAAGACGGCAGCGTTGAGGTTCGCTGCCCCCAAAATTTCCCTGCGCGTGAAATTGAAAAATTTGTTTTGCAAAACTTAAAAACGCTGGAGAAAAAAATAGCTCAAACTAAAGCGCGGGTTCTCGAAAAAGAGGCGTTTTTTATTGAACCCGGTGGGAAACTTCGTTTTTTGGGTGTCGATTATCCGCTTGAACAGGTAACGGTTGCAAAAATAGGATTTGACGGGAGCCGCTTTTATATACCGTATGAGATGGATGCAGAGGAAATTAAATCAAGCATTGTAGAAGTATATAAACGCCTCGCTGAGAAGTGGCTGAATCGCAAAACACAGGAATACGCAAAAATAATGAGTTTGAATCCGGTTCATGTAAAGGTCAACTCGGCAAAAACCCGTTGGGGTTCATGCAGCGGAAAAAACAGTATAAATTACTCCTGGCGATTAATAATGGCAGACGAGCGCTGTGTTGACTATGTTGTCATCCATGAGCTCGCGCATATTGCCGAGCATAATCACAGTAAAAAGTTTTGGGCAATAGTGGAAAAGTATATGCCGGACTATAAAGCGCAGGAAAAAGGGTTAAAAGAGATTCAAAAAAAACTTGCCGCAGAAAATTGGGATTAAAGAAAATAAATATAAATTTTAGGAGGACTAATCATGGCTGACTTTACCTATGAAGTTGTTGAAAAACTTGGTGTGTTGTCTGAGAATCCAAAAGGATGGACAAAGGAGCTTAATCTGATCAGCTGGAATGGAAGAGAACCTAAGTATGATGTCCGCGAATGGTCACCTGATCACAAACAAATGAGCAAAGGTATTACTTTCACAAACGATGAAATCAAGGCTCTTAAAGATTTGCTGAACCAAATAAAAGACGCCGACTGAATTGTTTGGCTAAGTGAAGTAATAGAACAAAGGGGATTTTATATTTCCCCTCTTAAGTTATGTTTAAAGGCAGACCGAGGTCTGCCTTTAGCTTATACTATTCTCCATTCAAAAGATAGATAAAATCTATCTTTTGAATCCGCTGTCTTCAGACAGCGGGGGAGCAAACGGCTGCTGATGATGCCGTTCAATGCTATCTGCCAGCGGCTTTTGCCGCAATAGCAAGCTTGCTTGCTGATTAAAAATGTATCTATATTTTTAATGCAGAATAGTATTATATCAGCCTTTCCAAACCTGTTATGTCATATTCCTCGCCGAGGTTTTTCTTTGCAAGTGCCTCCTGAAGTTTATGGAAGCGTTTTTTGGTGACAGGGAACATAATTACGCCGAAAATAGATAAGGCAAGAAAAGCCGCAGGAATAATTGTCGACGAATTCTCAATAACCGAGGCGGTAGCTGTTCCCTGGTCATAACCGGAGAGTTTAAGTACAAAGCTGACAAGCCACATTCCCACAGCAGAACCGAATTTTTGGAAAAACTGCGGCAGCGCGGTAATAATACCTTCGCGCCTTTCACCGCTTACAAATTCATCAACCTCAACCAAATCGTATGCCATTGAGTAGAATACTGTCCAGAAACAGGCGGCTCCGACAGCCATAAAGAATGCGTCGTATATAAGCATAGTCAAGGAATTAATTCCGATTATTTTCCCCGCAACGAGCCCTGCACAGGATATACCGAAAAACACGATGGTCGCAAAACGCCTGTCTTTAATCTCCGCTACCTTAGTAACAATCGGCGTAAGCAGGGCGATAGTAGCGACCAGCACAACAATGACGATAACCATCATGTTATCTTTTTCACTCTTGTCATACATTCCCAGACATTTCTCAATAATATACATAAAATTAGACTGTATCATGGATGAGGCTATCAGGAAAGTGAACACAAACAGTACAAACCATTTAAACGGCTTGATTTTTAACACTTCGATAAACGAACGGAAGATATCTTTCGCACTTCTTCTTTCCCCTGTTGAAACACCTTCGGCTTTTTTCAAAGTGACATTTTTTAACGATTTAACAGCAATAACCGCAAAAATCATTGAAAGCAGACTCAGAACAATCGCCGTTCCCAGCCATCCCATTCTGGCTGAAAAACCCAATCCGATAATAACACCCGGCAGAACGGCGGGCAGCGCGTTGCCGGTAAAGATGCCTGCCGCGTTAATAAGGGCGCTTGTTCCCCTTATATCCGTTCTTTCATCATAGTCGGGTGTAATTTCCGCAACAACCGCATAATAAGGGATGGTGTAAACGGTGTATGCAAGCCAAAACAGCATTGTGAAGGCAAGGTAATAAATGAACTTGCCTACCTGCCCAAACAAACCGATATCGGTGAAGCAAGCGACTATCAGAATTGCCATCGGAAAAGCTGCCCTAAACATGAACTTGCGTTTGTCGGCACCCTCTTTATCAGAAAGAGCTCCGATAATCGGGTCTGCAACAGCATCCCAAACGACTGAAACAAAAGCAATGGTACCGGCAAGCATGCTGGGCAGCTTTACTACATCGGTTAAAAAAAATAGATAATAGGTGAAGAACAAATTATACATTAAGGATTCGGCGATAATTCCGCTGCAATAGCCGATTTTGCTTTTTGTGGTCAGGCTTTTTACTTTTGCCATGAATAGTCCTCCCATTTTTCAGAAAACTTCTGCAGTTTCTTCTTACAGCTTATGAATATTATACTTGCATATTTTTAACTTTGCAATTCATTATTTCGAGTGTTAATCTTTTTATTGTGTTTATTCTTATGTATGATATAATTTTAACAGTTATTTTATATTTTGGAGGTAAAATGAACACAACCAACAAACTTAAAACCTACACCGGTACAGAAAAAACCATGTATCTTATCGGTATGGCGGGGCAGAATGTTATTTACAGCATCATCGGCGCCGCCCTTGCTTATTATTTGCAGTTTACGCTTTTAATCCCGGCGTTTGTCGTGAGCACCATCATGGCCGTCGCCCGGGTTTGGGACGCTGTTAATGACCCGATGATGGGCACAATTGTTGACAAAACCCGGTCCAAATGGGGCAAGTGCCGGCCGTATCTGTTGTTCGTTCCGTTACCGATTTTTATTATCACAGTGGCTTGCTTCACCAATTTCGGCTTCTTTGACCCCGATATGGGTGTTTTTCAAGGTAAAAACGCCCTGATTGTCTTATGTGCCGCCGTCACCTATATTCTGTGGGGAATGTCTTACACCGTCGGTGATATTCCGCTTTGGGGAATTACGGCGCTGATGACGGAAGACCAGCGGGACAGAAGCAAGCTGCTGTCCTATGCCCGTATTGCCGGGGGTATCGGCGCCGGCATTACAATTGTGGCCATCCAGCCTGTTGCCCTGGGGCTGGGGGAACGGTTCGCGCCGTTATTTGAGGCAACGGATAAGGTGTCGAGCGCGGCGGCGGGCGAGCGCATGGGCTTTATCGCGGCGGCGGTGATTTTTGGTATTTTGGGCACGGTCACCTTTCAAATGGCCGGTTTGTTTGCCCGCGAGCGGATTCCCGCTTCCAAAGAAAAGCATACACTCAAAGAAAACTTTGCTTTGATGTGGACGAATAAACCGTTCCGTCAAATTTTGCTTTCCGGTATTTTCGGCAGCCCCAAGCAGCTGCTTTCACTCGCTGCTATGCCGCTGGTTACCTACTATTACGCGAGCAAAGACCCAAGGCAGGCAATTATTTATATGGCGTCCATGGCGGGCGGGCTTTTTCTCGGGCAGTTCATTGCCATGGGGCTGGTCCCCAAGCTGCTGAAAAAAGTGTCGAAAAAGAACGCTTATAATTATGCCAATCTTTTTGCGGCTATTCCCTACTTTACCATTTTTATCCTGTACCTGATTGGCCGAAACAATCTTATTCATCCCGGTTACCTCGTTATCAGCTGGTTCCTGTTCGCCTTCGGCGGCGCGACAAACGGGATCACCATCGTTCTGCAGTCACTGATGATCGCGGACGCGGTGGATTATGAGGAGTATCACAACGGAATAAGGCCGGACGGCGTGTTTTTTTCCGGCCAAACCTTCATCGCTAAAATGACAACCGGCATCGCGACCATCCTCAGCGGCATCGCTTACACCATTGTTGGTTTTTCGGACGCGAAGGTGGGGGAACTCAATGATTTTATTGCAGCGGGGGGCATCCCGCGGGACAATCCGAAATATGATGTGTATATTATGCTGCTGTTTTTCCTGGTCTCGGTTCCGCCGGCAATCGGCAGCCTGTTATCCGTCATCCCCACATGGCACTACTGCCTGGACGATGACGAGCATACCAGAATTTTAAGCGAACTCAATAAACGGCGGCACGCGACAGAGGAAAATACGCTTGGTATTTCAGATGGTAACTCAGCAGAATAACCTGTATGCAAAGAACGGGGGATATTATGGTTAAGATAGCGGTGATCGGCGTGGGTGCGCGCGGGCTCGAATACATGAGCTTTGTTAAATACTTCCATAAAAAGGAAGCGGAAATTGTCGCCATCTGCGACTATAACCCCGTCCGGCTCGCTGAAGCAGCCAAACGTTTCAAGCTGCCGGAGGACAAATGTTTTGCGTGCGAAGACGATTTTTTCGGCGCGGGCAAGCTGGCGGATGCTATATTCATCTGTACGCAGGATAAATCGCACTATGGCCACGCCTTAAAGGCGCTTGATACCGGTTATAATATCATGATGGAAAAGCCTGTGTCAAACCGTATTACAGAATGTGAAGACCTGGCGGAAATGGCAAAAGCAAAGGGCGTGTATCTGGTGGTCTGCCATGTGCTGCGCTATTCAAATTATTATAAAAAAATCAAAGAGATTTTAAGAAGCGGGGAACTCGGTGAAATCGTCAGCATCAACCACAGCGAAAGCGTCGCTTATTTCCACTTTGCCCACAGCTTTGTGCGGGGCAACTGGCATAACGAGGCGGCATCCAACCCCTCGCTTCTGGCAAAGTGCTGCCACGACATCGACCTGCTGCAGTGGTTCATGAACGCCGAATGCAAAAGCGTTTCGTCCGTGGGTTCACTCACTTATTTCAAAAAAGAAAACGCGCCCGAAGGCGCGGCCAAAAGATGTTTGGACGGCTGCAAGGTGAAAGCAATTTGCCCCTACGATGCCGAAAGATTATATATCACCGACCCGTTTTACAAGGCCACCTTTATCAAATATATGGGCAGGGAACTGACCGATAAAGTTAAAAGCTCCAAGGCAGAGAAATATGAGGCGCTGAAAACAGGGGATTACGGCAAATGTGTTTATTTTTGCGACAACGATGTGGTTGACCATCAGGAAGTCACCATGGACTTCGGCGATGGCAAAACCGTTGTGCACACCATGAGCGCCTTTACGGATAAAATGTTCCGGAAAACGCATATCACCTGCACCAAGGGCGAGATCATCGGGCAGGACAATGAAACAAAAATAACCGTCAATATTTTCGGCAAGGGCGGCAAAAAGGTGCGCATGAAAACTGTTGCGGCCGGCGGGCATGTGGAGGGCGACATGCGGCTGATTACAAGCTTCATTAAACTCATGAACGGCACGCCGGAAAATGAAGAGGATGTCACCTTCATCGATGCCACCATCCCGAGCCACAAAATCATTATGGCAGCGGAACAATCGCGGCATAGCGGCGGGGTTCCGGTTGCTTTGACTGGGTTTGTGCAGAGTGAAAATCAGATAGACATAAAATGAATTAAAGCGGGTTCGGACTGAACCGCCCCCTGTCAAGTAGACAATCAAAACAAATTAAAAGCAGATGGTATGCTTTCCGAGTAGTTCATCTGCTTTTTATTCGTCTGCAATTTATTTAATGCGAATCTGGATTTACTGATGCGGATGTTGTAAAATGGGGCTATACGCCGAAAATACATTGGTGTGCTTTGAGTGCGGGAAATTTATATTAACGGAGGTTAAATATGGATATTGTTATTCGTGAAATCGAGGAAAAGGATTATCCTGCGGTAACGACATTATTTATCAATGAGATACTGGGGAACAATAAAACTATCGACGATTATAGCGATTATGTTGTCCTGTTTTTCAATACAATAAAAAATGATAAAAACTATAAAACATTCGTAGCTTTATTGAACAATAATGTAATAGGTTTTATTTCCACGGTAACGATGTTTTGGGTAGCGTCGGGATGTATGTTCATTCAGTGCATTGCTGTTAAAAATGAATACCAGAATAAGGGTATAGGCACAAAACTCCTCAAACAAACAGAGGATTACGCTAAGGCAAAAGGAATAACCGGCACAGGACTGCAAAGTGGGGTTCAGCGCACCGCCGCTCACGCCTTTTATGAACATAATGGTTATATCAAATCGTACTATTTTTATAAAAATTTTTAACTCAATGATTCTGTCGTGTTGCATAACACGCGAGACCCGTTCCCTTGTGTCGATTAAAGGAGTCTATTATTTGCGACAACCACATGATGCAGTTTTTTCAAAACTGCGGAATTTGCTTTATGTAATATTAATTCACGATTAAAAAACCTCTAAAAAACCAAGCAAAAGCTTTGATTTATGAGGTTTTATAAGGATTTTTTAGTTAGGTTTTTATGAGTAATTAGTATAAGGTTGTTTATATTATGTGTATGTGAGGGGTAGGATTATGTCTATATGCTTTGGGAGCAGTATTGTCGGAACGAGTGGAATAAACGGTGATATGTTTTATATATCGCCAGATAATACTACACTTTTATTATCTGATGGTGCGTCAGGCGCAGGCAACGAAGGCAAAGTTGTGATGTCAAAATGTTGCGTCAGAAATATTGATGAAAATCCCTTCGGTTCTTCAGGTTTATCACCGAAAGTATACCTTGAAAGAATGATATGGAAAATTAATAACGATTTAATTGACATATCACAAAAAAGTAAAACATACACATTTGGAACTCTTGTTATTTGTGTAATACACAATAATATAGCGACTTTTGCGTCTGTTGGCGATTCGCCTGCATATTATATTCATAATG
Organism: uncultured Eubacteriales bacterium; assembly: GCA_964627535.1. Classification (GTDB taxonomy): domain Bacteria; phylum Bacillota; class Clostridia; order Oscillospirales; family Acutalibacteraceae; genus UBA1447. Next base: position 13,771 of record CAZVJW010000011.1, read on the forward strand.
ATATAATCAAAAGAGTGGCAAGAACAAAAAAGACTTATCAAAATTTAATTAAAATGGGTTTGTTTACAGAAGAACAGGCAGAAGAATATATACATCAATTACCAGAACATATGTGGTCAATGTTTGACAGATTTATACCTATGGTTGTGCCTGTATATTCAATGGAAGAAATAGAAATTGAAAGCGGAGATATTCTAGCCATATGCTGTGACGGAGTAAGCGATTACCTGAAACCAGAAGAAATAAAGCAACTTATTAGACCGGATAAGTTGATTGATAGTGTTAACACGATTATCAATGCAGCAAAAAGCAACTCTATTAAGAAACGAAATAAAAATCAATATGATGATATAACAATTGTTTTATATCGCCATTAACACTCTGCCGTTCCCTTGTGTCCGTAAGAATAATATAAAAGGGGTTGTCTCAAATCCGTTTAAGACAACCCCTTGCTGATTTTGTCAATATGTTCTCTCGCAAAGCTCGTTGATTTTATCTCTCAGCTTTAAAAAATCCTCAAAAGCTTCCGGCTTCCTGCGCGGGTCCCGGAGAAGGGCGGCAGGGTGGAAAGTCCCCATAAAAAGGATACCGCTTTTATCAATAAATTTCCCGTGCTCCGTTGTCACCTTAAAATCCGGTGAAATCAGCCGTTGGGCGGAAATTCGCCCGAGGCAGACGATTATTTTAGGGCGCATAAGTCGCACTTGATCCCGAAGCCATTCAATGCATGCCTCCTGCTCTTCAGGCAGGGGGTCTCTGTTTTTCGGCGGACGGCATTTGACAATGTTCGCGATATAGATGTTGGTATGCCGGTCAAGTTCAACACAGACAAGGAATTTGTCCAGCAGCTGGCCGGCTCTGCCGACAAACGGTTCACCGCTCAGATCCTCCTGCTCGCCCGGCCCTTCGCCGATAAAAAGCACCTCGGCGTTTTCCGTTCCCACGCCGAAAACCACATTGGTCCGTGTTTTGCTCAGTCCGCATTTTTTGCATAAAACGCAGTTGTTACTCAGGTCTTCCCAATTATTATACATTTGTTCATTCACCTTTCAGGGTTAAAATCGAAAAATTCGGAATGCGACAGTGCGGTTATTGAGTAAAGCATTAGCACCGCATCCGGTTTAAATTCATCTATGTAATCCGTAATCGAGTCTTTGAAATACCGGGGATCAATAGTCCTGAGTTCTTTGCAGGCTGCAAGAGAGAAAAACGGTGCAAGCGTGTTGGAGAATGAATCACGGATAACAAGAATTTTTTTCCCCTCGATGTTGTTGTTTAGATATGTTGAAACACAATATTCTGCTCCGGAATAAGTTTGATAGGTGTTGCTGTCGAAATAATTCTTTTTATCAAAATTTTCCCTAAAAATTACGGTATTCTCAAAACTGCCGGTCCTGTTCTGAACCAACCCGCCTATCCCGTAATAAGCGCAGATGATATCTGTCTCGTATTTTGGCAGAATTAAATTGAAATCATCGGTACCGGCAAAGTATTGTCCGACACGTTTGCCTTGGCTTCCCAAAAACCAGTTTTTGTATAAGGTTGTGCTGAAATTGCTTTTATCAAGCAGAGTAAGATCAATTTGGAAGCCATAATCGCTGTTTAATTTTCCGGAAATTTTATCGGCAGCCCATAATGCGGTTTCGGGCTTCCAGTGGTGGTCGGTTCGGAAGAAGATAGAATTATAATCAAGTCCGTCCCGGTGAATTTCTTCGCGCAAATCAAAGGTGGCAACTCCCCGGATTTTTAGAGCCGTAATCATTTGATTCATATTTTCCGCTGAATAATCATATATTCCTTTCGGTAATTGATTGTTAAATTCGTTAATTTTACAAGGAAGCTGAACATAAAGAAGCTGGATTCCTTTTGTTTTCAGGACTGCATGAAGGTTCGCGGTTTGGTCGGCTTTTAAAGACAAGTCATCCGCCTTTTTCATTATGAACGACAGTGAGCCGTTACCAAGCTTGACTATATTATTCGATGAATCCACGGGATCATAAACATACTTGCTGCCAACAACTTTTTGCGCAAATCCGTATACATTAATAAATCCGTTCCTTTCAAAAATCTTGTCATCAACAGATTCTATTGTTTCGTATGCGGTTAAAATTAACGATTTCACTTTTGACGTTATACCGGTGTTGCCGTTGAGATAAGCGATGTAAATATTTCTATAACCTTCTCTGCCGTCATATATTTTTATCGCTGTTCCTGCACATACAGTGAAAATAAGGCAAATAAAAACGACTGCAATCACATAATGGTGATTAATCTTGTTTTTCACACAGGCACCTCTAAAAATTAAAATAAATAAAGGGATTATAGGAACCTTTGATAATATAGGAAACCGCGGCAATGAAAAGAGCAAGAATACCCGTGACATATACAATATCGGAAGCCTTGAAACGGTTCCCGATTTTTTCGCGGATAAACTTTGCAACCGGCAGCGAAAACACAGCCGAACATACAATGAAAACAAAATTTTGCGACAAGTTGAATATAAAGGCGTCATCCAGGAGAGGATTTCCGCCCAACCCAAACATCGCCTTAAAATATTCCATCGCCGCAGTCAAGTTTTGCGTGCGGAAAAGCACCCAGCCGAACAGGACAAACATTATCGTGTAAATATATTTCAGCCATCCGCACTTTTTAAGTTTATTTTCGAAATCGGTCAGCTTTTCGGCAGTGATAAGAACAAAGTACATTAAGCCCCAAACAATAAAGGTCCAGTTCGCGCCGTGCCAGACGCCGGTTAAAAACCAGACTATAAATAGGTTGAAAACCAAGCGAGCTTTTGATTTGACGCGGCTGCCGCCGAGCGGGAAATAGACATAATCCCGGAACCATGTACCGAGCGAGATATGCCAGCGGCGCCAAAACTCCGAAATTGATTTCGAGATGTAAGGATAATTGAAATTTTCGAGGAAATGGAAACCGAACATCTTGCCCATACCGATAGCCATGTCGGAGTAACCGGAGAAATCAAAATATATCTGAAACGCATAGGCAAAAACACCAAGCCAGGCAAAGCTGATGGAAATCTTTCCGGTGCTGTCAAACGCATTGTCGGCAACAATGGCCATCGTGTTCGCGAGCAGTACTTTTTTAAGAAACCCTATAATAAAACGTGTTACGCCCGAAGTAAAATCATCGAGCGTTTCTTTGCGGTTTTTTATTTCGGCAGCAATCGTCTCATAACGGACTATTGGGCCGGCAATAAGCTGCGGGAAAAATGCGACATAAAGCCCGACATACATCGGATTATTTTGAACTTCCCCGACGCCTCTGTTGACATCCAGCACATAGGAAAATGCTTGAAAGGTGAAGAACGAAATGCCGATAGGCAAAGCGATTACCGGAATATGGATGCCCAGCCCGAAAAGGCTGTTTATATTGCTGAGTGAAAACATCAGATATTTAAAAATGAACATGATGCCGAGGTTGAAAAGGGTAGCAAGCGCAATAAAGGAGCGGACAGCTGCCTTGCTTGCCTTGTACTTGTGAACCAAAAGCCCAAAAAACCAGTTTGTCATAATCGAAAGCATCATCACAAGAACAAACTTCGGCTCTCCCCAGGCATAGAAGAAAAGAGATGCAAAAAGCAAAAAAATGTTTTGCATCAAGCGGCTTTTCTTGAACAAAACATAGTAGCAAAAAATGACGGCGGGGAGGAAAAAGAACAGAAAAATGGAGCTTGAAAAAAGCATCTGTTAATTTTCCTCCTACCTGAATATTTTAGCGATATCCGTCACGGTCAGCGTTTCGGACGCCACAATACGCGTACTTTCCATTAAAACCCGTGCGGCGTCAAGAGAGGTCAGGCAGGCCGTCCCCGCTTCCGCTGCCAGACGGCGCAGTTTAAATCCGTCCCGCTTTTCAAGCCTGCCGTGTGTCGGGGTATTGATGATCAGCGAAACGCCTCCCTCATGAAGCATTTCCATAATATTAGGGCTTTTCCCGGTGATTTTATTAACAAGTTTTGCCTCGATTCCGTTTGCATGCAGAGCGCTGAGTGTGCCGGGTGTAGCATAAAATTCGAAGCCGGTATCACTGACATTTTTGATCATTTCACAAACTTCCGGTTTGTCCTTATCGCATACGGTTATGATAATTCTTCCGTTTTTTGGAAGCGAAACACCGCCACCTTCAAACGCCTTTAGCAAAGCCTCATTATAGTTTTGCGCGATTCCAAGCACCTCACCGGTAGATTTCATTTCGGGGCCTAACGAGGTGTCGGCGCCGATTATTTTTTCAAACGAAAATACAGGAAGCTTGATTGCATAATATCCACTGTCCTTGTAAAGCCCTGTGCCGTATCCCATATCGCGGATTTTTTCATCAAGCATGGCTCTTGTTGCTAAATCGATTGCCGGTATACCTGTCACCTTGCTTATATAAGGTACGGTGCGGGATGACCGGGGGTTGACCTCAATAATATAAACTTTTTCCTTCAGCACGATGAACTGAATGTTCATCATCCCGACCACCTCAAGAGCAAAAGCCAGCCGGCGGGAATATTCTATGATAGTATTTTGTACGGATTGACTTAAAGTGACTGCAGGATAAACCGAAATCGAGTCACCGGAGTGTATCCCTGCCCTGTCAATATGTTCCATAATACCGGGAATCAGAATGTCGGTGCCGTCGCAGATGACATCTACTTCGACCTCTTGGCCCATGATATATTTATCGACAAGCACGGGATGCTCCTGTATGGTGCGTGTAATGATTTCCATAAATTCGCGGATATCGTCGTCAGTAACCGCGATTTGCATACCCTGTCCCCCCAAAACATAACTGGGTCGCACTAACACCGGGTAACCGAGCGAGTGGGCGGCAAGAAGCGCCTCCTCCACGGTAAACACTGTTTGCCCTTTAGGACGGGCTATTTCGCATGTTTCAAGTATTTTATCAAACCTTTCCCTGTCCTCTGCGGCGTCTACATGGTCGGCATCGGTCCCATATATGTGCACGCCCAAATCGTGAAGTGTTTTTGTCAGTTTTATTGCTGTCTGTCCTCCGAACTGAACAATAGCACCGTCGGGCTTTTCGAGTTCAACAATGTTTGTGACATATTCGGGTGTAAGAGGTTCAAAATAAAGTTTATCCGCAATATCAAAATCTGTTGAAACGGTTTCGGGATTATTATTTATAATTACCGTTTCGCAACCCGCTTTTTTAAGCGCCCAAATGCAGTGCACAGAGCAGTAGTCAAATTCTATCCCCTGTCCGATTCTTATTGGGCCGGATCCGAGAACCAAAACCTTTTTACGGGTTGATTTTGGATCAACCTCATTTTCAACACCGTAGTCCGAATAATAGTAAGGGGTTTGCGCCGCAAACTCAGCCGCGCAGGTGTCAACAATTGAGAAGGCGGGGGTAATATCCCACATCCTACGCATTGTCTTTACGGCGGTCGCTGTTATTCCGATATCTTTTGCTATCATTAAATCGGTAAATCCCATTTTTTTTGCCGCCAGCAGAGTATCTTTGTCGCATTCACCTGCGCGCAGGCGCTTTTCCATTTTTACAATGTTTTCAATCCTGCTCAGGAACCACATATCAACCTTGGTGATATCATTGATTTCCGATAAAGATATCCCGTTGAAAATCGCGGCGGCAATGGTGTAGAGTCTTTCGTTGTCAATATTCGGAAGCAGTTTTCTGAGTTCGTCATTGTTTTTCTGAAGAAGGACAGGCATCAGTAAGCTTTCCCTGTTTTCTTCAAGCGAGTTTACCGCCTTATGAAGTGCCGACTCAAACGAGCGTGAAATTGACATAACCTCGCCTGTGGCTTTCATCTGTGTGCCAAGTGTTCGTTTTGCAGTAACAAATTTGTCGAAGGGCCATTTGGGGAACTTGACAACGCAGTAATCCAAAGCGGGCTCGAAGGAGGCAAAGGTCTTGCCGGTGATGGCGTTCGGAATCTCGTCGAGCCCTAATCCCAAAGCGATTTTTGCCGCAACCCTTGCGATTGGGTAACCCGTGGCTTTTGAGGCAAGCGCGGAGGAGCGGGAAACACGGGGGTTCACTTCGATAACCGCGTATCGGAAGGAGTCCGGGTGCAGGGCAAACTGAACATTACAGCCGCCTTGAATACCGAGGGCTGAAATGATATTAAGCGCGGACGATCTTAGCATTTGATGGTCTTTGTCCGATAATGTTTGCGAAGGCGCGACAACAATCGAATCACCCGTATGCACGCCGACAGGGTCGAAGTTTTCCATGTTGCACACGGTAATGCAGTTACCTTTTCCGTCGCGCATAACCTCGTATTCAATCTCTTTCCAGCCGGATATGCATTTTTCAATCAAAACCTGCCCGACTCTTGAAAGCCGGATGCCATTTGCGCCTATTTCCCTTAGTTCATCCGGATTGTACGCAATTCCTCCGCCCGTGCCGCCGAGGGTATAGGCGGGGCGGACAATGACGGGGTAGCCGATTGTCTCGGAAAAATCCAAAGCATCCTGAACGGTTTCAACAACCTTGGATTCAATGCACGGCTCGCCGATAGATTCCATCGTGTCCTTAAACTCCTGCCGGTCCTCCGCCATTTTGATGGCTCTTGCGGAAATGCCGATCAGGCGTACATTAAACTTTTTAAGAACGCCCTGCTCTTCCAGCTCCATCGCAAGGTTCAGCCCTGTTTGGCCGCCCAAGGTCGGCAATATGGAATCGGGGCGTTCCGCCTCGATAATTTTAGTTAGTGTCGGGACATTCAGCGGTTCGATATAAACAATATCCGCTATTTCGCCGTCTGTCATAATGGTCGCGGGGTTGGAATTGGCAAGGACCACTATCACACCCTCCTCGCGAAGGGAGCGGCAGGCCTGCGTGCCTGCGTAGTCAAATTCGGCTGCCTGGCCTATAATGATCGGGCCCGAGCCTATTACCAGCACTTTTTTTATGCTTTTATCAATCATTGTATTTGCCCTCCCCCATCATTCGTATGAAGCGGTCGAACAAAAACGCCGTGTCGTGAGGCCCGGGTGACGCTTCGGGGTGAAACTGGACTGTAAACAGGGGCTTGCCGTGGTAGACGACGCCCTCAACTGTTTTATCGTTTACATTGATGCAGTTTACCTCCGCGGTCTTCGGCAAGCCCTCGGCGCAAACCATATAGCCATGATTTTGGGAGGATATATAGGTTTTGTCCTTATTTAAAAATTTCACAGGGTGATTAGCTCCCCTGTGACCGTATTTCATCTTTTCAGTTTTACCGCCGGTTGCCAAGGCCATCAGCTGATGTCCCAAACAAATAGCGAAAGTGGGAATGCCGAAATCATAGAGTTTCTTAACCTCTTTGATGATTCCGACACAATCCTCCGGGTCGCCAGGCCCGTTGCTGAGCATTAAACCGTCGTGACCGCCCGTCATGATTTCCTCAGCTTTGGCATAGCAGGGGTATTGTGTTACCCGGCAATTTCTTTTTACAAGCGACTGTGCAATGTTGTTTTTCGTGCCGCAGTCTAAAAGGGCAATAGAAGGACCGGTGTTTTCCGCTCCAAACACAATTGATTTCTCAATGCTGACGGATTCCACCAGTCTGATTTGCTTGAATGAGGCAATAACTGCCATACAGCGGGACATATCAGAAATATCAGCTGTAATAACACCGCGCATCGTTCCGCTTTCCCGTAATTTTTTAACAACCGCTCTGGTGTCAATATCACTCAAACAGGGGATGTTGAATTCGAGCAAAATTTCTTCAAGCGGCTGCGTACATCTGAAATTCGAAGGTGTTGTGCAAAGCTCATGAACAATAAAAGCGCAAGGCTGAAGGCGGAAAGATTCAAAATCCTCACGGCATATGCCATAATTGCCGATCATCGGATAAGTCATTACAATACCTTGCCCCGCGTAAGATGGATCCGTTAAAACTTCAAGATACCCGGTCATCGAGGTGTTGAAAACAACCTCGCAGGCGGTTTCACGGAATGCTCCGCGCTGATTTCCTTCGTAAATCGAGCCGTCTTCCAGTACCAGATATGCCCTCATCAATTCACCATGCCTTTCAAAAAAATGAGCGTTTCTAACCTGAAATTATAGCATGGAGTTGACATTAGTAATATTTACATTAGAATAATAATAAATAATTACATAAATTTTATTCTATCGCAGAAGCGGTAAAATATTCTTTCGCGCTTTGAATGTCTCGCGTGATTTGTTCACGGAGTTCCTGCGGTGTGGTGAATTTTTCTTCGGGCCTCAGATACTTCAACAACCCGACTTCTATATGCTGCCCGTAAAGGTCGCCGGAAAACTCCGAAATACAGGTTTCGCTGCGCAGTGTGCATTCATTAAAAGTCGGGCGGCAGCCGATATCCGTTACGGCTGCATGACAGCAGCCGTCCACAACCGCCTGCGAAACATAAACACCGTGTTTTGGTATCACAAAGCCACCCGGAAAACCCTGGTTGATGGTTGGCACCCCAAGCTGCCGCCCGAGCTTTTTGCCCCCTACAACCTCAAAGTCATACGAAAAGGTTCTGCCAAGCATCGCGTTTGCGCCTTCAATGTCTCCGCTTTCAATGGCCGTTCGGATGCGTGTCGAGCTGACCGGTTCGCCTTTGTAATTCACCGCTTCGTTTATCTTCAGTTCCAACTGAAACTTAGCGCACAGTTCTTTCAGCAGTTCGACATCACCCGCGCCGTCATGCCCGAAACGGTAGTCATACCCGCAGCAGACCGCTTTTGCGTTAAGCTTGTTAATCAATATTTCTGCCACAAATTCCCCGGCTGTCAGACCCTGTACTTCTTCAAACGATACCGTAAAATGTCGCACGCCCATTTTTTCAAGCTCTTTAATGCGTAACGACGCAGGCAGAATTTCAGCCGGTGCTTTGCCGGTTAAAATAAGCTGCGGATGGTTGTCAAACAGCAGAACGCAGGGTATCAGCCCCCCCGCCGCGGCAAAAGAAAGGGTTGAATTGATAACTGCCGTGTGGCCTTTATGAAGCCCGTCAAATGTTCCCAGCGCCACGGCAGATGGTTTGTCGAAAATGGTTGACAGCATGGAAAAATCGATCCCCTCGTTTGCATTTGATTTGAGAAGAATTTGAGAAGTGTGACTATGTTAAGGGAAGAGGTTGAGAAGCAACGGGAGTCAGGCTGCTGAGAAGACGGATTTCTAGAAATATAGTTGCACATATGGTTCTACAACTTCTTCTCAATCGCACTACTATTTCTTCCTACTTCTTATACATCTTTTTCATGCGCAGTTCTTTCGAAAGGATGCTTTTACGTAAACGCAGGCTTTTGGGTGTTACCTCAAGGAGCTCGTCATCTTTGATAAATTCCATGCATTGCTCCAAACTGAGATTCGATGGCGTAATCAAACGCAGTGCGTCATCATTGCCGGATGAGCGGGTATTTGTCATTTGCTTTTTCTTGCAGACATTGCATACGACATCCTCGTTTTTCGAGCACTCGCCGACAATCATGCCCTCATATACATCTACGCCCGCGCCGATAAACATCCTGCCGCGCTCTTGCGCGGCAAAAAGTCCGTATCCTGTACTCATTCCGGTTTCGTGTACAACAATCGAACCGCGCTCGCGGGTCTGAATGTCACCCTTGTAAGGCTCATAGCCGGCGAAAAGCTGGTTCATGATGCCGTTGCCGTTGGTATCTGTCAGAAAGTCCGAACGGTAACCGATGAGACCTCTGGAGGGAATTTTAAACTCGAGATGCGTTGAGCCGCCATCGCGCGTACCCATATTTTCAAGTTCACCTTTTCGTACGCTTAAGCTTTGTATAACAGTGCCTACATATTGTTCCGGAACCTCAATGATCAACAGTTCCATCGGTTCGAGAAGTTGGCCTTTTTTCTCCTTAAAAATAACCTTTGGGCGGGAAACCTGGAATTCATAACCCTGCCGTCTCATGGTTTCGATAAGGATCGAAAGATGCAGTTCGCCTCTGCCGGAGACCTTGAATGAATAGGTGGTGTCTGTATTTTCAACCCGCATGCTGACATTTGTCTCCACCTCTTTAAAAAGGCGGTCACGGATATTGCGGGATGTTACGAATTTGCCTTCGCGCCCGGCAAACGGGCTGTCGTTCACCAAGAAATTCATAGATATGGTTGGTTCGTCGATCTTTACGAAAGGGAGCCGCTCTACGCATTCGGGGCTGCAGGCGGTTTCACCTATGTTAATGTCCGCAATGCCGGAAACGCAGATAAGGTCGCCCATCTTAGCGCTTTCAACTTCAACTCTGTGGAGCCCCTCAAATTGATACAGACGTGAAATTTTTACATTTTCCACTGTTTCGTCGACTCTGCAGAGCACAACCTGCTGGCCTCTGGTCACAACGCCGCGCTCCACCCTGCCAACTCCGATTCTGCCGATATAATCATCGTATTCAAGGCTTGAGAAGAGGATTTGGGTCGGGCCTTCAATGTCGCCCTCAGGGGGGCTTACATTAACCAAAATTGAGTCAAGAAGCGGGCGCATATCGCCCTCTGTCACATTTTCATCCAATGAGGAATAACCGTCCCTTGCCGAAGCGTAAACAACCGGGAAATCCAGCTGGTCCTCCGCGGCGCCAAGCTCGATGAGCAGGTCCAGAACCTCATCGACCACCTCAGCCGGCCGTGCGCCGGGTCTGTCAACTTTGTTGACGACGACGACAACCTTCTTTTTAAGCCCGAGCGCCTTTTTTAATACAAAGCGGGTTTGGGGCATGCAGCCCTCAAAGGCGTCCACGAGCAGCAGAACGCCGTCTACCATCATTAATATGCGTTCAACCTCACCGCCGAAATCGGCATGGCCGGGGGTGTCCACAATGTTGATTTTCACATCCTTGTAGTGTACCGCCGTGTTTTTAGATAGAATGGTTATGCCGCGTTCACGCTCCAAATCGTTGGAATCCATGACGCGTTCGGTAATTTGCTCATTCGCGCGATAAATACCGCTTTGCTTGAGCATTTCGTCAACCAGTGTAGTCTTGCCGTGGTCAACGTGCGCGATGATTGCGATGTTTCTGATGTCTGTTCTAAATGCCAAAAATTTCACCCGTTTCAAAAATTTGAATCTATTATTCGACCGAAATACCTTTTGCCGCTCTTTGCAGTTGAAGCTCTTCGGTTACAATCTGTTTTTTCTTGCCCGTTAGGTCATAAAAGAATATCGGTACCGCGCACAGTAAAAGTGAAAATGCCGGGATGATGGAAACTACTGAAAATATTCCGCTTCTTTGAAAGACGGACAATGAAGTAGCCGGAATAGAAGCAGCACCACCGACGATCTTGCTCAAATCAATATCCACTATTTTATACATTAAAACAATAAACGAGGTTGCAAACGCATTGCCTAATTTATTGACAAATGACTGGCAGGCGGAACCGATACCGGTTTCCCTGCGGCCTGTTTTCCACTCCATATAATCCAACGCATCTCCTATCATCGCGGAGGATACCACATTGATGACACCTGCCGGTATACAGGAGATTACCAGGAACGGCACGCATGCCCAGAAATTATCGTATCCGACAAAATAAATTGTCATGCTTGAAACAAAACCGATTAGGCAGGAAACGATTATCAGCTGTTTGTAACTGAATTTTTTAATAAGCTTGGGCATCACAATCATGGTACCGAACATTCCCACGGCTGTTGCAAGGGCAAAAACCAAACTAACCTTTGAGAGACTTGCCTGCAGGGCCTGGCTCTTATCCGCTTCGGTCAAACCGGTCATTGCCGGTCCTATATAAAACGAATACCGCGCGACATGAATAGCGCCTGCCTGGAACATATATCTGCCGCAGGAAAGCACACCCATAATAAGCACAAGCATAAGCGGTTTATTGGTAAACAGAAGCTTCAGTGAGCCCGCTTCGCCTTTTTCACGCTTTTTTTGCGGGATGTTTACTCTTTCTTTCACATGAAAATAGGTGTTTGCGAAAAGTATGTTGCCGAGAATCGAAGCAATCAATGCAATAACGATATATCTTGTTTTTTCAAGCTCGGTTCCGCTCAACCCGGTTTTCGAAAGAACCGGACCAAGAATCATAAAAATAGCCATCGGTAATGCCGAGCCGATTCCGTTTGTTGTTCTGGCTATAGTAAAAGCCCTGCCTCTTTCAGACGGGTTGGGTGTCATGAGGTTTGGGATACTCCAAAACGGGACATCGGACATCGTATAAATCATGCCCCAGAGCACATAGGTAACCGAAGCGTAAACCATTTTTGCGGTATTTGATATGTCCGGCGCAAAAAACAAAAGAGTGGTCAAAACAGCAATGGGAATCGGCGTCATCAGTAAATACGGTTTCATCTTGCCGTGTTTCAGATTCAACCTGTCGGCAATCATACCCATCATAGGGTCGTTTATTGCGTCCCAAATCCGCGCGAGCAGCATCAGCAGTAAGACGAATATCGGACCGAGCCCGAAAACATTGAGGTAGAAATCTGAAATGTAGGAGGACATAATGCCGTAAATCATACCTTGACCCAAGGCGCCGACAGACAGCATCCGGAACTCTTTTTTTCCTATGTAATTTTTGAGATTCTCCACAAAAGATCTCCTTAAAATTATTCGCTCTTCATCTCAACAAGATTTTGCTTGCCCGTAAACGCGTCAACCGAAAGTTTGACGGAATCAAAAATTGCTGTTTTAATATCGTCATCCGTCACACCGAGCTCAACGCTCCACTTTTTATCCATAAAGGTGTTCATGCACATAATTTCCGCAAGGTCCACCGGGTTCAGGCCGGGGTCGATGCCTTTCTTCGCGTATTCCTTAATCATCGTCTTGCCGAAAAGCTTGAACATCCATTTTGCAATATGAACTATCTTGCGGTCCGGCTTGCCCATAGCAGCATGCACAATGGTAAGGAACTCGTCCCATGTTAAATTGTAATAGCTGATGGGATAAGCATTGCCGCCTTTATTGCGTTCCGCCGCGCCGACGATGCTTTCGGCTACCTGCCGCACGGTCAGCATTGCTGTTCCGCCCTTGGGATACATGGTGACGACCGGCATTTTATAAAGCTGCTCGATTAGGATAACCCAAACAGGCTTGCGCCCGGGCTGCGTGCCGAAAATGTATGGCAGCTCCAAAACGGCAACGGACATTTTATCGTCCGCGAGCGCCAAAGCGGCTTCTTCCTGCGCGATGCGGCTGCGGATATACGGATGCTTTTCGGTCAGCTTCATTTCCGGGCGCTCTTTTGCGAAATACGCAAAGTAAGAACCGAGAATAACCGAGCTTGTAAGGCCGCAGTCTTTCGAGAGGCTGATCAGGCGCTTTACGGGGTTGATGTTATATTTTTCGTAATAGGAGTAGACAGGCGCCGGGAACTCGACTCTTTCGTCAATGCCCGCGGCAAAAACAAAGCAGTCACAGCCCGTCATCATGGCTTTAACCTCATCATCTGACATATCTAAATAATTGCCGTAAACAAGTTCCATTTCAGGGGGAATCGGCGCACCTTCCGGCAGAGGAGGAAGGGCGATAGACTTGACCGAATGCCCTCTGTCAATAAAAATCTGCGCCGCCGCGCAACCCAAAAGACCCGTTCCGCCAATCATGAATACCTTCATTAAAACATCTCCTTACATTTACAGTACATTATAGTTTAATTGTATATGGGTGAATAGTCAAGCGCTAATTTAAATAGGACATAATTTAACAAGGAAACAAGAAAAATTTGCTTTGCATAAAATAAATATTAAGTTATAATAATCAAACAACATAAGCAATGGAGGATAATTGGTGAAATATAAATTATGTGCTGTTTCGGTACTTTTGATAAGCGTGATCTGCTTTTGCTCCTGCAAAGGTATTACGCCGTCGGATACACAGATGCAAGTAACCGCGCGCCCGACGGTGCGGGTGACTGTGCCGGAAGGTTATACCGTGTATCAAATTGCCAAGCTGCTTGAAGATAATCAGGTTTGCTCAAGAAATGATTTTTTAGCAGCCGTGAATTCCCCGCCGGAAGGCAACGACTTTGCCGCGGCAATTGCCAACGGCAGGGAGCGGCCTTTTTTGATGGAGGGTTATGCTTTCCCGGATACCTATGACTTTTATGTCGGGGAATCGGCTGAAAGCGCGTTAAACAGATTATTACGTAACATGAACAGCAAATTAACGGATGAGGATTATAACAGAGCCGGTGAATTGGGATACTCAATGGACCAAATAATCACAATAGCCTCGCTTATTCAAGCGGAGTCCGGCTTTAAGGATCAAGATGCCAAGGTGGCTTCCGTTTTGTACAACCGTTTAGAAAGCAAAAACTTCCCGCACCTTGAATCCAATGTAACCTTCGAATATCTTGACAATTCGGTTGAATCGTTTATTACGGGAGGCAGAAAAAAATTCAACAGTTTTTACAACACCTATGTATGCCGCGGTTTGCCGGCGGGGCCGATATGCAACCCGGGTAGAAACGCCATTACCGCCGCGCTTTACCCGGCGGACACGGATTACTATTATTTTGTGACGGACAAGAACGGGAACTACTACTATTCGCACACCTACGCGCAGCATTTGGCCAACTGCAAAAAAGCCGGCGTCACAACCGGTTAATCCGGGTTATGAGTCGGCAAAAACAAAATTTTAGCGATTATTGGTCTTGTTCTTTCAGCTTTTTCAAATCCGCCGCGCGGATATCGGTGCGTTTAATCTTGCCGCTGCTGGTTTTCGGCAGAGCCGCGGTAAATTCGACAATTCTCGGATATTTATAGGGAGCTGTGACTCGTTTAACGAGGTCTTGCAGCTCCTTTACCAATTCATCACTTGGCTCAAAGCCGCGGGCGAGAACCACCGTTGCCTTCACGACTTCGCCTCTCATCTGGTCCGGATAGGCGGTGACAGCGCACTCAAGTACGCAAGGGTGTTCCATCAAAGCGCTTTCCACCTCAAAGGGGCCGATGCGGTAGCCGGAGCATTTAATCACATCGTCATTGCGCCCGACAAACCAGTAATATCCTTCCGCGTCGCGCCAAGCGGTGTCGCCGGTGTTGTAATTGCCGTTATGAAAGCTTTTCTCCATAGCCTCGTCGTCCAGCCAGTATTCCCTGAAAAGACCGGTCGGATGATTCTCTTTCGCGTTCCTTATGCAGATGGAACCGACAATGCCGTCCTCGCAGTGATTGCCGTTTTCATCGAGCAGGTCAATGTCATAAATCGCCGCGGGCTTGCCCATGGAACCGGGACGGATTTTCATCCAGGGGAAGTTCGCAAGCATCACGGAGGATTCCGTCTGCCCGAAGCCTTCGTAAATCCGCAGACCGGTCAGGATTTCGATTTGCTTGAAAACCTCGGGGTTGAGTGGCTCGCCGGCAAGACTGGCATGCTCGATAAAGCTGAAATCGTAACCGGAAAGGTCTTCCTTAATTAAAAACCTGAACACCGTCGCGGGGCAGCAGAGTGTGACCGGGCGCAAGCGCATAATGGCGTCGAGCATACCCTTGGGGACGAACTTTTCCGTATCATAGGCGCCGATGGCGGCACCGCAAACCCATTGACCGTATATTTTACCCCAGGCAAACTTTGCCCAGCCGGAATCGGTCTGGGTAAGATGTACCTTGTTTTCCTGTACGCACTGCCAGTATTTGGCGGTGGCGATTTGGCCGAGCGCGGAGGAATAATCATGCCGTACCATTTTTGGCATACCGGTGGTGCCGGACGAAAAATAGAGCAAAGCGGAATCCGACGAAACGGTGCCTTCCACACCCTGCGGGCGCGGAAATTCCGGCGAATAGCTGCCAATCTCATTGCGGTAATCGATGGCACCCGGCACTGCTGAATCGCCGACAGTGGCGAAGGTGTGTACATTTTTGCATTTGGGCAGCACGGCAAAGGCGTTTTCAATAATGTCTGCGTCATTGACCGTTACAAGCATCTGAACATTCGCGGCGGTAAGGCGGTATTCCAAATCCTTTTGTGTCAGCTGATAGGAGCCGGGAATGGCAACCGCACCCATTTTGTGCAGAGCGGCAATGGCAAACCAAACCTCCGGACGCTGCCTTAAAATCAGTAAAACCGTATCACCTTTTTTGATGCCCTGTGCCTTGAAAAAGTTGGCGGCGCGGTTGCTTTGCTCCTTCACATCTTGAAAGGTGAAGCGCTGCATGTCGCCTGCATCGTTTGTCCAGATAAGGGCAAGCTTTTCGGGTTCCGAATCCGCCCAGGCGTCAACGACATCATAACCGAAATTAAAGGTTTCGGGAACGTTTATTGTAAAGTTTTCCTTCATATCCTCATAGGACGTAAATTCAAAACGGGGGCAAAAGCGTTTAATGATTTCGTTCATCGCGATAACCATTCCTCTCCATATTTGATATTTTGTGCGGTGTTCACAAACACACTATTCGTTGATAACGGTTAAAAATTTTGTGGTGCCGCCGACAGCCGCCTGGCCGTGAGGAAGGGAGGGGTTGAAATAAATGCTGTCCCCCGGGGTTAACATAAAAACATTTTTGCCGACGGTAACCTTCATGGTACCCTCCAAAACATAATTAAACTCCTGCCCGCAGTGAATAACCAGCGCCGGTTCGGTTTCCTTTTTTTCGAGGGTGACGAGCATCGGCTCCATGGAGCGGTTCATGAAATTGAACGCCAGGCTTTCAAAATGGTAACCCTTGTAGCGGTCAACGGAAACGCCGTCGCCCTTACGGACAACCGAGTAGGTGTTCATGCGCGGGGAATCGCCGGTGAGCAAAACGGTGGCGTCGGTATCGAGGAGAATCGCTATTTCGTAAAGGGTTCCTATGGGGATATCCTTTTCGCCGGTTTCAAACTTGATATACTCATCAAGCTCTATACCCAGGTTATCCGCCATCATTTCGGTGGAAATGTCGAGAATTTCACGAAGTTCCTTTATCCTTTTTGGTATTTGCATAAGCTCGCTGTTCATTAATATTCAGTCCTTTCTGTACAGTAGTGGGGCGGTTAATTGTAGGGGACGGGTCATCCGTCCCGTTTTGAATACAATTTGTAATATAAATTGAAATCTATGCCTGCAAAGCTTAACATTGATAGATTTTCCCTTTTTTTCGGGACGGAGGACCCGTCCCCTACAGTTGAATTTATTCAACCTTGCGCACGATGGCTATAGGTGTTTGTTCGGAAGTTTGCCCTAACGGATTATCCTCAAAAGCGGCTTTACATAGTTCAACATCTATATTTTTGTCGGAAATTCCGAGAACCTCTCTGCCTAAATCATTGGCATCCATAATAACGACGGGGAAGCCGGTATGCGCTTGAAGTTTTTCCGCAACACCGTCAGGATCTTTTGGCGCCAGTTTTGCGTAGTGGTTGTAAGGCGGCAGTGTATAATCGCAAGGGCCGTCAATCGCCCTACCTTTGTCACCTACTATTCTATAAAAAATGCCGCGTACACCGAAAGGTTTTGTAACAGCAGAACAAAAAGCTGCAAGAAAAATTTTAGGCAGTCCGATATCCTGAATGGCGAGTTGCATGGTCCATGGGCTGCCGAGCCCTATTCCGTAAGGGGATTTATAGACAAATTTACAAAAGAAATAAGCAAGACGTGTTGGCTTTATGTCGTCAATATCAAAGGCTCTGCCTTGGCTTATCGCGACAATTTTTTCGCTGATAAATATCATGTCACCTTTTTGAAGATAAGCCTTAACATATTTATCCATAATATCAGTCAAATTATCCCCGCTCATTACCACATGAGTTTTTATGGGATAACGGAGAAAATTTCCATATCCGGTAGAGATTTCCAGCTGTTTGTCCTCATTGGGTAATAGGGAGTTGATATCCATAAATCTCGTGACTCCTTTAGAATCGATGTAATTTTTTAATATTTTACTCTAATGAAACCGATTTTGCAAGGATTACTGAGTTTTAAATGACATTCTCTTCGGATATTTTGTATTTAAAGGGATAACAGTCATGTTTTAAATGACTTTTTAAATTTATCTGTACTTGAAAATCTTATAAAAATTAAATTATTATGCAATAATCAATGAAATATGTTAAAAATATAGAATAAAATTCATAAATATTAAAATATTTGTTGACAAATATGGAATTGTGGCATATTATGAATGAGCGCAAATGTTTCTCCCCGTGAGGTGAGCTGATGAGTGGTTTTAACAATGTGAAATCCGGTGACGAAAACCTTGTTTTGCTTGCCCAAAAAGGGGACAATGATGCGATGTCGGCCTTAATATCGGAGTTTGTACCTTTGGTCAAATCACGGGCAGCGGCTATGGCAGGCAATAATCTTGAAACAGACGATTTGGCGCAGGAAGGCATGTTAGGCTTTCTAAATGCTGTTTACAGTTTTATGCAGGGCGGCGAAGCATCCTTCCGAACATATGCCGCCGTTTGTATTAGCAACCGGATCATTTCAGCCGTACGTTCACAGCTTAGCCGGAAAAATATGCCCTTGAATTTCAGCGTTTCGTTAAGCGATGATGAATACCTTGCGGAAGACACTGAGGCTGATCCTCAAAACATTCTTTTAGCACAAGAAGAAACTGCCCGCCTTCTCAACATATTAAACGGGCAATTGTCAGGTTTCGAAAGAGCAGTTATCAGACAATACCTTTCAGGCCTCAGTTACGAACAAACAGCAAAACGCTTGAGCGTAACAACCAAGGCGGTTGACAATGCGTTGCAAAGAGCAAAAAAGAAGCTTAAATCAACAGAAACATAAACGTTGACTGCCTCGGCAGATATTCATTCCACTGACTACGGCCCATTAATTAAATATGCCCGCGTAGCTTAAAGCAGAGCGTTGTTAATCCAAAGGTGGCGGTGCGATTCCGCACAAGGGCAAATATTATTTTCAAGCGAGGTTAAAAAAATGTACGAAGACAAAACACTCATCTGTAAGGACTGCAACGAGGAATTCATCTTTACTGCCGGCGAGCAGGAATTCTATGCCGAAAAGGGTTTCGTAAATGAACCCCAACGCTGCAAAGCCTGCCGTGATGCACGCAAAAACGGCAACCGCGGTGAACGCGAAATGTTCACAGCCCCCTGCGCAAAATGCGGCGGAGAAGCAAAAGTTCCTTTTAGACCGCGTGAAGATCGCCCTGTTTACTGCAGCGCATGCTTTGCAGAGATGCGGGAAGAAACAGAAGCATAATCTAACTTTAGGTTTATTTATGCGAACCGAACGTTCCGGAGAAATCTGGAGCGTTTTTTGCGGGTTATTTTACTTAGAAACCTTATAAAACTAAACAGATTGTCCCTTTTGTCTAAAACGGTAAATTCAAAAATAAAAATAAGTGTTATCAATATATATTATGCAGACACTTTTTTGGCATGTTATAATATGGCAAGTCAAAGTTGATACAAAAAATCATGGGGGTATGAAAACCATGTCAAAGTTAAAAGAATTCTATGTTAAGCTCGTTTCATATATTGCAATTTTTGCTGCGGTGTTCAACCAGTTCGGCTATACCCTGCATTTAGAGCGGGATATTTACCCCAAGGCGGAAAACACCGTGCGGGTGATGAGTTTTAATGTGTTATGCGCCGGCGAAGGCGAGCACGCCATGCAAAACCGACTGGGGATTGTCACACAAACCATTGCCGAATATTATCCGGATTCCATCGGGTTACAGGAAGCTACTCCCGCATGGATGCTGTGTTTAAGTAATCAGTTGCCGGAATATGACTATGTGGGTGTTGGACGGTTTGACGGTCATATCCTCGGTGAATTTTCCGCAATATTTTATTTGAAAGAGAAGTACAAAGTCGTTAATTCCGGTACCTTCTGGATTTCGGAAACGCCCGATGTGCCTTCAAAAGGATGGGACGCCAGCATCAACCGCGTGTGCACATGGGCGGTTCTCGAAAACAAGGCGACCGGGGAGCAATATGCGCATATTAACACGCATCTGGACTACAGGGGCGTATTACCGCGCCAAAAAGGAATCGAGATGATTCTTGAAAAAGCCGCGGAACTGAACAATATACCGGTTGTAGCCACAGGCGACTTTAATCTGGACGAGGGCAGCGATTATTACAAACAACTGACGGCAGGCGTGCTGCTTGACACGAAATTTTTGGCACCGGACACGATGCAAAATGCGACATATCACCATTATACATTACCGACTGACCCTAAAAATGTGATAGATTTTGTTTTGGCAAACGACAAGGTAACACCTTTAGTTTACCGGGTTGTGACAGCGGGCATTGACGACAAGTTCGTTTCCGACCATTACCCGGTTTATTCGGATATGCTGCTGAATGCCGAATAGAATAAAGTATAAAAGCCAACGCTCCGGAATTTTCCGGAGCGCTTTTGCGTTTATACTCTGTTCAAAACAGCTCTTCTTTTATCGCCTCATACTCCGCTTTGTCATCATCGCTCAATGAAGTAATATCAACCTTATCAACAATGATTTTTTCAATCAGAGAACTTCTTTTGGGGTTGAGCTTGAGCTTTTTCGCGGCGACAAACGCGATGGTGATAAAAATCAAGATCGGGATCATTATCACCATCCGGAGCCCCCAGACGGCCGATGCCGGCTGCTCGAAGCTTGTGACAAGCCCGGTCACATAATCGGTGGTGGGTTTAATAAAGCCGGTCGTGTCCAGCACAATGCCGGAAATCAGAATAGCGACGGCGGTGGTGGATTTACGTACAAAGGTCATCAAGCCGCTATAGGATCCGGTGTTGCGGGTGCCGAATTTCAACTCGCCCACATCCACCACATCAGGGAAAATAATCCACGGCATAATCAGGCAGCCGCTCATCCCGAACCCCACGATGACGCACAGCGGCAGCAGCAGGTAATCATTAAACCCGGCGGGGTAAAAGCACAGCGCAACGATACCGAGCATATAAACGGGGATGCCGGCGCGGTATAAAAAGGGCTTGGCTTTGTCCCTTTTCATCAGTATATTGTAAAACGGTATGGTGGCGGCGTAGGAGACGGATATCACCACCAGCACAATAAAAGAACTGTAACTCTTAATTTTAAATCCGTAATTCACGACCCAGACGATGTTGGCTGTGATCAGGTCCAACGACGAATAGGCAAGGAAGTACATCAACAGCAGGCAGACAAAGGCCTTGAGCCTCAGCGGAAGCAAAAAGTTTTTAACGGAAAACTTGAGCTTTTCCGCCGGTATCGGCATTCTCTCCCGGCAAACAATTGCGGTGATGAGCAGGGGTATCGCGTAGTAAATCCCAAAGCCGAAAATCATCAGCAGACTGAAAGTGCGAACCGGTATTTCGCCTTTGTGCAGTTTTTCAAGCAAAAAAATCGGCACACCCGCCGATATACCGCCTGCCAGCATGGAAAACCCCTGACGGATCACATTCATCTTGTTTTTCTCGTAATAATTTGATGTAAGCTCCGCCGCCAGTGATAAATACGGCACGTTGATCATGGTGGACAGCGTGTTGTAAATCAAATAGGCGAGCAGATAAATGAAGTATTTAAAAGTGTTGCTTTTCAACGCGCTGAGCGGCATAAACAGCAGCGCGAGCGAGAAAATCAGCAGAAAAGCGCCGACAAAAAGGTAAGGCCGTCTTCTGCCCCATTTGGAGCGGGTGTTGTCGGAAATAATACCCATGGCAGGGTCCGTGACGGCATCCCACATTTTTGCCAGCATAATGATAGACGCAGCTGCTGTGGCGGTTAAACCGTTGAGCACTAAAAAGACAAGGTAAACTGTAGCGACCAAAGAAGTCGCCCCGCTGCCGTAAAGCTCACCGACGGAAAAGGCGATCTTTTCTTTCATGCTGAGTTGTACGTCGGATGTTGTCACCGGTAGTTTGTTCGACATGATTTACGTGATTCCTCCCTAAAACAGCTCGCGCTGAATCGCTTCATATTCGGCGCGGTCATAGTCGCTCATCGTGTCGATGACTGTGGGGTCGGCAATCATTCTGCTGACCAACACGCTGCGCTTGGGATTGAGTTTGAGTTTTCTCGCGGCGATATAGGCGATAATCAAAAAAATGGTAATGGGTATCGTTATCACCATCCGCAAACCCCACACGGCTGAGGGCGGCTGGGGGTAACTGGTGACGAGCCCTGTGAGTATATCGGTGGTCGGTTTGACAAATCCGCTTAAATCAAGGATGATGCCGGATAAGGCGATGGCAATGGCCACCGTGGTTTTTCTGGTAAAGGTCATTAAGCCGCTGAAGGAGCCGGTGTTTCTGCTGCTGAACTTCAGTTCGCCTAAATCCACAACATCCGGGAAGATGAACCACGGCATGAGCTGGCAGCCGGCCATTCCGAGGCCAATCACAAGACAGACGGGCAGAATAAAATAATCATTGAGACCCGCCGGGAAAAAGCCGAGGATCAGAATACCCAGAATATACAGCGGAATACCCGCCCGGAACAACAAGGGTTTGGCATAATTGTGCTTCATCAGCCTGTTGAACAGGGGAATCATCAATGCATAGGTACCCATAATCACCAACAGCAGAATCGTAGCGCTGTAGCGCTGTATATTCAGCCCGTAACTGACAAACCAAACAATGTTCGCGGAGATAATGTCCATACAGCTGAAAGAAAAAAGATACATCAGCAACAGGTAAACAAAGGCGCGCAGTTTCAACGGTTTTAAGAAGTTGGCGACGGAGAATTTGAGCTTGTCCGCAGGGATAGGCAGCCTTTCCCGGCAGATGAGGGAGGTGACCAGCAGCGGGCCGGAGTATAAGATGCCAAACCCGAAAATCATCAGGATGCTGAAAGTTTGCACGGGCATTTCGCCTTTATTGAGTTTTTCGAGCAATACAATCGGCACCCCGGACGATATAGCGCCGGAAACACCGGAAAAAATCATCCGGATGATATTCATCTTGTTCTTTTCATAGTAGTTGGAGGTCATCTCCGTCGCGAAGGAATTGTAGGGCACGGCAATCATGGTGGAAACCGAGTTATAGATTAGATAGGCGAGTAAATAAATGAAATATCTGAATCCCGCGCTTTGCATGGCATGCAGCGGCATAAATAAAAAGACAAAACAAATGATGATGCAAAAACTGCCCGCAAACAGGTAGGGTCTCCGCCTGCCCCATTTGGTGCGCGTATTGTCGGAAATGAGGCCCATCACAGGGTCGGTAACGGCATCCCATATTTTAGCCAGCATAATGATGGTGCCGGCCGCCGTGGCGGACAAGCCGTTCATAACAAGGAAAACCATATAGACCGTTGCGAGCAGCGACTGCGCGCCGCCGCCGAAAAAGTCTCCGCCTGCGAAAGCGAGTTTTTCCTTCATACTGAGTTTTACATCCGGGTTGACAACGGGCGGGGCCTTTACTTTCATCATACTTCTCATTCCCTCTCTTATCAGCTTTGTTTATCATACTTGATTAAAGGCGGGGATGTCAACCGCATAGAATTCGGTTGCGCGTACTTTACCGTTATGCTACAATAATCGACAGATACCCATTATCGGAGGTGCGGTTGATGGTAATAAAAGCGGACAGAATGGAACTTGATAAAAAGGCGCGTGAAATCGTTAAGCAGATGACACTGCGGGAAAAAATAGCGCTGATGGGAGGCCACCGCAGAATGATTGATATGGCGTTGGACTTCTTACGCGGCGGGTACAATTATATCCCATATCACGCGGGCGGCTGCGAAAGGCTCGGTGTGCCGATGATGAAGTTTGTCGACGGCCCGCGCGGCGTTGTCTCCGGCCACTCCACCTGTTTCCCCGTGACCATGGCGCGGGGAGCATCCTTTGACCCGGACTTAGAAGAACGGGTCGGCGATGTCATCGGCAAAGAGGTGCGCGGTGTCGGCGGCCGTTATTTCGGCGGGGTGTGCGTCAATGTGCCGTACAATCCGGGTTGGGGCAGGAGCCAGGAGGTATACACCGAGGATTCTTATTACATGGGCGAAATGGGAGCGGCGCTTGTCAGGGGCGTGCAGCGGCACAATGTAATTGCCTGTGTCAAGCATTACGCCTTCAATTCAATGGAGAATTCGCGTTATAAAGTCAACATTACAGCGGATAAACGCACCGAGCGCGAGGTGTTTCTACCGCATTTTAAACGGTGTATCGATGAAGGCGCTGCATCTGTGATGGGTGCGTACAATCTATATCAAGGTGACCAGTGCTGCCATTCGGACTATCTGCTCAACAAGGTTTTGCGGGACGAATGGGGGTTTGACGGCTTTACGATTAGTGATTTTTCGTTCGGGGTGCGCGATACCGTGAAAGGCATTAAGGGCGGCTGCGATATCGAGATGTGCAACACCCGTTATTACAGAGTCCGCAGAGTGCTAAAGGCAATCAAAAAGGGGCTTTTGAACGAAGACGACATCACCGGTGCGGCTGTAAAAATTGTGAGAACACTCCTCGCGTTTGAGCAAGCCCCGGACCCTCAAAACTATGATGTATCACTGTGCGCGAGCAAAGAGCATACAGCGCTCGCAAGAGTAACGGCGGAAAAATCGATTACCCTGCTTAAGAACGAAAATAAGGTTCTGCCGTTTGATGCCGCAACGTGTAAAAAGGTCTGCGTGATCGGCGACTTGGCGCAAGCCCGCAACACCGGGGACCTCGGCTCAAGTTCTGTCAAACCGCCGTATGTTGTCACACTCATGGAAGGACTCAAGAACAATTACCCCAATACGGATTTTGAATTCATCCCGACCAAAACGGCTGCGACGCAGACGGAAAAACTCAAAAGCGCTCACGCGGTTATCCTCATCTGCGGCTTCAACTATAAAGACGAGGGCGAATATGTGCTGCCATTGATGAAAATCGGCGGAGACCGCACTTCGCTCGATTTGCATAAAAATGATATTGAGATGATAAAAGCGGCAGGGTCCGTTAACCCGAACACCGCGCTTATCCTTATCGGCAGCAATGTGATTTTGATGAGCGAATGGTTTGACCGTGTGCCGGCGGTTATCATGGGCTATTACCCCGGTATGGAGGGCGGCAATGCGCTCGCGGATATCCTTTTCGGTAAAGTGAATCCATCAGGCAAGCTGCCTTATGCCGTGCCCGTTTCAGCCGCCGACTTGCCGCAGGTGGACTGGGCTGCCAAAGAGCAGCATTACGGATATTACCACGGCTACCAAAAACTGGACAAGGACGGTAAAGACCCGCTCTTCCCGTTCGGGTTCGGGCTTTCTTACACATCGTTTGCGCTCGGCGATATACGGCTTGAAAGCGTGGACAGCCAAACGGCAGTTTTCAAAGCAACAGTGAAAAACACAGGCCCCCGCGAAGGCGCAGAGGTTGTGCAGCTATATATCGGCTTCAACAACAGCGCGGTTGACCGGCCGGTTAAAAGGTTCAGCGCCTTTCAAAAGGTGTATTTGGCTGCCGGTGCCGAAATGGGAGTGACGCTGAAGGTCACTAAAGAAGCACTGGCCTATTTCAATGAAGAGGAAGGCGGATTTGTCCAGGAGGATATCACTTACACCGCTTTTATCGGTAATAACGAAAAGGACTTTGCGGCGCAGATTGATTTCAGTTTTTGCTCATAATGGTAAGTGGTATTGTTTCGAGTCTTTGAATGAATGGAAGATTTGAGTATGAAAAAATATCCTTCTATAGGCGTTTGCGGCCTCGACTGCGGCTTATGCCCAAGGCTTTTTACCGACGGACCATCACGATGCCCCGGTTGTGACGGAATCGATTTTCCCCTCAAGCATCCATCCTGTTCCTTTGTAACCTGCTGTGTTAAGAAAAAGGGGCTGGAGGTTTGCGGGGAATGCGGGGAGTTTCCTTGCTCAAAAATTAAAAGCAGTGATGAATACGACAAAGTGCCGGACTCGTCCTCTTATCCAACATATAAGAAAGTTTTGCCGAATTTGATTTTCATCAGAATAAATGGTATAGAAAAGTTCATGGAAAAGCAAATGAAACGGATAGAGATCCTTGAAAAAATGTTGGAAAATTATGACGACGGCAGATCAAGGAGTTTTTTCTGCGGGGCGGCAAACTCACTTGATATTTCTGTGCTGGAGCGTTCTTTGGAAAGAGCGGAAAGTGCTGTCAAATCGGGAAACATCGAACAAAATGATAAGAAGAGCAAAGCAAAGATTCTGAAGACGATTCTTGAAGAAGCGATGTGACCTTTGCTGTTTAAGCTTGCAAATAAGCTTTGTTTACCGATATTCAACACCGGATTAAGAAGGGAAGAGATACCGTGAAAAAGTTGATTTCTTATATTTTAACGGTCGTTCAGCTGATTCTTCTGCTGAATTCGCCGGTTACATCGAAATTTGAGATTAATTCGAACGACCTTGCTGAAAATGCGGTGATTTCCGAACAGCACAAGTCCGTCAACGCCAGAAGCTTGATTAACGGCAATCCGGTTGGCTGGTGGGCGGTAAACGGCTCCTTCGCGGTCATTGACCTGAAAGAAGCTAAAACCTTCAACACCGTTGTGCTGAAGGAATCAACCGACAATGTCGAGCAGTTCAGGTTGTATTATATGGACAGCGGCGGAAAATTCGTGATGTTCTACGAGCAGGACAGAATTGACCGATTCAGGCTTTGCGCTTTTGAAGACATCACCTCAAGGTACCTTAAAATCGAAATCGTCAAAGCAAAATCGCTTGTTATCATCAGGGACTTACAGGTGATATTTGAAGCAAAAAAAGAAAAGGATTTTAAGGTAAATGCTTACATGACCTGCGGCGGCAGGCAGCTCCAGAATAAAATAAACGACCCCGGGTTTACGGGCTATTTTGATGTAATAACCGATGTCATTATGATTGGTTACCACAGCATGACGGAAAGCGGCGATGTTGTCTGCAATGACGGGGAAGAGAACTTTACCCTTGATATTGCCGACCTGCGCACCGCCATCGGCGGCAGAGATGTTAAAATATGGGTATGCGTTTTTAATGTGGTGAGGACAGACGGTCAAAATGACAACGAGAAAACGGCGGACGCGGTTTTCAAAAATGTGGATACCATGGCGCAAAATCTGCTGAGTTTTGCGGTTAAATACGGGCTGGAAGGCATCGATTTCGACTGGGAATACCCGGGCACAAAAAGCCAGTGGCACGCGTACAGCCTTCTGATTGAAAAAACAGGCAAAAGTCTCGCAACTGTTGGTAAAAAAGTATCGGTTGCTCTGCCCCCGTGGGGTGTTGGGCTCAGCGGCGAGGCCATCAAAACACTCAGCTGCGTGAACCTGATGTGCTACGATTTGTTTGACTCGAGGGGCGATCATTCCTCCGCTTATGTTGCCGGCGCAAAGGCGCTGGAATACATGACAGAGCAGGGCTACCCGCAGGAGAAAATATACATGGGCATCCCGTTTTACGGCCGGCCGAACGATTCGGCTGCGCTTTGGCCGGTTTACAGCGATAGCTTTGGCAAGTGGAGCAACTTCAATGAAAGCTTTGAATACCAAAAGGACGGGCAGACCATAAAAGCGCCGTCTTACCACAACGGGTTCGCGATGGTACGGGATAAAACCGCGGAGGCAGTTGCGCTCGGCTTCAGCGGCATTATGATATTTGAATCAAAATGCGACACACCGTATACTTACATGTATTCGCTTCACAAAGCGGTGAAGGAAATTCTGGACCAAAGGGTAAAATAAACAGCTCAAGGGGACATATTAATGAGAATCATGACTTTCAACCTACTTTGCGAAGGTAAAGATGAGCACTTCATGAAGTATCGCAGAGATCTTGCCGTGCGGACAATCATAGAACAGCAGCCGGATTCCGTCGGCGTGCAGGAAGCCACACCGGAATGGATGAAGTGGCTGACCGGCCATTTGCAGGGCTATGACCATGTCGGTATCGGCAGAGATAACGGGAAAAAGCTCGGTGAACATGCCGCTATCTTCTACCTGAAAGATAAATATAAGGTGATAGATTCTGGAAACTTCTGGATTTCCTCAACACCGGAAGTTCCGGCCATGGGATGGGACGCTGTTTGCATCCGTATCTGCACCTGGGCTGTGCTGGAAGACTTACAGACCGGAGAACAATACGCGCATATCAACACACACCTGGACCACCGCGGCGAGCTTGCAAAAACCAATGGCATCCGGATGATTTTGGATAAAGCAGCAAGCTTTAACATCCCCGTTGTCTGCACGGGTGACTTCAACACATTTGAGGGCAGCCCATTATATGAACAGCTCATGAGCGGCACGCTTCGCGATACGAAATTTCTCACCCCGGACACCATGAAAAACGCGACCTTCCATCATTTCAAACTACCTACCGTTGAAACCGATATTATCGATTATGTCTTAGTGAACAACAAAGTCAAGCCGCTTGTTTACCGGGTCATCACCGAAGGCATTGACGGCAAGTTCGTTTCGGACCATTATCCGGTTTATGCGGATGTTGATCTTATTAGTGCGGGGTAAAATGGTTGAGAATTCAGGCTGAAAAGTGGTATTGCTTTATTAACACAATTGTGATATGATGAATCAACAATTTAATAATGGTTTAAAAGCTAAGAAGAGAAAGAGTAAGCGGCTTGCGCTTTTACAGAGAACCCTGTTTGCTGAGAATGGGTGAAGTTATACGGTTGCCGAACATGGTCTTGGAGCTGCGCACCGAGAAAATGCAAATTGCATTTTTAGGCTGCGACGGAATCGCCCGTAACAGCGATAGAGTATCGGCAGATCATAGCATCTTGCGAGCAAGAAGTATCTGCCTGCACTTGATAAGGTTCACTTCGCGAGGAGTGAACGAATTAGGGTGGTAACACGGAGTATAGCTCTCGTCCCTGAAAAATAGTATTTTTCGGAGGTGAGAGTTTTTTGTTGTCCGGATTTCCACACTAATAATACTAACCACCGATAAAACACATTGAATTATATACTAATTTACTCATAAAAACCTAAGTAAAAAATCCGCATAAAACCCCATAAATCAAAGCTTTTGCTTGGTTTTTAGTGACTTTTTAATCGTGAATTAGTATTAGCGGTCTTTTTTGCGCCGTACTGCGTTGTCCTCCTTGCCTTGCGACAGCAAAGCATCGTCGTCCGCCTTGTACAGCACAAAAAATCATCGCAAATCTAACAACGCTTTTCATCGCTGATTAGTATAAATTGAAATGAGGTTTTTGATATGAAAAATATTTTAATCGGGGGAGCTTGGCCGTATGCGAACGGTTCGCTTCACATCGGTCACATCGCAGCGCTATTGCCGGGTGATGTGCTGGCAAGATACTATAGGGCAAAAGGCGAAAACGTCTTTTGCGTTTCGGGCAGCGACTGCCACGGAACGCCTGTCACTATCAGGGCAAAACAAGAAGGAAAACACCCGCGTGAAATCAGTGATTATTATCATGCCGAGTTTTCGGAAGTGTTCAACAAACTTGGGTTCAGCTATGATTTGTATGGGAAAACATCGGCTGAGCAGCATATTGAATTTGTAAAAGCTTTTCATAAGAAGCTATACAAAAGTAAATTTATCTATGAGAAGAACGCGCCTCAGGCAACCTGCTGCAATTGTCAAAAAAAACTTACCGACCGTTTGGTGGTAGGGAAGTGCCCAAACTGCGCTGAATTTACAAGAGGGGATCAGTGTGATGCTTGCGGAGCTGTGCTGGAAGCAGAACTGCTTGTTGAGCCAAAATGCTCCGAGTGCGGCAGTACAATCACTTTCACCGAAAGCACTCAACTCTACATTGCGCTTTCTGAACTTGAGAAGGAACTGACGGATTTCTTGAACAGTCATCCCCGTTGGCGAAAAAATGCAATAGCGTTCACGAATAAATATATTAAAGAGGGACTAAAAGACAGAGCGATAACCCGCGATTTGGATTGGGGTATTGATGTGCCCAAGAAAGGTTATGATGATAAAAAGATTTACATTTGGGCTGAAAATGTTCTGGGTTATCTTTCGGCAAGTTCTGCTGTTGCGGCGGAAAGAGGAGTGAATTTTAGCGATATCTGGGGCGAAGACGCAAGACATTATTATGTTCACGGCAAAGACAACATTCCTTTTCACACAATTATTTTACCTTCGCTTTTAATAGCTCACGGCGAGAACCTTCGTTTACCCGACGATATTATTTCAAGCGAATACTTAACGCTTGAAGGTAAACGGATCTCAACCAGCCACAATTGGGCAATTTGGGTAAAGGACATTGTTGATAGATACAACCCCGATGCAATTCGATATTTCTTCATTGCCAACGGACCGGAAAAACGGGATACTGATTTTTCGTGGCGTGAATTTGTGGAGCGCAACAACAGCGAACTTCTGGGTGCATACGGCAATTTCGTCAACAGAACGCTTGCTTTCATTATAAAATATTACGACGGAAAAGTACCGGATGGGGAAACGGATTTTGAAATACAGACAAAAATCAACGCTATTTATCCGGCAGTTGGTAAAAAAATTGAAGACGGTCAGTTTAAAGATGCCTTGGAGTCGATTTTTGAATTCATAAGGTTCGGGAACAAATATTTTGATGCGAACGAGCCTTGGAAAACCAGAACTGTGAATTCCGAATTGTGCGAAAGAACACTGTTCAATTGTATGCAGATCATAAGTAACCTGGCAGTGCTGTTAAACCCGTTTTTGCCGTTTTCGTCAAGGAAAGTGTTGGAATGGCTTAAGGTTGAAAATGGTTGGTACCCGAATTGTGTGCCTGCCGGATATGTTTTACCCGAAATATCAATCCTGTTTGAACGCTTGGATAAAAGTGTAATTGATTTTGAAACAAAAAAACTATCTGAAGAAAACCAAAATATAAGTTATAACTGTAAAACTTGGTAAAAATTAGAATAGTTTAAGTTATAACCGTAAAACTTAGTAAAATGCTAAATAAATAAAGATATAACTTAAACAATTCAAACAATTGGCTTGAAATCAAGTCATATCTGTGTTAATATGTAGCAAATAGAGTGCAAGGAGTGATGTTCTATGATTAAAAGAGAACTATACATTCAAAGAATCAGACCGTTTTTTAACAAAAATATTGTTAAGATTTTAGTCGGTATGCGCCGAAGCGGAAAATCGGTAATGCTTGAGCTTATAAAAAACGAACTAATGGAAACAGGCGCAAAAGAAGAACAGTTTATTTTTGTAAATTTTGAGTCCGAAAAGAACAGCCATTTAAAACATGCCGAAGCTTTGTATAAATTTGTTTCCGACAGAACTGAAAAGATAACCGGGAAGACTTATATTATGCTGGATGAAATACAGGAAGTGCAAGAATGGCAGAAGATAATCAATTCATTTATGGTTGATTTTGATGCTGATATTTATATCACAGGGTCAAATGCGAAGCTGCTGTCCGGTGAGTTTGCAACATACCTTGCGGGCCGGTACGTTGAGATTGTTATTTATCCATTCTCTTATAATGAAGTTTTAGACTTGTATAAAGCAAATACAAATGACTTTGACGAAAATGAGGTATTTCTTGAATACTTGCAATTCGGGGGGATGCCATTTTTGTTTGAGATAGGTTACAATTCGGAAGCATCTGTTCAGTATCTGACAGATATTTATAATTCAGTTATTCTCAAGGATGTGGTGCAAAGAAACCGTATCCGTGATGTTGAGCTGCTTGACAGGATTATCAAATTCATTATTTCAAATGTGGGTTCAACCTTCTCTTCAAAAAGCATATCCGACTATTTGAAAAGTGAGCAAAGAACCGTTGCGCCGGAAACGGTTTACAATTATATTACTGCCTGTGAGAATGCTTTTTTGTTTAGCCGGGCAGCAAGGCAGGATTTAATCGGCAAGACCATATTAAAAACACAAGAGAAGCTTTTTTTAAGCGACCACGGGATTAGAGAAGCTATTTACGGCAATAACCGCAGAGATGCGGAAAAGACACTTGAAAATATTGTATATATGGAACTTTTACGGCGAGGTTACAATGTTACCATTGGGAGCATTAACGGAAAGGAAATTGATTTTGTGGCCGAAAAAAGAAACGAAAAGTTATATATTCAGGTCACCTATGTGATGGAAAAAGAAGATACAATAAGCAGGGAATTTGAACCCCTTTTAGCTATCAGGGATAACTATCCGAAATTTGTCATTTCTATGCTTGATGAGATAGACATGAGCAGAGATGGTATACGGCATATGAATATTCGTGATTTTTTGAAGTCAAATTGAGTATATGAAAATTGAAAACAGATTTTTACTTGTTTATTTCATTTGTCTATCGTATAATAATATAAAATTGACATAAAGGGAGATTGGCAATGTCTTTAATTGATTCAGTAAAAGAAGTGATTTCACAAAAAGATGCAACAATAAAAGGGCCGGTTTTATACAAGGCCGACTGTGATTCAAAAGATCAACTTGAAAAGTTAAAAGAATTGTCGAAAATCGCTCCTAAAAGTATTAAGTCTCAAATCGACTTAGATATAACTCTGCTTTCGCATGGTATTATTGGAGAGGAGAATGTTGTTTTTGAATTGTGCAACAGCTACTTGCCGATTATTATTTTGCATGATCTGCATATAGAGTACAATGGGTTAACAACTCAGATCGATTTTTTAGTTATTACGAAAAAAATCAATTTGATTATTGAGTGCAAAAACCTCTTTGGAAATATTGAGGTAAATAGTAACGGGGATTTTATCCGTTCTACGGAGTATAAAAAGAAAGAGGGTATCTATAGCCCTGTTACTCAAAACACCAAGCATCTTGAAATGATTAAGAAAATCAAAGCGGACAAAGCAAAAAATCTGTTGATAAAAACATCACTTCTGACATATTTCAATACTTTTTATAAGTCAGTTGTTGTTCTTGCAAATCCCAAAACAGTTATAGACTTAAAATGCGCTAAAAAAGAGATTAAGGACCAAATTATTAGGTGTGATCAGTTGATTGATTATATCAAACAAATGTTAAAAAACAGCAAAGAACTTGAGTCTCCCGAGAAAGAAATGTACGCAATGGCAGATTTCTTTTTGGGTTTGCATACACCGAATACAACTGATTATACAAAGAAATATCACCTTGAAGAAAGCACTACATATGAAAGCAATAACCGTGAATCAAGAAAAAATCAACCGGCAGCAAAAGAAGCCACACCTGCAATGGTCAATGTAGGCTTAGAAGACACCCCTCTATACAAAGAATTAAAGCAATATCGACTTGAAACCAGTAAAGCGGAAGGCAACAAAGCCTTTTTCGTTTTCAGCAATGCGCAGTTGGAGGCTATCATTGCAGCTATGCCTAAAACACTTGAAGATGTTAGAAAGATATCCGGATTTGGTGAGGAAAAATGTAGAAGATATGGAAATGCAATTTTGGAGATAGTGAAAAAATATAGTTGAGTATTTAATGCAAAGTTAAAATTCAAAACGCTCCGGAGCAATCCGGAGCGCATGTTTTACCCTATTCTATTATTCCTCTGTTATTATCTCAAACAACTCATCCGTATCCCCAACAATGTAATCCGCCCCGGCTTCTTCGAATTCCTCCCGGCTGCCGTAACCGAACAGTACCCCCGCGCTATCAACTCCAGCGCCTTGAGCGCCTTTGATATCAAAAGAACGGTCGCCGACCATCAGCACCTTAGCACCAATGGGCAGGTTAAGGTTTTCAATAGCCCGCAGAACTATTTTGGTCTTGTCGGTATGGATATACGAAAAGTCGGACCCGCAGATAACGTCAAACAAACCCGAAATATTTAAATTTTCCGCTATTCTGCGTAAAAATACTTCCGGTTTGGAGCTTGCGATGCCGACCTTTATATTTTCCGCTTTCAGTTTGTGAAAAAGCTCTTCCATGCCATCATACAACACCAGTTCGAATATGCCT
Source organism: uncultured Eubacteriales bacterium (assembly GCA_964627535.1). Lineage (GTDB taxonomy): Bacteria > Bacillota > Clostridia > Oscillospirales > Acutalibacteraceae > UBA1447. The sequence continues at coordinate 47,433 of CAZVJW010000011.1, forward strand.
TTTACGGAATAGTATTCCCTGTATTCTATAATAGCCGCATCACAGGCTTCATCGTCAAAGCCTAATATGGTTTTGAAGCTGTCATGCAGGGGCGGACCGATAAAATATCTTAACTTATCCGCTTCCGGCGGCTCGATTCCTTTCGAGGCAAGGACATGGTAGACACCGTTAAAAATCCCCTCACCCGTGTCGGCAACGGTTCCGTCAAAATCAAAAAGTACTGCGTCATAATTTTTGCTCATTTTTATCTCCCTAAAATTTATATCGGTCAGTAGTTTAACATACCTTTGAACAATTTACAATTGCGGAATGATATGATATACTAAACTTTAATTTGAATTTACGAAGGTGAAAAACATGAATTATGAGTTTTCAAACCGCATTTCCTCCCTCCAGCCGTCGCTTATCCGCGAAATCCTGAAAGCAACCGCAAACTCGGATGTCATTCCGTTTTCGGCGGGCAATCCCGCGCCGGAGGCTTTCCCCATTGACGCTGTTAGGGAGATTTCCGCGGATATCTTTGCCAACAGGCCGATTTTGGCGCTGCAGTACGGCGTGACGGAAGGGTATGAACCGCTCCGCCAAAGAGTAGCTGCTTATGTGAAGCAGAAACATAATATCGGCAGGGACTTTGACAGCTTGATGATTACAAGCGGCGCGACCCAGGTGATGGATTTGGCAACCAAGGTCTTGTGCAACGAGGGTGATACGGTACTTTGCGAATCACCATCGTTTATCGGTTCGCTGAACTGTTTCCGTTCTTATAAGGCTAAGCTCAGGGGTATTAATATGGAGGCGGACGGCCTTTGCGTTGATGAGCTTGAGCAGGCGCTGAAAGAAGAAAAAAATGTCCGATTTATCTATGTTATCCCGAACTTTCAAAATCCGTCGGGCGCGACGATGTCTTTGGCAAAGCGCAAGGCGATTTACGAGCTTGCCAAAAAATACGATGTGATAATTTTGGAGGACAACCCGTACGGCGACACGCGCGTGTCGGGTGTGGACCTGCCTTCAATCAAGAGCATGGACGAAGACGGCATTGTTATTTATGCAGGCTCTTTTTCAAAGATTTTGGCGCCCGGCATAAGAGTAGGCTTCTCGGTAGCTCCGGCGCCGGTTATTGCAAAAATGACCGTCGGCAAGCAGGCGGGCGATGTGCATACAACGATGTTTTGCCAACTGTTGGTGAATGACTGGATGGAAAAATACGATTTCGAGGCGCACATCGAAAAAATCAAAAATATCTACCGCGGCAAACTGAATTTAATGTGCGACCTAATTGACAGCGAGCTTGGCAACTTTGTAACATACAACCGTCCGGAAGGTGGCCTATTTGTCTGGTGCTGTTTGCCGGATGGGGTTGACATGCTCGGCTTCTGCAAGGCTGCGGTCGAAAGCAAGGTGGCCATTGTTCCGGGCTCAGCGTTTTTGGTGGACGAAACCGAGAAAACACAGGCGGTAAGGCTCAACTTCTCCACACCGACAGATGAAAAGATTGTTGAGGGCATGAAAATTCTGGGAACGGTTGCGGATAAATTCAGATGATTGCTGTAGGGGACGGGTTCTCCGTCCCGTGAATTGCAGGATATATAAATTGATATTATTTCAAACGAAAACTCGGGACGGAGAACCCGTCCCCTACATATATCGGAGGACAAAATCATGGAAAACACAACAAAGACCCCTGAAAAGAAGCAAAGAGTACTAAGTCTTATCCAGCCCACAGCCGTTCCGCACATCGGCAACTATCTCGGCGCTCTGAAAAATTGGAAACAAATGTCGCAGGAATATGACTGCGTTTACGGCGTTTGCGATTTGCACGCACTGACGGTGCGTCCGGAGCCGGCGCTGCTGCGCAAGCAAACGATTGAAGGGTTCGCGCTTTTGCTTGCTATTGGTCTGGACCCGAATGAAACCGTGGTTTGCGTTCAAAGCCGAATTAACACCCACGCCCAACTTGCGTGGATACTGAATTGCTATACACAATTCGGCGATGCTTCGCGCATGACTCAGTTTAAAGAAAAATCATTGAAACATGCCGATAACGTCAATGTCGGCTTGTTCACATATCCAACATTGATGGCAGCAGATATTTTAATCTATCAGGCGGATTTTGTGCCAATCGGCGAAGACCAAAAGCAGCACCTTGAGCTTTGCCGCGATATTGCTGAGCGGTTCAACGGGCTTTATGGTAAAACCTTCACCGTGCCGGAGCCGTTTATCGGTAAAGTCGGCGCAAGGGTTATGTCCCTGCAGGAGCCGGATAAAAAGATGTCAAAATCGGATAAAAATCCAAAAGCCTCCGTTTCCATGCTTGACGAGCCGGATGTTATTATGAAAAAATTCAAAAGCGCTGTGACGGATTCCGATGCACTTGTACAATATGCGGAAGGAAAAGACGGCATAAACAACCTCATGTCCATCTATTCCTGCTGCACCGGTCTTGGGTTTGAAGCGATTGAAGCAGAGTTTGCCGGCAAAGGCTATGGGGACTTCAAGGTTGCGGTTGCTGAGGCGGTCATTGAAGAACTTCGGCCTTTCCAACAAAAGTATAAGGCACTTATCGGAGATACGGCGTATTTGAACGCATGCATCGACAAGGGGACCGAAACCGCGACACGGATTTCCCAGCGGACACTGGACAAGGTGATGAAAAAAGTCGGATTGTTGATGAAATAACACGAATAAACGCCGTTTTCGAACGGCGTTTTATTTAAACTGCTGAAATAAGTTGAAAATGCATAAAAACTCAAAATAATGCTTGATTATTTGCATAAACAGTGTATAATGGCGTATATTATTTATTTTTGTGATTTTGGGAGGATTTAATAATGAAAAAGATTAAAAAAGTTGTTTTAGCATATTCGGGAGGATTGGATACCTCGATCATTATACCGTGGCTGAAAGAAAACTATGATAACTGTGAAGTTATCGCAGTTTCCGGTGATGTCGGGCAGGGTACGGAGCTGGAAGGCCTTGAAGAAAAAGCGATTAAAACCGGCGCTTCCAAGCTTTATATCGAAGATTTAAAGAAAGAGTTTGTTGAAGATTATATTTTCCCCACCCTGAAGGCCGGCGCGGTTTACGAAAAGGATTACCTTTTAGGCACATCCTTTGCCCGCCCGATCATCGCGAAAAGAGTCGTTGAAATCGCGAAGGCGGAAGGCGCCGACGCCATATGCCACGGATGCACCGGCAAAGGCAACGACCAGGTAAGGTTTGAACTGACCATAAAAGCTTTCGCACCGGAAATGGAAATCATCGCCCCGTGGCGCATTTGGGATATCAAGTCCCGCGATGAAGAGATTGATTACGCCGAGGCAAGGAATATCCCGCTTAAAATCAACCGTGAAACCAACTATTCCAAGGATAAGAACCTTTGGCATCTTTCGCACGAGGGCTTGGATTTAGAAAGCCCCGCGAATGAGCCGCAATACAGCAAACCCGGCTTTTTGGAACTCTGCGTTGCACCCGAGCAGGCGCCGGATGAACCGACTTATGTGACAGTTTCTTTTGACAACGGCGTTCCGGTTGCTGTTGACGGCGAAAAACTCGGTCCGGTTGAGCTTGTTTACAAGCTGAACGAAATCGGCGGAAAAAACGCCATCGGCCTTGCGGATTTGGTGGAGAACAGGCTTGTGGGCATGAAGTCCAGAGGAGTATATGAAAATCCGGGTGGGGCAATTCTTTACAGAGCACACCAGGTGCTTGAAACAATTACATTGGACAGAGATACCCAGCACTACAAGGAAATAATAGCCCTTCGTTATGCCGAGCTTGTTTATTTCGGGCAATGGTTTACCCCGCTCAGAACTGCTCTTGACGCCTTTGTCAACAAAACGCAGGAGACAGTTACAGGTGATGTACGCTTAAAATTGTACAAAGGCAGCATGATAAATGCCGGTGTTACCTCCCCCTATTCGCTTTACAGCGAAGCGTTCGCAACATTTGACCAGGATGAAGTTTATAACCAGAAGGATGCCGCGGGCTTTATCAACCTATTTGGCTTGCCGATTAAAGTTAAAGCAATTTTGGACGAAGAGAGAAAATAAAATGTAGGGCGGGGGCTTGCTCCCGCCGTTGGGAAACGAAGAAGGTAGAATATGAATCTTTGGGCAGGGCGCTTCTCTAAAGAAGCCGACAAAAAAACGAATGACTTTAACTCCTCCATAGCGACCGACAGCCGGCTGTTCGCGGAGGATATCGACGGCAGCATTGCCCACGCTCAGATGCTGGGTAAGCAGGGGATCATCAGCGCTGCCAACTGCGAAAAAATCACCTTGGAACTTGAAAAAATCAAGGCGGAGATTATCGCCGGCGGGCTTCAGATAGATGCGGATGCCGAAGATATCCATACTTTTATCGAAGCAACCCTGACCGCCCGGATTGGCGACGCGGGCAAGCGACTGCATACCGCCCGCAGCAGGAACGACCAGGTTGCTTTGGATATTAAAATGTACCTCAAAAAAGAATGCGATGCTATAGGCTTGCAGGTTGATGAACTTATTAGCGTACTCCAAAAAAAGGCAAAGGAATATTCAAATGTTGTTATGCCCGGATACACGCACCTTCAGCGCGCCCAACCGATCACCTTCGGCTATCATCTTTCGGCTTATGTTGAAATGTTCAAAAGAGATATCCATAGACTGTCAGACGCGAAACGCCGCATGAATGTGTCGCCTCTCGGCAGCGGCGCGCTCGCGGGGACTACTTACCCCATAGACAGGCAGATGACAGCCGAGGCCTTAGGGTTTTCATCCTTTACAAAAAACACACTGGACGGCGTTGCGGACAGGGACTTTTGCCTTGAGCTTGCAAGCGATTGTTCCATACTGATGGTCCATCTTTCCCGCTTTTGCGAGGAGATTATACTGTGGTGTTCCTGGGAATTCAAGTTTATTGAATTGGACGATGCTTTTTCAACCGGCTCAAGCATTATGCCGCAAAAAAAGAACCCCGATATTGCCGAATTGGTAAGAGGCAAAGCCGGCAGAGTTTTTGGCGATCTGATGGGATTATTAACCGTTATGAAAGGCTTGCCGCTTGCATACAATAAAGATATGCAGGAGGACAAAGACGCGATATTTGATGCGATTGATACCGTAAAACTTTGCTTAACCGCTTTTATACCGATGATTGACACCATGAAGGCACTGCCGGAAAACATGTTAAAAGCGGCGTCCGGCGGGTTTATCAACGCCACCGACTGCGCCGATTATCTTGTTTCAAAAGGCCTGGCTTTCAGGGATGCTTATAAAGCAACCGGCGAACTGGTTGCGCTGTGCCTTGAAAAGGGCGTAACGCTGGAAACCTTGCCGCTGGAAGATTATAAAAATGTTTGTGAGCTTTTTGATGACGGCGTTTATAGGGCGATTGATCTTGATAACTGCGTCAAAAGACGGGGAATGTAAACAATAGTTAGACAGTTGTTGGACGATAGTTGAACAATAGAAGGACAGTAGGAGAACGATTGTACCGCCACTGTCTAACAACCGTACCACAATCGTCGAACCAAAAAATGGATGTGAAATAAATGGAGAATTCAAAGATAAAAGTAGGAATCATCGGCGCCACGGGTTATGCGGGCGTTGAGCTTGTCCGCATCCTGTTAACCCATCCTCAAGCTGAAATCGCGGCGCTCGGTTCGGTTAGCTTCGAGGGCAAAACGCTTGGCGAAGTGTATCCGTCGATGCAGGGGCTCTGCGATATCGCTTGCGTTTCGAGCGATGAAGTGATTGAAAAAAGCGAAGTAATATTCGCCTGTGTCGCGCACGGACTTTCCCAGGATTTCGCGGCAAAGTGCTTTGCAAAGGGTGTCGCGTTTATCGACTTAGGCGCCGATTTCCGGTTGGAAGACGAAGCGGATTACGGGGAATGGTACGGCGGCACTTATACCGATAAAGAATTGCACAGCAAAGCGGTTTACGCTTTGCCCGAGCTTTTCAGGGACAAAATAAAAACCAGCAGAATTTTAGCCAATCCGGGCTGCTACCCGACAAGCATCGCGCTCGGGCTTTACCCCGCGCTGAAGGCAGGAATGGTTGAAAAAATCGGAATTGTTATCGACTCGAAATCCGGTGTAACCGGAGCAGGCAGAGCGCCCTCCGAAACCACCCATTTCCCCGCCTGCAATGAAGCCTTTTCTCCGTACAAAATTGCTTCCCACCGCCACACACCGGAAATCGAACAGTCATTATCCGACGCGGCGTGTGAGAAAATCACCGTCCTTTTTGTGCCTCATTTATTGCCGGTTAACCGGGGTATTATTTCAACAATTTATGCGAAACTGCGAAGCGGGATTTCGATGGAGCAAATCCGCGAGGTGTATGAGAACTTCTATAAGGACGAACCTTTTATCCGCCTGAAAAAAGCCGGGGAAGTCGCGAACCTGAGGGATGTTAAATACAGCAATTTCTGCGATATTTCTTTGCATATTGACAGCCGTACCGGTACTATTATCATCGTTTCGGCCATAGACAACATGGTGAAAGGCGCGGCCGGTCAGGCGGTGCAGAACATGAACATCATTTTCGATTTGCCGGAAACAACGGGGCTGAATTTTATTCCGCCGGCATTTTAGTTGGGAGATAAATATGAAAAAAACACAAGAAGAACTGAAATTTAAATTTGTTGACGGCGGCGTATGCGCACCGAAGGGCTTCCTTGCCAACGGAATCCATTGCGGCATCCGCAGAAATAAATCGAAGAGGGACCTTGCGTTGATTTATTCCGAAACGGATTGCACTGCCGCGGCCGTTTATACGCAAAATCTTGTTTTCGGAGCGCCTATCACCGTAACAAAAGAAAGCCTCGCGAACGGTCACGCCCGCGCGGTTATTTGCAACAGCGGCATTGCCAACACCTGCAACGCCGATGGTTTGGAAAAAGCGAGAGCAATGCGCAATATCGCAGCTGACGGTTTGAAAATCTCCGCGGACGATATTATTATCGCGTCAACCGGTGTCATCGGCCTTCCGATTAACCTGGAACCCATAGCGAAAGGAATGGTCGGCCTGGCAGCCGGGTTAACGGCGAACGGTTCGGATTTTGCGGCGCAGGCTATTATGACGACCGACACCCGCAAAAAGGAATATGCGGTTGAATTTAACATCGGCGAAAAAATTTGCAGAATCGGAGCGATCGCCAAGGGCTCCGGCATGATATGCCCCAATATGGCGACAATGCTTTGTTTTATAACCTCGGATACCGCAATAAGTGAACCAATGCTCAAAACCGCTTTGGAAGCGGCTGTTTCGAAGAGCTTTAATATGCTCAGCATTGATGGCGACACCTCCACAAACGATATGGCAAGCGTCATGGCAAACGGGCAGGCCTGCAACGAACCGGTTGAAACCGCGGACGCTGAATATGAAATGTTCAAAGCAGCGCTCACGGAGCTTTGCGTCAAGGTTGCCAGGGAAATGGCAAGGGACGGCGAAGGCGCGACAAAGCTGATAGAATGTGCTATAAAAGGCGCAACCGATGAAAACGCGGCAAGAGCGATGGCGAAAAGTGTCATGAACTCCTCGCTTGTTAAGACCGCTATGTTCGGCGCTGATGCAAACTGGGGCAGAATTATCTGCGCAATGGGCTATGCGGGCGTTTGGCTTGATGTCAACAGCGTAGGAATTTCTTTCCGATCGGGTAAAGGTAAAATTGAAGTTTGCAGAAACGGGGCGGCTTTGGACTTTTCCGAGAAAAAGGCGAAGGAAGTTTTAGGCGAAGACGAAATTATTATTGAAGTAACGTTAAAAGACGGCGAGGGAACCGCTTGCGCTTTCGGCTGCGATTTCAGCTACGATTATGTGAAGATAAACGGGGATTATAGGACATAGAGAAGAAGTCATACTTTTCCACTTCTTCTCAATAAATAACAGGGGGTTTGAACAATGAATATATCCGATTTTGACAAGGCGGAAATCCTGGTGCAGGCGCTGCCTTATATTCAGGAATACTACAATAAGATTGTCGTTATCAAATACGGCGGCAACGCCATGATATCCGAGGAATTGAGAGACACGATGATGACAGATATCGTGCTGCTTTCATTGGTCGGCATCAAGGTCGTCCTGGTTCACGGCGGCGGTCCCGAGATTACGAAGATGCTCGAAAAAATCGGCAAGGAGAGCCGGTTTGTGAACGGACTGCGCTACACGGACGAGGAAACCGCCGAGGTGGTCCAGATGGTGCTTGCCGGCAAAATCAACAAGGATCTGGTTCAGCTTTTAAGCAAGAGAGGCGGCAAGGCACTTGGTATTTGCGGGCTTGACGCGGGGCTTATCAAAGCTGTTAAAAAAACAGACGGCGGGGATTTAGGCCTTGTCGGCGAGATTGACAGCATGGATGTTACCGTTATAAACGATATTCTTGAGAAGGGGTATATTCCCGTTGTTTCCGCAATCGGTGCCGGGGACGGTGTTGTTTATAATATCAATGCGGACGCCGCCGCGGCAAGAATTGCCTCGGAGCTTCACGCGCAGAAACTGCTGCTTTTAACCGATGTGCGCGGGCTCCTGCGTGACAAGGACGATGAGAGCACGCTTATCCCGGAAGTAAAAGTCAGCGATGTGCCGGCGCTTAGAAACAAGGGCATCATTTCCGGCGGTATGATTCCGAAAATTGACTGCTGCGTAGAAGCTGTCCGGCGGGGAGTAAAACGCACAACCATTATTGACGGAAGAGTAGCGCACGCGATCTTAATCGAAATGCTTTCCGATGAAGGCGTCGGGACGATGTTTATTTAAAAAAATTATGTTGGTGAAGATATGAATTTTGATGAAATAAAACAAACCGCGCAGGAAAATTTCATGCCGACCTATGCCCGTTTCAACACGGCCATTGTCAGCGGAAACGGCGCGACACTGCTTGATACGGATGGCAAAGAAATCATCGATTTTACAGCCGGCATCGGTGTTAATTCCCTTGGCTACGGACACAAGGGCTGGGTTGAAGCGGTAAGCACTCAGGCGGGAAAACTGCAGCACATTTCCAACCTATATTATAATGAAACGCAGACTGTTCTTGCGGGGGAGCTTTGCAGGCGTTCGGGTTTTGCAAAAGTTTTTCTTGCTAACTCAGGCGCGGAAGCAAATGAGTGCGCCATTAAGCTTGCGAGAAAATACAGCTTTGACAAATACGGCGAGGGCAGGGGAACTGTTCTGTCACTCGAAAATTCTTTTCATGGCAGAACCATGGCGACCATCACCGCAACCGGGCAGAAGGAATACCATAAGTTCTTTCATCCGTTTCCGGAAGGATACAGTTATACACCCGCGAACGATATTGAAGCACTGGACGTTGCACTTGACCCAAGCGTTTGCGCGCTGTTTATAGAGATTATTCAGGGTGAGGGCGGAGTTTTGCCGGTAGACCGGGGATTTATCGAAGCGGCAAGAACGCTTTGCACCGAGCGGGATATATTGCTTATAGACGATGAAGTGCAAACAGGAGTCGGCAGAACAGGCAAACTTTACGCATGGGAAAATGTCGGCCTAAAACCGGATATACTAACCTCTGCGAAAGGTTTGGGTAACGGCCTGCCAATAGGCGCCTGCCTTTGTGTTGAAGAACTCGGCAATGTAATGGCTGCGGGAACGCACGGTTCGACTTTCGGGGGTAACCCAATCGTGTGCGCCGGCGCATCAGAGGTTCTGCGATGCCTTGACGAAGCCATGTTTACCGAGATTACCGCGAAGGGCGAATATTTCAGACAGAAACTGCGAACCATTGAAGATGTCGACAGTGTGCGCGGAATGGGGCTTATGATCGGCGTGAAACTGAAAAGTAAAGTCGCCAAAGAAGTTGCCGCGAAATGCGTTGAAAACGGACTGCTTATTTTAACCGCGAAGGATTATTTGCGCTTGCTGCCGCCGCTGGTTATCACCTATGATGAAATTGATAAAGGGCTGGCAATACTGAGCGCAGTATTGCGCGATAGAGAAGAAGTGGAGAAGTGACTGCGTCACGAAAAGCAGTGGGGAAGCATAGTAACAGATAATCACCCGTCAGGCAAAGCCTGCCACCCTCCTTGAAAAGGAGGGCATACAAAGGCTCCTTTTTCAAAGGAGCTGTCGCCCTTAACTAATCCCAAAAATTTTGTAATTAAAATAAGTAAGGGATTAGTTTTGGCGACTGAGGATTTCGTTCTCCAACTACTTCTCAACTATTGCTCAACCATCGTTCAACTATTACTCAACAACTGTTCAAACAATAAATACCAAGAGAGGGGCAAAACACCATGAAGCATCTGCTAAAATTGCTTGACCTGACGGGCGAGGAAATCCTGGAAATCCTCAACCTTGCGGACCAGCTTAAATACGAAAAGAAAAACGGCATTCTGCACCGCAGGCTTGAAGGGAAGAGCCTCGGCATGATATTCCAAAAGTCCTCAACCCGTACACGAATTTCTTTTGAGGCGGGTATGTTCCAGCTGGGCGGTCAGGCTTTGTACTTAAACGCAACCGACATGCAAATCCGCAGGGGCGAACCTGTGGAGGATACGGCACGCGTTCTTTCCCGCTTTATTGATGGCATCATGATACGCACCTTTGACCAAAGCGAGGTGGAAGCGCTTGCCGAGCACGGCAATATCCCGATTATCAACGGCTTGACAGACTTCAGCCATCCCTGCCAGGTGCTTGCGGATTTAATGACCGTCAGGGAGTATAAGGGTGAGCTCGAAGGGCTTAAAATGTGCTACATCGGCGATGGCAACAACATGGCGAATTCCCTCATCGTCGGCGGGCTTAAAACAGGCATGAATGTCAGCATCGCCTGCCCAGAACGTTATGATCCGGATAAAATCATTCTTGATTTCGCGAAAGACTATCCGGAATTCAGCCTTTGCCGCAATCCGATGGAAGCAGCGGAAAAAGCCGATGTCATTTTTACCGACGTTTGGGCTTCCATGGGGCAGGAGGGCGAGCAGGAAAAGCGCCGCGCCGCTTTTGAAGGTGTTTATCAGGTAAACGCAAAACTATTGAACGTTGCCAATCCGGACTGCATGGTGCAGCATTGCCTGCCCGCGCACAGAGGCGAAGAAATAACCGCCGAGGTTTTCGAAGAACACTCCGCCGAGATATTCGAAGAGGCGGAAAACAGGCTGCATGCGCAAAAAGCCGTTATGGTTATGCTGATGGAGTGAGAATTTCTGATCAAAAAAAGGGACAGATGGAAATCTACCCAACCTATTGACTTATCACCATATGAAATTAGATAGCACCTGTAAAACCCTTATAAAACAAGGGAATATAGGTGCTATTTCTGTTTTGGATAAAACCCTTTATGTCATACATATTCAAAATTTTTAATAAAGTATTAGAAAATACTATTAAATCTTTTGATAAGGTTTGAGGATATTGAAGTATTTATTGACATTAGCAATTCAAAATGGAAAAATTAATATAGAAATAAATATTATTGAGGTTATCAAAGGTTTAACAAAATCAAATACAACAATATTTAAAAAAGCGGAACAGATGAAAATCTGTCCTAAATTTTTGTCAAACAATTGAGCTATTCACATTACCCGATTATTACTCTCAGCATGCTTTTATCCACAAACTCCTCATCATACATAACTTTGGCGTGGTTGCGTTTGATAACTTCTTTTAATATTTGGTTACCGGTTGCCTTATTCACAATTTTACGGATAATTGTGTTGTTGCGGTAGTAAGCTCCGCCTTCAAAAGAAAAGTATTCATCTTCGGCATAGATGTGAAAACTGACATCCTGTTCGTTATTGCACCGCAGTTCTCCGTGAAGATAATCATCATCTGTGTAAATAATCAGCTGAAAGGTGTCCGCTGTATCGTTGCGCACGCGGTAATCCAAATAATTGTAAAGAATCGATGTGCCGACGCCGAAAGGAACCTGACGGTTAAAATCCGGAAAAAGGTCAACACCGTCGTGATGATGATGCTCATCTATTGTCAGCGGGCTATGCAGCACCAGCCAATGAATTAAGTTAGACATCTGGCACATACCGCCGCCGATACCTTGACCGGGACCGTTTCTTGAAATGGTAAGCCCGGAAAGATACCCTTTTTTTTCGGTGCAATTGCCTACAAGATGCCAAAGAGAAAATGTTTCTCCGGGGCGGATGATGATTCCGTTGATATGAGGGGAAGCCAGCGCTAAATTGACCGCCTTATTTTCCTGAAGCTGCAAATCCACATTGCCAAGTTTTCTTCGTATAATTGAATTGTGGCGGTAAACCAATACCGGTAACTTACATGGTTCCCTGGTTTCGCCGAAAATTGCGTTTCTCTGTAAATCCTTAATCCGTCGAATGGCAATGCACTTCTGCACCGAAATTTTATAGGTTAGCGGTGATATTTCGCAAAACAGTTTTCTTGCCATAGGGTTCCTTTCATATCCAAAGAAAATTGATTTCAATTTTCACCTATTTTTTAAAGCTATTTATCAAGTGTTTTCAGCAGTTCCCCCGGCTCATCTATGATGCATCCAGCACCGTTTGCAACCAGAACTTCCCTGTCCCTGAATCCCCAGCTGACACTCACGCAAGGCAGCCCCGCATTTTTGGCGGTCAGGATGTCCACCTCGGAATCGCCGACATAAACGGTGCCGCTTTTATCGGCGCCAAGCTCCTCAAGCGCCTTATAAACCGAATCCGGCGCCGGCTTCCTTGCCACGCCGGCCGATTCCCCGATGGCTACTTGAATATATTCGCCGAAGTAGTTAGCGCACAAAGCTTTCACGGCAGTGTCAATCTTGTTGGAGACAACAGCCAGCTTGTATTCACTTTTTACGAGTTCTTTCAGCAGCTCAATCACGTCGGGGTATGGCTTTGTCAGGATTTCCATATTTTGTGCATAATGGCTGCCGAATTCTTCAAGGCTCTTTTCAAAAAGCGGATTGCCGAGCCCGCCCGGTATGGCGGATTCTATCAGTTTGGCAATGCCGTTGCCGACAAAACGCCGCGTATCGTCCAAACTGATTGCCGGAAATCCGTTTTTAGACATAACAAAATTGACGCTGCCGGCAAGGTCGCCGAGCGTATCCAAAAGAGTGCCGTCCAGGTCAAATATCACTGTGTCAAAACGCTTTATATTGTTCACCTTCCGGAAGAAAACGGTCTTTGAAGTTTCAAAGACCGTAAAACTTATACCTTTTTCTTATTTGCTTTTTTAAGCCTGCGCTGCTTCTTTTCGCTCTCGTCTTCCGTCAGAATATACGCAAGCCCCCAAATAACAATAGCGGCATAAATCAAAGACATGATCATAGTTGCGGAAGTTAACTGCAAAACCTCGATTTTAATAGCCGAACCGGCAATCTGTATGGCGAATTTTAACCAAGTGGATAAATCATCTATACTGAATAAAGAGGTGACCGGCATTGTTCCGTCAAGCAGAGGAGAAACAAGTCTGCCGAAGGAAATATAGGCAGCAATCATAGAGACCAGACCGCCGCCGCCAAGGCAGGTAATTACCAGCCTTTTGTTGCTGAAGACAGAGAAAAAGAAAATGACAAGAGAAAGAATTAATGCAACGGCAAAGAAAACCAAAAAACAAATTCCCGCCGGCATAAGGCTTTTAACAGAAGCATTCGCGAAAAAATCACCGGAACCGCTGAACATGCCGTGAAAAGGGCTGCTCTTATCCGCAAACTGGATGTATAATTCTTTAATACTTTGATTATCACCTATTTTTATTCCGGCAGAAATGCCATATTTTACAAAAGAAAGATAGTAAGCGGCCGGAATTACACACAGCGCTAAAAGCGCAGAGACAATACGGTAAACAATTTTCAAAATTACACCTGCCTTCTGAATTAATTAAACAATAATCAGTTATACTAATTCACGATTAAAAAACCTCTAAAAAATCAAGCAAAAGCTTTGATTTATGCTGTTTTTCGAGGATTTTTTAGTTAGGTTTTTATGAGTAATTAGTATTATATAAATCTTTACCAGGATGAATTGAGTGCAACCGTGCGGTTGATAATCAGTCTTTCCGGCGTGCTGTCTTTATCGGCGCAGAAGTATCCCTGCCGCATAAACTGGTAAACCTCGCCCGGTTTAATGCTTTTGAGGCTGCCTTCCAACAAACAGTCTTCAAGCACAGTAAGGGAATTTGGATTAAGCTTGCTTATCAAGACTCCATCGCTGTCATCACCCGGATTTTCAACATTAAAAAGGCGGTCATAAAGCCTGACTTCGGCTTTTACATTATTCGCGGCGTTTACCCAATGCAGCGTTCCCTTGACTTTGCGTCCGTCCGGTGTGTTGCCGCCCTTGCTTTCGGGGTCATAGGTGCAGTGCAGGCAGGTTATATCGCCGGTTTCATTTTTTTCAAAACCGGTGCAGGTTATATAATACGAACTCTTCAGCCGGACTTCATTGCCGGGGAAAAGCCGGAAATACTTTTTGACCGGCTCTTCCATAAAATCATCCTGCTCCACATACAGCTCACGGGAAAAGGTGACCTTGCCCGTACCCAGTTCGGGTTTGTTCGGGTTTAATTCAACCTCAATATCCTCTGTTTTTCCTTCTGGATAATTGTCAATAATTACCTTCAAAGGCCTCAGCACAGCCATTGCCCGCGGAGCGTTTAGATTCAGATTATCCCGGATACATGCTTCCAACAATCCATAGTCAACAACGCTGTAAGCCTTTGCGACACCTACGCGTTCGATGAAATCGCGTATCGCGGCGGGTGGACATCCCCTGCGGCGTAACCCGCAAAGCGTTACCATCCGTGGGTCGTCCCAACCGCTGACACTGCCATTTTCAACCAGGTCAAGACATTTTCGCTTGCTGGTGACGCAATAATTCAAATTCAGGCGCGCGAATTCAATCTGGCGCGGGGGTTCTTTAAAACCGATTTCGTTTATAAACCAGTTGTAAAGCGGGCGATGGTTTTCAAACTCGAGGGAGCAAAGTGAATATGTTACATTTTCCGCCGCGTCCGAAAGCGGATGCGCGAAGTCGTACATCGGGTAAACACACCATATGTCACCGGTCTGATGGTGTGAAACATGGGCAATTCTATAAATAACCGGGTCACGCATATTTAAATTTGGGGATGCCATATCGATTTTTGCCCGCAGAACCCTCGCACCGTTTTCAAATTCTCCCGCGGTCATGCGGCTGAAAAGGTCAAGATTTTCCTCGATGGACCGGTTGCGGTAAGGGCTGTCTTTGCCGGGTTCAGTCAGAGTGCCTCTGTATTCACGGATTTCGTCCGCGGTTAAATCGCAGACATACGCCGTGCCTTTTTTAATCAGCTTCACGGCGCACTCATAGATGAAATCAAAATAGCCGGAGGCATAATAAAGGTTTTCCCATTGAAAACCGAGCCATTTGATATCCTCCATAATGGCATCGACATATTCGACGTCCTCTTTTGAAGGGTTGGTGTCATCAAGGCGCAGGTTGCAGATGCCGCCGTACTTTTCGGCCGTGCTGAAATTAATGCAGATAGCCTTCGCGTGCCCTATATGCAGATAGCCGTTCGGCTCGGGCGGGAAGCGAGTCTGTACGCGGGTATTGATACCTGCCGCCAGTTCCTCGTCAATAAAATCATGTATGAAATTTGAAGGTCTTACCGTGTTTTCGTCCACATAAACCACCCTTTAAAAAGTATTTCGAAATATATTTACTGCGCGCTGTAAAAATCAATTGCGTTTTGTATCCGCTGCCTTGATCTGTCCCCGCCGAGAAGCTGAATAATCGAGTACAAATCCGGTGTGTTGCGGCGGGAAGTAACGGCAAGCCTTATCACGGTTGAAATATCGCCCACATGCCCTTTAAACTTGTCCGGTGTCTGTTTGTATTCCTTCACATTCGGGGTGTATCCGAGCCCGGCGCACATATCTTTCATGCGGTTAAACCATGTTTCTTTGTCGTCATAGATATTAAAACCCGAAAGATAGGTTTTCAGTATTTCCACTGCGTCAGATGAAGCAATATTTTCCGGCAAATCAAAACGAAGGGTGTACAACTCGTCATAAAAATATTCGATGTAGCCTTTTATATCTGACCATTTGGCAATATCCTTGCGCGGCTTTTCGTTGCCTCGGTCGATGCTTAAAATTGCTGTTGCAAAGTCTGGATTTTTATTGAGCAGCATATACAGTTCTTTGTCATAATCCTTTGCCCAGTCAGCCGCTTTTTGATAAACTTCCCCGGCGGTCATAACGGAGATCGTATTTTTACTGACATCCGTCAGCTTCACCAAATCAAACAGGGCGCCGCTCGGGCTCATTTTTTTCAAACTGAAGGGGAAGGATGTTTGCGGTGCTGCCGGATTTGCTTTGCGCCAGTCCTCATAGTTCGAGTTGATCAGGGTCAGCAAATATTCAAGGACACTTTCCTTCGGGTAACCTTGTTTAAAAAAATAGGACACAGCAAACTCCGGGTCTTTACGTTTGGAAAGTTTGCGTTTACCGCCCACATCATCTTTCAGAAGAGGCGAAACATGGGCGTATTTTGGTATCTTGAATCCGCATGCTTTAAAAAGCGCAATATGAAGCGGCAAGGATGCTATCCATTCATCGCCGCGGATAACATGAGTAGTGCGCATTAAGTGGTCATCAACCGCGTGGGCGAAATGGTACGTGGGGATACCGTCCGTTTTCAATAAGATGATATCCATAATATTTTCGGGCATTTCTATTTTGCCTTTTATCAAGTCTTCAACAATGATGTGCCGGTTATCATCATCTGTGGAACGAAGGCGCAGCACGAAGGGTTTGCCTGCCTGAATTGCCGCAGTTTGTTCATCGAAGCTAAGATTACGGCAAAGAGCCCATTCCCCGTAGTAACCCTTGTTGATGTTTTGTGTTTCCTGCTCGGCGCGCAGTTCATTTAATGCTTCTTCGCTGCAGAAGCAGGGGTAAGCGAGACCGTTTTTAATAAGCTCCTTGGCATAGCATTGATAGATTTCGCGCCGTTCGCTTTGCTGATATGGCCCGTAATTACCCTGCTCAATTCCAAAGCCAAGAACGCCTTCGTCGGGTTTCAAGCCAAAAGCGCATAATCCGTTAACAATACCCGAAACACCGTCCTCAACCTCGCGCTTTTTGTCGGTGTCCTCAATCCTTAAATAATACACTCCGCCTGTGCCGGCAGCGGTAAGTTTATCGACATAAGTGGTGAACAGGCTTCCGATATGCAAAAAGCCTGTGGGGCTCGGCGCAAAACGTGTTACTCTCGCTCCTTCGGGAAGCGGGCGGGGCGGATATTTTTCCTCATACTGCTCCGGTGTCATTGTAATGTCCGGATAAAGCAGTTCGGCTAATTTTTCGAAATCGTTCAAGGCAAGCGCTCCTTTATAATATTAACAAGATATAATATAATATTATGGCAGAAAAATGTAAATGTATCAAGAATTTTTTATTAATTTTTGTTTTTGTTTCGGCTTTGCAAGTGTAAAGTAAAAAGTTTTGGCATAGGTCTTGTATAATAGGATGAATTTTGTTATATTTGTAACAATAAAAATATAGGCAGGTGCTTTTATGCAGGAATTTTTAACGCTCACTCTCGGTGAACAAATTGCGGAAATGGCGCGCAAATATCCGGATGACAATATGATTAAATACACAGACAGGGATTATGAGCGCACGTGGAAGGAATTTGACGAGGAATGCGAAATAATCGCGCGTGGATTTATGGCGCTTGGGCTGAAAAAAGGCGACAAAATTTCGATTTGGGCGACGAATGTGCCGGCATGGTTGCTGACCTTTTTCGGCAGTGCTAAAATGGGTGGGATTCTGGTAACGGTTAACACCAGTTACAAGCTGTTTGAGCTCGATTATCAGCTGAAGCAGTCTGATACCAATGCGCTTGTTTTGATTGACGGTTTCAAAGGTACAAGCTATATTGACATCATCAATCAGCTTTGCCCGCAGCTTGCCGAAAGCGAACCGGGCAATTTACACAATCCGGCAATGCCGTATTTAAGGGTAGTTATTTACGCGGGCGACACCGATTGCCCGGCCGGTATGGTGAACTGGAAAGATCTATATACTCTTGCTGAAAAAGTGCCCTATAAGGATTACGCCGAAGTCAGGGATTCCTGCAATTGCGAAGAGGTAATCAACTTCCAATACACGTCCGGCACAACCGGTTTTCCGAAAGGTGTTATGCTGACCCATTACAATATTTTAAACAACGGTTTGACTATCGGCGATGGTATGAAGCTGACACATGAAGACCGCTTCTGTATCTGCGTTCCGTTTTTCCACTGTTTTGGGATGGTTTTATCGATTCTTGCCTGTGTCACGCATGGTACTCCTTTTGTGCCGGTTGACGCGTTTAACGCAAAAAAGGTGATGGATGCGCTTGTGAGTGAAAAATGCACGGCGGTGAACGGTGTGCCGACTATGTTTATTGCCATGCTCGAACATCCGGATTTTGACAAATACGATTTCAGCCTGATGCGCACCGGCATTATGGCGGGCTCACCCTGTCCGGTGAAAACCATGCAGGATGTCAATAAAAAAATGTGCATGAATGAGGTCACCATTGTCTTCGGTCAAACAGAATCCTCGCCCGGTGTAACGATGACGCTTGCGGATGAATCCATTGAACGCCGCTGTTCAACCGTGGGCAAGGCATTCCCGGGTGTTGAATGTAAAATAGTTGACATTACCACCGGCGCGACCCTGCCTCCGAATGAAATCGGTGAATTCTGCGCGCGCGGTTACAACATTATGAAGGGTTACTACAAAATGCCGGAGGCAACAGCGCTCGCCATTGACGCGGACGGCTGGCTTCACTTCGGCGATCTTGCCGTGTGCGACGAGGAAGGCTATTATAAAGTTACGGGGCGACTGAAGGATATGATTATCCGCGGCGGTGAAAATATTTATCCGAAGGAACTTGAAGAATGCCTGTACCATTTTGACAAGGTAAAGGATGTTCAGATAATCGGCGTGCCAAGCAAAAAATACGGCGAAGAGGTTTGCGCCTGCGTGGTCGTAAAGGACGGTATTGAGCTGACGGAAGAAGAGGTCAAGGAATACTACAAGCAAAACATCGCCTATTACAAAATTCCCCGTTATGTTTGGTTTATGAACGATTTTCCGATGACCGCGAGCGGAAAAATACAAAAAGTAGTGCTGCGCGAACAAGCAGTTGAAAAATATGCGCTTCAAATTGACAACGCGATTGAAACCGCCTGACAAAGATAAAAAAGATAAAGGAGTTAGATAGATGAAACTTTCATTTTCAACCTTAGGCTGCCCGCGCTGGTCCTGGAAAGATGTTATCAGCACTGCTAAAGATATAGGTTTTGACGGCATTGAAATAAGGGGCTTGGGCGACGAAATGTACGCACCGAAAATTTCCGAATTCTCAACCCAAAGCCTGGCTCAGACAAAAGCGGATTTAACCGCAATGAATCTCACAATACCCATTCTGACCTCCGGTGCTGTGCTTGCCGAAAAAGATAAAGCACAAGCCTCTTTTGTGGAGGCCTGTGCCTATATTGACCTTGCAAGCGCAATGGGTGTGCCCTATGTGCGCGTGATGGGCACGGGTGAGCCGCAAATTACTTTGGGTGATTTAAAGCTTGCTGCAGGGCTTTACAGCCAGCTTTGCGAATATGCCGAACCGCTCGGTGTTATTCCGCTTATCGAAACCAACGGAGACCTTTCATCTTCGGCGGCAATGCGTTCTCTTATCAGAAAAGCGGATACAAAAAACTGCGGTGTACTTTGGGATGTTCATCATACCGTCCGTTTTGGCGGCGAAAGTCCGGTTGAAACAATTGCCAATATCGGTAATTTCATAAAGCATGTTCATGTTAAAGATTCCGTCATGGCCGGTTCCAAACTTGAATACCGTATGATGGGTTACGGGGATATTCCGATAGCCGATACGCTTGTCATGCTTAAGGCGCTTCGTTATGAAGGGTTTGTATCGCTTGAATGGGTTAAGCGCTGGAACCCTGATCTGCAGGAACCGGGAATAGTCTTCGCCCACTATAAATCGTATATGGACACCTTGCTGAACAACGCGCTGTAATGGTAAAAAATACACCTCCCGTTCAATTGTACGCACAAGAACGGGAGGTGTTTACTTTTTTCAGTTCGGTTAATCCACGATTATTTCGCCAAAATATCCCGGCGCCAGATTGGCCGCGTTGGATTCATCGGTATCGATGTGCATAGCCAAGCTGAAATTTTCGTTCACCCTGACAACAACATCTCCGAAAATCAAGGCCCTTTCGGCATAATCGGATTTCACCTGAACAATTTGTTTGTCTTTGAGCTCGAGGCGCTCGGCATCCGCAGGTGTCATGTGAATATGACGCTTCGCTATAATAACGCCGACTGTCAAATCAAACGAGCCGTTGGGACCAACCAGTTTACATGCGCCGCTGCCTTTGATGTCTCCGCTCTCGCGAATCGGGGCTGTGATGCCAATGGAGCGCGCATCCGAAGCGGAAAGCTCAACTTGGGTGTTGGGGCGGATAGGCCCCAGAATGGAAACGGCGGGGAAACTGCCTTTAGGGCCTATAACCTGCAGTCTTTCCTCACAGGCGAACTGCCCGGGTTGTGAAAGTGCTTTTTTGGGTGTTAAATCATAGCCGGTACCGTAAAGAATGTCCAACGCCTCGCGGCTGACATGAACATGGCGCGCCGATGTTTCAATAAGAACAGTTTTACTCATAGGTTGCTTTGACCTCCAAATATATAAAAAATTAATAATTCAGTGTATATTCCTCTTTGTTGCCAAAAAACACATTGGCATCAAAGGTGGTGAAACCTACTTTTGCTTCGACATCGGATTTGTTCACACAATAGTAAGTTGCGTTTTTGAGATTGCCGGTTGCCTTATCAATTTTGCAATTCACATAACAGCCGGTATAGGTCGGAGCAAATTTTACAATTTTAACAATCCAACTGAATGATTCTATTTCTACATTGACAAGATCTTTCGTCAGCAAATTAAATGCCTGACCATGTCTTACTTTTGTGACATCGGATGGAAGGTCGCTGAGTTTTTCGTCTTTAAAATTCAGTGTGATTTCATATGCGGTACCTTTATCAGCAATAACCGCACCGTTAGTATCTTTTAATGAACTTACTTCCACTTTGCCGCCGTAACTTTGCCCCTTCACCGGGAATAAGGAGCTGTCACCCTTGGAAACGGTTGTTGTTATGGGATCTGTGCTAAACATCGGGACAACTTTCCCTGCAAGCCATTGGATTGAACCGTAGGAACTGGTTATGTCACCTATAACATTCGTTGTAACCAAGGTGTATCCCGGTTTGTCGGCTTTTGCTTTGTTGGCGGCAGCATTATAATAACTAACAATTTCCGCTGCGGTAACCGGTGCTGTTGTGCCCGCCTTGGTGGTGGTTTCACCTGCAACGCTCGTGGTTCCTGCCGTAGTGGTTGTCTCCCCGGTTGCGACCTGAACGGCAGTGGTTTGTTCCGCGGCAGTTGTAATATTTTGGGAAACCGAGTCGTTCTCGGCGGTAGTTGCGGCGGCAGTTGTTGTATCATTCTTTTTATTACCGCAGGCTGAAAGTGTGAATAAAAATGATGCTGTCAAAACAATTGCCATCAATCCGATAACTGTCTTTTTCATAAAATTACCTCACATTCAAATATTTAGACAGGTTATACTAATCCCGATTATAAAACCTCTATGAAATCAAGCAAAAACCTTTGACGAATGGATTTTTGTGCCGAATTTTAGCTATGTTTTAAAGAGGGAATAGTATTTGTTGTAAAACCTGCCTGACCGATAACAAAAATTATATAGTATCCCAGACTCAATTGCAATTAAAATGTTTAAATTTAATTGATTGTTTAGCTGTTGCTGTATTTTTATATCACAAGGTTATCGGATGTTTGTAATTTATATACCGTGCCGGCAATTTCCGCATCCTGTTCATCATGAGTTACCAGCACAACAAGTGCATTTTTTGCAAAATCTATAATATATGGTATAACACGCGTTTTCAATTCGCTGTCAAAGCCCTTAAACGGTTCATCAAGCAGCAGCACATCCCCGCCGAAGGCAAGTGCCCGTGCGAGCGCAACCCTGCGGCACATTCCTCCGCTTAGCTTCCCCGGCTTTTTGCCGGACGCTTCGCTGAGTTCAAATCTTTCAAGCCAAAGGTTTGCGGCTTCGGGTGAACTTACAGCCGCAATGTTCTCAAAGGCGGTACTTCCGGGCAGAAGCCTGTCATTTTGAAAAACCATTGATATTTTTTTGCCGCTAATCCCGGCTATACTGCCGCTGTCCGGTGTTTCAAGCCCGGCCAACAGACGAAGTAAGGTTGTTTTGCCTATGCCGGAAGCGCCGAGAAGGCAAAAGATGCCCCTCTCGGGTAAAGTTAAACTGAGGTTTTTTATAACCTCTTTCCCGTCATAACTTTTCGAAATCCTGTCCAGCGTTATCGGCAACACGCAACACCCCCATACTAAATTAAAAATTTTATAACGCCAATTTTACCGGGAAGCGTTGTTAACTGCTCCCAACGGGTGATGACCCTCGAGCGCAAACGTTACCATTTCTCTTTTAGCACCTTTTCGACAAAAATCTTTGATACTCCGGGGTCAAACTGCGTACCGCAGCATTTTTTAATTTCCGTAACAGCTTCTTTAACACTTAAAGTCTTTTTGTATGTTCTCTCGGAAGTCATAGCGTCATACGAATCCGCAAGGGATATAATCTTTGCCTGCAGGGAAATTTCGTCCCCCTTTAACCCTTTGGGATAACCGCTTCCGTCGGGTCTTTCGTGATGCTCAAGCACATATTCGGCTATTTTTGAAAACTCACTGACAGAGCCGAGAATTCTGTAACCGATTTCGGAATGCCGTTTAATCTCAGCCCACTCGTTGGTGTGAAGATTTCCGGGTTTGTTAAGCGATTCTTCACTGATTCCGATTTTACCGATATCATGCATCAGCCCGGCGATACTCATTTGGTTAATGTCATCTTTTGAGAAATCCATTTCTCTGGCTATCGATTCGCAGAGGTTGCCGACTCGATGGGAATGCATCATTTCTCTTTTATTTTTTTCAAACAATGAATTTAAAATTAAATCGATTGTTTTGCTTCGCACACTTGAACTCTCGGAAAGCTTGTTCCTGTACATTTCATCTTCCGCCTGTTTAAATACATCCGTCATGTCTTCCGAGCTGCTCTTTTTTGATGCAAATCCGACGGAAACAGACAGAACAAGGTTCTCAATCCGCTCTTTTGAAATAGCTTGATTAATCCGGTTAATAATGACACCGGCGTTTTTCTCATCGGTTTCCGGCAGTAAAATAACAAACTCATCCCCGCCGATTCTCGCGACAACATCCTGAGCCCGGCATTCTCTGTTAAGGATTGATGCAATCCTTTGTAAAAGCAAGTCGCCTGCGCTGTGTCCGAAAGCATCATTTGTCAGTTTTAAACCGTTTACATCCGCCATGACGAGGGTTAAGGGGTAATATTTTTCGTTATCCAGCCGAAGAACCGCGGTCTCATAAAATCTGCGGTTGTAGATACCGGTCAGTTGGTCATGAAAACTCAAAAATTCAATTTTTTCAAAACTTTGATATCTTTGTATCGCCATTGTTAAAGAGTCCGTAAAAACCTTCAGGATGTTTTCGTCAAGCGGGGTCCAAAGCCTTTCGTTTGTACAATCGTGAACACCTAAAAATCCCCATAAAACCTCATCGGAAAAAACAGGCAATATCAATATTGATTTTATTCCACGGGCTGTGAATGCTGATTTCAGAACACTCTCTTCCATATTTTTAACAGCTGTCATCAGCGGCTGTTTATGAACCAGAGGTGTTAAAAAAGCGATAGTCTTTTCATCCGAAATGTTCTGCCAATCGGTATCCACAGGTTGAATGACGGTATCCGGAGAACACCATTCCGCCATCGATTTGAATAACTTTATTGAACCGTTGTTCAGCTCGGTTTTAAAAAGAAACACACTGTCAGTATGAAAAGCCTTGCCCAAAAGGCTGAAAGCTTCGGGGATAGCTTCCATGTAATTTTGACTTTTCAGGAAGTCCTGAGTGGTTGAGGTGATGATTCTGAGCAGGTTGTCTTTTCGGTAATTTTCGGTAATATCAATCATCACTGTTAGCAAACTCGCGGAATTCTCCGTCGTTATATAGCTACCGTAAAAAAGTCCGTTAAAAATATTCCCGTTTTTTGCCCGGATGTCAACCTCAATATCGGAAAATTCTCCACTGAGCAGCAACTGCTGCTTAGCTTTGATTCGCTGGCTGGTGTCGGTAAAAATATTAAGAGCAGCTGATGTTTTTCCGAGGATTTCCTGTTTAGAGTAGCCCAGCTTTCTGACAAATGCATCATTGACATCAATATATTCGCCCGTATCCGCATCGGTAATAGCCATGATGGCAGGATTTTTATAGAAGGATTTCTTAAATTTTTCCTCAGCCTCTTCATACAGCGAAATATCTTTTGACATGCAGAAAATAACAGGTTCGCTGTTCCAGTTATCCAGCCAAACACGGGTTTCAACCGGTATGGTTTTTCCGTTTTTTCCCAGCAGCGGAAAATGACAGGATGTTTCTTTGCTCACAAGCACCTTCTCGAAAACGTTTTGGATTTCCTTGCGAAATGCTGCAGGATGAAAACTAGAAATGCGCATTTTATTGATTTCATCATCGGAAAAACCAAGACGTTCTTTAACCTCATTGTTAACAAACATAATATCACCAACTTTGTTTACGATAAAAACAAAGTCACTTACAGCGTCAAAGAACAATTCAGCCATCAGGGATGCCTGCTTGTCATCGGACACATCTGCGAGAAGATAATTGGTTAACGTTCCTTTCGTATTCAACGTGTTCTTTTTTACATCGATCCATTTTGTGCTGTTGCCGGTTGAAAACATAACAGGTTTACCTTTTTTTTCGCCGTCGTCCAGAACCGGGATGCAGTCTTCAATATTTTTATTCAGACCGGAGAAGAAGCTCTCTGCGGCATCGTTTGAACGCACCACAATACCCTCAAAATCAACCAAAAACGCCGGGTTTTTAATAGCAGAATAGTTTTTTGACCACCTGATGATATTGCGTTCAAACATATCATTATAAATTTCATTGATAACAAAAAGCCCGCCGATTACCATAAGGGTCAGCGGTGTGGGGTCAACATATTTATCAAGGCCGGCCATAATAAAAACAACCGATATCCAGCAAAACTGAAAGGTAAAAAATAAAAACATATGGCTTCTTCTGGCAGTTTTTGTTTTCGCGCTTTTAACAGCCTTGAATAAAAGGATACCTGAAAAAAATATTAGCATGGAATAGTACAGCAGCAGAAGATAATACCCGAAGTTTTTTTCTGTCAGCATTACTCCGCCGTATTTGCTTACCGAAAAGATGATGCTTTTGTAAAAAAAACCAAACTGCGGGTTTGTCAAATAAAGCAGCCAAATACCGGATGATATCAGGTAAAGGCAAGCGGTAAGCGGGGGTTTAATTTTAAACAAATTTGTATTCTGGATAATGAACAATATGCAAAAGGTTGGGACAAAAGCTGTCCCAAAAAATTCGAAGTTTCTCAGGAAGAATGCGGTATCCGCACTGGTTGAATTGATCTCCAAAAAATATCCGAATGAATATAAAGCAACCGAAAACATAAAAAGCGAAAAATAATTGGGGCCTTTGAATTGCTTCAGATGCCAAAGCTTAACCCCTGCAATCACATACACAAAGGGAGCGATTGCAAAAAGGGAAATAATCGTCTTGATAATTACACCTTCGAAATCCATCATTTCACCTGCTTAATAGAGAATAAACGTTCATTTTCAGATATTAATAATGCTTTAAAAATACCATACTAACACACAACAGTCAATAGCCGGAAGGCATTGCAAAAACAATATTTCGATTAAAAACAATTTGGCTCTGCATAAACCGGTGCTGTTCCGGCCTGTGCAGAGATACCTGTGCGGTGAAAACTGTTTGTTGCGATGCAGCTATATATTTTTTGCTTTGTTAAGCAGCATAACGAGCAGCTTCTCCAGGAGGATGCTCATTAAAATTACCGATGATGTCCATGCAAACAAATCCGGCGTTTCAATATAAATCTTGGAATAATACAACTCGGAACCTATTGAATACTTTGGCAGACTTAAAATCTCGGCAGCAATACCCGCCTTCCACGCAAACCCTAAGCCGGTTGTGCAACCCGCAAAAAAATAAGGGAGAATACCGGGAATGTAAACTTTTGATATCAGTTTTTTGCGCGAAAACCGAAAGATCTTTGCCATTTCCAATAAACCCTTGTCGGTTTCATGTATACCTTCGCTGACGTTGGCCCACAGTATGGGCAGCACCATTAAAAACGCAATAAAAACCGGAACACCTGGTTTTTTTATCCAAACAAGCGCCAGAATAATAAAAGATGAAACAGGTGTTGATTTGATTACGCTTATGGCCGGATGGAAGAAGTCATAAAGAAGAGAGAAGCTTGCGGTTAAAACACCGAGCAATGTTCCTGCCGCAACCCCGAAAACGAAACCTGCGACGATTCTAAGCAAAGACATAAAAGAAGAAACCCAAAAATTGCTTGTCTGCGCCAACTCCCAAAATCTGATTGCTGTTTGAGCGGGTGAGGGCAATAGGATTTCCTGCCTGACAAACAAGTATGCAACCTGCCAGACGGCAAGCCAAAGGGCTGCCACTAAAACTTTTCTGAATATTCGCGCTAGGCGTGGATTATGATCCGAAATAGAAGTCATCGTCCGGTTCAACTCCTCCTATGGAAGACGGATTGGCGCTGAATAACACATTCAGATTCTGCTTGGCTATAATTCTCATATCACTGCCGGCAATAAAGACTATATTGCAGTTGGGGATAGCCTTCTGGGCTGTCTCGATATTCCCTATTATGCTCTGCTTAACTGTTAGTGCGGCTGCGTCATTAACATTGTTATGGACAAAATCAACAGAGGAATTATATTCCCTGAGGAAGGTATTTACGGCATAAGCGTTTTTGTTTGCAAAATCTTTGCGTACAACAATACATCCCATTGCAAGTGTACTGTTTAACCCGATTTTATCACAGGCTGTTACCCATTCGGTTGTCATGTTCAGCGCAATTCGCATTTGAGGGTTTTTACTTAGAACTGTTGTGACAAAAGGTTCGGGAAGCATGCATATTGCTGTGTTTCCGGCTGCAGCACGAGTTGCAAGTTCACTATGGTCTGATAGATATTCTATTGTAACATCTTTTTGCGGGTCAATGCCGTTTGAGGAAAGCACATAATTTAGAATGTATTCGGGCGTTGAGGCTTGCCCTGTTGCGTAAATTGTCTTTCCCTTCAAATCCGCAACCGAAATTATTGAATTGCCCTGCTCTAAAACATACAGGACTCCAAGAGTGTTAATAGCAAGAAGCTGCACCTTTCCGCTTGTCTTATTATAAAGATTCGCCGCAAGATTAAGGGGTAATGCAGCGATATCAACTTCTCCGCTGGTTAACATCGGCCCTATTGCCGAAGGGTCGGCTTCAATATCGATGGCATATTTATTTGCGGTTGTCCCGTTTGCGTTATCCTCCATGAGTTTTACCATGCCAATACCTGTGGGACCTTTCAAGGTGGCAATATTTATCGTTGTTTGGTTTGTTTCTGCTGCCTCTTCGGTTTGAGAAGGTTCGGCATTGTTCAGCAGGTTTGCGCATCCCGAAACAGAAAACAGCATAACCCCGGAGATCAGAACGGCGGCGATCTTTTTTATGTTTTTCATTAAATTGGTTTCCTTTCAAATATGTATATTAAGATTTATTCAACATAAGCTTTTTTTCATCTGCAATGATTATTTTTTTTCCGTCATGCAGAATTGCCCCTTCAGCCTCAAAAAAATCAAATGCCCTGTAAAGCGAAGCTCTGCCGATATTGAGAACACGGGCAAGAAGGCTTAAATTATCAATTCTGACATATGAAATCCCGTCTTCGTTTGTCTGCTTGTTGGTTAAAAAATAATTTGCAAGCCGGCTTTCCGCGCTGACCGCCGTGAATTCTTCTATTTTTCCGGTCAAAAAATATATTCTCTTCGAAAGGTAAGCGATATAACTTTCGGCAACTGCGCTGTTTTTCGTCATAAGCTTGCATACAAGCTCCCGGGACAAAAAAATTATTTCGCATTTCATTGCCGCTGTGATATCAGTCGCGTAATATTTGTTTCCGCTGAAAAGGGTGACAGCACCGAAAAGGCTGCCCGGTTCAAGGGAGTTGATTATTGCTCTGCCTTTTTTGACATTTGCCTTACCGGTGAGCAGCAGCCCGATTACCGGCTTGTAGCTTTCATTTGAAAAAATAATATCCCCGCGGACGAAAGAGGAAACTTCTCCGTCCGACTCAATACCTGCCCTCAGCGTTTCGGCATCGGCAGATTTAAAAATCTCGGTCTTTTTAAGCAGTAAAACTGCTTTTTCAAGTTTAGTTGAAGTCATGTTATCACCAAAAGTGTCTCAATTGATACAGTTTATACTATGATATCCCAAAATTATCAAGTTGTCAACCCCGCAAAAAGTGAATGAATAACACGCACGAGGGCAAGTTTTTATTGCGCCGATATGACAGCTATGATATAATAAATATCAAAACAAAGGGAGGCTGCTCTTTTTGGAAGCTGTTTCATTAGCACCCCGCATTCAAAACAAAACGGGTGAAACCTCAACCTATATATATTTGCTGCGAATCACCGCAATCTTTGCAATTATCGTAATGAATACGGCAAAGTTCGATATTTATAACTGCGATGTTGCATCCTTCAATTGGCAGGTTCTTAATTTGTTCGGCAGTCTTGCGCGGTGGGCGGTTCCGGTTTTTGTCATGATAGCCGGTGTAATATTTTTGGATCCCAATAAAGAAATGCCGGTAAAATCAATCTTTAAAACGCATTTGCTCAAGATGCTTTGCATCTATAGTTTCTGGTCATTTATTTATGCTGATATCCGTAATTTTTTAAATGCCGGCCCGATAAATGCGGAAGATATAAAAAGCGTATTGCTTGAAACGCTGAAAGGCCCCGCTCATTTTTGGTATATTCCGATGCTGAGCGGCCTTTACCTCATAACGCCTTTTCTGAGGATACTTGTAAAAAACTCAAGCGCAAGGATGCTTCAATATTTACTGCTGCTGTGTTTTGTTTTCGGAAGTTTGTTTTACTCGCTTCAAAGCCTGGCGCCGTTATCGGTTATAACCGAAGCAGCCGGCAGCCTGAAACTCTGTTTCGCCGCAGGCTATTCCGGATATTTTGTTTTGGGTTATTATCTTCATCATTTTCCGCTGAAAAAGAATATGCGCCGGTTGGTATATTTCGCAGGAATAGCAGGCTTTGCCGTGACAGTTATCGGGACATATTATCTCTCAATAAAAAAAGGCAAACTTGACGACACACTCTACAATAACCTTTCGCCGAACTACGCGTTTATAGGTGCCGCTGTCTTTGTCTTTTTCGAAGAGAATGTGAAGAAAATTAAATTATCAACCGGAAAAATCAGAATTATCCGAACCATTTCACTTTGCTCTTTCGGCGTTTATATTCTGCATTACTTCAGCTACGTATTATTTTCACAGGCAGGCATTTCCGTCATTAAATTTAACCCGCTTTTATCGGTGCCGATTGTTTCTTTTCTTATCTATTTTGTTTGCCTGTTTGCTTCCTTTTTACTCTCGGAAATTCCGTTTGTCAAAAAATATTTGGTGTAGGTTTATACCCTTCACAAAAGGAGCCGTATCATATGGATTATATAAATGCATTGTATAAACTTTGGCTTGAAAAAACAAAAGATGACGGGGAACTTCAAGCCGAACTGCTTGGGATAATAGGAAAAGAAGATGAAGTTGCCGACCGGTTTTACCGGTATCTGGAGTTCGGTACGGCGGGGCTGAGGGGCGTTTTAGGCGCAGGAACAAACCGCATGAACGTTTACACAGTCAATCAGGTTACGCAAGGCTTGGCGGATTTTTTAAACACCGGTTATTCGGAATCCGTTGTTGCCATTGCATATGATTCCCGGATAAACTCGGAGCTTTTTGCGCGGGAGTCCGCCGGAGTTCTCGCGGCAAACGGCATAAAGAGTTATATTTTCCCGGAGCTTGTTCCAACCCCAATGCTTTCCTTTGCCGTGCGGAGGCTAAAGTGTCAATCGGGCATCATCATAACCGCCAGCCACAACCCTTCAAAGTATAACGGTTACAAATGTTATGACCCCGAGGGTTATCAGATGACGGAAGAATCGGCGCAAAAAACATATGAGTTCGTGCAAAAAGTTGATCCCTTTGAGGGCGTACGGCGCATTAGTTTTGAAGAGGGCGTTTCGCAGGGTATGATATCATTCATTGAGCCGTGGCTCAATGAAGAGTTTTACGAAAAAATATTGGAACAGTGCGTAAATCCCGGAGTATGCGGTAAAAGCGGACTCAAAATGATATATACACCATTAAACGGAACAGGCAACAAGCCGGTCAGAGAAATTTTCAAGCGTATGGGTCAGCAGTCTGTAACGGTTGTACCCGAACAGGAAAATCCGGACGGAGAATTCCCGACATGCCCTTTCCCCAACCCCGAAATCAGGCAGGTTTTTGAACTCGGGCTGAAAATGGCCGAGACCGGCAAGGTCGATCTGCTGCTTGCCACGGACCCCGACTGCGACAGGGTCGGGATAGCTGTTTTAAACAAAGGTGAGTATAAGCTGCTGTCGGGCAATGAGGTTGGCGCACTGCTGACGGAATATATTTTGTCAAACAGAACAGCGAATGGCAATTTACCCGAAAACCCGCTTGTTATCAAATCCTTTGTCACGACAGACTTGATCGCCGCGATAGCCGGGAAGTACGGCTGTAAAACAGTCGACCTGCTGACAGGTTTCAAATATATCGGTGAGTATATAACCAATCTTGAAAAAAAGGGCGAACAGAACCGCTTTATTATTGCCATGGAAGAAAGCTACGGCTACCTTGTCGGCACGCACGCGCGGGATAAAGACGCGGTTGTGGCCTCCATGCTGATTTGCGAAATGGCGGCTTATTACAAGACACAGGGAAAAACCCTGATAGAAGTTTTGGAAACTTTATATAAAGAACACGGTATGTATCTGAACACCGTGCTGAACTTCGTCTTTGAAGGCGAAAGCGGCATGAAAAAGATGCAGCAGATTATGAGCGGGTTGAGAACGGACGCTCCCGGAGAAATTGCCGGGATGCGGGTTCTTAAATTATCCGACTATGAGTTGAGCGAAGCGGTTGATACCGTTACGGGCGAAAAAACAACAATCAGCTTACCGCAGGCAAATGTGCTCGCTTACAAGATACCGGGGGGCAGCGGTGTTATCGTCCGGCCGTCGGGAACAGAACCCAAAATCAAGGTTTATATTACCGCGCGGGCGGTTGACAACGCTGCGGCAGGACAGCTTTCCGAAAAAATCGGTGCTGATATGAAACGGATTTTGAAAATTGAGGAGATGTAAATATGAAACAAAGAAAATTGATGATCAGGATTGTTGCATTGTTGATGGCACTGCTGATGGGAGTGGGTGTTTTTGCCGGAGTATATTCGATTTTTGCCCGGGCTGCCGATGAAACAACACTTGCAGCCGTTGCGGCAACGGGCAGCCAACAATCGGCTTCATGGCCGATATATGTTGCGATTGCCGCCGTTTTGCTTGTAATTGTTTGTATTGTCATCCCGAAAATGACAAAGAAAAAATAGCCTTGATCACATTTTGTTGAAGACCCTTTTAACCGTCATCTCTCCGCTGTTCCCGCAAATCTCCCCGATACCGAGGAAGTCATTTTCATCGGAATAAACCCTGAAAAGCCCGGTAGAATTCTGCGGTTTTATTCTGGCCAAATCAAGCGCTCCGCCGTTTTTAAAGCGTACCGACTGGGCGGAGGTTACATGAATATCCGGATAGCATGCCAGAACCTTGTCAACGCTTATAATTAAATCATTGAGTTTACCGGAATCCGCAGCTTCCTCCAGTTGACCGAGCGTGACACAGTCCTCAAGTTTGAAGCCGTTTGCAAGTGTCCGGCGCAGACCGCTCAAGACCGCTCCGCACCCCAGCAAAGCCCCGATATCGAAAGCGAGCGAGCGGATATAAGTCCCTGCGGAGCATTTTACATCTATATCATATTCGTGTTTTTCCTCATCAAACGTCAATAAATCCGCGGAGTATATTTCGACTCTGCGGGTTTCTCTTTCAATCTCAACACCCTTGCGGGCAAGTTCATATAAGCGGACACCGTCTTTTGAAACCGCTGAAAACATCGGGGGCAGTTGGCTGATTTCACCCTCAAAGGTTTTAAGCGCTTTTTCAAAATCAGCGGCAGTTGCCGTAACGTCGACGGTTGAAAGAACCTTGCCGGTTACGTCAAGGGTGTCAGTGGTTATACCAAGTAAAATTTTGGCGCGGTAACCTTTGTTATGAGATGGTAACAGTTCTGAAAAACGGGTTGCCCCGCCGAGCATGACCGGCAGAACACCTGTAGCCATTGGGTCTAAGGTACCTGTATGCCCTGCTTTCTTTTCGCCGGTTATTCTGCGGACACGCGCGACAGCGGAAAATGATGTTATGTTTTCAGGTTTGTCAATGATGATAAATCCTGTCATTTAAACCTCCGAAAATATTTCGTACCCCGGGTTTGAAAAAAAGGGACGCCGTATGGCATCCCAAAATTACATTAAAAGCTCTTCGGCAACATTGTCCAGCAACTCTTCAATCGCTCTCTCAAGCGGACCGTCCAGCCGGCAGCCGGCTGCTCTGGGATGTCCGCCGCCGCCCATTTTTGCTGCAAGCAATGCTGCGTTCACAGGTCCGTTTGTGCGAACGGATGCTTTAAAGCTTCCGTCTTTTATTTCACGCAGCGTTACGCCGACTTTTACACCCTCAATTTGGCGGGGCAGAGCGGATATTCGGTCGCATTCGCTGTCGGTTGCGCCGCTTTGGCGGAACATATCCTGTGTAATTGTGATAACTGCGCACATATCGTCAAAATACATTTTCAAACTGTCAAGAGCCAGCCGTTCAAGGGCTGCATATACTTTGGTTTTTGTTTCAAAAAAGGTTTGATTAATCTCACTGGTTTTTGCACCGGCTTTGATTAAAGCGGCAGCCAAACTGTGGGAGCGGTCAGTTGTGTTGGAATAACGGAAACAACCCGTATCGGTGGAGAGACCGGTATAGATACAATCCGCAATATTCGGATCAATCATTACACCCATTTTGCGAAGCACAGCATAGATGATTTCGGCAACAGCCGCTGCGCCGCTTTGAAGCAAAACATATTCTGCTTCAAGGTTGTTTGAACCATGGTGGTCGATGCTGAGGTTAATTATTTCTTTGTAAGTCTCTTCAAAATCCCGGCCTAAAAGAACGGCATCGGCAATGTCGACAGCAACTATAAATTCGGGCTCAAAGTCAAGCTCCGGCAAATCCTGCCACATAAAGGCGTAACTTTCGGGAATTGTATCGCCGCATCGAACGACAGCGTTTTTGCCGAGGGAACGCAGACCTCTGCACAAGGCGAATCCGCTGCCCAGCGTATCCCCGTCGGGATGGTCATGGGTCAATATCAGGATATTGTTATTTTTGAGCAGCAGCGCGGCAGCGCAGTCTACGCTAACCTTCATTCTTATCAGCCTTCAAATCATCAAGTTTTTTAACAATGCTCATACCGTGTTCAATGGAGTTGTCCGCAACAAACTTCAGTTCTGGGGTTATCCTGAGGCGCAGCCTTTGGCCGACCTCATGCCGGATAAACCCCGTGGCGCTTGTTAAACCTTCCACTGCGAGCTTAGCCGTTTCGATGCCCTCCAGCGCGCTGACATAAACCTTGGCATATGAAATATCGGAACTGACATCCACCTGCACGATGGTGAGCATTCCCTGAACCCGGGGATCTTTCAGCTCTCGTATGATTGCGATTATTTCCCGTTTAACGTCTTCGGAAACTCTGTCTTTACGATAACCTGCCATTTTTTCACCTTATCTTTGCGTTGTTTGAGAAGCAATTGAGAAGAAGTGGAAAAGTAGTTGAAAAGAAATAGGAGCACGATAAGAAACTTTATCAAAAATCGGTCGTGACTCCCAGTGCTTCTCTACTGCTTTTCGCGGCGAAGCCGCGCTTCTCTATGGCTTCTCAACTTAATCCCTGTATTCCTCAATCAGGAAGGCCTCGAGAATATCGCCTTCCTTTACGTCATTAAACTTGTAGAGTGCGATTCCGCATTCGTAACCCTGCGCGACTTCTTTAACATCGTCTTTGAAACGTTTCAAAGAGGATATTTCGCTTTCGGTAATAACAATACCGTCACGAACGACACGGATTTTTGCGTTGCGGATCACTTTGCCGGTAAGAACATAGCAGCCTGCGACATTGCCCACCGAAGTGATTTTTACAACCTGGCGGACCTCAATGCGCCCCAGCATAACTTCGCGGAATTTCGGCGCGAGCATTCCCTTAATTGCAGCCTCGATTTCTTCAATACAGTCATAAATGACACGATACATGCGAATATCGACACCGTCACGTTCGGCAATCTGTGCCGCAACAGGGTCGGGTCTTACATTAAATCCAATGATAATTGCGTTTGAAGCGTTTGCAAGCATAACATCCGATTCGCTCACTGCACCGACACCGTTGTGTATGACATTTACTTTTACTTCTTCATTTGATAGCTTGCCAAGGCTTTGTTTGACGGCTTCCGCTGAACCTTGAACATCCGCTTTGACGACGATGTTTAAGGCTTTAAGCTCGCCTGCCTGCAGCGAATCAAACAAGTTATCAAGTGTTACCTTTTCAAAGGAATTAAACTCTTCTTCTTTCGCGTCATACTTGCGTTGCTCAACAAGTTCCCGCGCGAGACGTTCATCGGTAACAGCATTGAACAAATCACCCGCCTGAGGAACATTCGCAAGGCCGGTGATCTCAACCGGAACCGAGGGACCTGCTGTTTCAACCGTTTTGCCCTTGTCATCCGTCATGACGCGCACACGGCCGACCGCCGCACCGGCAACAACAATATCTCCGGTTTTCAGCGTACCGTTTTGCACAAGCAGAGTCGAAATCGGGCCACGGCCTTTATCAAGGCGGGCTTCAATAACAATACCCTTGGCAGCCCTGTTGGGGTTTGCGCGCAATTCCTTCATTTCCGCGACAAGCAGAACCGATTCGAGCAGTTTGTCAAGATTTAAGCGAGTTACAGCGGAAACAGGAACACAGATTGTGTCGCCGCCCCATTCCTCGGGAACAAGTGCATACTCGGTAAGCTGCTGCATAATTTTATCGGTTGATGTACCCGCTTTATCCATTTTGTTGATGGCGACAATGATTTGCACATCTGCCGCCTTCGCGTGGTTAATGGCTTCAATTGTCTGCGGCATAATACCGTCATCGGCCGCAACAACGAGTATGGCGATGTCGGTTGCCATGGCTCCTCTTGCGCGCATAGAGGTAAAGGCCGCATGCCCGGGAGTGTCAAGAAACGTAATGTGCTTGCCGCCAAGGTCAACTCTGTAAGCGCCGATATGTTGTGTAATGCCGCCGGCTTCTGTTTCGGTAACGGCGGTGTTGCGTATGGCATCGAGAAGGGATGTCTTGCCGTGGTCAACGTGGCCCATGACAACAACAACCGGGTCGCGGTGTTCCAAGTTTTCTTCTTCATCGCTGCTGTCATCAATAATTCTGTCTTCAATGGTGACGATGACTTCTTTTTCAACTTTTACACCAAGCTCATTTGCGACTATTTCCGCGGTGTCAAAATCTATGGTTTCATTAACCGTAGCCATAACGCCGAGCGAAAAGAGCTTTTTTACAACTTCTGTACCGGTCATTTTCATCATTGCTGCAAGATCACTGACAGTTATCTCCTCGGGTACGGTGATGACCATCTGCGGCTTTTTCGCGCGCTCGGCAGCTATTCTGTTAAGCCTTTCGGTTTCGGTTTCCCTGTGTGCGGAACGCATGCCGCCCTTTTTGCGGTATTGAAGGGATTTCTGCTTGAGTTTTTGCTTGTTCAGCGTATTGTCGCCCTGCGGGGCTTTGTTTGCGGGGGCGATATTCTCGTAACGCTCGTTGTATTTTTCAAGTTCAACATTGCCTGCTCTTGTGTCAATTGTATGCGCCTCGCCCTTGGTTCTGGATTGAGTGGGTTTTTGCTCTTTTGGCTTTGGGGCGGCAGGCTGTTGTCTGCCTTGGAAAGGCTGCGGCGGTTTCTGCTGGGTGCTGTTCGCAGAAGGGGCGTTTCCTCCGGCGCTTCTCGCCGGGGGAGGGGTCTTCGCGCCTTGAGCGGGCTTTGCGGGCACGGGTTTCTTTTCATCCTCTTTTTCGGGCTCAGCTGTCGCCGCGGGGACGGCTCTCTTCCTTTCCGGCCTCGGGAGGTCGGCTGTGGCAAAATAGGCATCAAAACTTTCTACGGCATATTCGGAAGTGAATGTGTCGAATATAATATCGAGTTCCTCTTCCTCAAGTGCAGTCATGTGTTTTTTGGTGTCCGGATAGTATTTTAAAAGCAAATCGACAACAATCGTGCTTTTAATATCAAAATCCTTTGCCACCTCGTGTACTCTATACTTATTTGTCATATATGTTTTTCCTCCCCCGCTTTAATATCAAAAAGCTGTAAAAATGAACGGGCAAAACCCTCGTCATTTATTGTTATTACGCCCGCTTGCTGCCCGGTTGCCGATTTTATATCTTCCATCGTAAAGGGCAGAAAGATCAAAGGCACATTTCTGTTGTTGTAATTTACCGCACGGACAAATTCGTTTTTAAGCCGTTCGGAGGCATCCTCACAAAGCAAACAAGCTTTTGCCCGGCCGGTTGCGATTGCGGCAACCGATGAATCATGCCCCATGCTGAGCTTGTCTGCTTTTCTGCACAACCCAAGAAGTGATAGCTCTTTATGGTTCATTGCCTGTCAACTCCTTTTCCATCAGGTCATAAACCTCTTCAGGAATCTGACATTCAAAAATGCGCTCAAAGCGTTTAGCTTTTCGTGCTTTGTTTAGGCAGACGATATCGTGGCAAACATAGGCACCCCTGCCGTCCTTGCGCCCCTTTAAATCGAGGGAAACCTCCCCTTCGGGGCTAAGAACAACTCTGACAAGTTCTTTTTTGGGCTTTTTTTCATTGCATCCCATACACTTGCGTAAAGGGACCTTGCGTTTCGGCATAAATTCAACTCCGTTTTAAGTTTAGAAAATATAAAAGGCAAGGGATATTAAAGGTCAAAGTTAAGAACCTGTTCCTGCGTACCGCTTTCGGGCTTGATGTCGATTTTCCAGCCGGTCAGCTTTGCGGCAAGACGCACATTCTGGCCTTTGTTGCCGATAGCCAGCGAAAGCTGCCCGTCAGGAACAATGACTTTGCAGGATTTTTCACCCTTTCCGTCAACCACCACATCAATAACATCCGCCGGCGCGAGCGCTGAAGCAATGAAGCTTTCGGGGGAATCGCTGTATTTAACGATATCAATTTTTTCTCCGCCGAGCAGGTCGACGATTTTACCGACTCTGGCGCCCCTTGGCCCGATGCATGCGCCTACAGGATCTATATCGGGTGCGCTGCTGTAAACCGCAATTTTTGTTCTTGAACCGGCTTCGCGGGATACCGCTTTGATTTCGACCGTACCGTCAAATATTTCCGGAACTTCGGTTTCAAACAACCTTCTTACGAGGCCCGGATGTGTGCGTGAAATCGTCGCTTTGAGCATCTTTTTGTTTGAATCTTTAACATCCACAACATATACTTTAATAATGTTGCCTTCTCTGAAAGTTTCATTAGGAAGCTGCTCGCTTTTAAGCAGCGTTTCCTCAAGGCCGTCAAACTCAACAATAGCATTGCCTGTGCCGGGGTCAATCCTTTGCACTTTTGCCGTGACAATTTCCTGATTGCGGCTTTGCAATTTTTCGCTCTTGTTGGTGTTTTCCGCTTCGCGTATTCCCTGACGCAAAACATGCTTGCCTTTATCGGCTGCGATACGGCTTACCTCTTTGGTTTCAAGTTCAATTTCGATGATATCCCCTGGCATGGCGGTTGGGCTGTACTTCTGCGCCTGTTCCGTCAATAAATCGGTATCAGGGTCGGAAATCTCGGATACAACAGTCTTGCGGACAAAAACCCGCATGGTCTGTTCTTTGGGGTCTATTTCGCAAAACACAATATCTTTGTTGTTGTAATCGCGTTTCACCGCGGTTACGATTGCCTTCTGTATACCTTCACACAGGGAGTCCATCGGGATGCCTTTTTCGCTGACAAGCATTTTCAGCGCGTCAAAAAAATCGCCTTTCATTCATCTATTCCTCCAAAATCATCAAAATCATCGAGCTTGATATAGCTCGCTTCTTTTTTATTAATACATAGCTTTGAGCCGTCTTCAAGCATTATTGTCAGCAGTCCATTTTCATAAGCTTCGAGTATTCCCTTAAAATCACGCCTGTTTTCCCTGGGCCGGATAAATCGGAATTTGATTTTTTTACCGATGACCGCTTCAAAATGCGTGTCTTTCATCAAATCCCGCTCAAGCCCGGGGGAGGAAACTTCGAGATAATAACTCTGCTCAATCGGGTCGGCATCATCAAGAGGACCGTCGACCGCATGACTGAAATCCACACAGTCATTCATTGAAACTCCGCCGTCTTTGTCAATAAATATACGAAGGTACCAGCCGGCTCCCTCTTTAACAAAACGGATATCCCATATCCGCAACCCGAGGCTTTCGGCAATCGGTTCAGCAATCGACCGGACGGTTGCGACGGTTAAACCGCCCTTTCCTTTGTCATGCACAGGAATCACCTATTTTCATATTATGAAATATCAAATTAGCGCAAAGTAAAGAGCGGGTTGCCCCACTCTCAAATCAAATGCTTCTAACAAAAGGAAGTTTAGCATATAGTTTAAAAAATAGCAAGCTTTTTAATAATTTTTATTTTAAGGGGTTTGGCAAGCCGAAATAAACCGCGTTTTGTTCACATTCTACGGTACGGTTCAATTGCTCTTTATTTAACAGTATGATATAATCTGAATTAAACTTATATTTACGCATACGAAACTTCGGAGGAAATGCTTTGAAATTTACAAAAAACGATATCATACCGCTGACCATAACCGCCGTTACCATGGACGGCAGCGGGGTGGGGCATTATGACGGCTGTGCAGTCTTTGTGCCGAACACCGTCACGGGGGACGAAATCACTGCCCATATCGTCAAGGTTAAAAGCAACTGCGCCTTCGCGAGGCTGGAAGAGTTGCTCGTTGCCTCGCCGGACAGAACCGCGCCCGACTGCCCTGTTTTTTTACAGTGCGGCGGCTGCGCCTTTCGGCATATCATGTATGAAGCGGAGCTTAGAATAAAAGAAAACCAAGTAAGGGATACCTTAAAGCGCATCGGCCGTATTGATATCGAACCGGAACCGATTATCGGCGCAAAAAACCCGGACAGATACCGCAACAAAGCGCAGTACCCGGTGGAAAAAAGCGGGGACTCCCTTAAAATCGGCTTTTACGCCCCCCGCAGCCACCGGGTTGTCGACTGCCGCGCCTGCCTGCTGCAGCCCAAAGCGTTTGACGGCATTCTCGAGGTTTTTGGCAAGTGGATATCACAGTACAGCATACCGGTGTATGACGAGGCGGCTCATACAGGGCTGCTTCGTCATATCTATATCCGGCAGGCGCAAAAGACAGGGGAAATCATGGTCTGCGCCGTTGTCAACGGCCGGGAACTGCCGCGCACGCCGGAGCTGGTAAACGCGTTGTTGGATAAAGAGCCAAACATAAAAAGCATCGTCCTCAATAAAAACAAGGCCGACACCAATGTGATTCTGGGCGAAAAATGTAAAACCCTCTGGGGACAGGACACAATAACGGATGAACTTTGCGGGCTCAAATTCCAGATTTCCCCGCTATCGTTTTACCAGGTAAACCCCACGGGCGCGGAAATTCTATATCAAAAAGCCGCTGAGTGCGCGGAACTGACGGGCAAAGAAACGATACTGGACCTTTACTGCGGGACGGGGACTATCGGCCTGACCATGGCGGCTGATGCAAAAGAAATCATCGGGGTGGAAGCTGTGCCAAGGGCGGTAGTGGACGCGAAAATCAACGCCCAGCTCAACAGGATTAAAAACGCCCGCTTTATCTGCGGGGACGTGAACGAAGCGGCGCAGATATTGGCGCAGGAAGGCACCAAGCCGGATGTGGTGGTGCTGGACCCGCCGCGCAAGGGCTGCGCCGCGGAGCTGCTGCAGACCATCGCTAAAATGGAACCCGGCAAAATTGTGTATGTCTCGTGCGACCCGGCGACGCTTGCGAGGGACTGTGCGGTGTTGGGCGAACTCGGGTATAAGGTACAGAGGGTTGCGCCGGTGGATATGTTTCCGCGGACAGGGCA
>CAZVJW010000012.1:0-80651 GCA_964627535.1 uncultured Eubacteriales bacterium
AGTATTACCGGCAGAGATTGGATTTTATCTATGTTTTAATCGTTAAATAGTATAATATACTATATATTATTCAGTTGATTGTGAAACCGCTTCTTTTAATCGCCTTTTCCAAAGGCATGTACAACACTACAGCACCTACTATTGAGAAAGTGCCGTTGATAATTGTCGCCGGCAGGCTTATTGCCGAGGCAATAAATGCGGGTACCCACGCACTCCCCTGTAAAATTACAAAGTATAAAGCACCCAATAAAAATTCACCCGTAAGGTTAAAAAGTATACCGCAAACCGACGCAATAAGCGCATACTGAAGCCTGAGCGAAAGCTTTTTGGCGAATATGGCAGCTGTGAGCAGCAAACCGCCAAGAACAAACGAAAATATATACAGCACCGGACTGATGGTGAAGCTGTCTTCAAGACCTGAAAATTTAATTTCACTGCCTCGGCTATATGCAAGCAACATCATAAAACTGCCGAACGTCAGCAAAGCAACCGAAGAAAGAAAAATCCATTTAACCGGTGATTTTGCGTTTTCTTTCTTGCCTCTCGACACAACAAACCCGACAACAAGACCGATTCCAAGCTTTAAAACCATTGTTTTAGGTACATAGATGGTGTAGCCATGTGTTAAATCAAACAAGCCCATACCCAACGAACCCGCCACACCCCCGACAGTACCCGAAAAAAGCATAGCGGCAAGCATAACAAAAAGATTACCTAAATGGATAAAAGGATTACCGACCGGGGAAGGTACGGGAATCATAAAAAACAGCGCAACATAACAAATTGCGGCAAACAGAGCGGTCAGTATAACATTAACAAGCGCCTTTTGCGGGTTATTTTTGCCCATATGGCCACACTTCTTTCATATAATAATCATATGATTGTATTTAATGAATATCTTTTTCTCAATAATAATTCCCGGAGCATTACCTTCGTTAAGGAATAGTATGATGTAATAGTACCGGTAACCCATCATGTGATTTATTCAGCGGATAGTGTTTATTATTTTAAGCGTGAAGTCTTTAATAGTCAATAGCTTTTTATATAAATGGCAATCTAATATTATTATGCATTAAAATGCAGATACATTTTTTATCAGCACGCACTTGCTACTGCGGTAAAACCGCTGGCAGATAGCAATGAACAGCATCTTCATACTAATTACTCATAAAAACCTAACTAAAAAATCCTCACAAGACCTCATAATACTATTCTGCATTAAAATGGCGAATAGTATAAATCAAAGCTTTTGCTTGATTTCATAGGAGTTTTTTAATCGGGATTAGTATTAAGACAGTGGATTCAAAAGATAGATTTTGTCTATTTTTGAATGTAGATTAGTATAACTTACCGTAAAAAACGGGGGTGCTCCGTTAAGAAGCACCCCATCTATTTCTATTTCAATATAAAACTAATCAAGCACATATATTCTGATTCCCCTGTGCCCGAACTGAATGCATTCATTTTCTGTGTTCATGTACATATCAATTGTGCAGCCGTTTGTACTGACAAAACCACCGGTATCCGCAGCGATGCAGTAACCGTAAATATATTTTCCGTCAAGCGATGCGACATATAGCCTTGTGCCATATGGAATAACATTCGGATCTACTGCAATATATCCTTCCATCGCAGGTCTACCTGTTGCGGTAATTCCTCCACCGGTATACGCCTTTGCTGTACCTTCAATGATTTTTGAATATTGCGCCGGTACACCGTCAGCGTCAAGCTTCACATCTTCCGGCAGCGCTAAATCGGAAATGGGTGACAAGCCGGGCTGAAACTTAATTGCGGCAACTTTTACTTTTGTACCTATCAGCGTCACCTGTGGGACAGCTTCCCTGATTATTGTTTCAG
Source organism: uncultured Eubacteriales bacterium (assembly GCA_964627535.1). Lineage (GTDB taxonomy): Bacteria > Bacillota > Clostridia > Oscillospirales > Acutalibacteraceae > UBA1447. The sequence continues at coordinate 1,858 of CAZVJW010000012.1, forward strand.
ATAAAACAGAGGCTTTTTCAAACACACCGTCAACATATCTGTCTTCATATACAACCGTTTTACTGCCGTTGGCACCGGTTTGAGAAAGCCTGGTTTCGCCGATATATATATCTTTTGCATTCCGGGTGGTATTTTCAAACTCTATTGTTTCATTTTCAGTACGCTGCGAATAATCAATTCTAAAAACAGTTATTGACATGCCGCTGAAAAGCGCTGTGTCAAGCGTGCTGCTGACTTCATCGTTATTATCAAGCACAACTTGCGCTTTAACCAAAGCTTCACCAACCGTGCCGGGAGTCACCCGAATTACCGTAGCTTTTCCATCCGCAGTGACTGTTACATCAAATGCCCGGTCAAGTGTAATAGCCATTCCCTCATATACAGGTTCGTCGTATTTCGCACTGATGTAATCATCCGAATCCAAATTGATTGCATTGTTTGCCAAGGTGTATTCAACATTTTTGCAGGCAACAAGATTTTTTGCTTTCCCATTTTCAAAAACCGTTACATTACAAGCCCGGTAAATTGTGAGATTAGAGGCTGTTCCTTCAGAAAAGGCGGAGGTGTCAAGCAGATCATTTTCACCGAAAACAACCTTTGCCGATTCTAAAATTTCTGACGGTTCGCTTTTTCTTGTTGAAACCATAATTGTCTTTTGTCCATCTTTAATGGCAACATTGTATGAAGAAGATGCTGAGGCCGCCATGGTTAAGGTTAGCGTAAAAATCAATACTATGAAAACTATTGCCGCTATTTGCACTCTTTTAAATGACTTTTCGGCAAATCTCCGCTTGAGACTTTCTAACATCGTTATGCTCCTTTTCGGATGCGCTGATTATGTTTTTGTTGTGATTTTTAATGCACACCCTTAGTTTAGCCTTCGACTTTCAACACTATACCCGCCATTTCCGAAAATGTCAAATCAGTTTAAAATCAGATTTTGTACAATTTCAACAACAGAATATGTTGTTTTGATACTTATTCGAACCGAATTTCGTCTTTTTGCCAATCGAAAAGCTGCAATTTTTGTAGAAACATGAAAAAGTTACAAATAGTTACAAATAGTTACAAATTAGGTTTTTTTGATCATTTAGAACCTGTAACAATAAAACCCGCAGCCGAAGCCGCGGGTTTTATTAATAGATAGTTACTTTGTTAAATCTAACATCCAGTAACCGGATATACAGAATCTTGATGAATGAAATTATCTCTTTGAGAACTGCGGAGCGCGACGGGCACCCTTCAAGCCGTACTTCTTTCTTTCTTTCATTCTCGGGTCTCTTGTTAAGAAACCAGCCTTTTTGAGAACCGGGCGAAGTTCAGCGTCAAATAACAGGAGCGCACGGGAAATGCCATGGCGGATAGCGCCCGCCTGGCCGGTAACACCGCCGCCGTTAACACGGCAGACAATATCAAACTTTTCTTTGGAGCCTGTTAAAACGAGAGGCTGGCGCACGATGAGTTTAAGGGTTTCAAGACCAAAGTAATCGTCAATATCTCTGTCATTTATTGTGATATTGCCGGTCCCCGGGTAAACACGAACTCTCGCAATAGACTCTTTCCTGCGGCCTGTACCGTAAAAGTATGGATTATTATCGTACATTATTCATTGCCTCCCTTCTTTAAAATGCCCATTCTTCAGGCTTTTGTGATTCATTCTTATGATCGGTACCCCTGTAGACACGAAGCCTGGTAAGCGCCTTGCGGCCGATAACAGTATCCGGCAACATGCCCTTAACAGCATGTGTAACAACGAATTCCGGTTTTGTTTTCATTAATTTCCCACACTTGACTTCTTTGAGATTGCCGATATAGCCGCTGTGATGATAATAAATCTTTTGTTCAAGTTTGTTGCCTGTGAGAACAACTTTTTCAGCATTAACGATGATGACATGATCCCCGCAATCCGCATGCGGAACGAAAATCGGCTTATGCTTGCCGCGAAGAAGCACAGCAGCCTGAACGGCAACACGACCGAGCGGCTTGCCGGCGGCGTCAAGCAAATACCACTTGCGGGTTATACTTTCCGCTGTTGGCATATAGGTTGACATATAATTACCTCCGATAAATTTTTCATACCAAGTATTCGATAGAAATCAACCGGTTTTTTTAACAAAACATCGTTTTCCCAATCTTTCTCGGTATTGTGCCTGCCTATACTAACACAAGGCATTGCCACTGTCAAGCGTTTTCTTAACTTTTTTAATTTATATGGCTTAATCTCCGTTTTTCTCGCTTTTTTGCGCATATTCGAGCTAATACTCAACAACGAATAACGATATTATTTGGAATTTTACGGTTATATCAATCAAGGCGGTACGGAAACCGTCTCCTACTTTGCAAACTTCCCGACTAAGCCCTTTATCATACCGAGTTTTTCGGGTATATCGATGTTTTGCGGGCAGTGCGGTGCACATGTACCGCATGATATGCAATACTCCGCCCTTTCACCATCGAGAGTATCATTATACATTCGGACAAAGCCCTCTTTGTTTTTGCTCATCACATAGCTGTTATATAATTCGAACATACCGGGAATGTTCACCCCGGAAGGGCAATCCATACAATAACGGCAGGATGTGCAGGGAATCAAATCCTTTAAATTATAAGCTTCTGCAGCCTTTTCGATTATCGCAATCTCATCCTTTGAAAGCGGTTCAAAGTTTGTCATTGTATTGATATTATCTTCAAGCTGCTCCATATTTGACATTCCGCTTAAAACGGTAATAATATTCGGCAGACTTGCAGCATATCTTATGGCCCATGATGCAATACTTTTCTCCGGTCTGGCGGCTTTTAAAATCTCGCAGGCTTTTTCTCCCGGATTTGCAAGAGCACCGCCGCGAACAGGTTCCATAACGATGCAGGGAATATTGTTTTGCTGAAGGATTTCATATTGCTTTTTCGCATTTTGGTTTTTCCAATCCACATAATTAATTTGGAGCTGAACAAAATCCCAGTCATATTTACCGACAATCTCTTTTAAAATCGCCGGCGAATCATGAAAAGAGAAACCTATGTTCTTGATTTTGCCCTGTGCTTTCATCTTGGCAATAAACTCATATGCGCCAAATTCAACGCTCTTTTTGAAATTATTCGCATCTAAAGCATGCAGCATATAAAAATCAAAATAATCGGTTTTCAGCTTTTCAAGCTGATCGTTGAAAATTTCTTCAATATCATTTTTTACGGTAACGCTCCACATCGGCAGCTTTGTCGCAAGATAATAACTTTCGCGGGGATATTTGCTTAAAGCCCTGCCCAAAAACACTTGTGATTGACCGTTATGGTAACCATGCGCAGTATCAATATAATTAATGCCGTTTGCAAGGGCATAATCAACAATTTCCTGCGCTTTTTCATCGTCAATTGCCGCATCGTCTCCGCCGGTTATAGGCAGCCTCATGCATCCAAGCCCCAAAACCGATATAGGTATAACGCTGTTTTTAAATACTTTTTTATACAAAGCTTTCCCTCCTCAATTACTCACAAGAAAATCATATTCATTTTGCAAAGGCTCTTCAAATTTCACATCAAGATTCATTAATAAATCTCTGTTGATTATATATTCCCGGTTCAATGACCGCGCTGATTGTTCATTGCGCTTCTCAAGCCTTTCAAAGCGAATTTCATCGGGGATCCTGAAGTAATAGGTTGCTGTTTCAATGCCCTTGGCGGCAAAATATTCTTTTGCGGATTTTCTTGAGGTTTTCGTCCAAAATCCGGAATCCAAAACAGCATCAATACCCATTTCTGTAAGCTGAACAGCCTGTTCGAAAAGAAAACTTAAGCAGCGCCGTTCGGTTTCGCTGTGCTTGCCACCAAGACAGCCCGAAAAAAGCTTCAGCATCATGTCATCGCAAGATAAAATCATCATCTGCTTTCGTTTCTTCTTATCCAATGCCCATGAGGTTTTTCCGCTCGCGATTTTACCGACAAGAATGTAAACCTTAGCCATAAGAAACCTCTTTTCCGGTTTTATCATTTATACATAAATTAAAAATTAATAAACTTTTGCATCATTCCCGGTCCAAAGCCCTCATAATTACCTGTTGTTTTTGCGGTTTCTTCATTTATTGAAACGATACCGCTGTAAAGTTCTTTTCCTTTACGATAAATCATATAAGGGACAGGGTCCGGAGCATGGGTTTTGGTAACTATAGGAGTGGGATGATCCGGTAAAATCATGATCTTAAAATCATTGCATGTATATAAATATTCGAGCAATACGGTCAATATCTGTTCGTCAATTAATTCAATCGAACGCACCTTTTTTTCCGGTTCATTCCTGTGACCGCATTCGTCTGGAGCTTCAACATGAATATAAACAAGGTCCTGCCCTTTACGCCATTCATTAACAGCGGCTTGCGCTTTGCCTTTGAAATTTGTATCAAGGTAGCCTGTCGCGCCCTCAACATCGGGTGTGTTCATCCCGGCGCATATGCCGATGCCCTTCAAGAGGTCGACTGCAGAAATAATGCTGCCCTTTAACCCGTAAGTTTTTTCGAAGGATGGCAGAGATGGCTTTTTGCCCTCACCCCAAAGCCAAATTGAATTCGCGGGAAGTTTTCCTGCCGCTTGCCTTGCTTTATTGACGGGGTGATCTTGAAGAAAATCAAAACTCTCACGCATCATCTTTATTAACGGCACAGCGTGTTCGCTTGTTGAAAGATATTCCCCTATCTTTCTGCCGGAAATATCATGCGGAGCCGTCATATTGCCCAGATCCGTTGTTCCCAAATGCCAGATAAGGCAATGGCGGTAACTGACTCCGCTGTAAAACCTGAACGCATCGCTGCCGAAATGTTCCTGAACACTTTTTATTATTTCGGTGGCTTCTATGCTTGAAATATCTCCTGCTGAATAATCAAGCATCGTTTTTTCGTTGTAAACGGCTTCATCGGTAAGTGTTACCAGGTTGCAGCGCAATGCGATATCCGTATCGGACATTCTGACGCCCATACTTACCGCTTCAAGAGGCGACCGTCCTGTATAGTATACTTTGGGGTCATAACCCAAAACGCTCAGATTGGCAATATCGCTTGCGGGTTTAAGACCTTCGGCTACGGTTTTAACCATACCGACTTCTCCGCGACGGGCAAGTGAATCAAAAAGCGGCTTCTTTGCGACCATCATAGGTGTCTTTCCGTCAAGCGCCGGAACAGGATAATCCGCCATTCCGTCGTATAATACTATCGCGTACTTCATTTTATCTCCTGCCTATAATTATCAATTATTTAAAATATAAAACTCCGGATTCAAATATCTTTTGGTCTTTATTAAAGGGAACATTTTTATAAAGGTTTTCACCTTTGCGTTCACTGTGTGCCATCTTTCCGAAAACTCTGCCATCGGGACTTGTGATGCCCTCAACCGCGCAAACCGAACCGTTTGGATTAAAAGGTGTTTCGGCGCAAGGAAGCCCTGAAAGATCGACATACTGCGTCGCAATTTGGCCGTTTGCGGCAAGTTGCATCAAAGTGCTTTCATCGGCCGAGAATCTGCCTTCTCCATGGGAGATCGGAACCGCATGGATATCTTCGGCGTTTACAAGGCTTAACCAGGGCGATAAAACACTTGTTACCCTTGTATAAGCCATTTGCGAAACATGGCGCCCTAAACTGTTAAAGGTTAGTGTCGGGAAGGACGGTTCAATATCAATGATTTCCCCGAAAGGAACAAGACCGGTTTTTATAAGAGCCTGAAAGCCGTTGCAGATGCCGAGCATCAGCCCGTCCCGTTTTTCCAGAAGCTCGGTTACCGCTTCGCGAACCCTTTCGTTTCTTAGTGTTGTGGCAATAAACTTGCCCGATCCGTCCGGTTCGTCACCGCCGCTGAATCCGCCGGGAATCATAATTATCTGCGAGCTTTTTATTAACTTTACAAACGCCGCAATGCTCTCATCAATATCCTGCGGCGTAAGGTTTTTGACGATCAAAATCTCCGGCTTCGCGCCCGCTTTTTCAAAGGCCCTCGCAGAATCAACTTCGCAGTTTGTACCGGGAAACACCGGTATTACTACGCCCGGTTTCGCAATTTTTACTGTTGGAGCTTTGCCGTAAGGTTGAGTATATATAGGAACATTAAAGTGTATTCCCGGCGTCTTTGCCTTTGTTGGAAACACATTTTCCAGTGTACCGCTCCATGAATCCGCAAGTTCCTCCCAAGGGATTATCTCGCCGTCAATTTTAAAGAAGCGATTATCCGTTGTTCTTCCCAACTCGATAATATCAAGCCCGGTTAAATCTGCGTCGTCTGTAATTTCAGCTGCAAACGAACCGCAAAGCGGAGCAAAAAGAGTTCTGCTTTCAAGGCTGCCGGCAAAATCAAAACCTATTGCATTACCGAAAGCCATACGGCAAACTGCGGCAGCGGCTCCACCCTCACGAACAACAGAAGCAGCAAGAATATTTCTGTTTTGAACCATCGCGCAAATCTTTGAAAAAAGAGCCTTCGCGCCTTTCCATTCCGGCAGCAGCGTTTCATTGTTTATGGGCAATTGAATCAGAACTACCCTTGAACCAGCTTTTTTGAACGCCGCGGAACCGGTCAAGCTTGCCTTGGTCATTGAAACAGCAAAACAAACAAGGGTTGGCGGAACATCCAACTCGTTAAACGTACCGGACATGCTGTCCTTTCCGCCAATTGCCGGAACGCCGAAATTGAGCTGAGCTGTCAACGCTCCAAGCAACGCTGAAGCCGGCTTTCCCCATCGCTCCGGCACATCCCGCAAACGCTCGAAATATTCCTGCAAAGTTAACCGGCTTTTTAATGGATCGGCACCGATAGCGGCAAGTTTCGCCAAGGCTTCGGTAACCGCATATACAGCCCCATGAAATGGGCTCCACCGGCTCATGCCCGGTATAAATCCAAAACTCATAGCGGTTGCCGTGTCCGTTTCGCCTTTTTCCAGCGGAATTTTTGCGCACATGGCATCTTCGGGTGTCATCTGCGTTTTGCCGGCAAAAGGCATCAGAACGCTGCCGGCGCCGATGCTGGCATCAAAACGCTCCGCCAAACCTTTTTGCGAACAAACTTCGAGACGCCCTAAATTCGCCTTTAACGCCTCTGCTTTTTTCATTGCACTAAGTTTTTCGGGGACAGCGTTTCTATAGCTGTATTCGGCGTTGACGGCCGTTATTTTAGCATTTGCCTGCTGAGTAACGCCGTTTGTATCTAAAAACTCACGGCTGATATCAACAATCATATCCCCGCCCCAACGCATCACAAGCCGGGGGCTTTCCGTAACCTCCGCGACAACAACGGCCTCAAGGTTTTCATCCTGTGCAAACCCGGTAAATTTATCAACATCTTTTTTATCTATAACAACAGCCATACGCTCCTGAGATTCCGAAATCGCAAGTTCGGTTCCGCCGAGTCCTTCATACTTTTTCAGCACCGAGTCAAGTTTTATATCAAGACCGTCTGCGAGTTCGCCGATTGCAACGCTAACACCGCCTGCGCCGAAATCATTGCAGCGTTTTATCATGTGTGCGACATCCGCATTTCTGAAAAGCCTTTGAAGCTTGCGCTCTGTCGGCGGATTTCCTTTTTGAACCTCTGCGCCGCATGTTTCAATCGAAGCCGTATCATGAGCTTTTGAGGAACCTGTTGCACCGCCGCATCCGTCTCTTCCGGTTCTGCCGCCGAGAAGCACGATCAAATCACCGGCAACCGGAACATCCCTGCGGACATTGTTCTTTGGAGAAGCACCGATAACCGCGCCTATTTCCATACGCTTAGCAACATAACCGTCATCATAAAGCTCCGTAACCTGCCCGGTGGCAAGCCCTATCTGGTTACCATAGGATGAATAACCCTGAGCCGCACCGACCGTGATTTTTTTCTGCGGGAGTTTGCCTTGAAGCGTTTTTTCGAAAGGCGTGTTCGGATTGCCGCTGCCGGTGACACGCATAGCCTGATATACATATGCCCTGCCGGAAAGCGGATCCCTTATCGCTCCGCCTAAACAAGTAGCCGCACCGCCGAAAGGTTCAATTTCCGTCGGATGATTGTGTGTTTCGTTTTTAAACTGAATGAGCCATTTCTGAATTTCCCCATCAACATCAACATCCGCTTCAATCGAGCAGGCATTAATCTCATCGCTTTCATCCAAATCATTTGCCTTTCCTTGCATCTTGAGCAGCTTGGTGCCGATTGTTGCAATATCCATAAGGGTTATATTTTTCCTGCGTTCACCATAAACGGTCTTGCGCGCGTCCAAATACTGCAGCCACGCCGCTTCAATTGCCCCTGACAAATTCCCCTTTTCAATCTCAACACTTTCGAGTTCGGTTAAAAAAGTGGTGTGCCGGCAATGGTCGGACCAGTAAGTGTCTATAACCCTGAGTTCCGTTTCGGTCGGTGCACGGTGTTCCACATCTCTGAAATAGTCTCTGCAAAACATCAGGTCTTCAACACTCATCGCAAAGCCCGCAGCTGCATGAAATTCGGAAATATCGGTTTCGGTCCACGTTAATATACCGTTAACCCGTTTGATTTTTTCAGGTTCAACTGTTCTTATATTAAGACTATCGTAAGGTTCCATGGATGCGAGGCGGGCTTCAACAGGGTTTATCAAATAATTTTTAATTGTTTCTAACTCCGCTTCGGACATATTGCCCGCTAACGAGAAAACTTTCGCGGTCTGCACCTTTGGCTGCAGACCGAAGGTTAACAGCGCTATGCATTGCGCAGCTGAGTCCGCACGCTGATCATATTGACCGGGAAGGTATTCGACCGCAAATGAATATGTGCCGTCTTCCTGTTTCAGCTCCCTGTAAGTCAAATCAACATTTGCCTCAGATAGGATTGTTGCCGATGCCTTCTCAAAATCTTCAGCGTCCAAACCTTCAATATCGTAACGGTTAAAGAGACGCAGCGAATTCAGCCCTGTAATTCCTAAAGTATCCCTTAGGTCCGCGAGGATATGCCCGGCCTCGATATCAAAGCCATTTCTCTTTTCAACAAAAATCCGTCTGACTTCCGCCATTCTATAATCCTCCCCAATATCCACCAAACTAATTTATTAATATTGTAACATATTAAAAATAAACAATAAAGTCAAAAAAGAGTTGAGAGTTGTAAAAATATGAAGCTTTTTTTAGTAAATATTACAAAAACATAAAAATAACCGCCCGCGTGTATTCGAAAATCAACGCAACCGGTTACTCTGATATTTATTAATTACTTCAACAATTCCAAAATCTTTATTGCTTCCCAAAGAAGAAGAAAATGGTAGTTTGCCAATAAATTAACAATTGATATTCCAAGAAACAATCCGGTAATAAAACGGCGAATATTAGTACTTTCCCACTTGCCGAATTGCTGGCCGACGCCATCTATTAATGCCGGTAGAAACACTAAAAAGCATACGATGATATTCCAATGGCTATACATCAACAGCCAAATAATGCCAAATATATACCCTGCAAGCATACCTGTACATCTGGCACAAACCGGGAACTGTCGTCCTTTATAAAAAAAGGAACGGTCCGGCCGGCAATGGCACCCGCAAAACAGCTTTAAAAAACGTGAAAACGCAAGCATTTATCTAATATGGAGGCTTGAAACAAAATTTGTGATGGCATAGTAACTGCTGTAATCATATGAATAAGAGTTTGAAGCAATAACTCCGGTTATCAATAAAACAATATAAACTATCGTTGGCACTATATTTACAATAACAAATCCAATGATTGCAAGCTTTAACATTGCTTTTGCAGAAATGGGTTTTTGGTCCTTCCAAACGAAGAACAGGATAAGCCCAACAATCGGAAAACAAAAAGACAAGAATTTCATCCCGCCGGAAGGAATATCGACGACCGGAGCCTGCTGATACTGCTGGTATTGCTGCTGCTGATATGCCGGTTGCTGATATACCGGTGGCTGCTGATATACCGGTGGTTGCTGATATACCGGCTGCTGGTATTGGGGTTGCTGCGGCGGTTGCGGTTGCTGCGGCGGTTGTGATAATGTAGCTGTTCCACATTTTGGACAAGCCGGTGCGTTGTCAATGATTTGCTCTCCGCAATTCTTACAAAACATAATGTCAACTCCTGATTCTTTATTCGGCATATATTACCAACTGCCTGATTTTATATTATCAAAGCTGTATAAAAATGTCAAGAAATAACCTCTAAAACCTATCAATTCCTCTTCTTTGCAAAGCACCGAGAATCTTAATGCGAACATCGCCGTATTTCGGCTCAAGCGAATTTAAAAGTTCTTTAATTTCCTGCCTCTCAGTTGTACCGTCAGCAGGGCACCGGCTTTTTACAACAGGCAGGTTTTCATTTTTAACTACCCTCATAGCATCGCTTTCTCGAGCAAATATCATTGGACGGATAACGGTGATATCTTTACGGGAAAGATAGGTTACAGGAGAAAAGCATCCGATATTCCCGCCGTTTAGAAGGTTCATCATAAATGTTTCGGCGGCGTCATCCATATGATGCCCGAGCGCAAGTTTATTGCACCCGGCCGCTTTGGCTTCGTCATGCAAAACTCCCCTGCGCATTCTTGCGCAAAGGCTGCAGGGATTCTTTTCTTTTCTGGTTTCGAAAATCACTTTGCCAATTTCTGTGCGCCTTACAATATAGGGCACTCCGATTTCGTTGCATAGGGTTTCGATTTTGCTGTAATCGGTTTCATCGCCGTTGAAACAGGGATCCATCAAAATAGCCTCAAGTTCATACTTATACGGATAAAATCCTCGCAAACATGCGAGGGCAGCAAGTAATACCATACTGTCTTTCCCGCCGGAAACGCCAACTGCGATTCGGTCACCATCCTGAACCATATTATATTTTTCCATCGCGGAGCGCATATAGCTCATCAGCTTTTGCATAGTGATTACCTCTTGTTGTTTGATTTGAGAAGAAGTCGGAGGCGTTTGAGAAGATGTGGGGAAGAAGTTGGAGAACGAAATTTCAATTTCTTCCTGCGTCGGAGCCGCTCTTATTCGCTTCTTCCCGTGACGAAGTCACACTTATCAAATCATTTATGTAATGCAGATTCTTTCGGCTGAAGCGCATTTTTTAGTCTTGAAATCAACATCAAATATACAGCCGCTTAGCATACAAGGGACATCGGGCACATCAAAGCGCGCAGGCATTGAGTTTTTAAGCCATATAAGTGAAGATTCCGGAGTAACGCCTAAAACAGAATGAATGGGGCCTGTCATACCCAAATCCGTAATATAGCCCGTACCCTTTGGAAGAATCTGCTCATCAGCGGTCTGTACATGGGTATGCGTACCGAAAACCGCCGCAATCCTGCCGTCAAGGTAGAAACCCATTGCTCTTTTTTCGGATGTTGCCTCGGCATGAAAATCAAGCAAAATAATGCTGCAGCCTTCCAACTGTTCCAGTAAAGAATCAATACACAAAAACGGATTTTCAGCTATATTCATAAATGCCTGCCCCATAAGATTGATCACTCCGACCTTATAGCTGCCCTTATCAATAACACCTATACCCTTGCCCGGATTACCGCTGTACAGATTTGCGGGGCGGATTATATCCTTGCGGGCATCAAGAAATTCATATATTTCACTTCTTTTATAAATATGGTTGCCGGTTGTGATAAAATCCACTCCGCTGTCAAAAAGATATTGAGCGGAGTTCGGGGTTATGCCGTTGCCTGCAGCGGAATTTTCACCGTTGGCTATACAAAGATCAATGCTTTTGAGCTTTTTAAACCCCGGAAGGTGCTTGCGGACAAAGGCGCAGCCCTGTGTCCCGACAACATCGCCGATAACTAAAATATTCAATAAAACACCGCATTTCATAACTTACTAAAAAATCGGGGGCGCGCATAAAAGCGCGCCCCCGAAGTCCGGTTTTATTTCGCGTACTCTATCGCACGGTTTTCTCTGATAATATGAACTTTAATCTGACCCGGATACTCAAGTTCGTCCTCAATCTTTTTAACGATATCCCTTGCTATGAGAACCATCATATCGTCCGATACAATTTCGGGTTTAACCATAATACGAACTTCACGGCCTGCCTGAATTGCGTAGGAGCGTTCAACACCCTCAAATGAAGTAGCGATCTCTTCAAGCTTTTCAAGGCGTTTAATATAATTCTGAACATTCTCCCTGCGTGCGCCCGGTCTCGCAGCCGAAATCGCATCCGCAGCCTGAACCAGGCATGCGATAATTGTTTTCGCCTCCACATCGCCGTGGTGAGCCTGAATCGCATGAATAACAGCATCGCTTTCTTTAAAACGCTTTGCATACTCCACGCCTAACTCTACATGAGAACCGTCAATTTCATGATCCAGCGCTTTACCGATATCATGCAGAAGCCCCGCTCTTTTTGCGAGTTTAACATCAGCGCCGATTTCCGCCGCCATAAGACCGGCAATGAACGACACCTCCAATGAATGATTAAGTACATTTTGACCGTAACTTGTACGGTATTTAAGCTTACCGAGAAGTTTAACTATTTCCGGATTAATGTTGCTGACTCCAGCATCCACAACAGCGCGCTCGCCGGTTTGTTTGATCGTTTGTTCCACTTCTTTTTTTGACTTTTCAAACAACTCTTCAATTCGCGCGGGGTGAATGCGGCCGTCCAAAATCAATTTTTCAATTGTAACCCGCGCAATCTCGCGGCGGACCGGATCAAAACTTGATATGGTTATTGCCTCCGGAGTATCGTCAATGATTAAATCCACACCGGTAATAGTTTCAAGTGTGCGGATATTTCTACCCTCGCGCCCAATAATCCGGCCTTTCATCTCATCATTAGGCAATGCTACAACCGACACAGTAGCTTCCGCAGCATGATCTGCTGCACAGCGCTGAATTGCGGTTGAAATCACCTCGCGGGCCAAATTATCCGAATCATCTTTGGTTCTTTGCTCGAACTCCATAATTTTAAGTGCTTTTTCATGAGTCAACGCATCTTCAAGACTCTTGAGCAAATAATCCTTTGCTTGCTCCTTGGTGTAGCCGGAAATCCTTTCAAGCATTTCAAACTGACTTCTCTTGATGCTGTCGATCTCTATTATTCGATCCTCGGCACCTTTGATTTTCGCCTCTAATGTTTCTTCTTTTTTTTCAAGGTTCTCGCTTTTTTTGTCAAGCGTTTCTTCCTTGTGAACAATACGGTGTTCCTGCTTCTGAACCTCGGCACGCCTTTCGCGCAACTCGCGCTCTAATTCCGCACGCTGTTTGTGAATTTCATCCTTCGCTTCCAGAATAGATTCCTTTTTCTTTGTTTCAGCTTGCGAAATGGCTTCGTTTACAATTCTTTTTGCCTCTTTTGTTGCTGAACCGATTGCGGTTTCGGCAACTCTTTTTCTGTTAATTCCGCCAAGAACAAAGCCGGCAACACCTGTTGCTATGGCACTGATAATAACAATTATTAAAATTAACCACCAACTCAACTCGAATTTGCACCTCCTTTTTGCTTTCTACAAATTTGAAATAATAATTCAATAGGTTCACCCTATATGGTGTATTGCCTGGAACAAAAGCACACCATTTGTATTATTTTAAACTTTTACAACGTATATGTCAAGTTTTATTTAGTTAAATTCACTTTGATAAAATCAAAATAGTAAATTTATTTTAAAATAATTCAAATTATGTATTGACAAGCTTGATTTATGAGAGTATAGTTGAAAAAGCCTTGAAAGCTCATGAAGAGCATTGTTTATTCAGCAAAGGGTTCGGTTTAAATCCGAAACAAGGCAAAAATTTATTAAGTGAGGTAAACAAATTTCATGGCTCAAGACAAAACACTGACCTGCAGAGACTGCGGAGCATCCTTCGAATTCACAGCAAGCGAGCAAGATTTTTATGCTGAAAAAGGATTCACAAATGAACCTACCCGCTGCAAACCTTGCCGCGATGTCCGCAAAAATGAATCCGGCGGAAGAAACGGCTCAAGAGGACCCCGCGAAATGTTTGACGCTGTATGCGCATCCTGCGGAAAGAACACTCAAGTTCCGTTCCAGCCAAAGAATGACAGGCCTGTATATTGCAGCGACTGTTTTTCCAAGCAAAGGTAATTTCTTAATTATCGGCTAAATTATAAAGATACATCTTTCAAAGGTGTATCTTTTAATTTTCTCAACTCTTTTTTCTTTTCCGTAAGGTCGATATACTATTCACGGCGGTTAATTAACCAACTGTATTATCGTATCGGTGTTAATTGGGATTAATTTAAGATTTTTATTGAAATATTTTATGTATTATGTTATATTAATACAAAATTTGTAAAGGAGATTTATTATGCTTGATACCGTAAGTTTAACTCTTTCTGAAATTTGTGCCAAGTTCTCCGATGTTCAAACAAGTTTTATGTGCTTTTTCGTTGGAACAATATGCATCGTACTCATGTTGTTGAAAGGGCAAAAAAAATGGTGGTGGTACTATTTATTTGCAAGCGAAATTGTTTGCGCAATCCCCACGCTTTTCATGCATGCATCGGCATACTCGGAATTTACCCCGGGCGTTCTTTCCGTAAAACTTGTTAACAGTTTCTATGATATAAGCTCCTGTATCATTTTAGCCCATGCCGCTATTATTGCAATTCTTTTCGAGTTTGCAAGTAAAAAAATACTTAAAAAGTGTGCTCTTGCGATAACAGCATTTGATGCTTTTGCTATAATTTTCGTTGCCGTTGAAGTTTTTGGCCCTCAACATGACCGCCCGCTTTGGATAGGCGGACACGGAGCACCAATGGATGGGACGACAGCCGGTTTTTCAATGGGCGAATTTTTTTGCATCATTACAGGTTTTTGTATTATCCCCCTATTTATATATGCATTTAGAAAAATGGATAAAACAGAAAAGAAATTGTTGATTTTTACAATATGTTGCTTTATTATAAGCTTTGTTTTCGGATCATTTGGCGATCATGAGGTTGCAAAATTTTTCTCAATTCATACCGAACCTGTTGTTGTCAGTATGCACTCCATATGGCATATGCTCAGTGCGCTTTCGTTTTTCCCGCTTTATGCTTTAGCGGATGTGCGTCATAATAAGTCTATTGCATCTCTGCATTAACAGTCTGTATGAACCTATTGGTTAACAATGTTAATAATGTCAAATTGAATTGTTTAAGTAAATAATTTCATTCATCCTGTTTAATTTATATCAACCAATACCCCAAAGTGTTTAACCGGCGGATGTATGCCGATTGCATTGAAAAATTAAACAGGGATTTTACAGATAAAAGCAGTTATCGAACTAAAGAGCAGAATACGTTCAATTTTAAATTTTATAAAATATTCAAGATTCTCATTACAGATATTATGCATGTTCATATTCAACTTTCTATACCTATTATTATAGATAAATTTTTATTTTAATGCGAATATTTAAAGAAAGAAGACGTTGAATTTGAATTATCAGCTGATAGTTGACAGTTGCTGCGAACTTACCGACGATTTGAAAGAAAGCCTGAATGCCATATCTATACCGCTCAAAATAACTATCGGCGACAAGGAATATATCGATGACAATAATCTGGACATCGATAACTTCTTAAGTGTTCTGAAGAATGTCAAGGTGCTGCCCAAATCATCCTGCCCGTCTCCGGGTGATTATGCCGATGCTTATATCAACAGCAATGCCGATTTTATTTTTACGGTCACCTTGTCATCCAAACTTTCCGGATCCTATAACAGCGCTGTTCAAGGCAAAATAATTGCGGAGGATGCAGGAAAAAAAATTCATGTTTTTGACTCCAAGAGCGCGTCTGCATGCGAACTGCTGATTGCAATTAAAATCAAGGAGTTTATTGACAACGGATTAGCCCCGGATGAAATAATCGCAAAAGTCGATGAATTTATTTCGGAGTCGCAGATATTTTTTGTATTGGAAAAAAATGACAATCTCATTAAAAACGGCAGAATGAGTGCCTTTCTCGGCAAAGCGCTTGCGATGCTGAACATCAGGCTGATTTTAGGCTCTGACGGAAACGGCAACATAAAACTTTTCTCAAAAGTCAGAGGCGGATCCGAAAAAGCAATAGACAAGCTTGCAGATACTATTGCCGATGCCTGCAGAGAAAAGAAAGACCAAATACTTGTAATAACTCATTGCCAAAATCTTCAGTCTGTGAAAATCTTAATAAAAGCAGTCAAAGAAACCTGCTCTTTTAAACAAATTGTTGTATGTCCCACCGGTGGTTTAAGCAGTATGTATGCGGATATAGGCGGTGTACTTGCGGCATTTTAATTTATGATTATTTTTCTTGACATTTTTCTCATCCGATGATATTATATTTTCATATTTTTAAAGCTGTGATGCAGAGAGCCGCCTTACAGATGCTTTTCCAGAGAGCCTGCCGCCTTAGGCTGAAAGCGCAGGTAAAAGTTCTAGGCTGCAACCACTGCGGAGTGTACGCCGAAGCTTATATTTCAAGATAAAGCGTGCCGTTGAACCGCGTTAAGGTATTCAAGAGGCAGATTATTTATCTGCAATTCGGGTGGAACCATGGAGCATAAAGCTTCATCCCTTTTCGAGGGATGAAGCTTTTTATTTTTCGCTAAAACAAGGAGGATTTTCATGATTAAAGTAACACTGAAAGACGGTTCGGTCCGGGAATATGAGGCGGGTTTATCCGTGATGGATATTGCCAAGGCTCTCAGCCAAGGCTTAGCGAAGGCTGCCTGCGTGAGCAAAGTCAATGGGGAAGTAAAGGATTTGCGGACAGTAATCAATGAAGACTGTGCGCTTGAAATCTTAACCTTTGACGATGAAGAAGGCAAAAAGGCCTTCCGCCATACGGCATCTCATGTTTTAGCGCATGCTGTAAAAAGACTTTTCCCCGGGGCAAAGCTTGCAATCGGCCCGGCTATTGAGAACGGATTTTATTACGACTTTGATGTAGAAATCGCCTTCACACCCGAATTGCTTGAAAAAATTGAAGCCGAAATGCAGAAAATAATAAAAGAAGGCTTGAGGCTTGAGCGTTTTGAGCTTGAAGCCGGCGAAGCAATTGAACTGATGCAAAAAGCCGGCGAGGATTACAAGGTAGAACTGATCCGGGAACACGCGGGTAAAGGCGAAAAGATCTCCTTTTTTAAGCAAGGCGATTTTGTTGAACTCTGCGCCGGCCCGCACTTGCCCGACACAAGCAGGGTTAAAGCCTACAAACTGACATCCGCCACGGGTGCTTATTGGCGTGGTGATTCCAACAATAAAATGCTGCAAAGAATTTACGGCACAGCATTCGCGAACAAGGAAGAGATGGACGCGTACCTGCAGGCTGTGGAGGAAGCGAAAAAACGCGACCATAACATCATCGGGCGCCAGCTGGGCTTTTTCACCACATCCGACCTTGTCGGGCAGGGGCTGCCGCTGCTGATGCCCAAGGGCGCAAGAGTTGTCCAGCTGCTCCAGCGCTTTGTCGAGGACGAAGAACAAAAACGCGGTTACCTGTTAACCAAAACTCCTCTCATGGCGAAGAGCGATTTATATAAGCTTTCCGGCCATTGGGATCACTATAAGGACGGCATGTTTATTTTAGGCAACGAGGAAACGGATGAAGAAGTTTTTGCCCTGCGCCCGATGACCTGCCCGTTCCAGTTTATGATTTATAACGCCGAGCTGCATTCCTACCGGGATTTACCAATCCGTTATAATGAAACCTCCACCCTTTTCAGGAAAGAGTCTTCCGGTGAAATGCACGGGCTTATCCGCGTCCGCCAGTTTACCATATCCGAAGCTCATCTTGTCTGCACACCCGAACAACTGGCTGATGAATTCAAGGGAGTTGTGGATCTTGTTAATTTCATGACGAAAACGCTTGGCATACAAGACGATTTAACTTACCGCTTCAGCAAGCGTGACCCGGAGGACAAGGAAAAATATATTGATGACGATGAGGTTTGGAACAACACAGAAGCAATCATGAAGGATATTCTTGACAGCCTTGACATTAATTACAAAGAGGCTATCGGCGAGGCTGCCTTTTATGGACCAAAGTTGGATATTCAGATGAAAAACGTTCACGGCAAGGAAGATACCCTTATAACCGTTCAGATAGACCGTTATCTTGCCGAGAGGCTTGACATGACATATATTGATGCCGATGGATTAAAAAAGCGCCCGTATATTATTCACCGCACCTCCATTGGCTGTTATGAGCGTACTTTGGCAACCCTAATCGAAAAATATGCCGGCGCTATGCCGCTTTGGATTGCACCCGAGCAAATAAGAATTCTGCCGATATCCGAACGGCATCATGAGGCCGGCAACAAAATTAAAGAAAAATTTACAGCAGCAGGAATCCGCGTTACTCTTGACGACAGAAGTGAAAAAATCGGGTACAAAATACGTGAAGCTCAGATAAATAAAATCCCCTATATGATCGTTATGGGCGACAAGGAAGTTGAAGACGGCACGATATCTGTCCGTAAGCGCGGCGAAGGTGATTTAGGTGCAATGGCTGTCGAAGATTTCCTCGGTCTGACGCTTAGAGAGATTGCGGAGAGACTCATATTTTAAATTCCAAGAAAAGCAGAGATAAAACCCGGATAAGTAAAATGCTATTTTACTTATCCGGGTTTATTTGTTAATCAACGCCTACACATTAAACCTAAACAGCACGATGTCGCCGTCCCGCATAACATATTCTTTGCCCTCGCTGCGCACAACACCTTTTTCTTTTGCTGCCGTCATGGATCCCAGCGCAACAAGCTCCCCGTAGCTTATAACCTCCGCACGGATAAAACCTTTTTCAAAGTCGGTGTGGATTTTACCCGCCGCCTGCGGCGCTTTTGTGCCTTTTTTTATTGTCCAGGCTCTGACTTCGTCGGGGCCGACGGTTAAAAATGAAATCAATCCTAAAAGCCTGTAGCTTTCCTGAATTAAAATATCAAGTCCGCCCTGCTCAACACCCAGCTCGGAAAGGAACATTTCCTTTTCTTCCTTTTCAAGCGAGGCAATTTCCGCTTCCAGTTCGGCGCAAATTGGCAGCACCTCGGCGCCTTCCGCCTTAGCTATTTCACAAACGGTGTTATATCTCTCATTGGTTTCGATTTTTTTGGCGAAATCCTCTTCGCTTAAATTACAGGCGTAAATGACGGGCTTTGAAGTTAAAAGGGCTACACCATCGAGAATTTCTTTTTCGTCCCCGGTGCACTCAACATTCCTCGCGGGGATTTCCTTCTCAAGATTATCTTTCAGTTTTTTAAGGAATTCAAGCTCCTTAATCATTGACTTGTCACCCTTAAGAGCCTTTGTGCCCCGCTCAATGCGCCGGTCAATCATTTCAAGGTCCGCAAAAATCAGTTCCAGATTGATCGTTTCAATATCCCGTTTCGGGTTGATGTCCCCTTCCACATGGATAATATCGTCGTTTTCAAAGCAGCGAACAACATGCACAATAGCATCCACTTCGCGGATATGCGAAAGGAATTTGTTGCCAAGGCCTTCACCACGGGAGGCGCCTTTAACAAGACCGGCAATATCAACAAACTCAATGACGGCGGGAGTTGTCTTTTTAGGTTTGTACATTTCCGTCAATTTATCAAGCCTGGTGTCCGGTACGGAAACCACACCGACATTCGGTTCGATGGTGCAAAAAGCATAATTTGCCGATTGTGCTCCCGCATTCGTTATCGCATTAAAAAGCGTACTTTTACCGACATTCGGCAGGCCGACTATTCCCAGTTTCATAAACATACTTCCTTTGCAGTTTTCTTACAGATGAATTATAGGGCTTGAACAAGCAAAATGCAAGCATTCGGTCAGGCAGGAATTATGGTTACCCGTCGAAATCATCCAAAGCATCATGAAGTCTTCAACCCGCTGTAACAGCTCATACTAATTAACGATTAAAAAACCTCAAAAAATCAAGCAAAAGCTTTGATTCATACGATTCTCCATTTTAATGCAGAATAGTATTATTAGGTTTTGTGCGGATTTTTGGTTAGGTTTTTATGAGTAATTAGTATTACCATACTCTTAAATGTGATTTTCAAGAACCTGCTGTTAAATTTCACGTTAGTGTCAAACATTCTATATTATTTGTTAATTGCAAATGCATATCCGATGGTGTAAAATATAACTTGACATATTTAAAAGAGAAAGGGATTGGTCCCTATTAAAAATATATTTCGGATTACGGCTTTGGCGGTTGCTTTTCTGTTTTGCGCCGGGTGTTTCAGCGGATGCAATAACAGTAACAATGACGATACTTCATCGGCGGCAACCGCAGTATCTCTTTCATCTTCCGAGCCAAAAAAGCTTAAGCTCCCCTACTCGAAAGCCGAACCTATTAACCCTTTTAAGGCAACAAGCATGGTTAACAGGCAGCTTTCCGCATTAATTTACGATTGCCTTTTCCGGGTGGATTCCGGTTTTCAGGCATTTCCTGTTATCGCTAATGATTATAGTGCGGAAGGACTTACTATTACTGTAAATATCAAACCGGATTTAGCATTCAGTGACGGTACTGCTCTTAGCGCCGATGATATTGTATATTCATTTAAGCAGGCATTGCAGTCACCCGCGTTTTCCTCTCATCTTTCAAATTTCGGGTCTGTACAAAAACTCAGCAATACAACTTTGGTTTTTAAATTAAAAAATCCTGACCCGTTTGCAGTTAACTGCCTCGATTTTTCGATTATTCCGAACAATAATACCGATGATTCGCCTGTTGGCAGCGGACGTTATATTGTGAACGAAAACAACAGCGAAATAATTTTGCAGGTAAATTCAGCAAGGCTCGGTGGTTTCTCGCCAAAAATAGAAGCCATATCGCTTGTTGGGATAGCAGACTCGGATTCGCTCAACTACAGTCTTCAAATTGGCAATATCAACTTTGTATATATGGATTTAAGCCATGGCAGTTATCAGCGTATCAATGCCTCTACTTTGGAAATCGGAACCAACAACTTGGTTTATCTGGTTTTGAACAACGCATCGGCAAACCTTCAAAATGCAGTTGTGCGCCAAGCAGTTAACCTTCTTGTTGACAGGGAAAGCATAGCAAGCACCTCATTCCAAGGCCACGCGAGAGCGACCTCTACCCCTTTTAATCCCGCTTGGACATCTCAATACAATTTTATATTTAAACCGGACACAAAAGCTGCGATTGAGCTTTTAGAGAACGCCGGATTTAACAAATTTAAAAGCAGCGGTGTCAGATACAGCGGCTCAAACAACTCCCTTTCCTTTACGCTGCTTGTAAACTCCGATAATGCGTTTAAAACCGAAGCCGCTGATTTAATAGTAAAACAGCTTTGGGATGCGGGAATAAAAGTTACAGTTAACAAACTTGCTTTTGATGAATATACATCGGCAGTTCAAGCAGGGAAATATGATATGTATCTGGGCGAAATCATGCTGACACCCAATATGAGCCTTTCTTCTCTTCTCGGTTCGGGCGGAAGTGTGACTTTTGGAATTGATACAGGGGCAGGCGCGGCAAGCGCGGCTTATAGTAGTTTTACCAATCTTTCACTCGACTTGAAGGACTTTGTGGACGCATTTAACGCTGACATACCTTTTATCCCGATCTGCTACCGCAACGGTATTGCAGCATATTCACGCGACCTTACCGTCCCGCAGGAATGTAATTCTGCCGATGTGTTCTGCGACATCTATGGTTGGACTTTTTTGAGTTAGGCGCAATTACGGTTCAACTGCGAGTCAAATATTGCTTGCCCATTACTTTTTCTTATTGTATAATATTTTTTAAGGTTTTAGAAGAGGAGGTTCTTTGATTGATCAGACTGGAAAATCATCTCGGTATTATTGAGATTTCTCAAGGTTATTTTTCCAAACTTATCGGCAACGCCGTTTCCTCCTGTTTTGGCGTAGCAGGTATGGCAAACAGCAATGCCCGTCAGGGTCTCCGCTCTTTCATCAAAAAGCAGCAGAACTTTCCTGATCAAGGAGTTTTGGTTCATAAGGACGGAGACGGTCTTAATGTTGACTTGCATATTATTGTAACCTACGGCTTAAACATATCCGCTATTGTTAAAAGCATTATTAACAAGGTTCGCTATACCGTTGAGGATGTGACAGGGCTTAAGGTGCATAAGGTTAATGTGTTTGTTGACGAAATGAAAAACGATTAGCCTTTAAGGGGTGACAGATTTGATAACCGGCCTTATGCTGCGGGATGCAATAATCTCCGCCGCTAATAATATCAGCGGACTTCGCAAGGAAATCGACGCTATGAATGTTTTTCCCGTGCCGGACGGCGACACAGGAACAAATATGTCCATGACAATAAGCGCCGCTGCCCGTGAAGCCGCACTGCTGCCGGACAGCACCGATATTTCTACCGTTGCCGAAAAGATTGCTTCAGCATTGCTTCGAGGTGCACGGGGAAACTCAGGGGTTATTCTTTCTTTAATTTTCCGCGGTATTGCCAAAGGATTAAAAGGCTTTGAAGCGGCAAACGGAGAGATTTTAGCCCATTCGCTGCAACTTGGCGTTGAAGCCGCATATAAGGCTGTTATGAAACCGACGGAGGGCACTATATTAACCGTTGTGCGCTTAAGCGCCGAAAAAGCCCAACGCGCAGCAGAAAACGGTGAGGAAACTCTTGCAGTTTGGGACGCCGCCTGCATGGGTGCTGCTCAAGCGCTTTCGCAAACGCCGGAACTTCTCCCCGTCCTTAAAAAAGCCGGAGTTGTCGATGCCGGTGGTCAGGGACTTGTTTATATTTTCGACGGTATGACAAGCGTTTTTAAGAAAAATTTGATTATATCCGATTCGCAGGATCTGTCCTCGCCGGCTGATATACAGAATTCAGCCGCAGCACAATCGGGCAGCGAGAATATCAGATTTACGTACTGCACGGAATATGTTGTAAACCGCACCGGCGTTCTTAATCCGCTGAAACTGCGCGCATACCTCGAATCCATAGGTGACTCGGTCGTTGTGGTTGATGATGAGCAAGTGATAAAAGTACATTTACATACCGACGAACCGGGCAACGCAATACAGGCAGCATTGGAATATGGCCCTCTTATCAGTATAAAGATCGATAATATGCGTCAACAGCACCAATATGTTTCCGAGGGTATCACCGATAAAGCTGATGATCCCGGCAATTCTTCTGATAATGCTCCCGTGAAACCGGAAAAGCACTTTGGGCTTGTTGCTGTTGCCGCAGGTTCAGGAGTTGAAGATCTTTTTTTAGAAATTGGTGTTGACCAAATTGTACGCGGCGGGCAAACAATGAATCCAAGCACGGATGATATACTGCGTGCCGTGCACGCTACCCCCGCAGAGCACATTTTTATATTGCCTAATAACAAAAACATCATTATGGCAGCGGAACAGGTTATCCCTTTAACCGATCGTAAGATCAGCGTATTGCATACAAAAAGCATCCCCCAAGGTATTTCAGCCGCCTTAAACCTTGACCCTGATCTTTCCGCCGAAGAGAACCATTTGGCTATGATGAAAGCAGCAGAAAAGGTTGGCACAGGCCTTGTTACCTTTGCCGCAAGAGACAGCTCCCTGGAAGACGAAAAAGTAATTAAAGGGCAGATTTTGGGGATGGAAAACGGAAAGATAACTGTAATTGATACTTCCCCTGTTCAAGCCGCATACAAAGTGACAAAGCACCTTTTCAAAAAGGGCAGTTCCACGATCATTACTGTTATCTATGGCGCGGATTCAACCGAACAGCAGGCACAGGATTTGTCAAATATGCTAACAGACAAATACGGAACCGAAGCGGAAATTTCTGTTGTCAATGGCGGCCAGCCCATTTATTACTTCATCATATCCGTTGAATAAAGACCTGTGAAGAATATTTTGCCGGAAGGCGGATAATCCCAATGGAGTTAAATACAGAAATCAAATATTTAAAGGGCGTTGGCGAAAAGAGAGCACGGCTTTTGGAAAAGCTCGGAGTTCTCAATGTCAGCGCTCTTTTGCGTTTTTACCCGAGAGCATATGAGGATTGGAGCAAAATAACATCAATTGCACAAACGCCTTTCGGAGAGCTTTGCTGCGTAAAAGCCATCATTGATCGTAGACCTTCCGCCCATCTGGTGCGAAAAGGCCTAACTATCTATAAAGCAGAGGCAACCGATGGAGAAAGCCTGCTGCACATAACCATATTCAACAACAAATATACCGCCGAAAAGCTGAAAGAGGGAGAGGAATTTCTGTTTTTCGGAAAAATCGGCGGTAATTTTTATTCGAGAGAGATGCTCTCCCCGGAAATTGAAAGAGCCGAGGGAAAAGAACGGATACGTCCAATTTATCCGCAGACAGAAGGACTCAGTTCAAGGGTTATTGAAGGGCTTGTTGATAAGGCTTTTGAGCTTTCCGGCGACAAAATAATTGAACCGTTGCCCGTGAAGCTCCGAGAAAGTTATTGTCTGCCCGGCATTCGTGACGCGCTGATGAATATTCATTTCCCGGGAAATCCGGATCTTCTTGCACAAGCGAGACGGCGGCTGATTTTTGAAGAGTTGCTGATACTCCAATTAGGATTGTTAAGGTTAAAGGGGCGCAGTAAAACTTCAGCCGGCGCAAGTTTGGAAAAAGATTACACCGGTGAATTTTATTCACTGCTGCCCTTCTCCCCCACCTCAGCCCAACGGAGGTCTGTCAGCGAAGCAATTAAAGATATGACAAAGCCTTTTCCGATGAACAGACTGCTTCAAGGTGATGTGGGCTCCGGTAAAACCGCGGTCGCCGCGGCTTTGATTTACAGTACGGTAAAAAACAGCTTTCAATGCGCCTTGATGGCACCTACCGAAATTCTGGCGCAGCAGCATTTCCGGACACTTGCAAAGTTGTTTGAAAGCACTGATGTTACTGTTGACCTGCTCACAGGTTCAACACCGGCAAGCTTAAAAAAGAATATAAAAGCCAGGTTGCGGGAAGGAACGCTTCATCTTGTTATTGGCACCCACGCATTAATTCAAAAGGATGTTGATTTTAAACACCTCGGGCTTGTTGTCACCGATGAACAACACCGTTTCGGTGTTATTCAGCGTTCCGCGCTGGGAGATAAAGGCGTTAATCCACATCTTTTGGTTATGTCCGCAACACCGATACCCCGAACGCTTGCTTTGATAATATACGGAGATTTGGATATTTCGGTGCTTGACGAACTGCCCCCGGGAAGACAAAAAATCGCAACCTATGCCGTAGGAAGCGATAAAAGAGAAAGAGTTTACAATTATATAAAAAAGCATCTCGACGAAGGCAAGCAGGGATATATCGTTTGTCCGCTGGTGGAAGCCGGCGAAACAGAACTCGCTGCTGCGACGGAATTTTTCCAAAAGCTATCAACCGCTTCTTTCGCCGGCTACAAGGTCGGTCTCTTGCACGGGCAGTTAAAACCGAAGGAGAAAGAAAGAGTTATGTCTTCTTTTATTAGCGGCGAGACACAACTGTTGGTTTCCACAACGGTTATTGAAGTGGGTGTTGATGTGCCAAATGCGGTTATAATGGTTATCGAAAACGCCGAACGTTTCGGGCTTTCCCAGCTGCACCAACTCAGAGGCAGAATAGGGAGAAGCGAATATAAATCAACATGCATCTTGATTTCCGACGCACAAAACACCGAAGCAAAACGACGGTTGGAAGTCATGTCAAATACAACCGACGGATTCAGAATTGCCGATGAGGATTTAAAACTGCGCGGACCGGGTGATTTTTTCGGTGCGCGCCAGCACGGTTTACCGGAATTGAAAATTGCCGATATGATGACCGACACAGATTTGCTTCGTGAAACTCAAGCAGCTGCACGGGAGATTACATCAACCGACAGGGATCTCGCAATGCCGGAAAACAAGGGTTTAAAGACTGCTGTGGCAGAGCTTTTCGGTTGTATCAGTGAAGCCGGGATGAATTAAGAAAAGGTTTGAATGTCTTTAACAATTTGTAAACTTTATAATATTTCCTAAAAAGTACTTT
The DNA here is from genome assembly GCA_964627535.1 of uncultured Eubacteriales bacterium. GTDB lineage: Bacteria > Bacillota > Clostridia > Oscillospirales > Acutalibacteraceae > UBA1447. The sequence continues at coordinate 27,731 of CAZVJW010000012.1, forward strand.
TAAAGTAACTGCTATAAGATATAATATCATTGATTTGTAACACTTTTGTAACCATTATCCATGATTGGAGGTGTATTTCGTGCGAAAAAGAAAAAGGCATAGTTATAATAATGAAAATGAATATAAAAAAAATGAGGCTTTTGAGAGAGGAGAGATCAAGGGAGTCAATATCAACGCCGTTGATGAACCCGGTGATCTTCTACTGGATGATTATTTTGATACCAGTGAAATATATAACGAACCGGAGATATCCGGCAATAACTCTTCGGATAAACCGCCAAACATTGAGGCAGCTATACTCAACGTCGAAGATATTGCCTATATAGAAGAATCCGACACCGATGATACAACAAATCCGCATGAACTCATTGATGAAACAGAAATATCCATAGAAAAACGCAACCTTCTTCCTTCTTTAGAAGATAACGAAACTGAGTCCGGTGAATCAAACCGCACAAGTTTTTACAAGCGCAACAGCTCAGGCAGTATATCATTATCAAATTCGCTTTTCATGAAAATATATGATGCATTCTATGTTCTCGGCATTCAAAGCTTTCGCTACGGAAAACTAATATTTTCATGGCTTGGGCGATTAGCAATAAAACCTCTGCGCTATATTTATACACTTTCAAGAATATTTGTCATTGCTGTTGACCGTCTTTTTTTCAGGTCAATCCACGCCGTCCACGAAGAAGCAGTCTATTTCCGCAAAGAAATAAAATCATCCTCAGTATATCTGCGCCGAGCTTTTAAAAAAGACCCTTTTTCAGCTTTTTCAATTTTTTACCACTATGTAAAGAAAGCTTTAACCAGCCACAAAGACATGTTTAAAACTATTGCAAATTTAAGCATGCCCATTGCTGCGCTGATTGTATTTTGGTTAACTATCAACTATTGGAACAGCGTTACGTATGCCTTGAAGGTTACATACAGCGATCGGAGTATAGGCTATATTCAGGATGAGTCTGTTTATATCAGCGCCCAAGCTCTTGCGAACGAGCGTCTGGGAGCAAATAGCTCTGATAATAATGCCGCCTCGGTTGAATTGGATAAGCCGACATACAAACTGGCGCTCGTAAAGCTCAACCAATTGAATGACGACTCAGCTATATGTGACAGCCTTATTGATTATTCGAAAGCAAATATAACGAACGCCTGCGGTATTTATATAGACGGAGAATTCATCGGCGCTGTCAAGAATGAAACCGATGCCGCTGCTGTTTTTGATAATATTCTTGCTCAATCAAAAACCAATGATACCAATACCATCGTAGCTTTTGTTGAGGATGTTAAATACGCGCAAGGGCTTTACCCTGACAATACAACCATGTTGGATGCCGGCGAACTTACGGAAAAATTAAACACTAAAAAAAAGGAAGCCGAGTATTGTGTGGTTAAGGATGGGGAAACCATCTGGGATATCGCCATGAGAAACGGGTTAACCGAAAGTGATTTGCTGGCGATGAATCCGCAAGCCGGTGACGGTACAAACATTCATCCCGGTGATGCAATTAAGGTTTCCAATTATGTTAACTTTGTCAGAGTTAAACTTATTAAAACAGAGGTTCGATATGTGGATATCGCATATGATACGGTTAAAACAGACAACGCTTCCCTGTTCAGAGGGGATACCCGCACGGTTCGCAAAGGTGTTTCCGGAAAAGAATCGGTGAAAGAATTCGTTACCTATATTGACGGTATGAGGATTTCCGCACAGGAAATAGAACGCACACGGATTGCGGATCCCATCGCGGAAAAGGTTGAAGTCGGTACAAAATCCACAACAATTTACAGCCAAAGCGGTTCCTATAGTGTTTCTGTTTCCCGTGAGGGCTTCGTCTGGCCGGTACCCGGTTGCCATTCGGTAAGTTCGCCTTTCGGTTATCGAAGCCGCGGTTATCATAACGGTGTTGATATCGCGGGCGCTGGGACAAACGGAAAAATTATTGCCGCCGCTAAGGATGGCGTCGTTGAATCCGTTGAGCGCAGCAATTCCAGTTACGGAAATTATGTCGTGATTAATCACGGCGGCGGCATCAGAACAGGTTACGGCCACTGCCTTAAAGGCTCTATATCGGTAAGTGTCGGGCAGCATGTTTCCGCTGGACAGGCAATAGCAAGGGTCGGCGCAACCGGCAATGCTACAGGCCCTCATCTGCACTTTAATCTCATCATCAACGGCACATATGTCAATCCGATGCCTTACATTAGCTAAAATAATCACTTTTTAACTCCCGAACATAACAATTTGTTCGGGAGACTTTTTATGAAACGAATTCAAATGCTTGAGGTATAATACTAATTCACGATTAAAAAACCTCTAAAAAGTCAAGCAAAAGTTTTGATTTATACAATTCTCCATTTAAATGCAGAATAGTATTATGAGGTTTTGTGCGGATTTTTTAGTTAGGTTTTTATGAGTAATTAGTATAATCGGCGCAAATAATTGAATTTAGGATTTTATATGATATAATGAAATATCTGTTTTCTCTTCTTTTTGTTTGTTGAATTGTACGGTGTATACTGATCATTTTATAAATTCGCTATTTATATTATTCAATCCGGGCAGTGGTACCCGGGGGAGGGATGACACGATATGGGCAATTTAAGTACTGACTGTTTTAGATTGTTTAGCATTTTTTCATTAATCATTTCTTTTTTTACGGGGATGTTTATGATGGCTGTTAACTGTGTGAATCATATAACCTTTAGCATTGACTCTTCAGTAAGAGGAGCGGTCATCGGCAACAAAGTCAGCAACTGCAACATGTGGTCGCTTAACGGAATGCTCGGCGATATTAATATTAACGAATCTGCCGATTCCACAAGGTTTACCGAATATATTCAGCTGATGACCGCCACAGGAGGAAACGCGGACAGGGATTTATTTCTGAACCCTTCGGGCAGAACAGTTCTCGATGATTACAATTTTTCCCCTCTTCTTTCCGCCTGCCGTAAGATATTGGATTTGGGCGCCAAGCCTCATATTAAAACAGGCGCCGTCCCTTTAAAATTCACAACAAACCCCGTGATGGGCGTTTTCGGCGTGAATGTTTACCCTCCCGATGACTTTGAGCAGTATTACACCTATATCTGCGCGGTTGCACAGGCGCTTGTTGACGAGTTCGGCAGGGATGAGGTGCTGACATGGCGTTTCGGCGTTCTGACAGAATATGAAAACAAGGATTGGTTCATGGCAAAAAGCGGCACACCGGAGGACTCTTGTATTGCTTTTTGCAAGCTATATGATAATACAATTGCGGCGCTGCAGGATGAAATCGGGCAAAATGTTTTTGTGGGAGCGCACAGCATGTCCGTTGCCGCGGGACTTTGGGACGAAAGAAATTTTATTGAGCACTGCGCCAACGGAACAAACTATAAAACCGGCGAAGAAGGCACGCGAATCTGCTTTTTGGGCACATCTTTTTATGACGGCAAACCCGGAGAATACGGCAGTTCGACTTTGCCGGAAACCATAGCGGTTCTTCGCCAAAAGGCCGAAAGCGTTGGGCTGAACAGTTTAATATACGGCGTGGACGAGGGAAGGATTCTTTCCGGAACACCCGGGAAGGTTGCTTCCGATTTAAATCTGCGCATGTGCGGGTTTACCTACCAGGCCGGCTATGACGCAAGGCTGATTAAGCAAATGATAGACAATGATATTGACTACTTTTCATCCTGGGGATATACAACAAACGGGCATTGGGGCGGCCTGCCAACTGTCAGTTTCCATGTCGCAAACTGCTTTTACGATATGGCCGGCTCCGAAAGAGTATCCGTAAAAAAATGTACCGCAAATCTGCTCGGTGCGGAAATCGAATCTGTTGCCGGCTTTGACACTCAGACAAATACCCTCCGCATCATGGCCTATAATTTTAAAAACAAAACGGATTACAAATATCCGGCTGATTTAAAGTTCAAAATAAAAGTTCCGCAATTTGACGGAAAAACAGTTAACATCACAAAATATACGATCGACGACAGCTGCAATTTCTTTGACGACTGGCAAAACGACAGAAAAACTTACGGTATTACCGATGACTGTTTTACTTGGTCACCGGACGACCCTGCTTTGGACACTACCACAACCCTCACTGTACAATGGGCAAGAGACCTTTATTTTAACGAGCTTCGCCCCATGTATGAGGAATATTCAAAACTTATACCTTCAACCGAAACGGTCACAGTTAATAATAGTTCCATAACACTGAAGGCAACTGCGGCTGCAAATGCGGTTGTTTTTTATGAGATTGAGACGGTCAACTAATGAAAAAAGCTGTCAGAATATTCATAAGCGAAATTGAGGTGCTTTCATGATACAATTCGACTTGGCAGTGGTCGGCGGTTCCGCGGCGGGCTTTTGTGCGGCTATACAAGCAGCCCGCGGTAAAAAGGCTTGTTCAATCGCTGTATTGGAACGGATGCCCCGGGTTGGCAAAAAAATTCTGGCCACCGGCAACGGACGCTGCAATCTTTCAAACATAGACGCCGGCAATCACCCTTATCACAATGCCGGGTTTGCCCGGCAGGCTCTTACAAGATACGATGTTGAAACCACGCTTTCGTTTTTCAAGTCACTCGGGCTTTTAACCGTTACGGACAGTGAAGGCAGAATATATCCCATGAGCAATACGGCTGCGTCCGTTTTAGATGCATTGCGTTTTGAAGCCGAGCGGCTTCATATCGAGTTCATTTGCAATACTGCCGTTAAGCACGTGACCGTACTCAAAGACGGCAGTTTTGCCCTTGCCTGCTCACAAAGTCCTGATTTTACGGAAGGTACAAAAAACAACGGAATTATCGCTACCGAATATGCCGCCAATAAACTTATAATCGCCACGGGGGGTAAAGCTTCCCCTGTACATGGCTCTGACGGCAGCGGTTTTGAATTGTTAAGGCAAATGGGCCACAGCGTCACGCCGCTTTTTCCAGCGCTTGTGCAGCTTATAACCGACGCAACTTACCCGAAACAGCTCAAAGGCATACGGGTAAACGCTGCAATAAAAATTGATATTGAAGATAAAATTGCGAGTACCGCCGAAGGTGAAGTTTTATTCACCGAATACGGTTTATCCGGCATCGCTGCCATGGAAGTCAGCCGTACCGTTTCGGCGTATTTTGCCTCGGGCAAAACCGGTGCATGTTTCGCAGTTTTGGATATGGCGCCTGCCTTGAATCGTGAGGCAATAACCCTGTTTTTGAAGGAAATTATCCAAAATAACCCGCATCTTCCGGTTGAAAAAATGTTGTTTGGAATTCTCCCCGTCAGAGTCGGCCAGGTAATTTGTAAATCTTCAGGACTTTACGATTTGTTAAAAGAAGCAGGTACACTGACGGAAAAGCAACTGGAAACACTTATTGCCAATGTAAAAGCTCTTAGCATTGAGATGAAAGGGACTCGCGGGTTTGAGCAGGCACAGATTACAGCAGGCGGAGCGGATATAAACGAGTTTGATTCATGTAATTTAGCGTCTCGTAAAGTCAATAATCTTTACTGTTGCGGAGAGGTTCTTGATGTTGACGGTGAGTGCGGAGGCTTCAATTTGCAATGGGCTTGGTCTTCTGGGTTACTTGCAGGAGAGCTTGGCTGAACTCCTGACACTATCCACTAACCACTAACCACTAATAAAGAAACAGGTAATTAGATGCTGAAAGTAACCGAATTGAAAATCCCGCTTGACGGCGGACAAAATGAACTTATATCCGCTGCCGCGCGGGCGCTTAAATGCCCTGAGCGGCAGATAAAAACACTTACCGTCACAAGAAAGGCTGTTGACTCCCGAAACAAGGCTGATATTTTCTTTGTATGCAACTGTGAAGTCGAACTTGACAGCGATGAGACAGGCATTCTCTCCAAATGCAATCCCTCACGGGTGGGTATTGCCGAGAAATTCGAGTATATTGCACCCCCATTAAAGCGAACCGGCCCGTTAAGGCCTGTTATTGCCGGTTTCGGTCCCGCCGGAATTTTTGCCGCCCTTACGCTCGCGCAAGCGGGGCTTAATCCGGTTGTTTTGGAGCGCGGGCGCGATGTTGACAGGCGCATGGCCGATGTGACCGGCTTTTGGCAGAAAAGAGAACTTGACGAGAATTCAAATATGCAGTTCGGCGAAGGCGGCGCAGGCACTTTTTCCGACGGTAAACTGACGACAGGTATCAAAGATAAACTTTGCCGCAAAGTTTTTTTGGAGCTTGCCGAAAACGGCGCGCCGGATGAAATACTTTATTCCTCAAAACCGCATATCGGCACCGACAATCTTGGCGGTGTTGTTAAATCTATCAGGCAAAAGATTATCGCGCTCGGCGGAGAAGTTCATTTTGAAAGCCGGCTTGTAAAAATAATAACCGCGAACAGCGCTGTTCACGGCGTGACCTATATGGACAGCCGCGGCATAGAGATTGATATCGAAACGGATGCGCTTATTCTCGCAATCGGTCATTCCGCAAGGGATACGGTCGAAATGCTCTTTAACAGCGGCATAAAAATGATTCAAAAGCCATTTTCGGTCGGCGCGAGAATCGAGCATCCGAGGGAAATGATTGACAAAGCGCAATACGGCTCTTTTGCCGGCCATCCCGCTCTCGGCGCCGCGGACTATAAGCTTTCCTGCCACCCCAAAAACGGCAGAGGCGCTTATACATTCTGCATGTGCCCGGGCGGTACGGTTGTTACGGCTTCAACCGAAAAAGGCGGTTTGGTTGTGAACGGTATGAGCGAGTATGCCCGTGACCGGGAGAATTCAAACTCCGCGCTTTTAGTCGGCATCGAGACGCAGGATTTCCCCGGCAGCCACCCGCTCGCGGGCATGCAAATGCAGCGCGAAATCGAGCAAAAAGCCTTCAAGCTGGGCGGCGGAGATTACACCGCGCCTGCGCAGCTCGCCGGAGATTTTATAAAAGGTAATCCCTCAACCAAACTCGGCAGTGTAAAACCAAGCTGCACCACGGGTGTAAAACCCGGGGATATTCGCGATATCCTGCCAAAAAAAGCGACAGACACCATGGCGGACGCGCTTATACAAATGAACAGGCAGCTGGTTGGTTTTGCCTTGCCGGACGCGGTTTTGACCGCACCGGAAACGCGCAGTTCCTCCCCCGTCCGGATTTTAAGGGATGAATTTTACCAAACAGATGTAAGGGGTCTCTACCCATGCGGCGAAGGCGCGGGTTATGCCGGAGGCATTATTTCGGCCGGAGTTGACGGCATCCGGTGCGCGTTTGCAGTGATGAGCGATGAGTGATGAGTACACTCATCACTCAATGAAAAATGAAAGAATGAAGTCAGCGCAAGCGCTTTAATGAAGCCGCGCTGCGCGCTTAATTAAGGTAATGCTTCGCATTTTTTCATTTAAATTGCATCATTTAACAAACGCAGTTTACGGCATCATTCATCATTAAATGAGTGAAACGATTGACTTCATTAAGTTCAACGGCTTCATTAATTAAATATCCTTGATAAATAAAGGAGAAAAACCAATGCGAAATAATCCACTGGTAGATAAATCTATAACCTTTGCCAAAAATATTATCCGTCTCTATGAACATATTAAAAAGACCAAAAAGGAATCTACTCTTTCGAAACAGCTACTCCGCAGCGGAACAAGCATCGGTGCAAATATACATGAAGCGAATTATGCGGTCAGCAAACCCGATTTCATTGCAAAAATGCAGATTTCGCTCAAAGAATGTTATGAAACAGAGTATTGGTTAAAGATACTTTGCGAAACCGATTATATCCCGGATGATTTCAAATTTTTAATTGACGACTGCGGTGAGTTAAAAAGAATGTTGGTTGCCACTTGCACAACCGCGAAAAAGAAGTAATATACTAACAAATATCCAGTGAAAAATGAAAAAGTTGATAAGTTTATTATTAAGTAATGCGTTTTATTAGCAGAGGAGAAGCTCAATGATATCAATCGAAGAAATGGGTGAAATACTGGATGATATTGCAGCGGACTTTCCCGAAGAGCTTTTCAAAGATCTCAACGGAGGAATTATTCTTTTGCCTCAGGAGAAGGAAAATCCGGCGGGCGACAACCTCTATATAATGGGCGAATACAACAGGGGCGGAAACCTTGGCAGATATATCTCAATCTATTACGGTTCGTTCGCGAAACTGTTCTGGTATTTAGATAAAGAGCAATTAAGGGAAAAGCTTGTTCATGTGCTGAAACATGAGTTTACACACCATGTTGAGTCTCTTGCCGGGGAAAAAGACCTGGAGATTAAAGACGCGGAGTTTTTGGAGAAACACTTGAGAAAAGATAACAAGCAGGATTAAATAATAATTAAATTTTTTGTTGAAAGTTTTAAACAATATGCTATAATTTTGATTACCGATATCAATAATTAAGGGGGATTTGACCTAATGAAGGGATTTAAAAGACCTGTTTCGCTTCTGCTGTCGCTGGTCATGTTTTTTTCCGTCGTATCCGTTGGCGTTACCGGTATTGCCGGTTCCGCTGAAACCGGGTTCACAGCACAACGCGTGAAACTTGACAGCAGCTCCGCAGCTGCCGAGGTTAAACCGGCTGTCATGGCCGAAACCGGCAAAACGGCCGCAAAGACCGAAACCGTCAGGACAGATGCAAAGACCGAAACAGACTCCTGCGATTGCCCGAATAATCCGTTTATCGTTGTTCCGGGCATCACCGATTCCGATGTCGCGTTGCTTAACGCTGACGGAAGCCCCATTCTCGGAGCGGACGGAAAACCTTATATCAAGGGCGGGTTCATGATTGAACAGGACAATATTATAAAAGATGTTGCCGGGAAACTCGCCTTGCCGCTTGCGAAGATGCTGATAACCCAAAAGGATAACGGTTTTACCGATGCGGTTTACGAGGCGGCAAAGCCTGTATTTTGGAGGCAGGCAACCAATCCGGACGGAACGCCCGTGCAGAACCTGCAAGTGGTGAGATACGAAGAATCCTTTGCCAATCTTACGCAGGAACAAATTGATAACCTTTTCATAAACATTCCTCTTCAGGGAATTTGCGAAAAAATCGGCTATGACCATGTCTATTATTTTGCATTCAACATTATCGGCGACCCGATGGAGACCGCGAGAGAGCTTGACAAGTTTATCCAGAATGTAAAAGCTCAAACCGGGCACGACAAAGTTAATATTCTTAACGCAAGCCTTGGCGCTTCCATCTTTACCTCCTATTGCGAGCAGTTTAAAGATAAGGGCGATGTTCAAAAGGTTGTCAATGTTGTAGCGTTGAATAACGGTTCCATGATTTTAAGAGATATCTATGCCGGCAACCTTGACCTTTCCGGTGAAATGCTTTACCGCGATTATTTCCCGACAGCTTTGGCTGACGGAGATTCAAAAACAATCGGCTATCTTGTTAATCTGCTTATCAGGCTGATACCGAAGCAAATTCTTTCGGACACCTTTAATGCGGTGCTGAATGGCGCAATGGACGGGATGCTGCGCTGCGCGCCGAATTTCTGGGCAATGATACCCAAAGAAGACTATCCCGCTCTTGCGGAAAAATGGCTTTCAGACCCTAAATACGCCATTATGAGGGCAAAGACAGATGCTTTCTACCAGGCGCAGCTCAACCTGGAAGACAATCTGAACTATATGATAAAAGAAGAGGGGCTGGAATTTAACAATGTTTGCGGCTACAGCCTCCACTTCAGCGATATTACCAGCATTTTAGCCATTCTGGGATCCAACGCAAGCATCAATTCTGACAGTGTGATTCATGTGCAGTCAACCGCAATGGGCGCGACAGCAGCCCCCGCGGGCCAGCAATTGCCTTCCGACTACCTTGCCGCGCACGCTGGCAGCAAATACATTTCACCCGACAAAGGCGTTGACGCTTCGACTTGCGCATTCCCGGATAATACATGGTTCTTTTATATGCAGCAGCACGAGGATGCCGGATGCAACGCGGCATGCATGAACCTTGTCGGCGAGCTTTTCCTAAACCCGGACATGAAGAATATCAACTCTAATCCGGCCAGTTATCCTCAGTTTAATACGACAAGCAACAGCAAAGACCTCCGCCGGCATCTTGAGCCTGAAGCCAAAGTTGTTCTTGCCGAATATGAGGCGGGTACTTATACTATCACCCCGGATGATTTAATCGAATTAAGGACCGCCATAACGCAAGGCCAATCTGTTTTGGCGGCGACTAAGGGCGACCAGGCACAGGTTGACGCCGCATCGGCACGAATTAATGCTATCCTTATAAAAATCGGTTACCGCGACGCGCCTGTACCTGCCGAGGCTCCGGACCCTGTAACGGTCTTTTTCACCAATCTGCTTGAAACACTGCTGAAGGCGGCGAGCGACGCGGAATACAAGCATGTGGGACCCCAAGGATTTTCGGATAGATTTTAGTCAAGCCTAAAATGACGGCGTGCGGCATAAATTGCCGCACGCCTTTTCATTCGGAAATAATTCGAACCTGAAACAAATCTATTCCGGTGTATTCCGGTTTTTTGTGTTATTTAATAATAAACCGGGAGTTCGGTTGTTCTCCACGGAACAAAGACTGTTGATGCCGCTCAACAGACCCTGTTTATCTGGTTACCCAAACAGCGGGGCGAACACCGACATAGGCGTTATCAACGAAGTCATATACACCGCCCGTATCGCCGCTGTAATAAACATCTGCCGCACTGATTGGATAGGTGCCGGGGGACCTGAGCCACCAAGCGGCATTCCCGGCATACGGACTCTCTGAATATACATTCAGGCCTTCGTTTTCTGCAAAATCCGTTCCCGTTGCTATGCGGGTTTCATCGCTTGTAAAATATTTTCCGGCTTCCTCAAGGCTTAAGAGAAAGACTTTATCGTTTGTATTGTTTCCGCCCTTTGCTCCTTTTTCGGAATTATCTTGTGTTGCTACTGTTGTTTCGGCAACCACCGCTTTTTCTTTTTCGGTGAAGGCGGCACTTAAAAATTCTTCATTAAGCCATTTGCGCAGGGTACATGTTTCCCACGTGACGCTTTTACGCTCAATATTATACGGTTTGCTGTTTAAAATTTTTTCGGATATCAAAAGCACTTTTTCTTTTTCGGCGGCAAGCACAATCCAGGCGATTTTTTCATTTCCGTCAGCAGTATTATTATTTTGCTCAAAGCTTCCGAAGTACACCAGGTTCCCGGCTTCCGCTTTCTTGACAGAAGTAAATTCCGCAGTTGTTTCCTCCGGCAGTAAAACGGTTTCAAGTATGCTGTTGTCCTTTCCGGTTTGATTGCCACATGATGTCAAGACCGGTACCAGCATAAGCATTGCCATTATTGCAGGAATTATTTTTCTTGTTTTCATCGGCAATTCCTCCAAATCAGATTAAACAAATTATAATCAATGCTTTCATAAAATTCAACCCTTATCGAATAATACTAATCGGCGATGAAAAGCAAGGAAGCGGAACCGAAGGGATATTTCGATTAATCATAAGTTTACGGGGGCTGCCGGAAATAACCGGCAGCCCCGTTTTTGTTAGATATTTATTAAATCGTGAAATCCACCGTCTCCGTCCAATAGTTATTATTATAGATATCGGTCAGCATAAAGCAAACCTCTGTATTGTATTCACCGATATCCTCATAACTGACTGCCGGCAAACTGCTTCCGATTGTGACGGGGTCACCGTAATAGTACTGACCGTCATATGTCCCGTCGTACATATAATAGTCACAATAGAATTCTATCACATCGCCCTGGTAAAAGTCCTTCAGCCCTTTTGCCGCGGTATCAAAATCCTCTGTTTGATAGCGGTATCCCGCAATAAAACCATCAGGGTATTCGTTATCCCAATACAAAACAATCTCAATATCATCACCGTTGTTCAAAACAGCCGGCACATAACCGTAGGTATACCAGTCGGTCTCGCTGTTGTATTCTTCATACTCGGCATAGAACGGAACCGTCTGGCCGTCAATCGCCACCCAGGTATAGTCAAAATCCACTTTCAGGTCACCGGCATCATCAAGATTATACCGGTTGTCCCCGCCAAGGTCGACGAAGCCTTCCCCGTCGTCAAGGAAGACCTGCATTTCCACATAGGTAATCAGGTCCCAGTCTTCATCCGTCATCGGTAGAGCGTAATAATCGCCTTTGTCGATAATTTCTTTCATCTCAAACTGCGTACTCGCGTAAATATCGCTGTATGAGCTTTCAGCGGTTTGATCAAACCAGGAATACTGCGAATAATCGGTTTCGTTTCCGTTATCCTCCACCCCGGTTAAGGTCTGCAGGGGTGAGTCTGCCGCGCCTTCGGCCATTGATTCCCCGCCTGCCATGATACTCATAAATTTGTCAAAGAATTCGGTGCATTCATCTCCGTAACCGATTAATTTAAATTCCTTCAGCATTGTATCATAATAATCGGGATAGTCGAACGGATAATACATGGCCAGGCCGTTTGCTGACGAAATGGAGTTATTGGTGTATTTTACCGCGCTGCCGATTGCCGATTTTAATGCGTCGGAACCGTCCACACCCGCTTTGTTGACATAATCAATAATATCGATTTGTTCGAATCCGCCGTCACCGAAGTCTTTGGCGTCGGCACGCGCTGTGGAGATTGTGGTGTAGTTGAAGCTGTTCAGCGCAACCGCGGAGTTTGCCATGTAGGTGCACATTTTCTCGTATGTACCCGGTATTTCGCGCAGCTCCGTAACAGCAAGCGTGCGGCTTTCCGTATCATAATCCCCGGGTGCGTTGACAAAGTCATCAATCAATGTCTTTGCAAGGTCAACTGTTTGTATGGAAGGATTGCTTCCAAATGCATTCAGCCAGTTTGTGTAATACCAGCCCGTACCCGGCTCGAGATCTTCGGAAGCAATTAAATAATCCGCATACGGCTCCATGGTATAAGCTGTTTCGATCGTGCCCATTAAACAGGCATCAAACCCGACAAAATCAAATTTTATTCCGCCGTTTTTCATTGCCGCGGAAAGATCGGACAATTCGAGCGTGTCCCCTTCGAAGTATTCGTCGGAGCCGTAACCGGATACGGTTCCGCCGCCGTGATCCCAGAAGATAATGCAATAGCGGTTGGCGGGATAGTTTTTAGCTGACCAGGAAATAAAGCCCGTCACTGTGTCGGGCTCCACCATGCTGACAAGACCGAGATCATCTTTTTCAACCAGCATCCGGTTTTCAACAGCAAAACGCTGGCAGGTACCGCTTCGGATCGCGGAGTTTTCCCACGATGCAGCGCCGCCGGTCTGTATAACAAGGTTCACATTGCTGCCGAGATTGGCCTGCAGCATTTCATTAATATCCGCCGTGGCGCAACCCGCTCCCCCAGACTCCAGGTTGGAGCCGATGATGTTAAGCATAACCGTTACTTTGTCCTTGCCGCTGCCGACAATTGATGTGAAGCTGTTGCGCATGTCACCCGAATTTGAAGATGTGCCGGGCTTGGTTGGGTCATTACCGGAATTATCGTTGTCATTCACAACCAGCCCGAGAATGACCGCAACGATAATGATTAAAGCTACAATCCCCGCAACAACCAAAGCGATTATGAGCAAACCGTTTTTCTTTTTCTTCGGCGGTGTCCATTGCTGCTGAACCAAAGGGTTATATTGGGGCTGTACAGGCGGTACCGCTTGCTGCTGCGCAGGGGGCGTCCATTGAGGCTGCGCAGGCGGTACGAACTGAGGCTGAGCTTGCTGAGCCGGCTGTGCCATTTCCTTTAACGGGGCTGCGCATCGTTGGCAAAAATTGTTCTCCGCTGTGTTTTTCTCTCCGCACTTTTGACAAAAAGTGAATTCATTTTCCATTTTGCATTTACCCCCTGACAAATTCTGTTTGCCGCAACCTTCGGATTATTTTTATTTTAACACTTGTAATATTATAATGCAATAATTATGAAAATATATTGTTTTTCTATTGCATTTCCTGCCAACTGACTTTAAACTATTCGTAGCAACGCAGTGGCTGCATTTAGATGCTGGATATTAGATGTTAGACGAAAGAACGGTGGTCTGAAGGGGACATCCCGTGCGCGGGCTTTTTCATCCCGGATTTTGAGGGTTCGGCATCCCAACCAAACCTTGGGTTTGGTTATACCAAATCTCGGGTTTGGTATAAACCAAACCACAGGTATTGCAGGCTTGACTAATCGCTCATTAAATTCAAACTGATATATCTGAAGGGGACAGCATTTTATGACTGACATTGAAAATAACAATATCGCTCCTGTTGAGCTGTTAAAACGACAGAAAATTGCGGCAGTTATTATGGGAGCATTTTTAACGGGAGCGCTCTGGCGTTTCAGGGGTGAACACGGCTATGGCGCTTCCTGGGGTTTGCTGACGGTAGGTGTGATTTTCCTGCTGCTTGTTTTCGCTGTTTTCGGCTTCAGGCGCAAAATCAACTTTTTTCTGTACTCTCTCACGGCGGTATCTTTTATGCTCACCACACCGGGTTGGGGTACACTTAACAGCCAGATAACCGGAATCCTCGAAAGCGGAGTATACACCGAAAACGGCCAACAGATGCAGGTTTTCATCAATCCCCTTTCCGGCGTTTTTATCATGCTGTGCCTGGGTTTTGGGATGGCTGCGGTTTTCGCGTTTTTACTCGGGCGTTTTTTCAGCAACAAGCCGTACGGATGGAAAGAACTTCTGACTGTTCTCGCTGTTTATTTCGCGGTGAAGTATATAACGAGGGCAGCCGTTTCCCCTGCTGTTTTAAACCTTATTCAGCCGCAGGCCGTTGATATGTTCGCGCAGGGTCTGCAAAAAGCGGGCATTTCCGGCACACCGTGGCAGATGTATCTGCAGCATTACTTTGACCACCCGTGGGCAAAAGCTTTCCACGGCGGAAGGAACTATTTTACATCCGTTAATATTATTTCATCCGCCATTACCGCTTTGGCGGTTTGGGGCACAGTGCGTTTCGGGTTAAAAGATAAAACCGGCAGCAGAATCATGCTTGGTATCTGCGCGGCTTTCGCTTTTGCCATCACCTTTGCCGACCTGTCGCTTTTTTTCTCCAGCGGCGGATACCGGATGGCACATACCTACGACTTGCTGTATAAACTCAGCGGTTGGGGTATGTGGGAATATTTCACCGGCTTTTTCGCAGGCGGGCTTATCATGCTGATTTTTGTTAAACAGCCGTTTGAAAGGCTGACGGCTTCCGCCGCCGCGGAGGAACCGTTCACCGCCAAAATGCCCGGTTGGCTTTACAATTTTTTGAATTTTGGTTTCACTTTTGTTATGTGCTTTTCGATAACCTTTATCCGTCCGTTTGCGGCGCGCTATGAGGAAAGCAAAGCTTATCTTCCGCTGTATATCAGCCTGAGCGCTGTTTTCTTAATTGTCGCAGCCATTGTTATTGTAAAAAAAGGCGCGGGGCTTCGCGGCATTGATTTCAGGCGTTTCTGCACCTTCGCGCTTCCGGTATTTTTCAGTGCGCATGTGTTGATTTATCTTTTCGCGGGTACGGAAAACATGCAGAATTTTCGCAGAAGCGGTGATGTCGCAAACATACTGGTTTTAATATCCTTTGTTGTTTTTGTGCCGGCCTATATGATTCTTTTCAAAAACGGCAAAGTCCGAACACTAAAATAAGACTACGGATATATTTATAATTTCAAAGATATTTGAAAACTTTGAATATTTATGATAAAATGCACTCGGTTAGATTTTCTATAAATTGAAAGGCGGAAAAACAATGAAACACCTTGCGAAAAAGAGTATGTCCCTGCTGCTGGTTCTGGCAATGGTCTTCGGCACAATTGCCGCAAGCGGAATAACCTCCTATGCCGCACCGGAAAAAACCGTTGCAGCAACCGTGAAAAGCGAAAGCGAGCAGTTAACAGCCGCGTTGGGCAACAGACCGAACCCGATTGTAGTCGTGCCGGGGCTCGGCATGTCCGATGTCGCGGTTTATGACGACCAGGGCAATCAAATCAAAAATGACGGCACTTTTAAGGATCAATGGCGCGTGCTGAACCTTTGCACGGACGAAATTTTGGCCGATATTTGGAAGCTTATCCCCAAGGCGTTGCTTTCCCTGGTATTTCAAAAAGATATGGGCTTAAGCGACATTATCAGGGATTATATGCCCGGTATGTTCCGGTACTCCACACACGATAATACAGGCAAATCGGTTGAAAATGTCAAGGCTATTGAACGCAACTACCCGCTCTCCGAGTATAATGAGGAAGATACGCGGGAATTTTTTAATATGATGCCTATGGAGGATTATGTTAATCTGATAGGTTCAGACAGAATCTTCTGTTTTAACTTCCCGCCGTTTTCAAACACTTACGAACACGCCGCAAGGCTTGACGCGTTTGTTCAAATGGTAAAACAGCGGACCGGCTGCGACAAAGTAAACCTTGTGCCGCTGAGCTTAGGTTCAACTGTTACTAACGCCTATTTTGATATGTATGAGGACAAGCACGATATCGGTAAAGTTGTGCGTGTAGTCGGCTCCACCAACGGCAGCCTCGTTTTCGCCGACCTGGTCGGGCAAAACTATTCGGACAATTCCGCAAGGCTGTTTTACAGAGATATCGCGCCGCAGCTCATGGACGGCTACCAGGGTTATATGATCAACATACTGTTAAGAATTTTACCCAAAAAGGTGCTGAATAATGTGCTGGACGCCGCCTTTGAGGTTGTCCAAAAAGACTTTTTCACCAACATTCCCTCTATGTGGGCTACTGTACCAGCCGAGCGGTATGAAGAATACGCGGACAAATTCCTAAGCGGCCCGGACCACGCGGTTTTAAGGGCACAGACGGACAAGTATTACAACTATCAGCGTAATTTGGAAGCAAATGTCAAAAAACTGATTGACGACGGCGTTCAGATTTACAATATCTGCGGCTACGGTTTCAACTTCGGCGTAGGTTGGGGCGACTACCAGTATTTCCAATTCTTCAAATGCGCCGACGATATCAATTCCGACGGCATAATTCAGCTTTCCTCAACCGGCATGGGCACATATAGCGCCGCGCCTGGCACCACCTTCCCCGCCGGTTATAAGCAGCAGAATACGCACTGCACAAACACCGCGCACAACCATATATCGCCGGACAACACAGTTGACGCTTCCACCGGCTATCTGCCGGACCAAACCTGGTTTTTTGCCGGCCAACATCATGAGATAGCCAACAATGATGTTGCCGTGCGGCTTGCGTGTATGCTGATGGGAACGGATACGATAACAAGCGTTTATTCCGACCCCAACTTCCCGCAGTTCAACGGCTCCCGCTACACCAAGCGGATTAACAACGACCTGATCCCCGCAGTAACCAAAGCACTGACCGGAACCGACCTTTCCGCCACGGATATGACGGAGCTGAACGCAGCGCTCACAGAGGCGAACGCTATGCTCGCAAGCACCGTTGCGGATGACGCCCAGTGTGACGCGGTGGAAGCAAGGCTCAGAGCTATCCTGGTAAAAATCGGCGTTTATTCGGCTCCTGCGAAAGCAAAAACATCCGATGTACTTCTTGAAAAATCGCTCAAGTTTATCAGCGACAAACTCTGGGATAAATACGGTGCCTGCGGATTCAGCGAAATAGTCAAAACCAATTTTTCGTTTTCCGATATAGCAAAGACCGTTACCGGGTTGTTCAGTTAAATATTAGGCAAATTCGGGGCGGACGAAAGTCCGCTCCTTTTTAATGAAATAATGAAAAAGTGAAGCCGGCGCAAGCGCCTAATGAAGCCGCCCTGCGGGCTAAATTACGGGAAATGCTTCGCATTTTTTTGTATTTCATCGACCTCTCCGTCAGGCCAGCTAAAGCCGAGCTTTAGCTTATTCGCCTGCCACCTTTTTCTCCGAAAACAGGAACTCTTTCGTCGCTTCGCGACATTTCCTCTGACAGCGGAATAACCTTACCAAGGCGAGGCAAGACAATCCCTCCACCACCCTGGCTAAAGCCGAGCTTTATCCCTGACAAAAGCCGAGCTTTAGCCGATGCGGTCTCCCTACCTTTAACAAGGCAAACAGGGGTTCAATTCTTGGCTCGCCCGCCCCGCGTTTTTGTAGGGGTCGGTTTCCAAAACGACCCGAGGGCGGATCTTGAATCCGCTCCTACCCGAAAATCGGAACGATACAGGAGTCGTTCCGAACGCAATTGCAAATTTAATATAACCGCGTTAATGCCCTTGAAAAAACAATGCTTATAGTATATAATTATTATGTAATCCTGCAAAACCTGTTGACAATTTTTCGCCGATGTGTATAATTATTATCTATCGGGCTTGTCGCCCAAAACCGAATATTGCGGAATTGTGTAATTGGCAGCACGACAGACTCTGACTCTGTTTGTCTGGGTTCAAGTCCTAGTTCCGCAGCCAGAAAAAACCGTTTGTGTATTACAAACGGTTTTTTCAATGAAGTATCCCGTTCGGGATGTGAAGCCGCTGCGCTTATGAAGTGTCCTGCGGACATGAAGCGTGCTTCGCACATTAGGAACGGGATACTTCGCTTCAAGTTGAGTGAAAGCGGAACACTTCATTTCGCCTTAGGCGATACTTCATTTGCGAAGCATTCTTCATTTTACTACTTGGGGTGACGGAGCCAATAGTATGTGCAAAGCACAAATAGGCAGCCCTAATCCTGGACCTGGCGTGACTTGAACAGCACGGCGGCTCGCAAGCCGCAAAAACTGCCGGGGTCGGTTTTTAGCGTGCGGGTAAAGTCCTTGGACGCTGCAATGATCTAGAACAATTAAACAATTTTTATTTTTTCTATTAAGCAGATTCAGCTTGACATTATTGTAGCAGTGAAATATTATTATACAAAACAATTATATTTTTGGAGGTATATCTTTATGAAAAGTTTTATTTTAGGCGTTGTAATGTTATTCTGTGGCATAATGGGTTGCGTTGGTATGTTTATAACCGAAGCGATTAATCATGCAGGCCATGGCGGCAACTTATGGGACGTGTTTTGGCAAGATGGAATCGTTATACCTTTAATTATTTTCGCATTGTTAACTGTTATCGGTTTGATAAAAGCTTTCATTGGTTCAAATGATAAAAACGAGACAATTACAGGATCTATCAAAAGGCTGATAGATGAACCTTACCCTAATGACAAATAGTAAAAGAAATTGTTAAAGCGTCTCCCCCGCCGTGCATTTGACACGGCGTTTTTTGTATATCCTATTTAAGATGTTAAGCGTGCTTCGCACCTTTGGTACGGGATACTTCGCTTCATTTTGAGCGTTAACGGAACACTTCATTTCGCCTTGGGCGATACTTCATTTGCGAAGCATACTTCATTTATATTACTTGGGGTGACGGAGTCACTTTGTAAAAGTCTGCCGGCCCCTGTGTTTCCCCTTTGAAATTTTACAGTTGAATTTTCAATTATTCTATGATAAAATATTTTTGTTAACCGAATAATCATAAAAAGGAGGCCCCGCCAATGTATTGTAAAAAATGCGGCCATCCAATTGAGGAAAACTCAATGTTCTGCAACGTATGCGGCGCACAATTGAAACCTGAAAACATCACAACACCGATTGAGGAACAATCTAACAACGCGGAAGGTCAAACGGAACCTTTGTTCGGAGCTTCCGACCCCGGCAATGCAGGGCAGGGTGCGCCGTCCCGAACCTTTAAGCAGCCTGCATTTATAAACAACGCGCCGGAGCTGAAACTGAAGTATGAAAAGAAGAAGTCTAAGCTCCCTTTCATTATTACAATCGCACTTGTTCTTGTTATAGGCGCCGTGGCGGCTACCTTATTCGGCGTGAGTACGCTGAACACGAAAAAATACGATGAGCTCATCGACACCGGCAGCAAATACCTTGAAGAGATGAAATATGAGGAGGCCCGTCGAGAAATTCCTCGACGCGATTGATGTTAAACCCAAGCGCGAGGATGCGTATGCCGGCGCGGCAAAGGGTTATATCGGCCTTGAAGAGCCGGAAAAAGCAACGGAAATCCTCGAAAAAGGGCTGGAAAATATGTTGGAACCCGGCGCAGAATACAAGGATCTGTGCGATGAACTCGGTGTCGCATACGAGGGGCAAAACACGGCGTCATCCGCGGCAGAAGAAAGCGTAACGGCACCGGAAACGGTGGCCGCGGAGTCTGCCACCAGTGCGCCTCAGTCGAACCCTGTTGACACAACAAAAGAGTCTACAACGAAAAAACAAACAATGGTATTACCTGAACATACTGACAGTGATGAATATCACGCTATAGTTATTGCTCAGGGCGGATTGTCTCTAAGATACGGTCCCGGACAAAGCTATGACAGGATTCTTATCATTCCAAACGGTACGGCTGTCGTTGAAGCGGGATATAACGATGACCCCGGATGGATATATGTAAAATATAATAATCAATACGGATGGGTGAAGGCGGAGTATATTGCTTTTGAGGGAGGTATGGCTAAACCTGTAATCTACTTATATCCTCAAAGAGAAACAAAAGTAAGCGTGAATCTGAATATTATTAATGGTGCGCTGACCTGCTCATATCCCGGCTATAATCATGGTTGGGATGTTACCGCGTTTCCGGGCGGACGAATTATAAATAACGCTGACGGCAAGGAGTACTCCTATTTGTATTGGGAGGCTATCTCAAATATCAAATATGATTTCAGCAAAGGTTTCGTTGTAAGGGGAAGTGACACGGTTTCATTCTTACAAAATAAATTAGCCGAAATCGGTTTGACTCCAAAAGAATATAATGAATTCATCGTATATTGGCTACCTTTGATGCAGGACAATGAATATAATTTAATTTCCTTTCAGGATGCTGTTTATACCAATACAGCCCAATTAAAAATCACACCGCAGCCTGACAGCATCCTTCGAATCTTCATGGCTTATAAACCATTAAACGAGAAAATCGAAATTGAGGAGCAAACATTTACGCAATTTAACAGAACGGGATTTACCGTCGTTGAATGGGGAGGAACCGAGGTTCAATAAGAAAAAAGCGAGCAATATCAATTTTACGAACGCAAAATGTCATGTTGCGATGCAATATATCATTCGTTATTGGGGTGATAGAGCCATCAGTATGTGCGAAGAGCAGACGGTCAAGTCCTATCTCCGCAGCCAGAAAAAACCGTTTGTTTATTGCAAACGGTTTTTTCGATGAAATGTGTAGTTTCATTTTTGTTCTAACTTATTCATTATTTGCATTTTTATCGTGTCTTTTTATGTAGTCTTGATGGCTAGAGAAAATAAGATCTCCATCCATATTGTATAATAAAGTATCTCCGCAAAAATTACACTCCATTTGTTCTTTTCCTATTGGAACAGAGCATGTTGGGCAAAAACTCCCCTCTGATTCATATTGGTTCACCGACGCAGTTGGCATATACTTTTCAACACTATGGAGTCTTCCCTTTTTATAAGTAAAAGTTGCCTTGCATTTAGTGCAATTCAGATTGGTATCTCCTATTTGTTCCCCACATATCGGACACTTCAAAAAATCATCACCTTATCTTAATCTGCAATAGTTTTATCAGGTATTTGAAGAGTAAGTTTTTCATACTGATCCATAAATGATGTTACTTTTGTTGTTTTCGAGCTACTATAAGCAGAATAATTACCCGCAGGATTACAAGCTAAATCAACAAGCCCTTGATAAGCAGTATATAATTCGGTTACCGTTTCATAACATTTTTCTAAGCCTTCTGGCGGGTTTTGCAGCTCTTTCATTTTTGTTTTAACGCTTTCCTTATTTGAGTTCATCGTTGAAACCTCAGACTTGATTGCAGAATCGTCAAATAAGTTTTTCAAAGCTACATTGAAATCGCTTGCCCAATAGCCACCTTTTCGCACATATTTATCTGTTTCAATATCAGATTCTTTATATATAGCGTTTTGCCATACCTTTAAAGTCAAATTGCACATTGTTTCTGCTTGACTACCACTAACAAGCATGGTTGTCTTAACCGAGGTCAAATTATCTATGTATGTATTATATGTTTGCTGGTAATTATTTTTAGAGCTTACATTGTCAAAGATTTTTATTCCAACCGTTAAAATAATACCCAGAACAACAAAAATGAGTACAATCAATAAAATTGTTTTTGTTTTTTTGTTTTTAATCTTTACACCAGTTAGCTCAACTTTTTGAGATTCCTGCGGAACAATTTCTTCATTTTCTGATAAAGGAAAACCACAGTTTGGACATGCTTGAACTCTGTCACTTATCTCTTTATTACATTCCGGGCAATTTATCAATGCCATATTTTCCCCTTCTTTCTTATTTTATAAATTAATTATACTAATATATTATTGTTTCCGCAACATTTTTTTTACTTCTATAAAATGTTTTATGTACAGAAAGGCGAATTAATGTTATTTGAGCAAAGTGGTTCTGTTTATATATATTTAGAAAAGCTATTGCACTTTTCATTGTTTATATATAATATTATTTTTAATATTATAGGAAATTATTACATTTGTTAATCTTGGAAATAGGAAAGGACTGTATATGAAAATCAAAGAATTAAATCGGTTATTTATTAATAATTTTTCAGAGATAGAGCAGATTGGCAATGGTGGAAATGCTACAGTATACGCTGTTAAGCAAATTGACGAAGACAAGATAATTGCATTAAAAGTATTAAATTCCATTTGTGAAAACTTTGAAGAAAAACGAGATAGATTTATCATTGAAAAGACAAAGGTTGTAGAAATACAAAACGATATCAAAGGAATAATACCAATAATTGATTCTCAATTGCCGGACTCCAGTAATGATTTATATTGGTATACAATGCCTATTGCTCAGCCAATCGATAAACATTTTGGTGAAAACAGAATAATATTGGACATTGTGAAATGCATTATTTCACTAGCAAGTACTTTATCAATTTTACACGATAAAGATATCGTCCACCGAGATATAAAACCAGCAAATCTTTACTTCTATGGGGGTGATTTTTGTTTGTCTGATTTTGGTCTTGTTGACTATCCTGATAAAAAAGATATAACTCGAACTGATGAACAGATTGGTGCAAAGGCTACCATTGCACCTGAAATGAAAAGAGATTCTAGGAATTCAGATGGTAAAAAAGCCGATGTATATTCATTATCTAAAACATTGTGGATGCTATTAACTAAAAGCACCTTTGGGTTTGAAGGAATATATCATCCAGTTAGTAATGAGATGGGACTTGGAAATTTTTTTAGAAATGAGCATCTGGTCGAGTTAAACCAATTGTTAGTCGATTCAACACAAGATGAACCTTCCCTTAGACCCACGATGCTAGAATTTTTACAAAGACTTACGCAATTCACTGTGATTTACGAGGATTTTGAGAAGAGTAATTTAAGTGAGTGGAACTATGTAATGAACACTCTATTTAAAGAACCATCTCCAAACTCAGCATTTTGGCAGAATATTAATAGCATTATGAGTGTGTTAAATACAATAAGCTATATGCCTAATATAAATCATTTATTTTTCCCTAATGGTGGCGGATTAGACTTGCACGATTCTACTTTATCAAAATATGAGAATTGTATTGAGTTGAACTGTTCAGGATTTATAAATATTGTTTCTCCGAACAGATTAATAGTTGAAAATATCGATGACGATCCTAGTTGGTCGTATTTTAGATTAGAACTTAATGAACTAGAGAAAAGTGGGGTGTTCGGTGATAGTTGTTATCCCGACTGTGAAGAAGAACTCATAGAACTTAACAAAAACAATTTTATACATCCATCGTATTGGCCATATAGACATTATAATGAAATTCCATTTCCTGAAGGCACAAGAAAAGTCACTAGGATATTAAAAGGTGCATTAGTTATTTTTTGTAAATCATCAGTTTATAATCATATGGCGAGTACATATGATGGCAGACATAATATCATGGATTCAGGAGGATTTAGAAAACATGTGGAAGAATTAAAAGTCAAAAACAAGTATAATTTAGAACATAAGGAGGAACTAGAAGAAGCTGAAAAAGCCAAAAAAATAGTTGAAGATGAATATCGTAAGAAAAATAGAGAAATTGCAATTAAGCGAGAAAACGATCAAAAAGATTTATTTGATCTTTACTTTAAAAATTTTATTTTCGATTTAGGTGAGTATTCTATTCTCGATATTAATTCTACTGAGTCAACAAGAGTATATGGGATTGATATCAGAATAGAATCTTATACTTTTGACTTTTCTTCATACAGATTGAAAAACGATTTCTATTTTAGATTAAATGTAGAAACAACAGGATATAGGAACTCACATATTGAAGTTAATTCAAAAGATGATGCAGTTTTTGAAACAATTGAAGATGTTAAAAAAGCGATTTTTGTAATTCAGAAACAAATTGATGGTTGCCCAGAGCTTTCCAAAAAAATATTTATTTCAATTTTATGCCAACGAATATATGCTCCCAGGCATCTATTTAATAAAGACGATTTAAATAAATTATTATTATCTGGTGATGATAGTCACTGCAACATGCTTGTTGTAGATGAAGATGGATATTTAAACTTAATCGACCCTTCAAAATACAATGATTACGAACTATTTTCATATCCAGTTCGTAATGAGACATATGGTGCTGGTAATAATTATGTTGGTAAATATGCACCACTAACGGATTTAGATGATATATATTTGTCTAACTTGAAATGGTGGTCATTGCATTTGGCTACAGGAGAAAGCGTGAATGTGGATTATTATGATAGAGATAAAAGTGAAAAAGAGCTAATTAATGAAATCGATCAATTGTTAGCCTCGAAAATCGATGTTGGAGTATGGAAAAAACGATCAGATGACATCAGATAACTCCCTCCCCCGCCGTGCATTTGACACGGTGGCTTTTTTTGTATATCCTATAGAAGAAATGAAGTGTCCTTCGGACATGAAGACGCTGCGCTTATGAAGTATTCTTCGGATATGAAGTGTACTGCGCACATTAAATTGTGAAAAGAGGAAAACACTATGTCCTGTGAAAGCGTCAATAAAACAACCTGCCCCTGCACGGCTTCCTGCTCAAACCACGGCAAATGTTGCGAATGTGTTGCCAACCATGCGCCTGACCAATTCCCGGCGTGTTTCTTTTCAACAGAAGGCGAGCGCCTTTATGACAGAAGTTTTGAGGCGTTAAAAAACGATAGATAATCACCCGTCGGACCACGGATGACCCGGGAAACGGGACGGAAAACCCGTCCCCTACATTGCGAGAAACGAAAAATACAGACGATGGGACGGATGATTCTTCCCAACAAATAGGTGTTATATGGTCAATTTGCCACAAAGAAAGCGAAACAGATTAAAAGGTTATAAATACAATCAAAACGGGGCATATTTTATAACCATATGTGTCCAAAACAGAATAAATTTGTTGTGTAAAATTGTAGGTGACGGGTTTTCCGTCCCGAATAAAATCCAATTATATAAACGTGGCGAAATTGCGCAACAGTTCATTGTTGATTTGTCAGCAAAATATCCTAATGCAAAAGTTGAAAAATATGTCATCATGCCAAATCACGTACATATTCTATTATCAATTGATAACCAAATGAATGGCACGGGAAACATGACGGAAAACCCGTATCCTACGGTTGGTGCTATAATTGGGTGGTATAAATATCAAACGACCAAACAGATGAACAACCATATAGATAACGAGATATTCAAAATATGGCAAAGATCGTTCCATGACCATATCATCAGGAATGACGAAGAGTATCAGGAGATTTGGGACTATATCGATACTAATCCGCAACGATGGAAGGATGATTGTTTTTATCATAATGATATCGTTGAAACGGACGAATTATAACGGGACGGATGACCCATCCCCTACAAATCAAAACAAACAAGATGATTGTTTTTATCATAATGAGGACGAATTATAACGGGACGGATGACCCGTCCCCTACAAATCAAAACAAACGAGATGATTGTTTTTATCATAATGAGGACGAATTATAGCGGGACGGAAGACCCGTCCCCTACAAATCAAAACAAATGAGGTGTTAATTTGGCCATAACCGATAACCGCCCCCCTTTTTACGCCGGCGACGAATTCGCCGACCTTTCGAAGCACGACGGCGACCTGCTCCATGCCGTCGGCGCTTCGAGTTACCAGGTGCTGCGCGCGAACCGCAGCCATCCTCAAGACGCGGAGGGCTGCGGCAACACCTATAACCACGCGCCGATGCTGACGTTTTGGCGGGGTAATTTTTATCTTGAATACCTGTCCAACCCCGTGAGCGAGCACACGGGCGCCGGGCAGTCCTTTATTGTCAAATCAAAGGACGGGATGAACTGGGAAAAGCCGAAAACATCCTTCCCGGTTATTATTGTCCCTGCGGGTGAATACGAATGCGCGGACGGCACGATAGTCGAGGTAGCAGAAGGGACTTTCGGCTTTATGCACCAGCGGATGGGCTTTTACCATACCAAAGACGACCGTCTGTTGGTCTGCGGTTTTTACGGGCATGCGCCCCACCACGATATCTGCCCCTGGCGGAACTTCGGCATCGGCCGGGTGGTGCGCGAAGTGTTTGAGGACGGCGCAATGGGGCCTGTTTACTTCATCCGCTATCTTGATTATTCGGGCTGGACAGAAGAAAAGCTGCCTTTCCCTTTTTACAAGCGCGCCGAGGATAAAAGCTTTATCGCCGCATGCGAAGAACTTTTGGCGGATAAATTCGCAACCGAGCAATGGACAGAGGAGCACGGACCGGCGGACACGACCATCGGGCTGAAAATCCCGAAGGACGACCAAGATGGCGGGACAGCGCCCAACACCCCCTTTGAATCCGCTTCGAGCTTCTGCTGGTACCATATTGACGACAATACGATTATTGCGCTGTGGAAGCAGGGCAAGGTTGGCAGGAGCGATGACGGCGGATTGAACTGGAACATCAAGTACGAACCGACCTTCGCGACCTCCGGCGCAAAATCCTGGGGGCAAAAGACGGAGGACGGGAAGTTCGCCATTTGTTACGACAACAGCCTTTCCAGCGAGCACCGCTATCCGCTGGTGGTGGTGACCTCCGACGACGGCATTGAGTTTAACAATATGGCATGCGTTTACGGCGAACTGCCGCCAAGGCGATACGAGGGTATATACAAGGATTTCGGCCCGCAGTATATCAGAGGTATTTGCGAGGGACACAAGGAATACCCGAAAGGCGCGGTGTGGGTTTGCCACAGCATTAATAAAGAGGATATCGGCGTTTCCAGGATACCGTTGCCGATTAAAAGATATGTGGATGAGCATGTTAACGACACCTTCGAGAACTGCGAGGGCAGGTACATTAGGGATTGGAACATTTACAGCACGAAGTGGTCGCCGGTTTCGTTAATCAACCTGAATGGCGATAACTGCATGCGGATTGCGGACAAAGACCCGTGCGATTATGCGAGGGCGATGCGGATTTTTCCGAAGAGCGACGCGGCAAGCGTTTCGCTGGAAATAAAAGCTGACCGGTATGAAAAAGATCTTGAAATCGAGCTGGCAAATTCGACGAACATCCCCGTTTGCAGAGCGGTGCTCGGCGGCGGTTGGCTTAAGGTGCGGTACGGCTCGAACACGGAGAATTGTTTTAAGGTTAAACCGGATACGGTTTGGCATACGCTGGAAATTCAAGTTGACTGCAAGAACAACGTTTACACCGTTTTGTGGGATGGCGTTCAGTCAAAATACGAAGCCGGCGGCAGACTCGTTAATAAAGCCAATGATGTTAAAAGGTTGATTTTACGCACCAAGCCGAGAAGATACCTGCCAAATTATGAGATTTACCCCGAGACGCCCGATATGGGGCACGTGGATGAGCCGGAGGAAGAGCGGGTTTATTTTGTGAGGAATGTTCAAACACGCGCGTTTTAACGGTCAGCGAATTTTAAATTCCCTGCCCGAAAGATGATGGAAGATTCAAAAAAACAGGACGGAACAGGAATATTCCGCCCTGTTTTTTTGAATTATATGTCAAAATACACAATGAATAATTTTTCTGTTTTTTATGTATTTTTTGTAACATATTTATAAAAAGACCAACTTTTACGCACTATTTTTAAAAATAAACAGCATTTTGACAATTTTTCTCTCCGAATTACTTGCAATAAAGGGAATAACTGTGTAATATGTATATGTTAAGGTGGTCAAATTGTATAAATGCTCAATTGCGAATAAACTTTTGGTTAGGAGTAGTGTTTATGTCAAACAGGCTTTTTCAAGGTGTTATTCACCAGATGAGGGACGCAATAGGAAAAACCATAGGGGTTATTGATGACACCGGCAGCATTATTTCCTGCAGCGAACTTGGTAAAATAGGCGAAGTTGTAGCCTCTGCGGCAGATATTTTTGCGCAGAGCGATTATTTTTACGCGGACGGTTTCACTTACCGTACTTTCGGTTCGCAAATCCATTCCGAATATGCCGTATTTGTTGAAGGCACCGATGAGCAAAGCGCAAAATATGTCGATTTCAGCTGTGTCGCGCTCAGCAACATTAAGCAGCTTTATGACGAAAAGTTTGACAGAGGCAATTTCATCAAAAACGTCATTCTTGACAATATCCTGCCGGGCGACATCTACATTAAAGCCAGAGAACTGCGTTTTAACAATGAAGTCTCGAGGGTAATTTTGCTTATCAGAATTGCCGAGCACAACGACGCATCGGTATTCGATGTAATCCAAAACCTTTTCCCCGACAAAACCAAAGATTTCGTTGTTAATGTGAACGAAACCGATATTGCCCTTGTCAAAGAAGTCCGCTCCAATATCGAAACGAAGGATTTGGAAAAACTTGCCCGTTCCATTTCCGATTCGCTCACGAACGAGCTTTACACGCATTCGCTTATCGGCATCGGCACAATGGTAACGGGTGTGAAGGACCTTGCGCATTCCTTTAAGGAGGCGCAGGTTGCCCTTGAGGTCGGCAAAGTTTTTGACACGGAAAAAACAATCATCAGCTACGATAATTTAGGCATTGCCCGCCTTATATATCAGCTGCCCACCACACTTTGCGGTATGTTTTTAAGAGAAGTTTTCAAACGGGGTTCTATTGACAGCCTTGACGCAGAAACACTGTTTACCATCCAGCGCTTTTTTGAAAACAACCTCAATGTTTCCGAAACATCCCGCAAGCTTTTTGTTCACCGGAACACTCTTGTCTACAGGCTCGAAAAAATTAAAAAACTTACCGGCCTGGATTTGCGTGAATTTGACGACGCCATCGTTTTCAAGGTTGCGCTTATGGTAAAGAAATATCTTGACGCCAAACCGGTAAGATTCTAAGGAAGAATCTCGCATGATTGAATTTAAAAACGTATCCAAAACATATGCAAACGGCACAATTGCACTCAAGGATGTAAATATCCATATTGAGCCCGGGGAGTTTGTTTTTGTTGTCGGCGCTTCCGGCGCGGGAAAAAGCACATTTCTTAAGCTGATCATAAGAGAAGAAGTTCCCACGCAAGGCACCATTCGAATAAAAAAGTTTTTGCTGAATGATTTATCCCGCAGCGAAATACCCTATTTCAGGCGCCGTTTAGGTATTGTATTTCAAGATTTTCGTTTGATTCACAATATGAATGTATATGATAATATTGCCTTTGCGATGCGGGTTATCGGCGCGAGAGAAAAAGATATCCGTAAACGGGTGCCGTATGTTATCAGCCTTGTGGGGCTTTCATCAAAAGCGCGCTGTATGCCGCTGGAACTTTCCGGCGGCGAACAACAACGCGTTGCTTTGGCGCGCGCGCTAACCAATAACGCGGATATTATTATAGCCGACGAACCGACAGGCAACGTGGACCCTCAAATGTCCTTTGAGATTGTTTCGCTGCTTTCAAGGCTTAATGAAGCGGGCACTACCGTTATTATGGTCACACACGAACATGACCTTGTCCGCCGGTTTGACAAACGCGTCATCATTCTTGAAAACGGCAGCGTGGTTTCCGACGGCGCGCCTTTAAGAGGCAAAGCTTCCGATTCCTCTAAAGGGCATCTTGACACACTGCCCAAAGATATTACACATCGATACAGCACGCATAAAAGAGAAACTCAAATCACCGACCATCCGGTTATTAAAACGGAAAGCGAACCGAAGGCAGGTGAAAACAAATGAAAAACGGAAGTATGGGGTATTTATCAAAAGAAGGCTTCCGCAACATCTATGTTAACAGGTTAATGAGCCTGGCCTCCGTTTCCGTTTTATTCAGTTGCCTGGTGATGATCGGCACCGCATTTTTATTGTTTGTAAATGTTACATCCATGGTTGGCAACATTGAAGATAAAAACATTATAACCGTTTATTATCCCGACGGTACGGAGGGTTACGAAAACGATGAGTTCGGCGTGCAGATTGCCGCGTTGGACAACGTAAAATTTTGTGAATTCGTACCAAACGAGGTGGCGTTTCAAGAACAGCTTGATAATTCGGATCCCGTTTTGTCCGCTTATTTAGTCGGCGGCGAAAAGATTTTCCCGGATGCTTACAAGGTAACCGTTGAAGACATGTCACAGTATGCCGAAACGGTTGGGCAGCTTAAACTTTTAAATCCGAACGGCACAGTACGCGGAAGCACTGACCTTGCTTCAAAGCTTGACAGCGTTCGCAGTACGGTTACCTATATCAGCATCGGTTTCATCGCCATACTGCTTATCGTTTCGCTTTTCATTATTTCAAACACAATCAGAATCACCATGTTCAACCGCAGGCTTGAAATAAACATCATGCGCAGTGTCGGCGCGACACGCTGGTTTATCCGCTGGCCTTTTATGCTTGAAGGCATGATTCTCGGCGCGTTTTCCGGCATATTGGCATTTTTCGCGGTTTGGGGCATATATAAATTTGCTGTCAGCTCTTTGATTGACCTGTTTACCGGCATGGGCGGAAACGGTGTTTTGCCATTCAGCCGCTATGCCGCTTACATTCTGCTGAGTTTCATCCTGCTTGGTGTATTTACCGGTGCTTTCGGGAGTACATTCTCCATTTCTAAGTACCTCAAAGAACAGGAGTATGCGAAAAATGAAGAAACTATTTAACTTCAATTTGAAACGCATTATTTCTTTGATACTTTGCCTCGCCCTGCTTTTTTTAACCGGCGCCATACCGGAGACCTTTGCAACCGAAATAGAAGATTATCAAAGCCAGATTGACCAGTATGAGCAAAAGATAGCGGATTGTGAAGCGGCACTTCAGAACCTTTCCGAAGACAAAGGCGAGCAAGAAGCTATCCTCAAAAACTTAAACGCGGAAATCAACGCAATAGAAGATCAAATTGATGTTATCAACTCAAAAATAGCGCTGCTGGATAAAGAAATCAGCAAATTAAACGTAAAAATCAACACGCTTGACAGTGAAATAACCGCATTGGAAACACAAATAACCGATGCCGATACACAAATAACCGCAAAACAAAAAACTATAGCCGACACCACAAGTTATATACTTGAACGCCTGAAAGCAAACTATATTGCCGGCAACCCTTCAACAATCGAAATACTGCTGAGTTCCTCTGACCTGTCGGTTTTTAACAACCGGCTGGAGCTGCTCAAGCAGGTATCCGACAATGACAAACGCTTGATTGACAGTTTAACAACAGAAGTGAACGAGCTTAATATATTATCTGCCAAACTCACCGGCGATAAACTTACGCTGGACGGTAAAATAGCAGAAGCTTCCGCAAGCCGTGACGCGGTTGTCAAAAACCAAAACGACACCAAGGACAGTAAAGCGGTCCTTGTCGGAAAGCAGAAAACACTCGATACCAAATATGACGATGTGAAGAGGATTATTGCCAAGCTGGATAAAAGCAGCGCGGCATATAAAGCTCAAATTGCCGAATACGAACGACAGGAAGAAATAGCCAGCAAAAAAATCCAGGAATTAATCGCAGCGCAAGGTTCAAAAACCGGCGATACCGCCGACCCTCAAAATGACGGCAAAATGAGATGGCCGATGAAATCCAAAGACTGTTACCTGTCGGCACCCTACGGGCACTACTTCGGTTCTTCGGAAAAGCATTACGGTATTGATATTTGCGTTCACGGGGGCACTTTAGGCCAGGAAATTGTTGCCGCACAGGGCGGAGAAATTTTTGTTGCAGCCTCTCACAGAAGCTACGGAAATTATATTATCATTGACCACGGCAGCGGGTTATTCACGCTCTACGCCCACTGCCAGAAGTTGTTTGTCAGCGCCGGCGAAACCGTAAGCAAAGGCCAGAAAATCGCTTTGGCAGGCTCCACGGGCAATTCTACCGGGCCGCACCTTCACTTTGAGGTTCGAGTTAACAACGGCGCAAATGACGACAGGGTGAACCCGTTCAATTATTATGACGAAAGCATTATATCGAACGTCAGTAAACTGAAAAGCGCGGCATCCCAAATCGATGTCGTTTTTGCATAAAGCCCGCATAAAACCGCATCATACTATTCTGCATTAAAATGGCGAATAGTATGAATCAAAGCTTTTACTTGATTTTTTAAGTTTTTTTAATCGCGAATCAGTATTACATGATATTCATCAGGCGAAAGCCAACAGGAGAGGGACGATAAAGGCTATGAACAGAAGAATATCTCTCGGACTTGCGATTTCGTTGATCATCATCACCGCGACGGCAAGTTTTGCAATTACAATGACCTTTTCGCAAAATATATATAACAGACTGCTCCCCGCTTTGGAAGACAGAGCCGGTCTTAAAAAAGAAGTTGACGAACTTGACGCGCTCCGTAAGGATTTTTACGGCGAAATTGATCAAAACAACCTCACCGCGGAACTTGCGGAAGGTTACATAAAAGGGTTGAACGACCCGTACAGTTACTTTATGACCTCCAAAGAATACGCCGAATATTCCGACAAACTTGAAGGTAAAATCCACGGTATCGGTATAATCCCTTCGCTTGATACTCAAACCGGTTTTATTTACCTTGCGGATGTATCCCCCGGGTCTTCGGCAGCAGCCGAAGGTTTGCAAAAGGGCGATGAAATTATCAATATTGCCGGCGAAGCGGTAACCGCGGAAAACTATGCGGCTATGACAGAAAAGCTTGAAGGGATGAGCTTAAAAACCGTTACCCTGACCTACAGGCGGGACGGTGCGGATAAAACCATCAATGTCATGATTGGTTATGAAGCGCAAAGTATCTCTTTCGAAACCGTTAACGATGTCGGTTACATTAAGATTAACAATTTTTATAAAAACGCGGCATCTCAACTTGAAAACGCCATTGACAAACTTAAAAGCGATAATGTTTCAAGCATTATTTTTGATGTTCGAAACACCGGCGAGGGCAGCATTGAATACGCGGCAAAGGCTATAGATATTATCGTCCCGCTTGCCACGGAAGGAAACGAGGCAATTGCGACGGCAAAAGATAAAGACGGCAATATTGTCGAAAACTTTACATCCGACGCAAAGGATATCACCTTGCCAATGGCGGTTTTAATCAACGCGAAAACCTCCGGCTGCGCCGAGCTTTTTGCCTGTGATTTGCATGATTTTAACAAGGCGATGCTTATTGGCGATAAAACCGCAGGAAACGACACCATGCAAAAACTCTTCCGCCTTAACGATGGCAGCGCTGTTATAATGACAGTAGCAAAAGTTTACCCCTACATCACCGAAACATATGACAGCGGCGTTTCGCCGGACACCGGTTATGCCGTTTCGCTCACCGCCGAACAGACTATGAATTTTGACCGGCTGATGAAAGAAGACGACACTCAATTTCAAAAAGCATTTGTATTTCTTACGGAAGGAACGTAAAAATGAAAACTGTTGACCTTATAGTGCCCTGCTATAACGAATATGACGTTTTACCTTTGTTTTACAACGAGGTTTGTTCCGTAATCAGCAGATGCCCCGGTTACAGTTTTAATTTTATTTTTATAAATGACGGAAGCAGGGATAAAACGCCGGAAGTAATTGAGGAATTCGCTAAAAAGGACGAGCGGGTTAAATACATATCTTTTTCCCGCAATTTCGGCAAAGAATCCGCTATGCTCGCGGGTATGAAATATTCTTCCGGCGATTACATCGGCATCCTTGATGCCGACCTTCAGCATTCGCCCGAGTTGATTATTGACATGCTGGGAGCGCTTGAGGAAGGTTATGATGTCGCCGCCGCAAGACGTATTGACCGTTCCGGCGAAAGTAAAATTAAAAGTTGGTTTTCAAAGCTGTTTTATAAACTGGGCAACAGAATAATCGACATTGAAATTACCCACGGCGCACAGGATTTCAGAATAATGAAACGCAAGGTTGTTGAGGCCGTTATTTCGCTGCCCGAATACAGCCGTTTTTCAAAAGGTATTTTCACATGGGTCGGCTTTAACACCAAATGGTTTGAGCATGTCAACAGGGAACGCGCCGCCGGCAAAACAACATGGTCTTTTGTTAAACTGGTGCGTTATGCGGTTGACGGCATCATTGGTTTTTCCGCTGTACCACTTAAAATATCGCTTTTATTCGGCTCGGTTATCAGTTTTGTCGGGTTCATTTACGCCATATATATTATTATCAGAACGCTTGTTTTCGGTGCGGATGTCCCCGGCTATCCTTCCTTAATCAGCGCGGTTTTTATCATTGGCGGGCTTATACTGCTCTCTCTGGGCATTATCGGCGAGTACCTCGCGAGGATATACATCGAAGTGAAGCACAGACCGATTTATATCATTGACAAAACCAACATAAACCCCGAAGAACGGTAACGGTAAATCCCTATCAAAACAACGGCGCAGGCAAAAAGCCTGCGCCTGTTTTTTATGGATTGTATTCCATACGGTTTAACGAGCCTCGCCCGTGCTCTGGTTAATTTGCAGCACATTGTTTTGCACATCGATTATTATATCATAATCATTTTCGTCAACAACACCGTCCCGAAAGAGATCACCCGCCATGAAATAGGGGGTGCCTGTTACGGGGTCCCATTGCGGCAAAGCGTAATTGCCGATGTCAATAATCGTGTCCGCGTCATTGGTGTTTATAATCCCGTCGCCATTGACATCGCCGAAAATAATTGCTGTGTATGTTGCTGCAAGAGTGCCTGAGTTGGTATAAAGATCGACCGTTGCGCCTGTGCCGACTCCGCCGGGGCCGTCATTGAATAAAGCATATCCGCCTTCGCTTGAGCCGACATAGCCGTTAGCCCCGACACCTGCACCCAAACCTGCCAGGAAATTCGGCTGATCTATTGTACCGTTGCCGTCGGTATCCAACCCGATTACAACACCGGCTTGAAGCGCTACAAGACCGATAGCCTTTGCCGTCAGGTTAATGATAGCCGTATGGAGTGCCGCCGCAGCGGCATTAATCTTTGCCTGGTTTGCGGGAAGGCTGCTCAAATCTTCCTGCAGCACGGCTTTGGCCGCTGCAAGCGCCGCTGAAAACGGAGCCCAGCTTTCGGGTGTCCAGTCGGCTGCTGTTTTTGTATTGCCGGTTGTGATTTCCGCAATCAACAGCGTGTAATTTGCGGCGTCGGTAAGCATCTTGTACGCTGCAATCAGTTTTTCCCTCGCGGTGTCAACCATGGTTTGGCGCAGGATATATTCGCCGTTGCCATCGGTTGCCGCCGCACTTTGGGCATTAACAGCGGCGGCAAAGGCGAACGCTCTTTGGAACGCCGCCCACGTAACGGAAGTATGTTGCGCTTCTACAGGGCTGCCGACCGCTGTGATTGCCTCGTTCAGGCGAGCTTTATCAGCCTGAACACGGATCGTCCTGCTTGCGTAGAGGTTGAGCCTGTGCAGCGCATAGGCGACATCAACACTCTCAAGCACAACGGGGTCGGCTTGCTGTTGGGAAGTGCAGAGAGCCGAACAATTTGCTGCTTCTCTTTGATAATTCAGGTAGGTAAAGGGAACATAGTCCGCCATACCGAAAAAATTGTATGCAGGATCGTCATAAGAAAGCCCTGTGTTGGCGGGTTCATAGCTTTCCAGCACGGTCTTTACGTTATCCGTACCGGCCGCATATGCACTTGTTTCAAGGGCGGTTATCGCTTCATTCAGGGCTTGCACCACACCTTCGTACGCGGCAGCTGTAATTGTCATAAAGACAGCAGCCGTCCTCGGTCTGTACTGAACGGCAACAGCATTTTTAAGTGCAGAAATATAGTCGTTCCATTTGGCCGGGTCGGAATAGTCAGCCGGGTTGCGCTTAGCATTCAGTTCGGATTCAAGGAGCCCCGGAAGACCAAAGTCGTTATAAAAAATAACATAGTGGGGAACCGTGAAGGTCTCCGCGTTGCCAATTATGGCGGTCTTGCCAGCGCTGTACTTAAAGCTGGAAGCGTATGCTCCGTCGGCAGGCCTGGCAGCCGAGGTTAAAACGAAAGGCTGTATATTACCGGAGCCGCCGTTAAAGGTTGTGTTTATGTTTGTGAACACACCGGCGGAAAAGCCGTTTGCGGCAAGTGTTGCATTTATAACAGCAGAGGTTGCTGTAACGGCTGCGGTTAAAGAATTATCATTTTCATCGGTGGCTGTTCTTTCAATGATAAACCTGTCCTGCGCGGCAAGGCCGGCAAGGTTATAATCTTGATTGCAATAAATATTCCTATATTTTAAAGTATGTGTATTGGCGGTATTCGGGTTGAGTGTGACATAATTCGCCCCGTCATCCACAACACCAGCACCCGAAATATAGGTGAATGCCATTGCGGTAAGCGGTGTTGCGGTTAGTTTTAAGCCAAGCTCGGTGTAAACATCATAGGATATGGTAATCATAAGCACATTATTAGGGGCGAAAACACCGCTGAGCATGCAGTTGACGGAGTCGCCGCTGTTGATAACCCTGCCGGCCAGGTTGGTCGGTGTTATTGCCTGGATGCTGGAGGTTATGGATTCTATTTTAATTTTGTAAAGCGAATCCTGCACGAAATTGCCGTTTTTGCCGGTGGCAGCGGTGTTAACACCGGTTGAATCGTTGCGGATTTGGAAGACGGTCGCTGCATTGATCTGTTTGGGCAGCGAGAGATGCAGCTTCGCGAAAGCCTGCGGAGAACTAAGGCCCATTACGTTGGTCAGCAAAGGTAAAATAGCAGGCATTATCACAGACCTCAGGTTATATAGTTTACTGAAAACATTTTTTACAACTGTTTTCAGCTCGGTGTTATTGACGAGCTCATCAAATGTCGTATATGTGGATTTTAACGCGTCAGGGAATATGAGATTCAGCACTCTTGCACCCGCCTCAAGCAATACCTTCATCATTGTTTTTGTTGCCAAATCGTTACCCGGGACATGGTCAAACAAAGCAAATAAAGGGGTTAAGTTGAGGTCCAAAACGCTTTGCAGAACGTTGGTTTTCAACAAATCTTTTACAGTGGTAAAACCGTTAAGCCAATTTGCCGGTATCATTGCGGTCACAAGAGTATTAAGGTCTGCCCAGCCGTCGGTACCGGTTAAGGTTACGCTGAGCAAGCCCCCGTATTTTGTTTTTACCCATGCCATAACAGCGGTTAATGTAACATCAAAGGCCTGCCCGTAGGGAAGAAGACCTTCGCCCGGCAGAGAGCCGGCAGCCGGGTTCATATCTATTGACCGGTTTAAGTAATAAACGGTTGCATCACCCAGCATGTTAAGGATACCGTCAAGCGTCTGCGGTGTTGACGAATAATCCATCCGCGGCACTTTCTCCGCTAAAACTTCTTTCAGCGCATACCATGCAACTTCAACAAGGGTGTCTGCATCATCCGGGATGTCTATTGTGCCGATAGCCGAATTTAAGATTGAACGAACCAAGTAAGCGAACAGCTGCTGGTTGGTCATCGCATCAATTTCATCATCCGTTGCCCGGCCGGTATATTCCGCAAAGAATTTGCCGTCTGTCAGCTTAAGTATATACTTTGCGGCCAACGCCAAATTATCCGTAACATGGGTGTTATCGCCCGCTACCCAGCCGGTTAAGCTGACGGTAATCGCATCGATTATTTCAAACAGAATACTGTTGAGTTCCGATAGCAACGTTGTATCCGCGGCGAAGCTGTGGACAGGAACCGAATAATGAATATCAAAACCTGCCGCATATTCGTTCAGACCGGATTCGTCCCCGTCCGGATAAGTGACCGGGTCTTCATAACTGACGCCGCAAAATTCACGGACAGCCTTTTTCAATTCCGTATTCATCATCGGAACCAGAACAAGATTATATATATTTTGCAGAAGCTCTTCGCCGAAGTCATAAGCAGCAGCGGTACTGCCGGTCATGTCAATATGCCCTGCCATTGCCGGGAAGAATCCCGGGTTTTCCGTTGTGCCGACGATGATGTTGTTGATTATTTGCTGAATCATATTGTCGGCTGTTTCGGTTACCGCAGCCGGAACGGCAGTGTTTGGATACGACTGCCCAAAAAGCAGCTTTTTGACCGTTTGGTTAACATTGACACCGCTGAAATCAACTATTGAGTTTAAAATACCCATATCAAGGGTGCCGTCAACAATGTTTGAGAGGATTGTTGAGTTGTCGTTCAAAAACTCGAGAAGGGAGAAAATAACATTCGTATCCGCACCGGCAGCGGGCATGCTTGCTCTTCTGTACGTACTAATACCGGATATATCCAGGTCATTCAGTCCGCCCAGAGGGCCCGGAAGGCCCGGGAAAACCATTAATTCAATATCACTGTTGTTAAAAAGATTGTAAATACTGTTTAAGGCGTTATCCACCGAGTTTAATGACACTGACCCGAACACACCCAAATCAATAATCATGTTTTTATCGGCAAGGATTTTGTCGGTATAATCAAGAAGCATTGAACTGCATTGGTCAAGTGTAAATGCCGGCCGGTCTAGATCGTTATAGTTGGAAGCGGGAATGGCAGTATCCTTGTACGGTGCCAGTGCGCCGGCAGCAATATTGAAAATTGAAGAAAGCATTAAAAAGGACAGAAGAAAACTAATGACTCTTTTTGATTTTCTCATGATAACACCTCCAAAAACAGTGAATTGATACTAATCCCGATTATAAAACCTCCATGAAATCAAGCAAAAGCCTTTGATAAATGGGTTTTTGTGCTGAATTTTTAGCTATGTTTTAAAGAGGGATTAGTATGACAGATACCGCGATTAGAATTGCAACCGTACCGGCAACACGCAAAATAGTAAAAACTCAACAATAACAATATATCATAAAAGATATTTTTTGTAAAACCAAAAAATTTGAAAAGATTGAAAATGCTGCCCGGGTTCGGCAGGCCTCACGGAGAAGAAGTCGAAAAGCATGACTTTGTCACGGGAAGAAGTGGAGAAGAAGTTGGGGAACAGGATGTGAAACAGGAGTGCATTCAATATGCGCCCACAAGCCGATGTTGAATTGATTCAATGCAGGGGCAGCATAAGACTATTTGCCATCCCGAACGCAGTGAAATATCTTTTTTAACGTACGAAATTTTACCGGCCGCCGAGAAGTTTCGGCGGCCGGTATGTTGTTAATTCTATTCCATTCGGTTAATAAATCTCACCCGTGCCTTGGTCAATTTGCAGCACATTGTTTTGCACATCGATTATTATATCATAATCATTTTCGTCAACAACACCGTCCCGGAAGAGGTCGCCCGCCATGATATTCGCCGCATCAGTGACAGGGTCCCATTGCGGCAAAGCGTAATTGCCGATGTCAATAATCGTGTCCGAGTCATTGGTGTCTATCACACCGTCGCCATTGACATCGCCGTAAATGATAATGGTGTAGCTCTCAACCGTTGCCCCGTCTTTTGTTACATTGACAACCGTACCCGTGCCTAAAATGCCGGTATCCGGCACATAAGACAATTCATATCCGGGAGCGACATCGACATATCCAGCCAGCGACGTTGTACCCGGCTCCAAACCGCTGACGAAACCGTTCAAGGTATCAACCACACAACCTGTACCGGATTTAGATGTGAAGATGTCAGATGACAGATTTATTTTGACAGCGGGGCGAGCACCACTATCGGTAAAACTAACACCGTTGCCGCTATCGTTAACAAAGCCATTATTGAAGACCACACAGGCGTTGTTTGAATAATAGCCCGGAGTCCGTAACCACCAGTAGCTTCCTTCAAAATGAGACTCATCTACGAAAACACAAATCCCGCTGCTTTTTGAAAAGTCAGTTCCCTGTGTCCTGCGGGCAGTATCATCTAAGTAGCGATTTGAACTGAACCCATATGCCGTATTAATAGTATCGGCGAAAGAAAGAAGAAACAGCTTGTCGCTTGTGTTGTTACCGCCGGAAGTACCGTTCGAAGGATTATTCGCATTGACAACAGTGCTTGTTTTAATCTTTGCCTGCTCCGTTGAGTTGAAGGCTGTGTTGTAAAAATCAATATTGAGCCAGGATCGCATGGTGCAGGTTTCCCAAGTGACATTTGTATCAACCTGATTGTATGCCTTTGAATCCAAAATTTTCTCCGCCATGACAAAAAGCTCACCGTTCAAATTGGAAAGTACCCGCCATTGTATCGGCTCAAATTTGAACCAATAAACGGTGTTGCTATAATAACCATTTGTCAGTTGTAAGTCATTAACCGTCGCAAAAAACACTTGTTTATATTTCGCTCCATCGTAGGTTGCATTGCTGTCGGCATCGAGCGTAAGCAAGTTCAGCGCATCAAGCAGACCGGACTCGGTTACCTTTGTTTGCGGGTATGAACCGAATGTGATGATGTCGCCTGTTGTGACCGCATTTGAAATCCACAGCGCCGTGTAAGTTGAATCTGTATCGGGAACCGTTGCGGGAACCTCCGGCGACCAGCCGGTGAAGGTATAGCCCGCTCTTTTGACTGTTGGCGCCGTCAGTGTATCTCCGTAAATCATCGGTCCGCTCGTTGAGCCCGGACCTCCCGCCGCGTCAAAGGTAATGTTGACGGTGATGTCTGCCAGATTTAATTTCAAAGCGGGGCGAACACCAACAGATGGATTGCTGACATCGGTGCTGGTGTAGACGTCGCCATCGTAGTCCACGACGCCGGCAGCGTGAGGACCGTAGGCGGGCGACCGCAACCACCAGACGCTATTTCCTGAAAAAGGACTATCGGTATTGACAATAAGCCCATTGCTCTTCGCGAAGTCTGACCCTTGCGCCTCACGGGAGGGGTCAGAATTATAATCCGAACTGAAGCCGGATGCGGGGTTTATCACTTCGCTGTAAGAAAGCAGAAACAACTTGTCAGTGGTGGTGTTGCCGCCGTTCGCGCCGGAAAAAGGGTTTTTCTCATTGACAACTGTGCTTGTTTTGATCTTCGCACACTCGGTTTCGTTGAAGGCTTCGTTATAAAACTCGTTGTTGAGCCAGGCGCGCACAGTACAGTTTTCCCAAGTGATATTTGTAGAAACCTGATTGTAAGCCCTTGATGCCAGTATTTTCTCCGCCATGACAAAAAGCTCGCCGTTTGAATTGGATAGCACTCGCCACTGTATCGGCTCAAATTTGAACCAGTCGGTTTGTTTGAAGTATTTGCTGCCGTTATAGGTAACGGTGTTATCACCTTGAAGCGTTTGGGCGTTTAGAGCGGAGATTAAGTCGGAGTCGGTTACCCGCGTTTGCGGGTAGGAACCGTAGGTGATAATGTCACCGGTTGATAATGTGCTTCGTGCAGCAGCGGCAGAAGCCTTGAAAACACCGTTTGGTAAAATAGAAATAAGCATAACAGCTGCCATGAAAGCGCCTAAAAGCCGTTTGGTAAGTTTTTTCATCTTTTTGTCCTCCTGCTTATTCGGTTAATGAACCACGCCTGTGCCTTGGTCAATTTGCAGCACATTGTTTTGCACATCGATTATTATATCATAATCATTTTCGTCAACAACACCGTCCCGGTAGAGGTCGCCGGCCTTGATATTCGCTACGTTGGTAACGGGGTCCCATTGCAGCTGCACATAATTACCGATATTAATAACCGTGTCCGCGTCATTGGTGTCTATCACACCGTCGCCATTGACATCGCCGTAGATGATTACGGTGTAACTATCAACCGTCACCCCGTCTTTTGTTACATTGACAACAGTGCCCGTACCGTAACAGTTTGAAACAGGCATATAGTCCAATAAATACCCGGACTCGGCATTAAAATATCCTGCCAGTGATGTTATGCCGCCCGATAAGCCTGTGATGATGTTGTTTGAATAATCAATATTGCAGCCGGGTCCGTTCGACGATGCTATGATGTGTATCAATTCATAACTAATCAAGTTATTAACTGCATAGGTGTGGGCGGTTGAGTTTTCAAAGCAGTAGATTTTTACGGAAGGGCAATTACCAAAAACACCGGACGAAATCGCTGTTACGCTTGCAGGTATGATAACGGCGGTCAGACCGCTGCAACCGTTAAACGCGGAACCTTTGATGTTTAAAACAGTATCCGGAATTGCAACCGAAGACAGTCCGGTGCAATGAAAAAAAGCATTATTGCCGATTGATGTTAAGCTGCCCGGGATTGTAACCGATGTCAGACTTAAGCATTTAGCGAACATTTCATCGCCGATTGCGCCGATGCCATACGGTATGGAAATTGATGTCAGACCGGCAGCTTGGGTAAACGCGTATACGCCGATTCCGTTTACGCCGTCCGGAATGACATAACGCCCGAATTTACCGCCCGGGTATTGAACAAGCGTTGTTTTTGTTATGTTGAACAATACCCCGTTTTCGCTACAATATGATGAATTTGCCTGGTCAACATTAATTTGTACAAGACTGGGGCACGAAGCAAAGGGACCAAAACCTATTGTGTTTACGCCGCTGCCGATAGTCACGGATGTTAGTGCCATGCATTGAAAAAACGCAGCTGTCCCAATTTCGGTAACATTGTTCCGGATTGTAACTGATGTCGGCCCGAATATTTCTTTAAATGCACCGTAATCGATCTTGGTCACCGGATATCCGCCCAGTTTAGCCGGGATGGTTATTGAAGCACCGGAAGCTCCTTTATAACCTGTAATTTTTGCTGCGGAACCGGAAATCACATATTGATAATCCAACGCTGAGTCTCTGACTTTAAACATAGCAGAATAGCCGTTATATGAAACCGTAATTGTTTGCGTGCCTGAAATATTTGAATCATATCCGCTGACTTCGTAACCGGTTACCTTGCTGAAATTAAAATCATCATCCGCCAAGATAACTTCAAGACCGGTTAAATCCAAAGGGTCTCCCAAAGTATAGGCTATATTGTCAGGCAAATTTAATATGAACAAGCCCGTATTCGCAACGGTAATTCCATTGTTATTGGCATACATTTCTGCGTAAGAACCGTATTTGCAAACCAGCGTCATTGTATCGCATCCGGTGAATGCTTCCTCTCCGATTGCGGTCACACTTTCCGGCACAACCACAGCGGTTAAGCCTTTGCAACCCATGAACGCCCTTGAAACAATTTCTTCCACACCCTCAGGAATAATATAGGCGCCGGTTTTGCCGCCCGGGAACTGAATAAGTTGTGTTTTAGCTGTGTTAAACAAAGCGCCATCAAAATCTGAATATGATTTATTGCCTGCCTCAACATTAATTTGTTTAAGTATTGTGCAAGCAGCAAACGCAGCAGAACCGATTGTGTTAACCCCTCTGCCGATAAACACAGATGTAAGCAAGGAACATCCTTTGAATGCTTCCTGGCCGATTGTTGTAACACTGTCCGGGATGGTTAAAATTGTTACAGGACTATTGCTAAATGCAGATACACCGATTGTCGTAACCCCGTCAGGAATAAACACGCTGCATACTGCATCACCTAAAAACGCCGAATTCCCGATTTCCGTCACCGGATATCCGCCGAGCATGGCGGGTATATTCACCGAATATGTTGCTTCGGTCGAATTATAATTCGTGATAGTCGCTTTTGAATCGGTAACTTCATATGTGAAAGGTCCGCTTTGAAACGATACAGCTTTAGGAGTATCTTCATCAGACGATGCATGGCTTAAATTTTCGTCCTTAATACTTTCTGATATAAAGTAATTTTCAATATCACTTGTGTCTGTTTTATCGGTTAACTCTTTAAATTGGTGTGAAAACTCAGAAGCATCGGGTGTGAGCAAATTAAGTGCGTCAAGCTGGCCGGAATCGGTTACATTGGTTTGAGGATATGAACCGTTATTAACAATATTGCCGATTGATAATGTGCTTTGAGCAGTCTCAGCAGAAGCAATGAAAACACTGTTTGGAACCATTGTTACCACCATAATAATCGCCAACATAGCACCGAAAAGCCGTTTGGAAATTTTTTTCATCTTTTTGTCCACCTATTTGTAATTTCGTTTTATTAATCCGGCGGCAGCAAGCCACCGCCCTACCTTTTCTTTTGTAAAATTATATCATTTTATTTCTGCGTTTACAATCTTAAATGCAAACAATAACCGTCAAAAAACTGCCCGTGTTCGGCAAGAGCAGCGCTGATTGCCCTCCGGGTCAACCTCTCCGTCAGGCTTCGCCTGCCCCCTCTCCCGCTTGCCGAGGGGAGGCAAGTACGACGGGAGTTCCCCGCTCCCGGTGTCATTCTGAACGCAGTGAAGAATCTATCTTGAAGTGTGAGATAGAGATCCTTCGTCGTGCGCTCCTCAGGATGACATCCCCCGACAGATTGTTCCAAAACCCAATAAATGTAATCTTTTAGATGCTTGCATTAAATTAACCTTTAAAAAGCGCGATGCAGTGCACCTATTGGGAATGAAGCTTGCTTGATGAACTCTACGCTAAAAAATTTTACCGACCGCCGAGAAGGTTTGGCGGCCGGTATGTTTATTGATTGTATTCCATTCGGTTAATGAACCACACCTGTGCTTTGGTTAATTTGCAGCACATTGTTTTGCACATCGATTATTATATCATAATCATTTTCGTCAACAACACCGTCAAGGAAGAGGTCAGCGGCCTTGATATTCGCCGCGCCGGTGACGGGGTCCCATTGCAGCTGCGCATAATTACCGATATTAATAACCGTGTCCGCGTCATTGGTGTCGATAAGGCCATCGCCGTTGACATCGCCGTAGATAATTATCGTATAGCTTTCAATGATTATCCCATCTATTACAACATTGACAACCGTGCCCGTGCCTAAAATGCCAGTGTCCGGCACATAAGATAATTCATATCCGGGTGCGACATCGACATA
Source organism: uncultured Eubacteriales bacterium (assembly GCA_964627535.1). Lineage (GTDB taxonomy): Bacteria > Bacillota > Clostridia > Oscillospirales > Acutalibacteraceae > UBA1447. Next base: position 72,723 of record CAZVJW010000012.1, read on the forward strand.
TCCTGCCAGTGAAGTTGTCCCCGGCTCCAAACCGCTAACAAAACCGTTTGAGGAATCAACAACACAACCTGTACCGGATTTCGATGTGATTATGTCTGATGACAGATTTATTTTAAATGCGGGACGGACACCAATACTGGTAATACCGACACCGTAGTAGCTGTCGTAGCTGATACCGCCACTGCCGTTGACACTGCAGGCGTAGCTTGAATAATAGCCCGGAGTCCGCAGCCACCAATAGCTATTTCCTAAATAAGAACTACCTGTATAAACATAAAGCCCGTTGCTTTTTGAGAAGTCCGTCCCCTGTACTCTGCGCGCAATATCATCTGTGTCGGAACTTGAATTGAACCCATAGGTCGTATTTATCGTATCGGCGTAAGAAAGCAGAAATAGCTTATCACTTGTGTTATTACCGCCGTCCGTGCCATTCCATGGGTTGTCCTCATTGACAACCGTGCTTGTTTTAATCCTTGCCCGCTCCGTTGAGTTGAAGGCTAAGTTTTTAAACTCACCGTTAAGCCAGAAGCGCATAGTGCAGGTTTCCCAGGTGACATCGGTTAAGTCTTGATAGTATGCCTTTGAATCCAATATTTTATCCGCCATGACAAAAAGCTCGCCGTTTGTGTTGGACAGTACACGCCATTGTATCGGTTCGAATTTGAACCAGTAGACGATGTTGATATAATAGCCGTTATCGTCCTGAAAACTGTTTGAAGCATTTGGTGTGCCGGTTGTAAAAAACGGGGTGTATTGGGTAAAAAATATCCCCTTATATTTCGCTCCATCGTAGGTCACATTGTTTTCGGCATCGAGCGTAAGCAAGTTCAGCGCATCAAGCAGACCGGACTCGGTTACCTTTGTTTGCGGGTATGAACCGAATGTGATGATGTCACCGGTTGTTACCGCATTCGAAATCCACTGCGCTGTGTAAGTTGTATCAGTCTCCGGAACCGTTGCGGGAACCTCCGGCGACCAGCCGATGAAGGTATAGCCCGCTCTTTTGACTGTTGGCGCCGTCAGTGTATCTCCATAAATCATCGAACTGCCCGTTCCACCCGAGCCGTTATTTGCGTCAAAGGTAATATTGACGGTGATGTCTGCCAGATTTATTTTAAAAGCGGGACGGACGCCAAAATAAGAAACATTGACATCGCAAATGCTGAGATTACCATCACCATAAACCATGAAGGCGCTACTTGAAATAATACCGGGAGTCCGCAACCACCAGTAACTTTTTCCAACATTAGAACCATTCGCGTTAACAACAAGTCCGCTGCTTTTTGAAAAGTCCATCCCCTGTGCCTGACGGGCTGTATCGTTTTTGCTGTAACTTGAATTGAAGCCATAGGCCGTATTAATAGTATCAGCGTAAGAAAGCAGAAACAGCTTGTCGCTTGTGTTGTTGCCGCCCTCTGTGCCAAACCATGGGTTATCTTCATTGACAACAGTGCTTGTTTTAATCCTTGCCTGCTCCGTTAAGTTGAAAGCTGTGTTGTAAAAATCGATGTTCAGCCATGACCGCAAAGTGCAGTTTTCCCATGTGATGTTCGTATTCGTTTGATGGTATGTTTTCGCATCAAATATTTTTTCCGACATTACAAAAAGTTCGCCGTCAGTATTGGATAAAACACGCCACTGAATCGGCTCAAATTTGAACCAGTAAACGGTGTTACTATTATAACCATTTGTTTGTTGGTAACTATTTACCGTCGCAAAAGACACTCGTTTATATTTTGAACCGTCGTAGGTGACGGTACTGTCGCCTTGCAGCGTTTGAGCATTCAGTGCGGTGATTAAGGATGAATCGGTCACCTTCGTCTGCGGGTAGGAACCGTAGGTGATAATGTCACCGGTTGATAATGTGCTTCGTGCAGCAGCGGCGGCAGCAGAGACCTTGAAAACACCGTTTGGAATAATGGAAACAAGCATAACAGCTGCCATTAACATGCCAAAAAGCCGTTTGGAAAGTTTTTTCATCATCTTTTGTCCTCCTGCTTGTAATTTCGTTTTATTAATCCAGCGGCAGCAAGCCACCGCCCTACCTTTTCATTTGTAAAATTATATCATTTTATTTCTAAGCTTACAATCATAAATGCAAACAATGTCCGGCAAAAATGCTGCCCGTAAATTTTCAAGTCCCATTCTTGGCCTTGACGAACATTTGTTCGACTGCTAAAATTGAACTATAGTTCAAATTTGCGGGAGGTGAAAATATAAGCAGAAGTATTGAAGCGAGCACATGGCCGACACCGGAAGAAACGGCCGTGGCGCAGAAAATCTGCTGCGGCAGGGTATGCACGCTTTGCGAATCCCCTGCCGAATACGCATGGCGCAAGAGAACGGTGGACCTTGCTTTTCTGGTGCGGGACGCAGTCGAACATGACCTCAGCGATGCTGAACGGGAAACGGTTGAACAATACTGGTTTGACGGTATGACACTGACAGAAATCACCGCAGAAACAGGCAGAGCGCCGCCCAATGTTGCAAGAATACTGCAGAGAGCGCACAAAAAGCTTTATACCGTGCTGCGCCATGCGGTGCAATACCAATATAATCTTGAAAGCCCGGGCTTGACGCCGCTTGCCGTGCGGAAAGCATTTGCAGTTTGCGCGGCGGAGAAACAGAGCGCGAACAGCGCCCAAAGCTTGGGGGACCGGCTGAAGGGAATGCGATGCAGAGAGAATATTCAACCGCAAAAATTGGCGGAGCTAAGCGGGATAACGAAAAACCGCCTGCTTTCAATTGAAAAGAGCAAAATTTTGCCTAACGTACATGAGCTGCTGAAATTAGCGGCATTTTTTAACACAACGACAGATTTCTTGCTGAAAGGAGAAATGTGATGACTAAAGACGGTACCCTTGACGAGCTTGCCGACGTTTATTATTCTGCGGCTGATTCGGAAACGGAGCTGATCGGCAAAAACAGGGAGAAACTGCGGCAATGCAAAAAAGAACACAATGGCAAAGAGGAATCGCGCCTGAAAACGCTTTTATGCCTGCTTTACCGCCAGAAGAGGGAGATGCTTGAAACGGCAAACTACCTGAAGAATTATTATAGGCTCAGCGGCGTTCATCCGGCACAGAGGAAGGTGTATGTAAATTGAGGGACATAACGGCGACTGTCCTGCCGGACTCGCTTGTGACGGTGGAGGGAAACGCGGGGTTTGTTGAGGAACATAATGCCGCGCGTTTAATGGTTGAACTGAACGACGAACTCGGTGCGGAGGAGTACAGCTACCACTGTTTTTGCTTTGACATCTGCGGGCTCGGCAGAAAGATTGTTTCCAACAACATATACGGGCTTGAAAGCGACTCGCCGGCAACCAGAAGCGGAAACACGCTTATCTGCCCCCTGCCCGAAGTTTTAACCTCAACGGGCGAACTAACGGTGCAGATTGAGGCGCATCAGGCGGCCGACGGGGAAGCCGGTCGCATTGTTAAATCCGGACTGTTCACCATTCATTTTGAACCGTCTGTGACCGGATGCTGCGAACCGGTTGATGAACTCTGCGGGCTTCTGCCGCGCATTCAGGCGATTTTGGCGGGGATTGAGACTGCCAAAAGCGATGTTGTTTTATGCTCGTTTGCGGAATACACCGCGCTTCCCGTCAAGAAGCCCGCCATATTCTATCTGGTTGACGGCGAGGCGGAAACGGGCTGGACCGATATACATGTAACCGGGGTAACCCTGAACAAAAACACAACAGCTTTTTATACCGGCGGCGCAGAAACCTTAACCGCAGCTGTCACCCCCGGAAACGCTTCAAACAAAGCTGTTTTCTGGACTTCGAGCAATACGGGTGTTGCCGCTGTCAGCGAGGAGGGCGTTATAACAGGTACCGGTGCCGGAATCTCAACCATCACCGTAACAACCGCCGACGGAGCGTTTACCGCGTCTTGCGCCGTCACCGTCACCGCGGCGCCGGGGCTTTGGCAGGGCACAAAGACCGTAAACGGAATTACCGTCATCATCAGCGGCGGGCATATAACGATGAACGGCACAAAAACAACCGCAAATTACGCCTTAGGCTCCATGTATTATACCGATAATGTAACGAACATTTCTAATTATGCGTCATGCCCGGGCTGGTTCACTTTCAGCAGCGGTGATGTGATAACGCTTACGGTAAAGAACAAAACAGGAAGCTGTTCGGCAAGCGGAGAATATTTGGCAAACGCCGCGTGTCAATTAAGAACCACAGCCAATGTTGTCCTGTGCGGCACCACCTGGGGAAACCCAACAGGCACATTTACCTATACCTTTACCGCGGACACAGCTGTAACAGGCTTATTCTGTTATTTAAACACTGGCGCGGTTGTGACAGATTACACATTCGATATTGAGTTCAGCGTGAACGGAGCGAGATGGATATAGGCGGGGTTTGCCCCGCCGGAAAGAAGTGGGAGAACGATTGAGAAGCAGTAGAGAAGCAATAGGAAATTACGGAGAAGACGTTGGAGAAACGAAAAACACACCTACAACCCCCATTACTTCACGCGGCGCAGCCGCACTTCTCAACTGCTTCCCGCGGCGCAGCCGCTCTTCTCAAAACAACACAAAGGGGAGCACAAATGTCAAAAAGGCTATACCTCGGCGAGATGGAAATAAGAACAGGAACTGCTGCTGAAAACGCGGACCCGTCATTGGCGCGGTTCGCAGGCAAAACGCTGACGGTCACCGGCGACAGTATAACGGAAAAGAACTACCGGGCAACGGTTAACTGGCACGATTATTTGAAGGAGTGGCTGGGTTTAGGGTTGGTTCTCAACGACGGAATGTCCGGTACAGGTTTTACAAGAACATACGGCAGCACCGGCGGTATTTACAGCAGAATCGATACCTGGAGCACCGGTACGGATTTTATTTTAGTAATGGCCTCCCTGAATGACGGCGGAGGAAACAATTCATCGCTGACGCTCGGGCAAATGAGCGACACAGGGGTTGGGACATCTTATTATGCGGACTGCAAGGCGGTTGTTGACAAACTTTTAACAAAATTCGCGGATAAACCTATCGGGTTTATCACCGCGCCGCCAAGGGGAACCGCGCATGACAGAGGCGCAACGCATGGTGTCGACGGCTGGTATCACGCATGGTGCGAGGCGCTTAAAACGGTTTGCGCGCATTACTCGCTCCCCTGCCTGGACCTTTACCACAACAGCGGTTTAATGCCGTGGATAGCGGCGAACAACGCTGCGTATTTTTCGTGCGCGGCAAGTCCTGACGGCGACGGAGTGCATCCGAACGCGGAAGGGCAAAAGATATTGGCACATAGGATAGTGGAGTTCGTGAAGGCGCTGTAGCGCTGAGAAGCGGTTGGGAAGTGTGACTTCGTCACGGGAAGCAATGGCGAAGCAGTAGGAGAACGGTCACACAAGTAGGGCGGGGGCTTGCTCCCGCCGACGCCCTTATTGCACAATTATAAATTAAATCTAACGATGTTTTCGGCGGGAGCAAGCCCCCGCTCTGCATTTTTAATGAGAATATATCATATCTAACATTACAAACAGAAAGGAAACAAAAATTTGACCAAAAAGATTTTTATCGACGCAGGGCACGGCGGCACTGATAAGGGTGCCGTGTCGGGCGGATTTGTTGAAAGCAATATTAATTTAAAGGCTGCGCTTGCCGCCAAAATTTTTCTTGCGGATTACAACTGCGAGGTCATCCTGTCCCGCACAGCGGATACCGCGGCAAAAATTAACGATATGGCGGCGAAGGCAAAAGAGAAAGGCGCGGCTGCGGTTGTTTCCATCCACCACAACGCCGGCGGAGGAGATGGATGCGAGGCGTATTATTGGCACACGGACATCAGGGCAAAAGAGCTTGCGCTTGCGATTATCAATCAGTTTAAGTCAACCGGTCAAAACAGCAGAGGCGCAAAGGCAAGCAGCGAAAAGGCCTATAACTTCGGTATATGCCGCATCAATTCAAATAACGGCATTCCCGCGGTACTGGGCGAATACGCGTTTTTGGATAATACGAAGGACCGCCTGATTATAAACACGGATGAGAAGTTGAAAGCAGAGGGTGAAGCCTATGGCAAGGCGCTTGTCATCTTTCTGCAACTTGAAAAGAAGAAAACGCCGGCAAGCCGGGCGCCCGCCGCCGGTGAAAAGGTGCGTCTGAAAGACGCAAAACTTTACGCTTCGGCATCTGCAAGCTCTGCGGTTCGCAGCTTAAACGGTGATTATTGGCTTTATGACGGCAATTTGACGGTCAACCGTTACAGGCTGACGAACAGCGCCGCAAACGCGGGAAAACTGCCCATTTCAAAGCATGTAACGGGCTGGGTTGACAAGGGAGATGTTGAACTTGGGAGAGTATGACGCGATTGAACGCCGGCTGATACTAATTCACGATTAAAAAACCTCTAAAAAATCAAGCAAAAGCTTTGATTCATACTATTCGCCATTTTAATGCAGAATAGTATTATGCTGTTTTTCGCGGATTTTTTAGTTATGTTTTTATGAGTAATTAGTATGACAAGGGTTGAAAGCGAAGTCAGGGGCCTTTATGACAGGGTAAATGCTTTTGCCGTTTCGCAAGCATCCACAAACACGAAACTTGACAGCCTTCTGGTAACCCTCGGAGAACTCAAAGAAAGCGTCAACCGTCTGAAAGACAGACCGGCCGCGATGTGGGAAAAGCTTGTTTCCGCTCTGCTCGGTGCTTTGGTGACGGCTGCAGCGGCAGCATCTTTGAAAATTCTGTAAACAATAAGAATTTAAAATTGTTATCAAAATAATGAAAGGAAAAAGCAATGAATATTCTGAATTATGTTTTGGAGCCGGGGCTTGTGCTGATACCGGTGCTGTGCATTATCGGCATGATGCTCAAGGGAGCGCAGTGGATACCGGACAAATACATACCGCTTATTCTGCTGCCCGCCGGAATCGCCGGCAGTTTGGGGCTTTCGGGTTTTTCCGCCAACTCGGTTGTACAGGGTGTGTTTGTCACAGGGGCCGCGGTATACGGCAATCAAATCGCGAAACAGCTTCAAAAGCAGGAATAATACTAATCGGCGATGAACAGCTTCACCTGAATAACCCCCGACGTAAAACTCCCCAAGAAATTCTTGGGGAGTTTTTTGACAATTATGTTTCAATATACCATTTAATTGAATATGCCGCTTTCAAGCACAGCTTTCGCAACGATTAAATCATACGGATAGGTGATTTTAATGTTATACACTTCACCCGCAACCATTTGCACGGGTTCGCCTTTTATTGTAAAAACCATTGCAGCGTCTGTTAGTTTGGCTTTTTCATCGGCGGTTAAGGCTTCAAATGCCGTCTTCAGCTTTTTGGCTTTAAAAGACTGCGGGGTCTGCGTTTGGAACATGCGCCGGCGTTCGGGAATAAATACTACGGTTTCCCCGTCACCGCTTTCGGCAATGGTGTCGCAAGCCGGTATATAGGTGCCGCAGGCGCCGAATTTAATAGCGGATTCAATGTTTTCGTTTATTATCTTTTGTGTGATGAAAGGACGGACGGCGTCATGGGTAACAATGACGGTTTCGTCATCCAAACCGAAATGTTCTTCAATATAACCGAGCGCGCATGAAAGGGTATCGTTCCGGGTAATGCCGCCCTCTATAACCTCGATGCGTGCGGTTTTTCCGAAGTGCTTTTCCATCATTTCACGGGTCGAATCAACCCATTGCTCCGGACAGAGTACGATTGTTTTTTCAAACCGTGGATTGGAAAGGAATTTTTCAGTTGTATGAACGATTATCGGCTTTGTACCGAGCAGGAGATACTGCTTCGGTGTGCCGGCACCGTTCATTCTGCTGCCGGTTCCGCCGGCGAATATTGCCCCGATAACCACACAAACCACTTCTTTCCGCCGCGTTTGTCCGTTTTTCCGCAGGAATACATGGGATATCTTTCAATTTCTTTTTACAGTCTTTTCATTGTCGGGAAC
>CAZVJW010000013.1:0-40819 GCA_964627535.1 uncultured Eubacteriales bacterium
GAGCAACAGGAAAAAGCATAGTCCCCAATGCTTGTGACACTGTTTGGGATGGTAATACTTGCCAATGCGTTACAGCCATAAAAAGCATAGTTTGGTATTGTTTGAACATTCACGCCGAAAATAACCGCCGTTATCGAATTGTTACTGTCTCCGAATATTTTACTGTAAAAGCAGGTTCTGTTATAGTTATAGTAATAATTTTTAACAGCAAAATTAGGTTTGCAATCGATAGCATTAAAATTCACCACTGCCAAAGAAGAACAGCCGCCGAACGCCGAATCTCCGATGCTTGCCACGTTTTCCGGAATAGTAATGCTCGTAAGTGATGAGCAGTTGCTGAACGCCCCGTAGACGATACTTGTCACAGTGCTTGGTATCGTGATGCTCGACAGGGCGGCACAGTTGCTGAATGCGCCGTAGACGATGCTTGTAACTCCTTCGGGGATGTTAACGCTCGCAAGTTTGCTGCATCCGCTGAACGCCGATTCCCCAATGGATTGAACGTCGGCCGGTAAAGAAATCCCTGTCAGCGATGTGCAATTGCTGAAAGCGCCGTAGACGATGTTCACCACACTGCTCGGTATGGAAATACTCTTTAACCCCGCGCAAGCGCTGAAAGCGCCTCCGGCGATCCCGACGGTGCCAGCATTCAGGGCAATTGTTGTATTTGCAGGCATAATCCCTTTATAAGCGTAGGCGACTTTTCCGGCATAGACCAAGCCGTTCGGCTTATCGTTATACCATTTTGTATTGTGAAACGCGTAGTTCCCGATACTGTTCACGCTGTCCGGTATCGTGATGCTTGCCAAATTCGAACAGCCATAAAACACGCTGCTTCCAATGGCTTTCAAGCTGCCCGGCAGGGTTACAGAAGTTAGAGAAGTGCAGTTGCTGAACGCGCTGTAAACAATATTTGTCACGCTGTCATGGAATTCAATGCTTTTTAACCCCGCGCAGTTGCCGAAAGCGCCTCCGGCCACGCCGGTTGTGCCTGCATTCAAGCTTATTGCTGTATTCGCCGGCATATCGCCTTTGTATTTGTAAGCCACATTGCCAAGATAAACCAGCCCGTCAGGTTGGCTGTTGTACCATGGGGTATTGTAAAACGCATTTGAGTCGATGTTCGTTAAGCTTGCCGGCAAAGTGATGTCGCTCAGCGAGGTGCAGTTGCCGAATGCGCCGTAAACGATTTCCGTCACGCTTTCCGGAATAGTAACACCGGTAATACCGGCACAGGCCTCAAAAGCGTCTCTTCCGATTTTCTTGACCGTAAAGCCGTCTATCGTCGCGGGAATATTCAGATATCCCGTCAAGCTGCTTAAACAGGCGGTAATTGTTATGCCGTCGCCGTAATTTTCATAAGACAGATAACTCATTAACGGCGACCAGGTTGACTGCGCCGACGCGCCGACGCTTTTTTGCTCCGGTTCAACTGCATTCGTACTCACCGGGAACGCAATCAGAATGATGTTAACGGCAAGAATAACCGCAAAACGCGCCTTCAGCAATTTAAACATAATGACATCCTCCAATTTATTATAAACTTAACGAAGCGATATACACAAGATATTTTTCCGGCAGTTCCAGGTTCGGTTTATCAGCTGTCTTCCACGCGAGAGCGTCCGTTTTTTCTTTGATCTCATTCAACATTTCCGGGATTGCCTTGAGCTCCTGAACACAATACCCGGCGCTTTTGTAATCGCCGGCAGCGTTATAGAGTTCCACTGCGTTTTTCAGCATTTCAAAGTACTCAATGTAAAGATTAAGATCATACTTCGCGTTTAACAGTGCATTCTTTTGGCAATCAATCATTTCCGCGATGTTTCCGTTCGCGTAAGCGACGGCCGCTTTTGTGCTGTATGTTAACGGAATGTGTGTGTTGTGGTTTAATATATCATCGGCTATCTTGCCGGCTTTAACCATATCGGTTTCGTTTCTCAGCAATTTCATTTGCGCCTGCGTGTTGAAAGGATAGATTTTAAGCGCGGCCGAATCAGCGCGAATATAATATAAATAATTTGACACGCTGAAATACAAGCAAATTAAAACTATAAGAACCGAGCCAACCTGCGCCAGTCTTTTGTATTTAACCACATTATAGGACTTCTGACTTTCAAAATCAAGAGTTAAAATTAAAATCAAGAAAATAGAGATATACTGCAAATCAAAATCAAAAAAGCTGTGCATCATTATCGCGAGCATAATCAAGCGGTTCTGCAGGCTGTTCTTTTTGAAAAAGAAGGATTTTATCAGCGCGAAAACAAACAGCACGGCGGGAACAATTCCGATATCGAGTATCATTTGAAAGAATTCGTTGTGAATATACATGATGGAATATACGCCTGTTTGGAAACTATGGTGCGAATAATAGTAACCCAAATAACCGAGCCCGAAAAGGTTGGACTTGATAACCGGCAACGCGTCTTTCAGATAGAAAATTCTTAAGATTAAAGTTTCACTGTCTGACAAGGAGGTTAAGTATCTGCCGATTGTTGCAAAGTTTTTTGTAACCGTAACATACGCAAGGCTGACGGCGAGGCCTAAAACCATCATTGAGGCAAGTGCGATCTTCAGTTTTTTATTCTTGCCGGTTACCAGAATAATGATGATCATCATGAGCAAAACGCCGAAAACAATACGGCTGCCCGAAACAAATATACCAAACAATAAAATCACGATATATAAAAGGCTTTTCCGGGTGAATTTTTCACCGGTCACGATAATAACAATACCAAGTAATAAAAACAACGCGAATACATTGGGATATTGAAAAAATCCCGATAATCTATAATCTACCAGTAAAAACTCTTTCAGAGGATTAACAAAGCTTAAAATATAAGCCAGTATAGTCATAGCAATGCCGGAAACCGGTATCACACCAATGATTTTTTTCTTATCCTCGCCGGCCAGCTGCATAACCAGCAGTGAAAACGGCAGGATCGGGAAGAACTTGACAAAGCCGAAAACCGCCATACCTTTGTCAACAGCCCATGAAGCGCTTAGCGCATAAAAGAAAACAACAGCGAAGACCGCTATTGTTGAATCGTTGAGGACAAATTTCAAGCCTTTGTTTTTTACCGCGCAGGACCATAAACAGCCGATTAGGTAAGCGGAAACAAGCGCGCAAGCAAACTCATAGAAAAGTCCGACCAAAAAAGGCCCTACAGCTATTAACAATTGTATCGGGAGAATATTGATTTTTTGTTGCGTGAATGAATTCTTTTTCATAGATTGTACCCCGGTAATGACATAAAGCTTATCTGCTTGTTCCCACTGCCCGCTTTTCCTAATTTTTTCAATTATATCATTTTATTTCTATAAATGCAATCATATTGTTTTATTTGTGAAGCAGGTGACGGTTCTATGATTCGACAGAATAGCTTTATATGGACTGCACTGAAAAAGCAGACTCTAAAAATGATATTATATGCATAGGAGGGATAAGTACAATCCAAGGAATTCGGCGCCAAATTATTTCTCGATAAGAAATGCAACCCCCTGCGGGCTTCCGTGCCGTTGTATCAATTTGAGGTGCTTGTGGCACCATCAAACGCAAAGTTTGATATAATGCGAAAGCCCAGTATTTACAAGGACACTGAAAAAGTCCAATCCATCTGGGATTTGATCCAGGTTGGGTTGACTTTTTTATCTAAAATAATTACAGTAAAAACAAGTTATATCAAGGGCACTAAAAAATCCACGCCATAAACGTGGATTTTTCAGTGCCCTTATAAAATCAAAGCTTTTTTTTGGTTTTTTAGATGTTTTAATCGTGAATTAGTATTACCAAACAAAGCTGACTGTATTGCCCTCGACGGTATAAGCGATTTTTTCGGTTGTCATTTTATCGGCGGCTGTGGTAAACGCATTCTTCATTTCCAAAGTTGGGAAGCATATCGTACCTTTCAATGTTAAGGCTTCGGGCGCGCAAAACTCTCTGAAAACAAAGCCGGTCTGCCACCAGCAGGTTTCCGTCTTCCTTGTGAAGAGAAGTTCCTCCCCTTCCGAAACGCTCATGGAGATCGGCATTCTATCCTGATCCCTGCCGCAGTCGTAAAATTCGATTTTTCTGCTATCAGGTTTATTGTAAATCCCTATTTCCCCGCCCATTGTGGTGATGTATCTTCCTTTCCAGAGCTGAACCATCCAGTCCATTCCTTCATAATTGAACTTAATTCTTGTTGTTATTAAATCATCCATGATCAGCGGTGAGAGAATGTCATAAAGCTCGCAAAAACCATAATTTCTTTGAAATACGTTTTCGGAATAGAAAAACATCTTTTGACCGATGTCAAAATCAAACCCGCTGCCCAGCATACCCTTTTCATCTTTGCCGAAAATGATTTGATTTGCTTCGTCATAAAATAAACCGGTCTTCATTGTTTTGCGCTCACTGCATAAACTTACATACTCAAAAATAATTTCTTTTTGTCCGTTGCCAATGTCATCTAAGTATAAATCAATATAAACACCATCGATCAAGTAACTTCCGAGAAACAACTTATCCAAAATCGGAACACTTGATGATATGTCACTTAGAATAGCTATATCATTTTTTAGAAGAACGGTGCTCTCTTTTTGCACCGTCGATATGGATTCGTTTTCTTTCACTGGCGCTACGCACCCCGAAGGGAAAACTTCAACAGGCTTTGAAACGTGATTTACCGCTGCATCAGAGCAGTTTTTGACAGTTCCGCTGCATACGGTTGACATGTCTTTTGCTATGGCTGCAGTACGAAGGTTTACATCCTTAAGACCAATATCAGAGGGTGCAACCGCAGATAAGGCGGTCTGAAAAGACAACATAATTGCGCATACAACAGCCGTAAATGTTAAAAAGATTTTACCTTTTTGCAAACAAAGCCCTCCAAAGCTATAGAATTACCACTCCAGGAAATTGACCTCTTTTACTTCGCCTGTCTTTTCAGAAATCATGAATGTTTTGATCTCCTGTGGTTTAAATATAACCTTAAAAGCTGAGTTCAGCAAAGGAATTTCCACTTTGGCTGTTGTCGGTCTGCCTGCTGTCTCATAAAGCCGGATAACGGTGCCATTGCATTCTTCCGCCTGCTTGATTGCTTCAGCTACGCAGTTTTCCGCTGAAATTCTGATACCTTCGAATCTTGTTGCCAACGGGCCTTCGTGATGGGTTTCCCTAATGAGGTCAAGGGGCTGATTGAGCAAGGCAGCGCGTTCAACTACAGGCGCGAAATCCACGGCATCATGCGGCATCAGAACATAATTAAAGAACTGCTCACCTTGGTCCTGGAACTGCATCCTGTCGTCCCTGATGCCGAAATGGTCGGCAAATCCGCAGCCTCTCGCAACTGCCATGTGCATATCGTTGCCAAGAACATCAAAACTGTACTTGCCGTCATTAAGCAGCGCCATACCCGCACCGTTATTATCCGAAACATCAATCCATCGATGGGCGTGTTCTTCTTCGCCGTTAGCCGGTTTGTTGATAAATCCGAAGGGCATAGAGTAGGTAACCAACCCGTTGCTTTGGGTAACCGGGAAAGAAAGCTTTAAAATTTTAAACTGCTCGCCAAAATTTAGGAACCCGCGCACTTCAAGCTCTTTGGAATCTGCGTAAAGTGTAAAGTTCTGAGTGAGTTTTGAGTTGTCGTAAAAGCTCTCAACCCTGATGGCTGCGCGAAGCGGTCCTTCCTCAATAACAGTAAGCTTTGCGTCTGTGAACGCACCGATTTCCTCCCGGAATTCAAAAACCCTGTGCGACCATGTGTCCGTCTGATCGTCCCTGATAAGAATCGGCTTTGCAAACGGAGCCTGCGCCAATTCTTTTTTCGAGGTCTTATCATAATAGCTTTTTATCCAACCGGTATGCATATCAAATTCGATTCTGACCAGGTCATTTTCAAGCGTATCATCCTCTGCCGAAACCTTTGCGGTTTTCGGGGTATCCAATGCGTTTCTGCGGTAACAATAATGCGTGGCCCAGCCAAAAGCCGGGACCTCCGCCATGATTAATGTTTCGAATTTATCAGTTCCGTTTGTTCTTTCGGCGCGGACAATTTGGAAAGGTACCGGTCTGCCTTGATCGTCACAAACACCCTGTGACACATAAGGAATATATGCCGGTGCTTTAACCGGGAAGGAATGCGGGTTAAACACAACCGAAGGTTCTCCTTCGCCGTTGTCGGCAAACATGGCCGCACCGTTTTCTTTGCCGGGCATATTAAATAAAGCTTTCGTATTAACGCGCCAGGATATTTTTTGCATGGCGAAATTTCCGGCTTCCCAAGCCGTGTCGCAGGCAAAACCGAATGAGTTATAGGCTTCCTCATAAGCACTTCTGATGGAGCAACCCGCAAGGATATCATGGAATTGGTTGAACATCACCTTTTCCCAGGCGTAAGCGAATTCCGCTGTGCGAAGTTTTGAGCCTGTGAGTTGGTTTGACAGCCAATCATATTTTTCCGCGGCAACAAGCGCATTTTCGGTTTTACGGTTTTTCTGCTTAACGGTGCTGTTGGCAGCATAACATCCGCTTGCGTGGTGCTGCAAATCGCATTTCACTGTCGGGATAACAGCAGAATCAACAGTTTTGCGGACATACTCAAAATAGTCCCATGGCCCCGCAAAGCACAATTCTCCGCTGCTTTCATTAACGGCTTTTTCAAGATCCGCAATATGACGCTTTGTCGGGCCGCCGCCGTGATTGCCGACGCCGTAAAAGCTCATTAATGGAATATCTTCATCAGCAGCTATTTTAAAACTTTCAAGTATTTTCAATGCATGTGAACTGTATGGTTCAGCGCCGTACCCCATTGGGATGCGGAATGTTAAGGCACTGCTGCCATCAGGTGATTCCCAGTTAAAAAGCACTAACGGCAAGTTTGGATTTTCATGCTTGTCAGGACGCATCATCACATATGCATTCATCCCGCCGTGCTTTAGAAGCTGAGGCAGCATACCGTTATGACCGAAAGAGTCCACATTATAGCCAAACTCGGCAATTTTTCCAAATTTTTCCATGTAAAAACGCTGGGAGTACAGCATGTGTCTCGCAAAAGCTTCTCCGGAAGGCAAATTACAGTCCGGTTGAACCCAAAGCCCACCCGCCAGAATCCAGCGGCCTTCTGCTACGCGCTGCTTAATCTCTTCAAACATCTCGGGTTCACTTTCGTAAATCCATTTGTAATAAGAAGCAGACGAGGCTGTAAAAATATAATCCGGGAATTCATTCATCCGGTCAAGTGCTGATCGAAATGTCGATTTAATCTCCGCAAACCCTTCCGTTTTACGCCAAAGCCAAACAGGATCCAAATGAGCGTTGCCTATCAGAAATACTTTATTTTTCAAATCTATCACCTCAGCCGTTCTTTTTTTGTTCCGCGCGTATTCTGACTACATCATGGTAATTCGTATAAATTATACCTTTACTTTCCAGATATTGACGGGTCATCGGGTCCGAAAACAACTTGTGTTCCCAAACACGGCAGCGCCACAGCGCTGTAATACCTTTCAGTTCATCACATTCCAGGGACGGATGAATGAAGGTTTCGGATATGCCTTCCGGTATGTTTGAGAGTCTGTCATATATATACTCGCGGTAGGTTTCGTAGTTCGCCTTCGTTTCCTCGCTCCAATTCGGGAATAGCAGGTTATCTATGAGCGGAACATTGTTATCGTCGGCACATTGCGCGTAACCGTCTATCAACATTTGAGCCATATCAACCGGGATATTATCCGGAAAATCCTCAGGTACATCCTCGGCACGAAACTTCCGGAACATGCGGAAGGCGTAGCCCAAATCACCGCACACCTCAAATGTCCTTGGCATCACATCATAATTACCGTTCAATCCATAGAGAGAGCCCATGTGGTTATCCAGATGGGAAGGCTTCAACCCCAACTTGACTGCCCTTGTTACCTGAGCCCGGATTTCATGTTCCACCTCATCGATATCGCAGTGTTCCTCGAATTCATCATTCTCGGGATAGAAAAAGCCGTATTCATCGCAAAGCGACGCATTGTTGCTTAAGCTGACGGGACCCCACTTATATCTCCCCCACTCGCTCGTAAAGGTGAGATGAACGCCAACGGCGTATTGCGGGTGCTCCGCCGCCCACATGCAGGCTTCCGTAGCCCAGCCGCAAGGGACCATAATCGTGGAAGATGATATTCCGCCTTTTTCAAACAAGTCAAAGGTTGCGAGATTTGCCGCGCGGCACATCCCGAAATCGTCCGCATTGATAATTAAATATTTACCGCTCATTAAATATTCCTCTTTTCAAACATTGATTATGATTACATAATTCCGTAATCTTTTGCCCATTCGTACCAGACTTCCAACGCTTTCAGGCGCTGTGGATTAAGTTCCTGATTGCCTCTGGTGTACCAATTCATCGGGATACCCTGCAGGTTTACCAAATACTTTGCTGTGGCGCAGAATCCTGAATCAATGGTATTATCCAATAATATGATATGCTCGTGCGTTTTCTTTGCTTCTTCAACTTTTCCGTGCGAGAATTCGTCCCACATTTTAACGAACAGATGCGTTCCGCAGGTGGTGGGCGTTGCGCAAACACCTCTTGCTCCTGCCTGATATGCTTCAAACAAATAAGGAATATTTGCCTGAAGAACAGAGGATTCGCCCTGAACGGCTATTTTCTCTTTTATTTTAGGCATGGTGCAGGTAGTATCCTTAATGGCGACAAAGCGGCCTGTATCGATAAGTTTTTTATAGGTTTCCGCCTCCATCCTTGCCGGGGAACAACCGGGGAATTCATACAGCATAATCGGAAGCTCCGTATAAGTAGAAAGTTCAGCTAAATAAGTAAACATACGGTTCTGATCATTCCCGTAACCCTTTGTTACAAAAACAAGACCTGAAACGCCTGTAGCTTCCATACGCTTAACCTCATCCACCTGAGCAAGCCAGGACGGTTCAAGGTTGGCGGTTGCGACTACGGGAATATCCCCTGCTTGGCTTAAAATTGTTGAAGCTACTTTCAGGCGTTCCTCAAGATTCATGCTTGCCATTTCGGAAGAGCCGCAAACAGCAAAAAAATGCTGCGGTTTATGAGAAGCCTGCCATTCGGCATATTTTGCCAAAGTAATAAAGTCAATTGACCTGTCTTCATGAAAGGGCGTTAACAGCAAAGACCAAACCCCGTTAAATTGTTTCATGTCGTTTTTTTTATACATTATTGCACCTCATATTTAAATTTTATTTATCTTCCGCTTCTTTAATCAAATTACTATAACGGGCAAACCAATACGGCAGCAGGAAGAATGACCCGTCCTCCGCTGAGGTTCCGTTTCCGGAGTCTGCCCTGAAATGATTGCTGTCATCCCTGCCGACCCTGCGCTCGTCTGCCGGCAAAGGCGCAACAAGCTGTGCGGGTTCGCCCCACTCAGCCATCTCGGTGTTATAAACAAGCTTTTTGCGGGTACTGTTGACGATTTGGTATTCAATAAGGCTCAGCGGAGTTTCACGCAGCGTTTGCACCGCTGCTTCAACATCGCAGTACCGGCCCGTAAAAGCCCCGTAAATGAAGTTCCACAACGGTGTGCGTTCGATTTTTTCATACTGCCAATGGTGCTCAAGCCCCATGAAGACGACAGCACGCAGTGTCTCATCATGCTCGAGACGGAGCAGGGTGATTGTGCTTAAAAATCCCAAATTGTCGTCAATATGGCAGCCGTGGCCGTCTTGAATCTTGTGCTGGGCCACATTCAAAATGTAATGATGTTTCCTTATCAGATCTTTGTACTCGTTATTATAAACCTCATTGCCGGACATATGGTAAGCCGTTTTCAGAAACGACAGCAGTTCCAGCGAATTAACACCCTTTTCCTCAATCCACTTATTGTCATGATTCAATGAAGCAGGTGCCCAGTTTGCCCAGGTTGTTGGCAGACCGTCTTTGTCAACAAGTTTATAATCGTTTCTGATCATATGGTCAACCATGCCGCAAACAGCTTCTTTAATTTCTTTTTTCTCTGCATCACCGGCGCACAAATCATAGTAAAGCGAAAAGGCAAGGAAATGGCCGACCATTTCATCGCTCGAGGTTTCGCATTTCCACTCACAGGTACCGTCGGCGGTCAGGTCCCATTCCCAGTCGCCGTTGCCGAAACCGTCTTCACCGGGGCGGCGCACAGCGCGGGCGGTAAACCCCGGAATACCGGAAACTTTAGTGAGGTAAATCATCGCTTTTATTGACCTTCTTGCGTTCGCCAAGGCATCTTTTTTGCCGGTTACCGCATATCGAAAGGTTTCCGCCGCCGCATAACAGCCGGTCCAAAGCCCGTCATTGTCCGAAATATGAACGCTGCCCGTATTCAGGTCTTCATTTATCAACCCTCCCCTGCCGCAGACAAAACCGTCGCGGACATGATGGGCTTCGGTAGTTTTTTGGTAATGATCGGCTTTTTCTTTGAGTGTCATCATTCTGACGGATATTCTGCTGAGCCCCGCCGCGGTTGCCGCCCAAATGGTATCATCATCGTCCGAAACGGCAACTGCCGTCACATCGCTTGCCGGCACCCAGCGCTTGGCGCCAAGATATTTGAGCGCGCCTTTATCAAGGCAAATAACGCCGTTATCCGAAGCAAAGTATTTGCAGCCGTTTTTTGCAATTTGAATAGCGTTGATTTTTTCCGCCGGCAGCGTGTCAATTTCATTCGGGCCGATCCAATAATCCGTATTATCATATATATATAAACCTTCGTCCGTGCCGACCCAAAGGTGCCCACAGGAGTCAAACCTAATATCGTTCACGGCACACTTGGGCATGTCGGAGGTTTTCGGACAAACGCTTTTCCAGCGCGGGCGTTTGCAGCTGAGCCCCATAATGACGCTTTCTTCTGTCAGTACGAAAGGCATCTCTTCAAAAACAGTCAGCTTAAGACCGGTGCCGTCAACGGGTTTGGCAACCTGCCAGTCGCCGTTAACCAGGCGGTACAGCACTTCTTTTGTCAGTAAAAAGACGGTAGGGCCATCCTGGGCCATACCGACGATATCGCAGTTTTCGCCAAAAGACTTGACGAAAGATATTTTGTTGTTTTTGCAGGTATACAGCTTGGGGCCGCAGCCAATCCAAAGAAGACCGGAATCGTCGCAAAAAAGGCTTGTTACACTTGTGCCGGCACCCTTCCCCTCTACCGGCAGTGTTATGAACGCCTCACATTCGAAATACGCAAGACCCTTTGCCGTGCCTGCCCAAAAGCGGCCGTTTTTGTCAAACAAAACACAAAGGATTTCGTTTGACGGCAACCCGTTTTCAAGGGTAAAGAAATCTCTCGATCTTTGCGGGAAACTGCCCGAACAGTAAAAGCTGTTCATCATTTCCATAATGCCTCCAAAATTATATTTCGACTGTTCCGCGCAAAGGCGTTTGTCTGAAATATTATAAGCGAACCGTAATTTATTTGCAAGTCTTTCGCTCATGAAATAAGTTGCTTTTTAAATGAAAGCAGTGTAAGATATTTTTATATAATTTATATAAAAGGAGTTCTAAAATGGAAAACCTGTTACCTTTGAAAATGCTTAAAAATAGGGTTTGGAGAATTTACCTTGGCGGTATGCTGCTCGATGAATTAAGGGGTATTGAAGGCAGGGACGGATACTTCCCGGAAGATTGGCTCGCATCGGTTGTTCAGGCAAACAATCCGCCCCACGAAAATCAGCCCGAGCGTGAAGGTTTGAGCATGGTTTTAACAGCGGACGGCAAAACGGCTTACTTGAAGGATTTAATTGACCAAAACCCCGAAGGCTTACTCGGTGAAGAGCATATCAAAAATTTTGGCATCAATTTTGGCGTGCTGACGAAGTTTTTGGATTCCGCCGAACGGCTGCCTATACAGGTTCACCCGGATAAAGCCGCAGCCAGCAAGCTGTTTAACTCCGATTACGGCAAAACCGAGGCATGGTTCATCCTCGGCGGGCGCGAAATTAATGGGGAAAAGCCTTATATTCTCCTGGGTTTTAAAGAAGATGTCAATACGGAAATCCTGCGTGAGCTGTTTGATAAGCAGGATTTAAAGGGCATGGAAGCCCTGATGCACAAAGTGCCGGTCAAAACGGGCGAGGTATATATGATTATGGGCGGCACACCGCATGCGATAGGACCCGGATGCTTTCTTCTGGAAATTCAGGAGCCTACCGATTACACCATCAGCTTGGAAAAATGCAACACACTCGGTGAAAAGCTGCCCGATTTTTTATGTCATCAAGGTGTCGGTTTTGAAAAAATGTTCGACTGTTTCAATTACATCAACTATACCTTTGACAGTTTACTGGACGCGTTTAAACTGAACCCTGTTTTGTTGGAGAGCAACGACAGTTATATTTACACACAAATTATTTCATACGGCAATACCCCCTGCTTTTCGCTTAACAAACTTGAAATAAAGAAAAGTTTTACCCATCCGTGTTTAGGCAAACCCTCTGCATTGGCGGTTGTCAGCGGAGCGGGAAATATAGCAGGCATAAAGGTTAAAAGCGGCGATTGTTTATTTGTACCGGCAATGGCAAACACCTTTGATATTACATGTGAAGGAAACGGTGTTTTTACGCTGCTCGAATGTCTTCCTCCATCATATTCTGAAAATTAATCATAATAATTTTCTTTTTCACACAAACAATAGAGGAGGTTAGAAATGGTTGACGTTATTAATATCACAAAAAAATACGGAAGTTTCACTGCCTTAAGCGGTCTTTCTTTTCATGTCGAGAAATCATCAATATACGGTTTGGTCGGTTACAACGGAGCCGGTAAAACCACCCTTCTGAAAACAATAGCAGGTGTTTTCAAACCCGAGGTTGGCGAAGTTAAAATAGCGGGAGAGAATGTGTTTGAAAACGCCAATATTAAACAGAAGCTCTTTTATGTGCCCGACGATTTATATTTTCAACCTTATGCAAATATGGAAAAAATGGCACGCTTTTACAAGGGTTATTACCCAAATTTCAGTGCAACAACCTTCGACAATTTAACGGATTTGTTCGGGTTAGACAAAACAAAACACTTGAACGGATTTTCAAAGGGCATGCAAAGGCAGGCGGAAATGGTGCTCGGTATGGCAACCCATCCGGAAGTGCTTTTACTCGACGAAAGTTTTGACGGTTTGGATCCGGCAAAACGAAACATGGCAAAAAAACTTATACAGGAGTATTTAACAGAAAAAGAATGCGCAATTATTATTTCTTCCCACAACCTGCATGAGCTTGGAGATATCTGTGACCACATCGGGTTGATAAACGGGCAGAAAATTGTACTTGACTGTTCTGTGGATGAGATGAGCGGAAGCCGCAGCAAGTTCCGTGTTGTTTTTGACAGAGACATTGAAGAAACAGATTTTGAGGGAATTGAATTAAAACGCTTTGCCAAGGATGGCAAAATTATAACACTGACCGCACAGGGAGACATAGAAGAACTAGAACATAAGCTGCGTTCTATGAACCCTATACTGCTCGAAACATTTCCGCTTTCGCTTGAAGAAATTTTTTTGGATGAAATGGAGGGTAAAGATTATGACCTCACAAAAATCTTCGCTTAGCACATCCAGGTTCACCTTTCTCTCCGCACTGAAAGGGAATTTTATTTTACCGATGCTTAACTCGATAGTCCTTACCGTAATTGTTCCGGTTCTTTCCTTTTTTTCAATTAAAAACTTTGCTTCAAATTCGCAAGAATATCCTTATTCGGGTTTTGTTGAAAAATCTTCTGAAAAAATCACGGATTTATACAAATATCTGATTTTTAATCAATACAACCAAATATCTTTTAATGTATTGATACATTTGTCGGTAATTATATTTTCGATTTTACTTGGCATTGTTCTGTTCCGGTTTATAGCAAGTAAAAAAACCGTTAATGTATTTTACAGCCTTGGTATTACCCGTAAAAATCTTTTTGTTTCCAAATACATGGCAGGAATTCTGATGCTTGCCGTTTCTATCACTGTTCCTTTTATCGCCTGTCTTATTATTAACATCTCCGTTTTCGGTTCATCCGCCGAACTTTGGTCCGCAATTATTTTTCACATCATCGGTTATTGCGCGATTTCGCTGACAGCATTCAGTTTAACTGCCGCAATATTCAGCTGCGTTGGTACAATTATTGAAGGCATTACATTCTCCGGTATAATCCTGCTTGGCCCGACAATGGTTTTTTACAGCATTCAGTTTTTAATGAAAAAGCTTACGTTAGGGTCGCCCTATGGTCATTTTTATGACGCCGGTTATCAGGTTAATTCATTGGCAAATTCTTTGTCAAAGCTCAATCCCATTCTTTTCTTGTTTGAAAACGTCAAAAATATAGGATTCCTTTCCAGGGAAAGTACCGAAAGTAAATTTGTATGGAATGCGCCCGACTACGGTAATACAATAATCTGGTTCTTTATATCCGCAGCTCTTTTCGGACTTGGAATATATTTTTTTCAAAAACGCAAAGCTGAAATTTGCGGCTTTCTCGGCATTAACAAACCGTTAAATTTTATTGTAATTTTCCTCATTGGATTTTTCGCATTAAGTGTTGCATTATCAATCAACAGTTCTGTTACCGCGGGATTAATTGTCGGGGTATTTATTTATATTTTTCTATATATGATTATTGATTTCGCGCTGATACGTAATTTAAAAGGATGGGTAAAAGGGTTTGTCAAATTGCCTGCTCACCTTGGCTTGGCACTGTTGATTGTGATTGTTTTTTCAACAGGACTTTTGGGATTTTCATCAAGAATACCAACCCTTGAAAAAATTGATAGTGCAGAGATTACTCCTGTGACTTATTCCGGATTACTCGACCCATATAATTCAAACGGCAACGGCGACGGAGAATTTATATATTCCGTCAGTACAGGCAAGCTGCTTGACGGATTAAAAAGCGAGCATGATCTTAAAACAGTCATTGACCTGCACAATCTTTTTATTCATGCCGGCAAATTAACTTCGGGTAATATTGATTATTCTTTAACTGCCGATAAACAGGTAACAAGTTCGGATGTAAAAATCATCTATCATTTAAAAAACGGAAGAACCGTTAACCGATACTATGATAAGGCCACATTGGAAATCATCAACTCCATGCTAACTATAGATAAAACTGACAGATACAATGAGTTAATTATCCGCAACCTGACTGAACCGGCATCTGAAAGCGACAATGACGAAGTAAAAAAAATAAAGGATTTTTTCCAGAGTTCAGATTCGGAAATATCCGTTCTGCCTAACTTAATGAATGTTTCAAATGTGCTGACTCTTGACGCTGCCGGACGTGTGCAGCTCCTCGGCGCATTGGCAGCGGACTTAACCGGACAAACCGTCAGCGATCGATTTTTCCCCGTATCCCCTGCGCTGGGAGCCATCAGATTTTCAGCCGGCTACGACAGTACTGCTGATTATTATAAAAAGGATGCATACATAGAAACTGCAGCAGCGCCTGATTCAATTGCAGAATTTTCCGGCCAAACAACCTTTGGACTTTCTCAATACGGTTATGTCAGTATCGTTATAACCAAAGATATGATTAATACTCTGAAATTTATAGAAAGCAATGGTTTCACGGAATACTTCAATAATGAACCCGGTACAGAATTTGCCGGTGTCAAAGTAATTTCAGCCAAAAGAGATACAAACGACTATTATTACTATGGCGGTGAATCTTTTCATTTTATGGGAGGATGGAGCAAAACATACAATGATTACAGCAGGTTTTCAAGCGCTTATAAAGTTACGGATAAAGCCGTTATAAATGAAATTGCAGAAAATTCACAAATATCGTATTTCAACAGCGCGGCAGGTTACTTTGTTAGATTTGAGCTGAAAAACAACGGCGGCAACACCACGATGTATATTCCCGCAAATAAGATGCCGCAAAGCGTAATAGACGCGGTTTCCTCTTTTATTGCAGTTGAACCGCAGTATTCCGTTGATAAATACATGCCTTGACAAACAGCCATTTCCGGTTCCGCTCTTTTCACATGCTATTATTTTTTAATTGCTATATAAATGGAGGGTTTAATAATGACGGCATCAATAAAAAAGTTAGTCAGCGTTGTTTTAAGTTTGGTCATTTTTATCTCGGCAGCATTTCATGGTGTATTTCCCAAAAACGTTACAATGCCTGAGCTTAAACCCGGTGAGTACGGCCAATGGGTCTATCCGTTCATTGGCACGGGAGGCATACCATGGGCGTGTGCCATGCTTTTTCCCGGTGCAACCACACCTTTCGGTATGGTTAGATTAAGTCCGGACACAACGCTGCCGGGCGGACTCAGTATTTCAAAACTGGGTTCCGCAGGTTATTACTATGAAACGAACTTCCTTTGGGGATTCAGCCATACCAGACTTTCGGGAACAGGTGCTACCGATATGGGCCATTTCAGGGTCACGCCGTCTATCGGAAAATCAGATCCTGCCGACAGGCTGACAAGACCGCTTGTTTTTACACACGGGCAGGAGGAAGCAACTGCCGGCTATTATGCCGTCAACCTACCGTCGATTGACTGCCTGGCCGAACTTACGGCGACAGATCATGTAGGCGTTCACCGCTATACATTCGGGACCGGCAAAGATTCGCACATTTTCATTGACGCGACAAGCTTCCTCTCGGGCGGAAAAGCCACTGAGGGAAAAGTTTTTATCAATTCCGAGACGATGGAAGTCACGGGTGAAGCACGCGTTTTCACAGATTTTACAGGCAGATACGGCGGACTCAAGGGATATTTCGTTGCAAAATTCAATACGCCCTTTCAATCATACGCGACTTGGAGCGATGGTGTCTGCACCGAAAGCAGCACCGAATCGAATGGCACAGGCAATGACACGGGAGCCGACATTAACTTCGGCAACATCAAAGATCAGCCGGTTGAGCTGAAAGTCGGCATCAGCTTTGTAAGCCTTGAAAACGCAAGGGAAAACCTTAACGCTGAAGCCGGAGCGCTTGATTTTGAAGGTGTAAGAGACACCGCCCGCAAGACATGGGATACCTCGCTTTCCAGCATAAAAATCGAATCCCCTAACACTGAAGTTAAGACCATTTTCTATACCGCCTTGTACCATTCCATGATCATGCCCACCGACTTTACCGATGTCAACGGGCAATATCTCGGATTCGAAGAGCAGGTCGGAACAGCCGAAGGCTTCACTTATCGCACCGATATGTCAATTTGGGATACTTACAGAACCGAGCACCCGCTGCTTAATTTAATAGCCCCTGACATACAGCGGGATTGCCTGAAAAGCCTTGTCCGTATGGCACGCATTGACGGGGAATTGCCGCGCTGGCCTTCCGGAGCCGGAGAGACAGGCTCCATGTTCGGTACGCCGGCGGATATGGTTATTGCGGAAAGTTATCTGAAAGGGATTACGGATTTCGAAGTTGAAGAAGCATATTCATTTATGAAAGAGACCGCCCTTGGAACTTCAGCGAGCAGCAGCCGCCGCGCCGACATTCAAGCTTTAAACAAATACGGATATGTCCCGGCGGACACTGAAGACATTTCCGTTAGCAAAACGCTCGAATTAGCCTGGGCTGACGGCAGCATAGCACTTTTAGCACAAGCACTTGGCAAAACCGCAGATGCTGCTTTATTTACAGATAAATCCATGGACTATAAAAACCTGTGGAATTCTGAGACGAAATACTTTCAGGGACGTTTCATCGACGGATCATGGGTGGAACCGTTATTACCAAACTTTATAAGTTATTATGACGAGATTTTACCCAAAAAAGTTTCGGATGCTTACTGTGAAGGCGGAGCGCGCCACTGGAGATGGTCGGCTCCGCAGGATACAACCGGGTTGATCGCCCTTTTCGGGAAGAATTACTTTATAAGCGAACTCGATAAATTTATGGCTGATGCCAGTAAAAACCGCGCAGCTGTTTTACCCGGTTCCGGTTACTGGCAAGGCAACCAGCATGATATACATGCTCTTTTTCTATTTGATGACGCCGGACGCCCGGATTTAACACAAAAATGGGCCCGCTGGGCACTTGCCGAACGCCACAGCACGGATGTGGACGGCCTTGACGGCAATGACGACGGGGGAACTTTGAGCTCATGGTATGTTTTTTCCGCGATGGGTTTTTACCCTGTTGCAGGGACAGACCGTTATTGGATCGGTTCGCCAAATGTCGACAAAGCCGAGATAAACCTTGGCACCGGAAAAACGCTCACTGTCATTGCCGAAAATCAATCAGCCGATAACATCTATGTTCAAAGTGTAACCCTGAACGGCGTGAAGCTCGATAAACCGTCAATCGTACATTCGCAGATTGCAGGCGGCGGAACCCTGACGTTTATAATGGGCCCATCCCCTGCGGTAAACGGAGGATTTTAACGAACCCGACCGATTTCAAGCTGAGTATTTCCGGGGAAAGATGCCGTATATTGTGAAGTATGCGGCAACGATCTTCACATAGAGGTTTATAATCGGGATTAGTATGACATCCCAAAAAATACAGCGGTTCCAGAAAAACGGAATCGCTGTATTTTTTTACTTCCCTTGATTTGTCTAAAGCTGATACCTGTAGTTTTTCGTTGAATCATAGCTATCTTTAATCGACTGAGGGCTAACCCATTTAAGCATATTGATCAGACTGCCCGCTTTGTCATTTGTGCCTGAAGTCCTGCTGCCGCCGAATGGATTTTGCCCGACCACCGAGCCGGTGCTTTTATCGTTTATATAAAGATTCCCCGCCGCAAAACGAAGCACTTTTTCCGCATGGTCGATTACCTCTCTGTTTTTAGCAAGGAATGCGCCTGTCAGGCTGTATTTGCTTGAGTTTGCGCAGATATCAAGGATTTCCTCATACCGTTCATCCTCATAAACATAGAGAGTTATAATAGGTCCAAAAATCTCTTCTGTCATCGTTTTGTATTCTAAGTTGCTTGTCAACACCACGGTAGGTTCAACAAAAAATCCTTTTGAGTCATCGCAGCCGCCGCCGCAGACAATTTCGGCATCCGGGGATGACTTTATAAAATCCAGATAGCTCTTGTTTTTGTCAAAGGCCGCTTGGTCAATCACGGCGCTTACAAAGGTATCGAGCTCCTCGGCGTTACCCATTTTTATGGTTGCCATCTCGCTGACAAGCTTTTCTTTAATTTCTGTCCAGCGGCTTTGTGGAATGTATCCCCGGGAGGTCGCCGAGCATTTTTGCCCTTGATATTCAAACGCGCCTCGTATTATAGCGGCAACAACCCGGTCGGCATCGGCCGTATTATGCACCATGATGAAATTCTTGCCGCCCGTTTCGCCTACTATGCGGGGGTAACATTTGTAGTTGTCAATGTTATTGCCGATCTTTTTCCAGAAGCTGTTGAACACCGCGGTTGAACCGGTGAAGTGAATTCCGGCCAAATCCTCACTGTTCAAGACTATCTCACTTACCCGGCGTGCGTTGCCGGGAATGAAGTTGATGACACCATCCGGCAAACCGGCTTCCTGCCAAAGTTTCATAATCACATAGCCCGAATACACGGTTGAGGATGCGGGCTTCCATACAACCGTATTCCCCGCTATAGCCGGCGCGGAGGGAAGGTTCGAGGCAATGGCGGTGAAGTTAAAGGGAGTTACCGCAAAAACAAAACCGTCAAGAGGCTTGTAATCGACTTTATTCATGCTGTCCTTTGTCGGAGCCGGCTGCATATCATATATATCGCAGAGAGCCTTGCAGTTCATGTTGTAAAAATCAATGAGTTCACAGGCAGAGTCGATATCCGCCTGATAAAAGGTTTTACTTTGACAAAGCATTGTCGCTGCATTCAGCCTCGCCCGCCACGTGGTGGAGGCAAGATGCGCCGCTTTTAAGAACACCAGCATCCGTTGGTCATAGGGCATTTCTGCCCAAGCTTTTTTAGCCTTGTTAGCCGCGTTTATAGCAAGTCGTATTTCATCCTCACCGGCTTCATGGTAACAGCCGATAACATTGTCTTTATCGTGCGGTATGATGCAGTTTTTCGTGTTGCCGGTGCGGATTTCCTTGCCCCCTATTATCAGAGGAATATCTGCAAAGCCGCTGCGCATGTCGGCAAGCGTGTTAAGCAGCTCCTCCTTTGCAGCGCCTGTCGGGTTATATCCCAAACCGGGTTCATTTTTAAATTCTCTTACCTTAAAATAACCGTTGTTCACTGTGTGTTTCCTTTCATTGATGCGTAAAAAATTAAAAAAGATAACTGCAATTTGTTAAATATTCTTTTTTATAGCCGCATTAATTTGCTCGCGTTTTTCGAGCTGCCATTCTTCGCTGTGCGGGTATGAATTGAAGGTCATCGGCTCGGGAAGGTCTTCTTCAAGCAGTTCAAGTGTGTTTTCTCTGCCTGTTAAACATTCAAGCAACTGCAGCGCGCGCATATCCTGAAGCGCGTCATAAAATACCTTCAAGCGCAGGGAATTCAACGGTGTGCCGTCATCCCCTGGGTAAACGACATAAGCATCCCCCGAGGGAAAGGCTTTGCCCGCGTCGCTCTCCTCAAACGGATTGACCTCGCGTTTTGAAAACTGCGCGTACCAGAAGTTATGCCCCCACTGTAAAAATCCTTTTACATCAAACTTATAGAGCTGCATACCGAGCACGCGGTTGCGTTGGGATGGCATGGCGAAAAAGCGGTTGGATACATAGTCCTTATGCTGTCCGCAGCAGTAATATGCCCAAAGCTCCGGCACCTTGCCGATAAAAGGTTCAATATGATTGATTGCGGGAATCGGCGTTTTTACGGCACCTTTTTTATAAAATTTAAAGTCGGAAAGAGCGTCGATAACAGGGGAACCCGGAAAAAGTTTTTCAACCAGCAAGCTTCGCTTTTTATACGCGTTGTATTGCCCGATGGACGGCTCATCGGACACATGGAAGAAACAGCGTTTTTTAATACCGTTTTCATCCATAAAGCCATTCAGGGATTTCGCAAATTCGGTTAAAAAGTCAGTATATTTTTTACTTGCCGCCCAAGTGTTCCAGCCAAAAAGCTTAACCGGCCTGCCGTCAACCACCGCTTCCACCTTCGGTGCATACCTTGCCCCCCATTGGGTGAACAGATGTGACATTTCAAAATACTCCACCCCACAGCGGTTGCACAGTTCGACCCAGCGTTTTAGATTTTTGAAATCAAAACTGTATTTTCCGTTTTGCTTTTGAACCTTGACAAGCTGCACGGTCGGCCTTTCTCCGCCTATTTGCGTATCCAAAGGAGGTGTAAAAAGCGGCGTTAGAATACAATTAATACCATGGCGAACAGCGTTCATGATATAATTTTCTGTTATCCGCCAATATTCTTCGCTGAAGACTTCCGTCTTATACCAGGTTGAAAGGCAGTCGGTATGGAACCAATTTGTATGAATCAGTGTTTGCTTCGGCAAATCCGCGTTGATGATTTCAACGGTTAATTGAGATGACGCAAGTTTCTCCGCAGCAGAATAGAAACTGATTTCAACCGTATACTCCCCTGCTTTGATTTTGCCGGCGGGGTCAAGTTCAAACCATATGCTTCGCCATTGCTTCGGCTTCATAAGGATAGAGCCGCTGACAGGGCGCAGAAGGTCGGGGAACAGGCCGGGCTCGGTCCGTAGATAGTAGTCGTCATGGTCCTTGTATGCCGGCATGCCGGACGGGATTGCTTCAACAGAGAATATATTGATTTTGTCGACAAGAGGCGAATCGATTTTAAGGGTTAACGCCAAATCATTTTCTTGATCCGAAAACAAAGCTGTCTGGAAGGACGCCCTTTCGTTTTTCAGCATCGAGAATTTTTTTAACGGTATATTTTTCGGCTGTTCGTCGGCAAAGGCTTTTACCAGGGAACTGAGCAAGATGCAGGTTAACATTGAGATCCTCCTTATACTAAAAAGAGGCGCTCTTTCACGCGTCTCTTAAAAGTAAACTCTCAGTTGTTTTTCTTGAGACTGGCAAGTTTCAAATCCTTTTCAAGCGCTCGGTCAACTGCTTTTGTTATTGCATTAGAAAAGCCGAATTCCTGAAGCGCAGCAATGCCCTCAATTGTTGTTCCGCCCGGGGAACAAACCCTGTCAATCAATTCATAGGGATGCTCTCCGCTTTCAAGAATATATTTGGCGCTTCCCAAAACAGTTTGCGCGGCAATCTGAAGCGAAAGTTTTTTGTTCATGCCAATTTTCACACCGGCTCTTGCGAGTTCATCAATAAACATATAGGCAAAAGCAGGCGCAGCCCCCGCAATAACGCCAAACATCGGGAAATATTTCTCGTCAAGCGCTATGACTTCGCCAAAAGAAGAACAAAGCTTTTCGACAACACTTATCTGCCCGGCAGTCGGCCGGCCATTTGTACAATAAGCAGACATTGCCTCGCCGATTGTCGCATTGATATTCGGCATAATACGCACAAGGGAAGGTGTATAGCTTAAGAAAGACGAAATGTATTCGAGTGAGTTGCCTGCGGCAGTTGATATAACAAGGGGATCTTTGGCTTTCAGTTTTTCATCAAGTGTTTTTAACAAATTCGGAAAATCAGCCGGTTTTATAACAATAAAAACCACACCGCATTTTTCAACAATCTCTTCAGCTGCCGCAGCTTGCTTTATCCCGTATTTTTGCGCCGCCAAATCCAACTTAATTGTGTCAATGTCATAAGCGTAGATGCTTTCAGCGACTACCGCTTTGGCGTTAAGCACACCCTTTATCATAGCGTTAGCGAGGTTGCCTGTTCCTATAAATCCAATATTCATGATTCATTTACCTTTTCCATTAATATATTTATAAAAAATTTGAAATATTCTACTTCAATTCCGAAGTGCAATTCGGGCACCGTACAGCATCAATGCTGATTGTTGATTTGCAAAACGGGCAATCCTTTGTTGTTACAGGTTCCGTTGCAGTTTCCTGACCTTTTAACATCCTCTTTTTACCTGTTTCCGCAAGCTTATTGAGGCATTTTACAAGCAAGAAAATAACAAACGCCATAATAACGAAGTTGATAATTTTTGAAATAAAATTACCATAGTTGAGTGTCGCGACTCCGGCTGCCTGCGCAAGGGCAAGCGTGTCATACTTATCACGGTTAGAAAGGTTTAAAAAGAGATTTGAAAAGTCAATACCGCCTGTTATAAGGCTGACTACCGGCATAATAACATCAGCCACAAGCGAGTCCACAATACTTTTAAATGCTCCGCCAATGATAACACCGACTGCAAGATCAACAACATTCCCGCGCATAACAAATGTCTTGAATTCCGATATAAAGCCTCTTCCTTTTTTCACAAAAAATCCCCCTGCAATTCAATAACTATAATTTTAACACAAAACAAGAAAATTGCAACAAAAATCAAGTTCAAACATACATTTTTAAAACATAATCGTAAACCGATAAAAACTGAACAACGCTGCCCGCAAGCACAAACAAATGGAAAACAGCGTGAAAATACGGCAGCTTTTTCCCGACACCGTAAAGAATTGCGCCAACGGTATAAATTCCTCCGCCAACAAGCAATAAGTATAACCCCATCCTGTACTCACCGGAAAATACGGCGAGAAGCGTTTTAATACCTAAAATCAATATCCATCCAATCCCAATATAGAGAACCATTTGAACCTTTTTAAATTTTTCGTGATTGATTGAAGTGCCGGTAATGCCAAACAGCGCTGCACCCCAGGCAATTATAATCGACAGCCAGCCGGCAAGCGGGTGTTCGGGCCGCATTGAAACAAGCGCATACGGAGTTAACGAACCCGCTATCAGCAAAAATATCAAGCAGTGGTCAATGACGCGCAAAACCTTTTTCAGCTTCCCCGGTTTTACTCCATGATAGAGCGCCGAGCCCAAATATAAAAGGATCATTGACACACCGTAAATTACGGAAGACGCTATCATCCAATTTGAGCCGTATTCAATGCTTCTTTTCAAACACAAAATTAAAACTGTAATCCCCAAAGGCACACCCAGCATGTGGGTAACGGAATTAACCGTGTCCTCTGTTTTTGAATAGTTTGCGAGTTTGACCTCTTGCAGCTTCATTCAGCATCAATCCTTTTCATATTATTCCTTCCAAATCGAAAACCGGAACGAATTCCCCGCCCGATGAATTCAGTTCCTGAACATAACCGTTTTCAAATCCGAAGTCAAGCATCGCCGTTACAGCTCTGTTATATTCGCGTTTTTTTACTTTTCTGTCTAGCGGCGGCATTTTTATTGCAGCACCGCAAGGAGTATATTGACTCATTAAACTGATTGCTGTTTCAGCCGGCAGGTTATTGCTTAACCATGTTAGCACTTTGATTGTTTGCATTACATTTCCCGGCAGAACCAAATGACGCACCATCAGCCCGCGGATTGCAATACCGTCTTTATTAAGCTGTAATTTGCCCACCTGCCGCTGCATTTCGAGAACAGCATTTGATGCGAATTGAAAATAATCTCCGGCATTTGAGTATTTTTTTGAAACAATACTGTCAACATACTTTAAATCCGGCAAGTAAATATCAACAAGCCCTTCAAGGCACTCGAGCGTTTCAACGGTCTCATAGCCGCTGCTATTGTAAACAACGGGCACCGGTGATTTGTATTCGAGTAAAACATCCGCAAGCATCGGAGCGAAATGAGTCGGGTTTACGAGATTGATATTATGGGCACCCTTTTCGATTAGATTGTCAAAAATATGCATTAAATCTGTTGCGGTTATTTGAGCTCCAAAAAGTTCATGGCTGATTTTAAGATTCTGGCAATAAACACATTTTAATGAACAGCCTGAAAAAAATATCGTTCCGGAACCCTTCCTGCCGCTGATACAGGGTTCTTCTCCCTCATGCAGCGCAGCCTTTGCCACCGTTATTTTTTCGTTCATCCCGCAAAAACCCGGCTTTAAACTCCGGTCAATTCCGCAGCCTCTCGGGCATGTTAAACAAGCTGTCATAAAATTCAATTCCTTTTCAAGTCAAACACGCTGAGCAAAATAAGGATATTATCATTATACAGAAATTTGTAAAAATTTCAATGTCAGCAATGTTTGATTTATTCGATTGTATGTAGTATAATACGGTTACGTTGGAAAAATGGTTGAGCGATAGTTGAGAATAGTGAAGCAATAGTTGAACAGTGGTAGAACAATAGTACTAGAACGAGCCATCCACTATCTGCTTCGAACGGGGTGAACTTATGCTTTTGGCAATCGATATGGGGAACACAAACATAACTCTTGGTGCATACTCGGAAGATACCCTGCTTTTCGTTTCCCGTCTTGCCACGGACAGGGCAAGAACAACGGACCAGTATGCGGTTGATCTTCTTAATATACTGAATTTGTATAAGGTAACCTCAACCGCGTTCAGCGGCGCTGTAATTGGCTCTGTCGTACCGGAGCTGACAACAGCAATTGCCAACGCTGTTGAAAAAATAACTTGTATTAAGCCTATGCTTCTCGGGCCCGGTTTAAAAACCGGCATGAATATACTGACGGATAATCCGGCTCAAGTCGGCGCGGACCTTATTGCAGGCGCCGTCGCAGCAGCCTCACAATACCCCTTGCCCTGCCTTGTTGTCGACCTTGGCACTGCGACAAAGATTAGCATAATCGATGAAAACGGCTCTTTCTGCGGGTGTACAATTTCCGCCGGTGTTTCAATATCTCTTGAAGCGCTTGCGCAGCGCACATCTCAACTGCCGAATATCAATCTTACCCCTCCGCTGCGCATAATCGGGAAAAACACGGTTGACAGCATGCAGGCCGGCACAGTGTTCGGCGCGGCCGCAATGATTGACGGATTATGTGAAAGAATTGAAGAAGAGCTTGGCGAAAATGCCCGCACAATAGTTGCCACCGGCGGGCTCGCACACGATATTGTAATAAGCTGTAAACATAACGTTATATATAACGGTGTGCTTGTGCTTGAAGGTCTTAAAATAATATATCAAAAAAATATTAAAGGCAGATAACCCCCGGCTTTTTTCCGCTAAATTTTGCGTTGCATCTCTGCTTGACGGAGAGCAGCAGCAAGGAGGAATATAAAAATGTCAACAAACACCACTGCGTCGCACAAAAAGGTTCTGTTTCTGGCACAATTTTCCATGCTCCTGGCAATTGAAGCTATTGTATGCTTCACACCCTTAGGTTCTCTCCCTGCATTAGGTCCTATTGTCGCAACACTTTCCCATATCCCCGTTATTATCACGGCAATTTTACTTGGCACAGGCGCAGGTACAGCAATGGGCTTTGCATTCGGCCTTTTCAGCTTTATTGTTTGGACCTTTACTCCGCCCGCCGCGATTGTGGCGTTCGCTTTTACGCCTTTTTACAGTTTGGGTGAAATCCAAGGCAATTTCTGGAGCCTCGTAATCTGTTTTGTTCCCCGCATATTAATCGGTGTCGTCACCGGGTTATGCTTTAAGGCTTTCACAAAACTTTTTGCAAAGCTTAAAAAGAAGGACGCCTTCGTTTACGGTCTAAGCGGTTTATTCGGTTCATTAACCAATACTATTCTTGTTTTGGGCGGAATCTACCTCTTCTTTGGAAGGGATTATGCGGCTGCTATCGGCAAAACATACAATCTTTTACTGGGCATAATCGGTTCAACTATTCTTACCAGCGGAATTCCGGAAGCCGTATTGGGCGCCGTTTTAGCATATGCCATATGCCGTCCGTTAAAAAGTATTCTTGAGAAGCAAGCAAAGCAGTAAAATTTCATCTTTAAAATAACAAAAAACCGGAAGGCCGAGGCCTTCCGGTTTTTGTTTATTATTATAATTTTTATTTCTCTTTTTTTAGCTTCGCCAGTTCATCCATAAAAGTATTGATATCTTTAAACTGTCTGTAAACAGAGGCAAAGCGCACATAAGCAACCTCATCAAGCGACTTTAAATTTTCCATAACAAGTTCGCCGATGTGGCCTGTGGTTACTTCGCGGTCAAGCGAGTTTTGCAAAGCGAGTTCAATTCCGGAAACTGCCGCTTCAAGATTTTCTATTGAAACGGGGCGTTTTTCACACGCGCGAAGCATCCCGTTAAGGAGCTTGTTTCTGTCAAACACCTCTCGTGATTTATCTTTTTTAACAACGATAATCGGTACAGTTTCAATTATCTCATACGTTGTAAACCTTTTGGCACAGTTG
Source organism: uncultured Eubacteriales bacterium (assembly GCA_964627535.1). Classification (GTDB taxonomy): domain Bacteria; phylum Bacillota; class Clostridia; order Oscillospirales; family Acutalibacteraceae; genus UBA1447. Next base: position 27,053 of record CAZVJW010000013.1, read on the forward strand.
ATGCATTCTCTGCGGCGGCGAATCCGCTCGCCTTCATCTGTCGGGCGTGAGTCAATTACCTTGCTCTCTTCAAAACTGCAAAACGGACATTTCACGCTTATCACATCCTAATATAAAAATTAAGCATTAAAATTATTATACCATATATACAGCAGAATGCAAGGAAAATATCACAACATCTGCTCCACGTGTTCCATAAAACGCATGGCGTTTGTAATTTGCCGGTCATTTTCAAAATTGCTGCGATAAAGTTCGATGATATAATCCCCTTTATATCCGGCGGTGTTCATTTCGGCAAGCAGTCGAACAAAATCAAACTCTCCGTCGCCGGGCGGTAAACAGTCATGCTGCTCGTTTAAGTCGCTTATATGGACATGAACAATGCTGCCCGAAAGCGCCTCAACAAATTCAAACGGCGAATAGCCCGCGCGGGCAGCCTGCTTTAAATCCAGCACGATTTTTAAATTGTCACCGATAGCTTTTTTCATATCGACCAATAGATTTAATGACTGGGCACGGTAATGGACAACATTTTCCTGAGCAACTGTTATCCCCTGTTCTTTGCCCTTCTCCGCAAGCTTTGCGAACCTTTCAAAATACTGTTCGTCCGTGAAATAATTTGACGCCTTACCTCCGTGAATAACAAGAATTTCAGCGCCGATGATGTTGGCCGCTGAGAAATATTTTTTATACAGCTCCAAAGTATCGGTAAATCGGCGTTCATACTCACTGAAAAGAAGATAAGGTTCTCCATAAGATAAAAAAGGATGAACTGATGGGATACGCATTCCGAAATCGTTTCTTATTCGGCAAATTTCTTTCAGGAAGTTGTTTTCAAGCTCGGAAAATGAGTTGAAAAATATTTCGCATGTTTTCACGCCAAGCGAAGCAATTTTCTTAAAAGCAATTTCTGTTTCCAACGGATAATAACAGGATGTTGAAACACCGATTCCCATCGCGCGGCTCCTTTCTGCAATACCAACAGACAGCGGCAAGGTATGATAGTTTATAAAAATAATAGCATGAAGGAGTATTAAAAGCAATATGCCTCAGACGAATGCTATTTCACTTTGTTTTTTAAATCAGCTTTAAGAATTTATGACATAATTGTTAACATTTAAAAAAGCACTTGATTTTTGCACAGGAAATGACTACAATATCAGTTAGCACTCGGAGCGGTTGAGTGCTAATATAATTCTTAAGGCTATGAGCAAAATTTGCTCTGCCAAAATAAACAATATTTGGGAGGAATTTAAATGACAATCAAACCACTTGCAGACCGCGTCGTTGTTAAGCTTATTGAGGTTGAAGAAACCACAAGCAGCGGCATCATTCTTGCAGCTTCTGCCCAGGAAAAACCCCAGATTGCAGAAGTTATCGCTGTCGGTCCGGGGGGACTTGTTGACGGCAAAGAAGTGACTATGTATGTCCATGTAGGCGATAGGGTTATTACAAGCAAGTACTCAGGAACAGAAGTGAAACTTGACAAAGAAGAGTTCACTATTGTTCGTCAGAGCGACATTCTTGCAGTTGTTGAATAAGAAATTAGGAGGAAACAAAAATGGCTAAACAAATTATTTACGGAGAAGAAGCCCGCAAGGTTCTTTTGACGGGTATTGACAAACTCGCAAACACAGTTAAAATCACGCTCGGCCCCAAAGGCAGAAACGTTGTTCTTGACAAAAAATACGGTGCTCCGCTTATCACCAATGACGGTGTTACCATCGCGAAAGAAATCGAACTGGAAGACGCTTTTGAAAACATGGGTGCTCAGCTCATCAAAGAAGTTGCCACCAAGACAAACGATGTTGCCGGCGACGGCACCACAACCGCTACCCTGCTCGCGCAAATACTCGTCCGCGAAGGCATGAAAAATGTCACCTCCGGCGCAAACCCGATGGTTGTTAAAAAAGGCATTCAAAAGGCAGTCGATGCCGCTGTAAAAGCGCTTAAAGAGAATTCAAAACCGGTTAAGGACAGTAAAGATATCGCCCGCATCGCGACAATTTCTTCCAGCGATGAGGAACTGGGCAATATCATAGCCGACGCAATGGCAAAAGTTACCTCCGACGGCGTTATCACGGTTGAAGAGAGCAAAATTGCCGTGACCGATTCCGATGTTGTTGAAGGTATGCAGTTTGACCGCGGTTATATCTCCCCTTATATGGTTACCGATACCGATAAAATGGAAGCTGTTATTGATGATGCTTACCTGCTTATTACTGACAAAAAGATTTCCAACATTCAGGAAATACTGCCGCTGCTTGAAAAAATCCTTCAATCCGGTAAAAAGCTTGTTATCGTTGCAGAAGATGTTGAGGGTGAGGCTCTTTCCACAATCCTTGTCAACAAGCTTCGCGGAACATTCACTTGCGTCGCGGTTAAGGCACCCGGTTTTGGCGACAGACGCAAAGAAATGCTGCAGGATATTGCTATTCTTACCGGCGGCGAAGTCATCACTGCCGACCTCGGCCTTGAATTAAAAGAAACCGAAATCACCCAGCTCGGTAAAGCCCGTCAAGTTAAGGTATCGAAAGAAAACACCATCATCGTTGACGGCGCGGGAGAAAAAGCAGCAATCAACTCCCGTATAGCTCAAATCAAGGTTCAAATTGAAAACACAACATCCGATTTCGACCGTGAAAAGCTTCAGGAAAGGCTTGCTAAGCTTTCCGGCGGTGTTGCCGTTATCAGAGTCGGCGCGGCAACCGAAACCGAAATGAAAGAAAAGAAGCTTCGCATCGAAGATGCTCTTGCGGCCACAAAAGCAGCTGTTGAAGAAGGCAGCCTGCCCGGCGGCGGCGTAGCATTACTGAATGTAATCGCCGATGTCGAGAAACTGCTTGTAGCCGAAGATCCGGATGAAAAGACGGGCATCAAGCTTGTTATCAAGGCACTTGAAGCTCCGATTCGTCAAATAGCAGAAAACGCCGGCCTTGAAGGCTCGGTTATCGTTAACGCCATCATAGCATCCGGCAAAAAGGCTTACGGCTATGATTTCGCCAAGGATAAATACACCGATATGGCAAAAGCCGGCATCCTCGACCCGACAAAGGTCGTCCGCTCGGCATTGCAAAACGCGGCTTCCGTAGCCGGCATGGTGCTTACCACCGAAAGCCTCGTTGCGGATAAGCCCAACCCCGCAGCAGACGCCGCAACCGCAGCCGCTATGGCAGGCCAAGGCGGCGGTGGAATGTATTAATCCCCTGCTTTATATTGAAATGTTGGAGCGTGCCCGCGGGCACGCTCCTTTTTTTCTCCGTTCTTGCCTCGCCTATGTTAGGTTATTCCTCTGCTAGAGGAAATGTCACGCAGTGACAAAAGAGTGCCTGTTTTCGGAGAAAAAGGTGGCGCGCGAGAGCGTGACGGAGAGGTTGACCGCCGTTCTTTATCTACCAATTAAAATCTAATGTCTAACATCTGGCGTAGTCGGAGAGGTAGATTTTCCTCCTTTCGAAAGGAGGTTAACCGCTTAGGCTAAAGCTCGGCTTTAATATCAGCTAAAGCCGAGCTTTAGCTTGGGTGTTAGGATTCTTGGCTCCTTTTCCAAAGGAGCTGGCGCCGTATGGCGACTGAGGATTTACTTGGCTCCCATTTGCTAAGGGGAGCTGGCACGTTTAACTAATCCCAAAGATTTTCAGGGATTAGTTTTAGTGACTGAGAGGTAGTTCCCAGTCCCCTTTATCGTACACCAAACGGATATTTCACAAGTTTATGCTGTAATCGAAAATATTTTGCAAAAAGCTATATAAAATCTAATAGTAATATGATATAATCATAAAAATATGCAAATAGCATCGGAGGATTTACAATGGCTGAATTGAGAAAAGAAGATTTATGGGCAATGGCCGACAAACTTAGAAATAACATGGATGCTGCCGAATATAAGCATGTTTGCTTAGGACTGATCTTCCTAAAATACATTTCGGACAGTTTTGAAAATGCATTTCAAGAGGTAACACAAGATGAATATGCTGATCCGGAGGATAAGGACGAATATACCGCTAAAAATGTTTTCTGGGTACCGCCGGAATCTCGTTGGGCGGACATTAAGGCAAAGGCAAAAACTCCTGAAATCGGTCAGATAATTGATAATGCAATGTATCTAATTGAAAAAGAAAACTCTTCGCTGAGAGGTGTTCTGCCCAAGGATTTTGCTCGTGCGTCGTTGGATAAAACCGCCCTTGGTCAGTTGGTTGACCTTCTCGCGAATATTGAAATCGGAAATGACCCCAACAAAGATACTCTCGGAACGGTTTATGAATATTTCCTCGGCAAATTCGCGAGAACCGAGGGAAAGCTCGGCGGTGAGTTCTATACACCACGCAGCGTTGTTGAATTGATTGTAAAAATGATAGAGCCGCATGACGGCAGGGTTTATGACCCATGCTGCGGTTCAGGCGGAATGTTTGTTCAAAGTGAGAAATTTGTTGAAGAAAGGCAAGGCCGAATTGACGGTCAGCTTGCTATTTATGGGCAAGAATCTAACTATAATACATGGAAGCTTTGCAGAATGAATCTTGCAATCCGTGGAATTGACGCAAATCTTGGGCAGCAAAATGCCGACTCTTTTCATAATGACCAGCACAAGAGCTTAAAAGCGGATTATATTATGGCGAATCCACCGTTCAATGTCAGTGATTGGGGTGGCGAGCGTTTAATCGATGACGCTCGTTGGGAGAAGTATGGAATACCGCCAACAGGTAATGCCAACTATGCTTGGATTTTGCACATGCTTTATCATTTAGCACCAAGCGGTACAGCCGGATTTGTGCTTTCAAACGGTTCACTCTCTACATCTTCCATCAGTGAATACTCAATCCGTAAAAATCTTATTGAAGATGATAAAATTGATTGCATAGTTACTTTACCGGGTGGATTGTTTTCGACCACCTCTATTCCTGTAAGTCTTTGGTTTATAACAAGGAACAAGCTAAAAAATGGACATCGCGATAGAAGAGGCGAAATCTTGTTCATAGACGCAAGAAATGTTGAAACTGAGAATATGGAGGACAGTAGAACTCAGAGAAAGTTGTCGGAGAGAAATATCGACGATATTACAGCAGTATATCATTCTTTCAGAAATCACGATAAAAAAGCGATTCGTGATGATAAGACTGAAATCAGCTATGAAGATCAGCCCGGGTTCTGTAAAATTGCCACATTTGAAGAAATTAGAGTAAAAGATTATAACCTTACCCCTGCAAGCTATGTTGGCGTAACGCCGACTGTTGAAGTTGGCGAGACATTTGATGTGACTATGGACAGGCTCACAAAACAGCTTTCATCTGTTTTGGCTGAGTCAAGAGAGATTGATAAAGAGATTGCAAAACAGCTTGGGAGTATCGGTTGGAAAATATAGAAAGGACTCAAAATATGAGCTTTAAAACTATTACTCTTGATGAAGTGGTTGAAATAACTTCAAGTAAAAGAATATATGCTTCTGACTAAATTAAAAAAGGCATACCTTTCTATCGTTCAAAAGAAATTATTGAATTGCACAACAATAAAAAAATATCAATTGAATTGTTTATTTCGGAAAATAAATTCAATGATATTAAGAACAAGTACGGTGTTCCTAAAGAAGGAGATATATTATTAACTTCAGTTGGAACGCTTGGAATTCCATATCTAATTGAAACAGATGATCCCTTTTATTTTAAAGATGGGAATCTTACTTGGTTCAGAAATTTTAATGGGATCAATAATAATTATTTATTCTATTTCTTAATATCCGAAGAGGCAAAAAATAAATTTGATGAAATAACTATTGGTTCTACGCAAAAAGCGCTAACTATAATTTCATTAAAAGATATAAAAATTTCATTGCCTAATCTTAAAACACAAGTAGCAATCGTGCAAAAATTGGAATGCCTTGATCGAAAAATCAAAAGCAACACTGCGTATATTCAAACTTTAATAGAGCAGTTACACTCTATCTATCAAAATTGGTTTAGTAATTTTAAATATCCAGAAGCTACAAGTGAACTTGAGGAATGTATACCTCTTGGTTGGTTAAATTCAAATGTGTTTGACAATATAACGGAAGTGCGAGAAAAGAACAAAGAAAATAACGACTATACTGTATTATCTGTTGTGAAGGAAGGTGAGTTTAAACCTTCTGATGATTTTTTTACTAAACAGGTATACAGCAAAGATACTACAAACTATAAGATTATTAAGCGCAATCAGGTGGGATATAATCCAGCAAGAGCAAACATTGGTTCTATTGCAATGCTTACCGATTTTGACATTGGTTTAGTCAGTCCCGTTTATGCTGTATTTGAAATGAAAGAGCTCATTAATCCAAAGTTTTTCTACTATTATATGAAGCAACCAATGTTTCTTGAAAGCGTAAAACAACATGCAATCGGAACAACACGCCAAAATTTTCCGTTTGAAGCCTTTAAGATGTTTCCTTTAATTGTACCACCTATGGAATTGCAGAAACGATTTGAAGAAATCGAAATTCCTATTGAAAAGAAAATTAAAAAGTTACAAGAAGAAAATGCATTGCTGGCAGAGATTAGAGACGCATTATTACCAAAGTTAATGAGCGGCGAAATATTGGTGGAAGTTGGGGAAGATTAATGGAGCAAAATGCAATCAGGAATATACATTCTTTGCATGAATTTGTGAATGAAATCAAACTTTTAAGCAAAGCATTAGATAACTCAAAAAAAGAAGGTTGTTTGTTGTTTCGAGGCCAGAAAAATGCAGAATGGCAAGTCTGTCCCAGCATTTTTAGAAACGGATGGCTTTCCGAAGAAAGCAATATGTATAATATGTTGCTCCTCGCAAGCCCTTCGGAGTTTGCGAGTCAAGTAACTGCATATGAAAAGCTTACCAAGATGCAACATTATTTCTTACCCACAAGATTACTTGATGTGACCAGTAATCCCTTAGTTGCATTGTTTTTTGCGTGCGAAGAAAACAGAAAACATGTTCAAGCAAATGTTATGCTTTCCGATGAACAATCCAAATTGTTTGACGAAGAAACAATTCAGGTTATCAAGAATGCAAAGGTTGAGACTTCAACAGATGGTGAAGTGTTCATTATCGCTGATGCTCCATTGAACCCTGAAGATGAAAGAATAACAATTTTATCAGAGCTTGCACATTGTTGCAGAGAAGAATTTTATAAGATTGAAAAATTCACAATGGAACTCAAAAAATATACGAAAGAAGCGTTAAGTGAAAAAGATGTGATACAATGTTTAAAAGAAAAGCCTTTCAGAAGTGTTGTTTCAAGTATGAATAATTCGCACATAAAAGCACAGTCTGGGGCATTTGTATTGTTTGGGTTGATTTATGACAATGCACAAGAAGACTTATTCGCTCTTAAGAGGATACCATTTGATATAAAGAATCGATGTATTTTAGAAATCAAAGAAATGCGAAATAGTTATCTGGATGATATTAAGGAAGGCAAAGTTGCTCTAAGTGACGAACAGTCACCTGATGCGACTGACCAAATAAATGATTACATCAAGTCTGAATGCGACAAACTTCCAAACGCTGGGAGAAAGCTATTTGATCTCCCACATGACATGCCTGAAAAATTGTATTCATATGTGATACCTGCAGAATGTAAAGCTAGCATTTTAGATGAATTGAAGAAATTAGGGGTCAGCCATGCAACATTATTCCCTGAATTGGAACATCAGGCAGAATATATAAAGACAAACACACCAATACTGTCAAAAACGGATCCAGAAGACCTAGATCTAATTCTATCAAGATTAAAGAGGTTAAAAGAAGAAACACAACTTCAACAAGTCGAGCAGTCAGAAGCAAAAGAATCGTTTAACCCTCGAGTAACCAATAAAGATACTATAATAACAAAGGCAGTTGAAAATTCCGCAATTGCGGAAGATTTAAAGCATAAAGCCATTAAGGTGTTGAAATCTAACAAGGTCTTATTCGCCCAGCCTGACTGGTTCAATTTTGGTGATAAAATTGCACAGAACAAGTTAATTATAAAAAAACATCTTCTGGCTATGAAAATAGATAAAGATATAGCCGACGATATTTCAGAGTTAATTGTTAATAAAATGATGCAGGTAGTAAGTGAAAAGGGCGGTGTATGATATCTCGACATTTACAGAAGACCATTTAGAGCAAGCTGTGCTTGAATGGTTTAAAGATTCTGGTTATCAAACGCTTTACGGTCCGGATATATCACCCGGTGGCAGTTTTGCCGAGCGAGAGAGCTTTGGCGATGTTGTGATGTATGGACGACTTCATAGCGCTCTCAAGCGAATAAACAGACAATATTCAGACCATATTATTGACGACTTGGTTAAAAAAATAATACGCCAACAAAGCTTAGCTATTTCTCATAACAATGCTGTTTTACAAAAAATAATTACAGACGGCATTGATGTGGAAGTGCGCCAAAAAGATGGTAGCGTAAAAACAGAAAAAGCTTATGTTTTTGATATGGTGGAAACTGAAAACAATGAGTTTTTAGCTATAAACCAATATACTATCATCGAAAATGGCAAAGAACGCCGCCCAGATGTTGTTGTTTTTATTAATGGTATTCCGTTGGTCGTGATAGAGCTGAAAAACGCTTCAAATGAAGGCGTCGGGATTTTGGAAGGCTTTCATCAATTGCAGACATATAAAACAGATATCCCAACGATTTTTAACTTCAATGCTTTTATGATTACAAGCGATGGAATAAATGCAAAAGTTGGCACTATATCATCTGACTTTGACCGTTTTATGTTCTGGCGAACTGTGGACGGAAACGAAGAAGCTCCTTCATCTATTCCTCAACTGAAGGTAATGCTGCAAGGAATGATGAATAAGAAGCGTGTTTTGGAAATTATCTCGAAATACACATTTTTTGTTAACGAAGAAGATAAATCTTTTAAGATTTTAGCGGGTTATCACCAGTACTTTGCAGTAAAAAAGGCGCTCTTTAAAACACACTTATCGTCCGCGGAGAACGGAGACAGAAAAGTTGGTGTCATTTGGCATACACAAGGCAGCGGGAAAAGTTATTCGATGCTTATGTATGCCCGTCAACTTGTTTTGGAACTTAACAATCCTACAATAGTAATCATCACAGACAGAAATGACCTTGATGATCAGCTTTTCGGAACATTTGCGAAAAGCGCGGACTATCTGCGTCAAACGCCCAAACAAGCAGAAACGAGAAAGCAATTGCGAGAGTTGTTGAGCGTTGAATCTGGCGGTATTGTTTTTACAACTATTCAGAAGTTTTCGCCAGATGAGAGCGACCAAAGTGTACAGGCTCTTACTGAAAGAAAAAATGTGATCGTAATTGCAGATGAAGCGCATCGCAGTCAATACGGGTTGGTGGCAAAAGAAAAGGACGGAAAAGTTACTTTTGGTTTTGCAAAGCACATGCGTGATACATTACCCAATGCTTCGTTCATTGGCTTTACAGGCACCCCAGTTGAACTGAGCGATAAAAACACACCTGCGTTATTTGGTGAATATATTGACATTTACGACCTCACACAAGCGGTTAAAGATAAAACAACTGTTCCGATATATTACGAAAGCCGTATTGCCAAGCTTGATATCCCGCAGGATTTAAAGCCCAAAATTGATCCGGAATATGATGAAATAATTGAAGGACAGGAAGAAACATATTCCGAAACTCAAAAACGCAAATGGGCAAGGTTAGAAGCTATTGTTGGGACGGACAACCGTATAGATGTTATAGTTAAAGATTTTCTTATCCACTATGATTTAAGGCAAAAAGCAATGGACGGTAAAGTTATGTTTGTTGCCATGTCAAGACGAATTGCGGTAAAGATGTATAAGAAAATCACCGAATACCGTCCCGAGTGGCATAGCGGTGAAGTTAGCAAAGGTACCGTAAAAGTAATAATGACCTCGTCGGCATCTGATCCTCAGGAATTTCAAATGCACTCAACAACATCCTCACAAAAAAAACTGCTTGCGAAGAGAATGAAAACTCCTGATGATGAACTAAAAATTGTTATCGTATGTGATATGTGGCTTACGGGTTTTGATGTTCCTTGCTTACATACAATGTATATTGATAAACCTATGAGCGGGCACAATCTTATGCAGGCAATTGCCAGAGTAAACCGTGTGTTCAAGGATAAGCCCGGTGGCTTAGTAGTTGACTATATCGGAATAGCAGATAATCTGCGAAGTGCTCTTTCTCAGTACACCTCATCAGACAGAAAAACAGCAGGTCTTGATCCACAGATTGCAATTGACCTTATGATGGAAAAATATGAACAAATTGTAGGTATACTGCACAATTTTGATTACAGCGACTATGTTAGCGGTACTGCCGCTAAAAGAATTGATTGTATTGTCAGAGGTGTAGATTTCATTCTTGGTAAGAAAGCGGAAGATAAAAAAGAATTTTTGGATTTAGTTACCGAAATTGGTAGAGCATATGCTCTTTGTTCAACATCAGAAAAAGCTCAGGAAATTAATGTTGAAATCAGTTTTTTTAAGGCAGTAAAAGCAGGCATTGTTAAAATATTACCAAAAGGGAAAGCAAAAAAAACCAAAGACCAAATTGAATACGAAATTGGGCAATTGGTTTCAAAATCGGTTATTTCTGAAGAGGTTGTTGATATTTTATCAGCCGTTGGTTTGAATCGTCCTGATATTTCCATCCTATCCGATGACTTCCTCGATGAAATAAAGGCGATGCCTCAAAGAAATCTTGCCTTGGAATTGCTTCGTCGGTTGCTTGATGGCAAAATTAAGGCTATTGCTCGAAAAAATATAGTTCAAGCAAGAAAGTTTTCAGAGATGCTTGAATCGGCAGTGAATCAATATTCAAAGCGTTCACTCGAAACCTTAGAAGTTATCAAGGCACTTGTGGAAATGGCAAAGGATATAAACAACCTTCATAAACGCGGTGATGAACTTGGTTTGTCTGAAGATGAGTTGGCATTTTACGATGCGATTTCCGAAAACGAGTCTGCAAAAGAATTTTATGAAAATGATGTGCTCAAACAAATTGCAAAAGAGCTAACATCGAGTATTAAAAGCAATATGAAGGTGGATTGGGATGTCCGGGAGAGTGTGCGGGCGCAGATGCGGATTACAGTGAAGAAACTTTTGCGCAAATACAAGTATCCGCCGGATAAGCAAGCTCATGCCGTAGAGTTAATTATTGAACAAGCCGAAAATATGGCAAGTATTTTGACATTGAATCCTGTTATTTATGAGACGGAAAATGTTTATGAAAAGGCATTAGCGGCGGAAGACGAGGCAAATTACGAATAGAAAGTCACACACAGTGTCCCTTTACGAAACGGGGCTTTTCTCTCCTTCAGTCTCCTATGGCGACAGCTCCCTCGTCAGATGAGCCAAGAACGACGGGGACATCACCACAAACCGCATCGACTAAGGATGAATCCTCTGTCACATTGCGTGTGCCACCCCCTTTCGAAAGTGGGCTTTTCGGAAACGAATCATCGAAACACAAGAAATTCTTACCGAATTTATTCGGTATCAATTTAGCAGATACCGTCTGCTGAATTTGAAAATCAAAAACAACAAACGCGTCCCTGTCATCCTGAGCGACGCGAAGGATCTCAACAGTCAAGCCAAACGAGATTCTTCGGCGCTGAGCGCCTCTGAATGACATTCGGCGAAGCGGAACGTAATCCCTTCACCGCCGTGGGCGGTCCCCTTCCCTTTAACAAGGGACGCAGAGCAAGAACGGCGGTCTACGCGGCCTGCCACCTCGCCCTACATATGCGAGGCTTTTACGGTAGCACCCGATTTGGCTTGCCTGTAATAGGAGAGCTGACGCCTTTAACTAATCCCAAAATTTTTCAGGGATTAGTTTTAGTGACTATGACTAATTACTCATAAAAACCTAACTAAAAAATCCGCACAAAACCTCATAAATCAAAGCTTTTGTTTGATTTTTTAGAGGTTTTATAATCGTGAATTAGTATGAGAGGTAGATAAAAACTGGCGCCGCACGGCGACTGAAGATTTAATCCCCCGTTGCCGACATAACTTTTCGGCATCAAAAAGAGAATTTTCCATGCACAATATGTTGTTCGCAGCATTTAGTCTATAGTTACCTGTTAAATATGGTTGACTTTTTATTTAAGTGATGTATAATTAACTTAATTACGATACGGTTAATTGTTGAGGGAGTGAATGAATATGTTTATAGGAAGAGAAAGAGAACTCACACACTTAAATAAACTTTACAGCAGTAACAAATTTGAGTTTGCAGTTATTTACGGGCGGCGGCGTATTGGCAAAACAACGCTGATAAATGAGTTTATAAAAGATAAGCAGGCAATCTGCTATACCGGGGTTGAAGGCAACGAAAAAGAAAACCTGGAAGGGTTAAGCAAAAGTATATATTCAATTTCCAATAAATTCTCGGAATCTACATCAAGCTTTGCAAGCTATAGGGATGCGTTGGAAACAGTTTTTAGAATAGCCGAGAAAAGCAGGATTGTTCTTGTTGTTGACGAATACCCCTATATTGCTGAGAGTTACGCTGCCCTTTCATCTGTTCTCCAAGTTCTGATTGATAAAAACAAAGACACCTCAAAGCTATTTCTAATTTTATGCGGATCTTCTTTGTCATTTATGGAAAATCAGGTTCTCGGTTATAAAAGTCCGCTGTTCGGAAGACGGACGGCGCAGTATAAGCTGAATCCTTTTAATTTTTTTGAGGTAATAAAATTTTATAATAACTTCAATTATGTTGACTTGGCAACCGTTTTCGGGGTTACAGGCGGGGTACCGATGTATATGGCGATGTTTGACGACAAGCTTAGTGTTGCCGATAATATTAAAAACAACTTTTTGGAGCCGAATTCGTATTTATTTGAAGAGCCTGCAAACCTCATCAAGCAGGAATGCCGCGACCCTGCACAATATAATTCCATCATTAGAGCTATTGCCACGGGCTCGTCAAGATTTTCCGAGATTTGTTCAAAAACCGGAATAGGCGGTGATTTATGCTCAAGTTATCTGAAAAAATTGATTGTTATCGGCATTGTAAAAAAGGAGATGCCATTTGGCACAAAAAGCACCCGTAAAACAATATATAAGATAGAAGACTCTATGTTTCGTTTTTGGTACCGGTTTATTCCGGAAAATTTAGCGATGATAAATATGGGGCAGAGCGATGTTGTATATAAAAAAATAGAGGAACAGATTTCGTCGTTTATGGGTCCCGTATTCGAAGAAATATGCAAACAATATTTATGGCAGTTGAATATTAGAGGCAAAGCAGCAATTTCTTTCACCAACCTCGGCAGATGGTGGGGAAATGATCCTATCAGAAAAACCGAAACCGAGGTAGACATCGTTGCTGAAGGTGATGAAGGCAATATATTGTTGTGCGAATGCAAATGGACTAACGAAAAAGTCAATACAGGAAATCTTGAAACCCTGGTCGAGCGCAGCCGTCTATTCAGCTATAAACAGGCTCATCTTTATATGTTTGCTAAAGCCGGATACCATAGAAGCTGTATTGAAAAAGCTCAAATGCTTGGCAACGTTACTTTGGTGACATACGATGAAATGATGCGGTAGAAAAAATGCAATCCCACTACGCCAGATGTTAGACATTAGATTTTAGACGGTAGACGAAGAACGGCGGGTCTACCTCTCCGACTACGCCAGACATTAGATGTTAGACGGTAGCTAAAGAACGACGTTCTATGCGGCCTGCAACCCCAGCTAAAGCCGAGCTTTAGCTCCAGCTAAAGCCGAGCTTTAGCTCCAGTTAAACCCAACAATACAACACGGCAA
>CAZVJW010000013.1:40919-79001 GCA_964627535.1 uncultured Eubacteriales bacterium
TTAGACATTAGATGTTAGACGGTAGATAAAGAACGACGTTCTATGCGGCCTGCCACTCCAGCTAAAGCCGAGCTTTAGCTCCAGTTAAACCCAACAATACAACACGGCAAACGCATCCCTGTCATCCTGAGCGAAGCGAAGGATCTCAGCTTTCAAGCCAGACGAGATTCTTCGGCGCTGTACGCCTCTAGCCACAAGTATGTGTCTGTGATGACATAGGCGAGGCAAGAACGACAGATGCCCCTCGGAGCTACCTGTTAATGAACCCCCATAATTGGTCATAGGTGTTTTTAGGAGCGTGCCCGCGGGCACGCTCCTTTGTTCATAGGGTATTCATTGATTGTTTTTTTACTATTATACTAATCCCTCTTTAAAACATAGCTAATAATTCAACACAAAAACTCATTCATCAAAGGTTTCCGCTTGATTTCATGGAGGTTTTAAAATCGGGATTAGTATTTAACCACAGGAATCATCCGCGGGCTTCCATAATTTTATTGTGCAGCGCCTGTCTGCTTCTTTCCAGCAGAGCCTTGGTGTTTTTGGGCACTATCCCATAAGCTGCCAGCACCTGTTCGTAGCATAACGGGTTCGGGCTGTATCTGCAGTCATCCCATATATAACTGTCATCCATTTTGTTCCCTCTGACGATTGCGGCGGCTGTGGCGGAGCTGCGCGATATTCCGGCGCTGCAGCAAACAATCAGTACATCGGCTTTATCCATGACTCCATCGGCAAATTCCTTTATTCTCAGCGCCGTTTTTTCATCCATTGATTTTGGGTCGCGCGGTAACAGTACATCCGCAACATGGAGTTCCAATATTTTATAAACACAGTCTTCGGGGTATTGTACCTTATCCCCGGGATAATCATAAAACGCGATGATCCCGTATTTTTTTCCTTCTCTAATCTCGAACGGAACCTCTTTGCGGGAACAAATGATGAGTTCGCACATCTCTATTTCCTCATTCCATATACAATTCATCAAGAAAATATGCTCTTGTATTCGCTCTTCTCCCCCGCTCGTCCGTCACTTCCAACCTGAAATAAATATCCGTCGGGTCGATGTCGAAATCCGCAGCGGTTACCGTCTCTGCTTCGGGCGCGTTCACAACACCGCCGTGTCTGCCGGCAGTGCTTAAGGTAATTCGGACAGCCGGCGAGCATTTCAGGGTCACTTTATTATCTTCAATAGTGAGTTCGGTTATTGCCGGCCCGGCGGAGGTGTAAAAATCGCCTTTTTGAATTGCCGCCATAATCGCGGGGTAGGTCAATTCACCGGCTTTTATCATGATAAAACCGCCGAAGGAATCGTTATAGGGGCCGTCCATCGGTAATTTATTGTGATTATCGTCTGTCGCAACACAGTATAAACGCTTGCCCAGGCGCAGCAGTGTATCATACACCTGCGTTTGGTTGCCGTCTATGCCAACGCGGTGATAGCAGGTGTAGTTAAAAATCTCCGCTGCGAACAGCCCTTCCAGGCTCCTATAGTCATCCATCGTCTGCAGCGACCAGTACGGATGGTTATAACATACTTTAAATCCGTTTTCATTCAGTTGCCGGATGAAGCGGTTGACACCGTCCTTGTCCGTATATTCCGGTTTAGGCAATACAATCTGCCGTTCGCCGTTGTCTGTTGCCCAGGCGTTAAAATGGTAGCAGGGCTTAAGGTGATTGACTGTGCCTTCCCGGGAGCCGAAGCCGATTTCGTAACCGTTAAGCGCGAGAAAATCCGCGTCCGTCAAATCGTTATGCACGATAAACTTTTCGTGGTCGGTGTAAGCAAGTACCGAATAACCCTGCTTTTTGTATGCTTCTTTGAGTTCTTCCGGCGTCAGCCTGCCATCGGACAGGACGCTGTGGCAGTGCATGTTGGCTTTGTAATATTTGCCGCTTTCGGGCAAAAGAAACTTCTTCATAAGTCACTCCATTCAAAGTAATGCGTGCTTTATCAATCTGCCAACTCATCAAGAAAATATGCTCTTGAATTCGCGCGTTTTCCCCGCTCGTCGGTAACCTCTAACCGGATATATTTGTCAGTGGGATTAATCTCAAATTCGGCTTCGGTTATTGTTTCGCCTTCAGGGGCATTGACAACCCCGCAGCGCCTTCCCGCGGTGCTCATAATAATTCTGACCGCAGGCGAGCACTTTATTTTGACGATATTTTCTTCGGCATACAATTCATTGATTGCCGGGCCTGCAGAAGCATAAAATTCGCCGTTTTTTATTGCTTTCATTACCGTATCATAGTCCAAATTTACGGCTTTAACCATGATAAATCCGCCGAACGAATCATTTAAAGGATGGCCAAACGGCTTTGCGTCATGGTTGTCATCCGAGGCAATACAGTACAGTCTTTTACCGAGACGGAGCATGGTATCATAAACCTGGGTTTGATTGCCGTCGACTCCGTCGCCGTTATATGCGCTGAAGTTGAATATTTCCATTGCAAACAAACCTTCAAGCTCTCTGTAATCATCCATATTCTGCAATGACCAATAAGGGTGATTGTAGCAAACAAGAAAGCCTCCCCCGTTAAGTTCCTTAACGAAGCTGTTAATCCCTTCTATATCTCCGTAAACAGGTTTTGGCAAAACAGCGCTGTTGTCCTTATTCGTCAAGGCAAAGCAGTTGAAATGATAGCATCTTCTGAAATGGCCGTCATCAACAGCCCAATCGCTTATATCAACCTCATAACTGTTGATCGCGAGAAAATCCTCATCACATAAATCGTTGTGAGTATAAAAGTTTTCGTGGTCCGAAAAGGCTATTATTGAATATCCGCGTTTCATATACTCTGCTTTTAAAGTTTCGGGTGTTAACCGGCCATCCGATAATGTGCTGTGGCAATGCATATTTGCTTTATAGAAACTTCCGTTTTCGGGCAAAAGATAATGTTTCATAAAATCATCCTTTAATGTTACTTTCTGATAATAAATGTGTCATTCTGAACGCAGTGAAGAATCTTTCTTGATTTAAGGATCAAGATCCTTCGTCGCAAAGGCCACAAGTGTGTGGCCGGGATGACAACGAAGCAAAGCCCCGCAGTCGGCAAAGACGGCGGGGCCATGTGCTGTTCAACTGTTCATACCGAGTTCTATCGCTTCCATATTCTTCGGGACAAGGTGCTGCTTGCGGGGCGGCACAATTTTCTCGATTGTTTTTTGCATGGTTTCCTTTGAACAGAAGTTCGTGAGTTGAAGCATTTTACCCATCAAAATGATATTTGCGAGCCCTTTCAGACCTTTTTCCTCTGCAAGTCCTGTCGCCGATACATAATAAGCGGAAATGTCGTCACGCACTACTTTTTTATCGACAAGCGTACTGTCAATAATCACAATGCCGCCGGGCACAACAGTATCAATAAACTTTTCATATGACGGCAGATTCATAACGATTAAAACATTAGGATTGCTGACAAGAGGAGAACAAATCGGCTCATCGGATATACAAACGCTGCAGTTTGCTGTACCTCCGCGCATCTCGGGCCCGTAGGACGGAAGCCATGAGACCTCTTTGCCGTCAATAAGCCCGGCATAGGCAATAACCTTACCCATAAACAGTATCCCCTGCCCGCCGAAGCCGGCGAGGACCGAGTTCATATCCTTCATCATTGAGCCGCCTCCTTTACGCTCGCTTCGGCAACCACATCAGCAGTTTTATCTTTATAAACGCCCAAAGGATAATAAGGGAGCATATTTTCGCGAAGCCAGCCAAGCGCCTCATTGGGCGCCAAACCCCAATTTGTGGGGCAGGAGGATATCACTTCAACAATCGAAAATCCGATACCGTCAATTTGAGTCTGGAATGCTTTTTTCAGCGCTTTTTTCGCACGGTTGACATTTTTCACACAGTCAACGGCAACTCTTTCGGCATATGCTGTGCCATCCAATGTGGAAAGCAATTCGCAAACCCTGATTGGGTACCCGGCGGTTTTAACATCCCTGCCGTAAGGTGTTGTTTGCGTTATTTGGTTTGGTAATGAAGTCGGAGCCATTTGTCCGCCTGTCATGCCGTATATCGCATTATTGACAAACACAACGGTAATGTTTTCGCCTCTGGTTGCGGCGTGAACGGTTTCCGCGGTGCCAATGGCGGCAAGGTCGCCGTCGCCCTGATAGGTAAACACAACGCTGTCCGGAACAGAGCGTTTGATGCCGGTTGCAATCGCCGGCGCTCTGCCGTGCGGGGATTGAATCATATCGCAGGCAAAATAATTATACGCCATAACCGCGCAGCCAACGGGTGCCACGCCAACTGTTCTGCCTTCAATGCCCAACTCGTCAATACACTCCGCGACAAGGCGGTGGATGATGCCGTGCGTACAGCCGGGGCAGTAATGAAGCGGCGCATCGGTTAAAGCCTTTGGTTTTTGAAAAACAACAGCCATTATTCAGCGCCTCCCGTCATTTTTATTATTTCGTCAAGAATCTCAGCCGGCGTGGGAATGATGCCGCCCGTATGCCCAAAGAAACTGACCGGCCGTTTACAATTTATCGCAAGCTTGATATCGTCAATCATTTGCCCCATGCACATTTCCACGCAAAGGAAAGCTTTCGCTGTTTCGGCGGCGGCAAGCATATCATTTTTGGGGAACGGCCAAACGGTTATCGGGCGGATAAGCCCGACCTTAATCCCCTGTTGCCTTGCTTGTTTAACGGCAGCTTTGGCGATTCTTGCGGTTGCGCCATAGGCTGCCACGATATACTCGGCATCTTCGGTGAAATAATTCTCACACATTGTCTCGTTTTCCTGAATTATTTTATATCTTTCAAAGCGGGCTTTAACAAGACTTTCCAGGTCGGCTGCCTTTAAGTAAAGCGAATTTATTATATTGTGTTTGCGCTCATTCTTATGCCCGCAGACTGCCCATTCCTTTATCGGCAGGTCCGTCACTGCATTGTCGCCGATGACTACCGGTTCCATCATTTGACCAAGCAAGCCGTCAGCCAAAATCATGGCCGGCATACGGTATTTGTCTGCCAAATCATAGGCTTTTCCCACCAAATCAACCATTTCCTGCACCGAGGACGGAACAAAAACAAGTATATGCAAATCACCGTGGCCGGGGGCTCTTGTTGCCTGCCAATAGTCCGCTTGTGACGGCTGAATTCCGCCAAGACCGGGGCCGCCCCTTTGCACATTAATGATCAGCGCCGGAAGGTCGGAACCGCACATATAGGAAATGCCTTCAGTTTTTAGGCTTATGCCGGGAGAAGACGACGAAGTCATGGCACGAACACCGGCCGCTGCTGCGCCTTGCACCATATTAATAGCGGCTATTTCGCTTTCCGCCTGCAAGTATGTTCCGCCGATTTTCGGCATACGTTTTGCCATATAAGCGGCAAGTTCGGTTTGCGGGGTTATTGGGTACCCGAAGAAGTTGCGGCAGCCGGCTTGAATTGCAGCCTCAGCCAGCGCTTCATTACCCTTCATTAATACTCTCTCAGCCATTCATTTCACTCACCTTTCCACAACAATCGCGCAATCCGGGCACATTATTGCGCAGGAAGCGCAGCCGGTGCATTTTTCCGGCTCAACAACTTCCATGGGATGATAGCCCTTTGCGTTTAGTTTGTCTTTCGAAAGCGCAAGGATGTGTTTGGGACAAACCACGGCACAAAGCTCGCACCCCTTGCAGACATTTTTGTCTATTGTAACTTTAGGCATCTATGTTCCTCCTAAAAATATTAGTGTTCAGTTCCAAGGCAACTTGACGATTATATCAACGGGATAGAGATTTTCTATCTTTCCGGCAAGTTCCTGCCGGAGATGCTGCGGCACGGAAGTCATTGCAAGCGGAAGACCGGAGAGCAACGCTGTTTGCTCTGCATAAAACACCGAAGACAGAATGTCCTGCGCAGTTGTTAAATCGCACAGATGGGAGTTATTGACAATCCCGGTTGCCTTAAGACTGCTTGCGGATTCCACTTCGCGCAGCAAATCGACAGCCTCCTGCGGAGTTGATATCAGCTTGCGAAATTTGTTGATAACATAAAGCATTTGATATTCGCCCCGGGCGGCAATTCTGTTTGAAAAGCGCCCAAGCGCATACGCGCCGACGTCGTCTCCGCCGGCATCAATAATGATATTTCCTTGGATACTGTCGAACACCGAAAAAATTTCCGCTGTTAAAGCGGGAGCATCTAATGTGGTTCCTGCAGAAGCAGGGCTAATAACCTTTATGCCACCGGTTTCAAGCATTTCAGTATAATCGGAAGAACGGAAATACGGATTTACAATGTCCAAGTCAACAAGAGTAACCCGCTCTCCCCTGCTTTTCAAATCCATAGCAAAGTTCAGAGCAAGATTGGTTTTCCCGCTGCCGTAGTGGCCGCATATTATATTTATTCGCTTTAACATATTCAGCCCGCTTCATATATATTATTAAAATTATAGCACAATGAATATCATTATTCAATTCGATTCGGCTCTTCAACAGTAGAATTTGCACAAGCTTTGCAAAATACTTTTGTGCAATATGATTAGAACCCTCTCCGTTGCTTTTAAAAGATTTTTCTCCGAAAAGCCACCACAAGCGGTTAGCAGACTACTTAACATTTTACCTTGACAGTGAATTATCTACAGGAGATTAAAAAAGGGCAGGCTAAAAGCCTGCCCAAATTCATTGTATAACGGATTTATTCTTCAGTTGACGCTTCCTCAACGGGAGCAACTTCCTCGACAGGGGCAGTTTCCTCTACAGGTGCAGCTTCTTCGACAGGAGCTGCTTCTTCCACGGGAGCTGCTTCTTCCACGGGAGCTGCTTCTTCCACGGGAGCTGTTTCTTCCGCGGGAGCTGCTTCTTCCACAGAAGCTGTTTCTTCCACGGGAGCTGCTTCTTCTACGGGAGCTGCTTTTTTTGCACGTGTTTTTTTAACCGGAACGGATTCTTCGGCAGGTGTCGCGTCATCTTCCGGAACGGCAGGGACGTCACTTCCTGCTTCGGCGGCAGCATCATCAGCCGGTGTGTTGGTTACGTCGGCGTCTTCAGCTTTTTCGGCATTTTCCATCGGGTCGATTAAGGCACGGATTGAAAGGCTGACTCTGTGCCTGTCATAATCAATTCCTGTAATTTTCACTTTAACGGTCTCACCGACAGTTAGTTCGTCCTGCGGTTTGGTAATATGCCGGTCAGCAATTTGAGAGATATGAATAAGACCGTCTATCCCGGGAATGACCTTGGCGAACGCGCCGAATGCGGTCATACCGACAATTTCGGAGTCAATGACAGTATCAACCGGATAGTCACGGCGGAGCACTTCCCACGGATTATCATCAACTTTTTTATATCCGAGAGAAATCTTTCTTTTTTCCTGATCCAGCGATTTAATATAGACCTCAATGGTGTCGCCTAACGTCAAAACATCCGACGGATGTTTAATACGCTTCCATGAAAGCTCGGAAATATGAATCATTCCATCCACACCGCCGATATCAACAAACGCACCGTAGGTGGTCATGGACTTAACTTTACCTTGATATGTCTGACCGTCAGCAGCCTGCGACCAAAAAGCATCGGATGCTTCCGTATTGCCGTCTTTAAGAACCGCACGCACGGAACCAACAGCACGCCTGCGCTGCTTATTGACTTCAATAATACGGAATCTAACTGTTTTGTGAAGTAAATCTTCAATAGGTTCGCTTCGCGAAGCTGTTGCGAGAGATGCCGGGATAAATACCCGTACACCGCTTGTTATAACGAGCACACCGCCCTTTATCACTTCGGTAACAATACCTTCGAAAACTTTATCTGTGTTCTCGGCATCGACAATATCGAACCACGACTGCATTGCATCGCAACGTATCTTGGACAGCATAACAGTGCCTTCCTGGTCGTTTGTCTTCATGATGATCAGATTAAGCTTATCGCCTATTTGAAGTTCCTTTTTCGGATCACAAGCCGGGTCCGCACTGTATTCATCCAAGGGGACATAACCCGCATGTTTTCTGCCGATGTCTACTTGAATTTCGGTTGGAGAGATACCCATAACGATACCGACAACTTTTTGATCCGTGCTCATGTTTTTAAGGTTTTCTTCAAGAGCTTCGGAAAAAGCTATTTCTTCAACTGACTTGGGTTCTGCGTTAAATGCCACCTCCCCGGCCGGCACAGTTTCTTCTACCGGTGTTTCCTTTACAGGAGCTTTCTCTTCTTTGTTTTCCTCTAACGAAGCTTCTGTTTCCCGGACTTCTTCGGCAGCAGTTTCTTCCGGAGCTGTTTGTTGAAGAACAGACTGTTCTTCGAGTTCCTTCGCAGTTTCCTCATTTTCAGCTGGTTTGTCGTTAAGAATGTCGGACATGGTTTCAAGTACCTCCTTTATTATACCGGCGGGCGTGGAAGCCCCCGCGGTAATGCCAATGAAACAGTAACCCGAAAAATCAATACCGAAAAGCTCATCGGCCCTTTCGACAAGGTATGTATTGCAGTTTTCTTCGCATACCGATTTGAGCTTCGCGGTGTTTGAGCTTTGGCGGCCTCCGATGATTATCATTGCATCGGAAACACGCGAAAGTTCAAGAGCTTCAGATTGCCTGTCTTGAGTCGCATTACATATTGTATCAAATAGAATTGCATTTGTACAGTGTAAATTTATTAGTTTTACGCAATTATTCCACTCTTTTATGCTGAAAGTCGTCTGGGCGACAACAATTACTTTGTTTTCGGAATATTCCGGGTGACAGTCCAATATTTCCTTGAGTTCATTGGTATTGTTAAATGTTAAAACATCCCCGAGGCAATATCCCCTTATACCGCATACTTCAGGATGATTTTCATCACCCGCAATCAATACGGGGATATTTACAGTTGACTCCTGAGAAACAATTTTGTGGATTTTCTTGACAAACGGGCATGTAGCATCGCAAAGATCAATACCTGCCCGTTCAAATTCATCCATAACCGCCCCTGAAACGCCATGGGTTCTTACAACAACGGAAACGCCATCCGGCACCTCAGCAGGGTGCTCTATAACCACAACCCCGCGCCGTGCCAAATCCTCAATTACCTGAGGGTTGTGAATGACAGGTCCTAAAGTATATACCTTTTTACCCTGATCAAGTAAAGAATAAATCAGATTGACGGCACGGTCAACACCGAAACAGAATCCGGCCGTTTTCGCTAATTTTATTTGCAATGCCCTTCCTCCCAAAGCTTGACAATCTCGTCCATAATCATTCGAGCCGCAGCTTTAAGTTCAATTGATTTTCCGCTGTTTGTAAAACCCAGTGATTCATTTGGGATAGGCTTTCCAAAGCGTACTGTTATTTTTGAAAAAAGCTTAGCTTTGCCTTCGGAATAAATGGAAACAGGAACGATATCCGCCTTTGTCTCCCTTGCTATCAAAGCGATTCCGGCTTTTGCAGGCTGCGGTGTGCAATCTTTCGACCGCGTTCCTTCCGGAAAAATGCCCAGCACATAACCTTCCCGGATAACTTTTATGGAAAATTCAACCGCCGTATTGTCCGCACTTCCTCTTTTTATCGGGAAAGCGTTGACATGGGTATATAACCAATTCGGATAAGGCTTTGCAAACTTTTCTTCTTTTGTCATATAGTGAATCTTTCTGACTCTGCTGACGCTTATAAAGCCGGGGTCAAAAGTGTTGTAGTGGTTTGAGGCAATAATAATTCCTCCGGTTTTCGGCACATTTTCTTTACCGATATAAGTGACTCTAAAAAGTATTTTTGACAGCAGCAGAAATAAAGGGATGACAAAGTCGTTGAACTTGTATTCCTTCACTTTGCTGTAATCGAATTCTTTCATTGCAACCGCTCCTATGCTTATTTACTATGCCCAAGCGCCCAAAGATTTTTGATTTCATCCATAATCAGGCTTGACGCTGCTTTCAGCTCATCAGATTTTGCACCGTTGCCGAAACACAGATCCTCATAAGGAATAATCTTGCCGAAACGGACAGTAATTTTTTTGAACGGTCTTACCCTGCCATCCGAATAGATTGAAACCGGTAAAATACCCGCCTTCGCCTCTCTGGCTATAAGCGCTATACCCGCCTTTGCCTGCTGCGGCGTATAATCCTTGGAACGTGTACCCTCGGGGAAAATACCCAAAATACCGCCCTGCCTGATCACATCAATTGCGTATTCGACCGCGCGTTTATCCGCAGCTCCTCTCATAACGGGGAACCCGTTAAGGTGAATATATACCCAACCGAGGAATGGTTTGTTAAAAAGTTCCTGTTTGCTCATATAATGAACAGGTCTTTTTAAATTGACATAAATATAGCCGGGGTCAGGCGCGCTGACATGATTTGACGCAATAATAAATCCGCCTTCCTTTGGGATATTATCTTTTCCAACCGCGTTAACCCGAAATACAGCGATGGATAAGAACTTAAAAAACGGTTTCATAATTGCCGCAAACCGATATTGCTTTACTGTAGTGTAATCAAATACTTTCATTTCCCAAACGCTCCATGATTAATGATGTAACGGCATCAATCGATTGTTCAAGGCTTTTTCCCGAAGTGTCAATTAAAACGGAATCCAGGGCAGGTTTTAAGGG
The DNA here is from genome assembly GCA_964627535.1 of uncultured Eubacteriales bacterium. Lineage (GTDB taxonomy): Bacteria > Bacillota > Clostridia > Oscillospirales > Acutalibacteraceae > UBA1447. Next base: position 51,450 of record CAZVJW010000013.1, read on the forward strand.
TGCTATTGCGCGGTGAGAATCGTTATAATCGCGCTGTTTCATTTCCTTAAGCACCTTATCGTAATCTTCGGGCTGTCCCTTTGCTGCAAGTTCTTTATAACGGCGCATAGCCCGTTCCTCGGGAGAGGCAGTCAAGAATATTTTAATTTGAGCCCAAGGCAGAACAACCGTGCCGATATCCCTGCCGTCCATTAAACAATTGTTTTTCTTTGCGATATTTCTTTGCAGTTCAAACAGGAAATCACGAACCGCGGGGATTGCAGATACATTTGACGCCGCCATAGAAGCTTCGGGCACTCTGATTGATTCGGAAACATCTTCGCCGTTTAAATAAACTCTCTGTTCACCGCTGTTAAATTTAAGTTCAACCTTGGCATTTGCAAGGCTTGCGCCTACTGCCTCCATGTCTTTTGTATCAATACCAAGCCTCATTGCATTCAGCCCGACCGCGCGGTACAGCGCGCCCGTGTCAACATAAATAAATCCCAGTTTTTTTGCCGCACCGCGTGACACTGTGCTTTTACCCGCCCCTGCAGGACCGTCCACAGCAATGTTGATCGCCATATGTATTCAAATCCTTTCATTTGAGGTTCAATGGACTGTGTACCTGATGTTTGAAAATTGCTAAGCAATTGGAGTTGGTCCTGTTCGATCTGCTGTCGTTCTGCTGTCGTTCAGTTATCCTTTCCAATCATATTGCCTGCTAAATTTCCGGTAGCAAACGCAATCTGCAGATTAAACCCGCCGGTATAGGCATCCACATCAATCACTTCTCCGGCAAAATAAAGCCCTGAAATTATTTTTGACTGCATCGTTTTCGGATTAATCTCTTTGGTTTCAACACCACCGGAGGTTATGATTGCCTCTTCAACAGGGCGAAATGATGTAATGGTAACTTTAAATGCTTTTAACAGTTCAACCAGCCTTTGCCTTTGTTCTTTTGTTATCTGATTTGTTTTAACACCCGGCGCGATACCCGAGAGTTTCACAATAACAGGTACAAGCTTTTTGGGTAAGAGAAGATTTAATGCATTTATATAGTTTTTATTGGAATTTTCCGCAAAATCCCGTAAAATTCTTGCATCGAGCTGTTCCGGTGAAAGCGCGGGTTTCAGGTCAATTGAAACAAGATATTTCCCGCGTTTCATCTTGCGCATGTGGGAACTCGCGCTTAATATAACCGGGCCGGTAACACCGAAATGTGTGAACAGCATCTCTCCGAAATCGCTGTATATTTCGTTACCTGCTTGGGTATCCAGTACTTTTAGAGCAATGTTTCGCAGAGAAAGGCCCTGCAAATCCGCGCAAAACCCCTCATGCGCGTTAAGAGGAACCAGAGATGGTTTCAATTCGGTAATGGTATGGCCTGCCTGCCTTGCGAGTTCATAGCCATCGCCTGTTGACCCTGTCTGCGGGTAGGATAGCCCTCCGGTGGCAATCAAGACAAAATCGGAAAACAGTTTTTCGCCGTCCTCCGTTTCCACTCCTTTTACAGCACCGTCTTCAATATTCAATTCCTTTACTCTGCCATGAATAATCTTAGCGCCGCTGTCCAAAGCAAACCGATGAAGGGCATCGACAATATCCACTGCTTTATCGGATACCGGAAAAACCCGGTTACCCCGCTCTATCTTTAGCGGAACACCGCAGGCCTCAAAAAAAGCAATGGTATCCTTCGGCATAAAATTCGAGAAAGCGCTGTAAAGAAACCTTCCGTTTACCGGAACAAAGGATATTATATCATCTACAGCGGTGCAATTGTTGGTAAGATTGCATCTTCCCTTGCCGGTAATCATCAGTTTGCGCGCAGGCCGGTCATTTCGTTCAATCACTACAGTATCTATTCCACGCTGAGCCGCTCTGCCGGCCGCCATAAGTCCGGCAGGACCTGCCCCCACAACAAGAAGTTTACTCATCGGGGATGTCCTCGTCATCATCATCCTGCTGTGTTTCATAAACCTGATACTCATCCCAGATATTCTCAAGCGTGTGGAGATTATTGTAAACTTCTTCACTTCTGCTCCGGGCGGTAGTAGCTATCAGAGCGTTAATAAGGCTTAGCGGAGCAACAAGCGAATCGACAAAAGAAACCATACTGCTTCGCGCTACGAGTAAATGTGTCGCAAGGTTGGCTATCGGTGATGTCTCACTGTCCGTTATTGAAATTATTGTTGCTCCCCTGTCGCTCACAAACCGTAAAGCATTAATAGTTTGCTTTGAATAGCGGGGGAAGCTGATAGCAATACAAACATCTTCTTTGGTTATTCGGAACATCTGTTCAAATATTTCGCTCGCGCTTGCAGAATCCACAAGAACAACATTGCCGCAAAACAAATTGAAATAAAAGGCGGTGAAGCTTGCAAGGGAAGCAGAGCTGCGTACACCGAGGATATAAATCCTCCTCGCATGGTTTATTGCTTCAACACTTAGAGCAAAGGCTTGCCTCGATACTTGTTCAAGCGTGACTTTTATCATATCGATATCCGCCGTCAGGGCTTTATCAATCAAATTCGCTTCACTGATATTAACGTTTGCAACCTCCATGCGCTGAACGCTTGTAAGCCGGTTTTTTATCAGTTCCTGCAGGGTTTTTTGCAATTCCGGATATCCCTCATAACCCAGTTCCGCAGCAAAGCGGACAACAGTGGATTCGCTGATGCCAACCTTTTCCCCAAGTTTGGATGCTGTCATAAAAGCTGCTTTGTCATAGTGTTCAACTATAAAATCGGCGATCTTCTTCTGCCCCTTGGAAAGAGAAGTGTACACTTTCTCAATTTTTGAAATAAGCGTTTTTGGCATATTATTCTTATTCCTTCCATATTTGTTCCCCGCAACAGGGATCATCAGCGGATTTTATATTGCAGTTTAAACTATATCATTCATAATGATATTCTATATTGTTGCTTAACAAAAATCAAGAGGAACGAAAAATATTGCAGGAATTCTTGCAAAGGATTGCATAATCAAAACAGTTTTTTAATTTTACTGTTTGACATAACAGGTTTCGTAGAATATAATTTAATTCAGAATTGTCAGTCGGGTATTCATCCCCGGCTCATATTTGAAGGGGGCAAAGAAATGTATACGTTTCTTCATACACTGAGAAAGTACGGGTTTTTAAAAGGCATACTCTCAATAATCACTGCTATATCATTAGTTCTATCGATAATAGCTGGTTTATGTCCGCCGGCGGCTCCGCGCGACCATTCGAAAAATATTATATTTATTATCGGCGACGGAATGGGTGAAAACCATTTAAAGCTGGCGAAACAGGAGCTTGGCATTGAGCTGGTGATGGAAACAATGCCGCTCAGAGGGCAATCCGAGACCAATGCATTCGGCGGTGTTGTGACCGACAGCGCTGCAGGCGCAACCGCGCTCGCATGCGGAGTACGCACCACGAACGGCTGCGTCGGTGTTTATCCGTATGATGTATATTCCCTGGATGGATACCCGATTAATCTTACAGAGCTTGCAATGAGTAAGGGCATGAGCACCGGAATTGTTACAACCGACTCAACCGCGGGGGCAACACCTGCAGGCTTTTCATCTCACACTTCAGCGCGCGGCAACGCTGCTGATATATCCGCTCAACAGATCTCATCCGGAATTGACCTGATTTGGGGCGCAGCGGAAAGCACCGCGGCACAGACGAGCATTGAAGCAGGCGGTTACAACTATATCAGCACCTTAACCGAACTCAACGCTTTGACCAAAACCGAAAAGAGTTACGGCCAATTTAACGGCGATGACCTTTGGAAATCCGAAAGCGGCAGTGATACGCCGGTTCTTTCGCAGATGACAAACAGAGCGATTAACCTGCTTGATGACGATGAAGACGGATTTTTCCTGATGATTGAAGGCGCGCATATTGACAAATTTTCTCATTCAAATGAAACAGCGAATGCCGTTGCTTGTGTTCGGGAACTGGACAAATCAATCGCCATCGCGCTTGATTATGCCGAGGATGACGGCAACACGCTGGTTATCGTAACAGCCGACCATGAAACAGGAGCGGTGGAATTGGAAAACGGTAAATATGTTTATACCTCAGGCTCTCACTCCGGAGACAATGTGCCTTTACTCATTTATGGCTCAAGCAACTTTATCAAAAACGGTGAAGCGATAAAAAACAAGGAAGTCGCTCTTTATACGGCCATGTCCATGGGCTTTACGTCAAAAGAATTTCCGCACAAGGTTCAGGTATATCAGCTTTTGCCGGCCGCCTGATAAATCAAATATTACTCAAAAGCAAAAGCCTCCCGCTTTAAATGAGCGGGAGACTTTTTTTGCTGCTATAACATTATATGCTGATATGCCTCTTTCCGGTAAAATCGCTTACATTAACTTTGAATAAGGTTGTGCGCTTCAGCAGATTTTCGTCAAATTCAAAACTAACGGCATCGCTGTATTTCTGCACGATGCGTGTTAGCGCAAACACTTTTTCTTCTTCACTATCGATAAATTCGGCCTTACCGCTGCCGATTATACTTTTAAAATCCATCGTAAAATCACAAGCCTTTTCCCCTGTTATCAGTTCATGGCTGCAATCCATTTCGACGCATACAGCAGGAGCAATTTTAAGAATATCGATTTTTCTGCCTTCGGCTGCGCTGTGAAAATATAATGTTATAACACCGTTTTCTTCGCTGCATCCGAAATTCAGAGGAACAACATAGGGCTTGCCGTTATCCACCATTGCAAGCCTGCAAACATCGCATTTATCCAGTATTGCGAGGATTTCATTGAAATCTGAAAGCTCTCTGTCTTTTCTTCTCATACATTATCCCCTAAAACATTTCCATCGTAAAATCGAGTGTGTACCGCCCGCCCTTGAGGCGCTCGGATGAATTCAGATTAGTGCTCCATGCTATATCACCGCCAATGGGGCTGTGAGCCGCGTCAATATGCAGATAGGCTTCCTCGCGCCGCAGCAGTTCATGCTCATGGCGGGCTGCCTGATAGTCAACAACAGTGTTATGATGAATATCAAAGTGAAACGGCTTTCCGGATGAGACGCGCAGCGCCTTTCCCTCTTTGTTTATCAGCCTGACATATCTTGTTCTTTCATGTCCGCCGTTTTCCGAAGGCGGAATAAAAGCAAAATGCTGATTTTCAACAGTTGAACTGTAAACGCCCAGCGGAGCGCTCAGGAACCTGTCCGGATAGCTTTCGTTGCTGCCGCAGCCAAAGTATTCCAGCTTTTCAAAGCCCCGAGGAATAATAAGTTCCACACCAATCCTTGGCAATGCTCCGATAGATTCGTCAATATCAATGATAAAGCTGATATCAATCTTTTCGTCACTATGAATCACATAACAGATTTTCCCCGAAAGGTTATCATCACTGTGATATTTAAACGGGAATTCCAGGCGCACCGAGCAATCGCTTTTGAATATTTCCGCCTTCCCCGCTTTATATTGAAGACCACGCACCTTCACAAACTCACCGAACCAACCCCATCCGGGGGCGGCATCCAGACCGCTGAACGGGCGGTCGAGGCAGGGGGATGCTCCGCCGTAAAGGTAAGAAATATTGTTTTTTTCAAGTGCAACAATGGTTCCCTTCAGGGTGTCGAAAGTCATTCTACATTTTTCGTTATAAACGATAATCGAATTATCATCTGTCTGCACAAACGGCGCGTCATTAGCGGATGTAACTTCCTCGGATACAGCACCGCCGGATGGCAGCCAAAATTGGAATTCCGCTATCCCCTCACCTTTATTGGCAAAAAAGGTGCCTTGCTTTCGGATGTTGCCTACATCAACAGCGTATTCGCATCCTTCTTTGAATTCATACTCAAATTCGACATTGAATTCAGCGTTTTGCATCGGATGCAAATCGGGGGTTTCCAAAACTTTATCCAAAATGATAATACCGTTTTCTTTAAGTTTTGCTGTCAGTTCAATCTCGCCGCACATATTTTCAACGCAAAGGTTTCGAATGAGGAAACTGTATGGTTTTTTACTCCATTCCGATGGCGTCGAACCGTCTGCGCGTTCGATTTGTACCGGCGAGTACGCAATACGTAATTCATGCGCAACGGGCTTCCAAGTCAGGTCCGGCAGAACTACGCCGTTGTTTGTCATAAAAAGCGGCACCTCGGAATCGGTATAGCTTTCATTGAAGTCTCCGCCATAGGCAAAATACTCCTCGCCGGCCGCGGTTTTGTTCAGCAGGCATTTATCCTGCCAGTCCCAAACATAACCGCCCTGAAAACGGGGATAATCCTTCGTAAACTGTATAAATTTTGAAAGCCCGCCGCCCGAATTGCATATCTGATAAAGAAATTCCACTAAAATGACAGGCCTGCTGTCTTCGGGGTCGCAGAGCATTTTTAAAATATTATCCGTAGTTGCATACATATTCCCCCGAATATCCGAAATGTTTTTACCGGGGCTGCCCGCCTCATACTGGCAAAGTCTTGTTTTGTCATATTCCTTGATAAAGCCGTACATCGCAGCATGATTAGCGCCGGTTCCGCTTTCATTGCCCAGCGACCAGGAATATATGGATGGATGATTTTTATAATTCTGCACCATACGAACCGCGCGCTCCAAGAAGTTGGTTGCATACGAGGGGTTGTGGGTTAACGCGCCGGAAACCCCGTGCGTTTCGACATTGCATTCACACACCAACAGAATCCCGTACTCATCGCACAAATCGTACCATTCCGGCATATCGGGATAATGGCAGGTGCGCACAGAGTTGATGTTCATGCGCTTCATCTGTCTGATTTCTTCTGTCATATGCTCGACCGAAAGCGTTCTGCCTGTGCGATAAGTATGCTCATGGCGGTTAACACCGCGTATAATCAGCCGCCTGCCATTAAGCAGGACGATTCCATTTTTAACTTCAACCTTTTTAAAACCTATTTTAACCGCTTCAATATCAACAACCTGCCCGTGAGGCGCGAGGAGTTCCACAACAAGTGTGTACATTTTCGGCGTTTCCGGCGTCCATTTTATAATATTATTCACATTGAAACATATGCGCGCGGTGTTGGCAGTCGGAACCCTGTCGGTCCGGTATTCTGCGGAAGCAATGATTTCTCCGGTGCCTTCGCAGAGTTTATGATTCATATCGTAAATCGAAGCCCGAACCGAATAATCCGCAAAAAACGGCTTGCGGGAAACAGTTACATCACAGATAACGCTGCCGTTATCTCTGTAAAGGTCAACATCAACATCCGCCTTAATATCCTCAATAGCGGTTTCGGGCTTAGCAATCAAATACACGCTTCTGTAAATACCCGAAAGATGCCAGTAATCCTGGTCTTCAAAATAGGTGCTGTCGGCAAACCGCATCACCTGCAAAGCCATCAGATTTTCGCCGGATTTCAAAAAATCCGTAACATCGAATTCACCGGGGAGCTTGCTGTCCTGCGCATAGCCGACAGGCTCGCCGTTAATCCACAAATAATAAGCGGCTTCAACGCCTTCAAAACGCAATATTTTTCTGCGGCCTTCAAAATGCCCGGGAACAACAAAGCTGCGAAGGTAGCAGCCTGTCGGATTTTCCTTGGGGACAAAAGGCGGATTCGGAACATCCCGTTCATTCGTTTTCGGCGTAATGGTATAGCGATGGTCTTTATCATCCGCCCACGGATAGATATAATTTGTATAAATAGGGCTTGAAAATCCCTGAAGTTCCCAGTTACCCGGAACTGTTATTGCCGAAAATTCTCCCTTATAACCGGGCCTGAAAAAATCATCAACCAAATCGGGATTTTTATAAAGCTTAAATTGATATTCCCCGTTTAAACAAATGATGTTGGAGGAAGTGTTGGGTTTGCACGCTATCGCAGCTTCAAGCGTTTCATAAGCGCCGAAACGTGTATGGGCCGGCAACCGGTTGATTGAGGTCACGGAAATGTTCTCCCAATCCGGACTGGTGTGAAATTCTTTACGAACATTCATAAAATTCTCCTTATAATCAACAGGTTATAACCGTTAAACTTTATTAATTGACAGTTATACTAATCCCGATTATAAACCTCTATGAAATCAAACAAAAACCTTTGATTTATACTATTCTCCATTTTAATGCAGAATAGTATTATGGGTTTGTGTGCCGGTCAAAATTACAGCAGCTTTTCATTTTGGTTCAACATCAATAACAACCAGCTCAGGCGGATTGAAAATACGCGGGAAAGCGTCATATTTCGCTCTTGCCGGAGAACTGCCGGAAAAAATTGTTTTTACAGCTTGCGGCAGTGTATCGTATTTTGTCAAACCTCTGCCGACTATTTGAACTGTATTGTTATATTTATACAAGCCGCCCGCATACTTTGGAAAAAAGCCTTGCCCAGGAGCAAACAGCCCGTTTAACAGAAACGGTATCCGCCATTGACCGCCGTGCGCGTGCCCGGCGAGTATCAGATTAAAATCCGTCTTTTTATAGGTCTCAACCAATTCGGCACGGTGTGACAAAAGTATTGAAAAATCCTGTGTCACATTATTTGAAAATGCAGAAAGCTGATCCTCAAATGCCGTTTTTGCAATATCCGGGTCATCAACACCGCAAACATAAATCTTTTGTCCTTTGACTTCAATCTCTTGGCTATCACCTTCCAAAACTTCGACACCTGTACTGCGAATAACATTTTTTATCCCTTCCACATCTTTTGTCATATATTCATGGTTTCCGGTAACATAAAAGCAAGGGCATATCGTTGATACTCCTTTAAGCAGCATGGTTGAGCCTTCATATGGCCTGTACTTGACATAAATGTCACCCGTCAGCATGATCAAATCCGGATTTTGCTTTTTTATTTCCTCCAGCGCTTCTCGCTGGTTTTCGCCGAATACATAGCCATGCAAATCGGTAATCAGCACAATTCGAAACGGATTTTCGATTTTTTCCGTCTGAATATAGTAATTCATTACTTGAATTCCGTTGGAAAGCGCGGCGGCCGATAAAAAAGCCATCGGCACGGTTAACACCGCGGCGGCAACAATGATTGACTTTTTTGTGTTCTTTTTCATATTACCTCTTTTTCACGATGAGACTTCGTTGTGTTGTTGGCGTTATTGTATCTTTTTCTCTTTTCAATGTCAATGCAAGCATAAAAAACCAGGCATTGAATTTCGGCTCAATCTTTGATATATTATCATATATTGAATTCCGCTTAACTTTTAAAATAACAGAAAGGTGTTTATATGATTTTTATTTATATTGCACTCGGAATTTTGGCAGCGGCGGCAATCTGGATTATAACAGATATTGTTATTGCACTTACAAAAAAACCGATACCCGATTTGCCAAAGGTGCCGCATAATTCCTCCGGCCTTACCATGCTGTATCAGGTTTTACCAACACCGGAAAGCGTTCCCGAAAATATCGTTATTGACGAAAATTTTATTGCCGAATGTATAAAGCCCACCGTTGATAATATAAACAGCCGTTACGACTGCGCGGATTTCGGACTTTTATTTTTGCTCCGATTTTACAAGGATTACAAGGAAATACTTCCCGAAGGTATTAAAGAAACGATAAAGAAAACATTTTTGAATTTTAAATATTGGATGGACGAACCGGGTGAGGACAGCATGTGCTATTGGTCCGAAAACCATCAGATGATGTTTGCGGTTTGCGAATATCTGGCAGGCATGGAATGGCAAAGTGAAATATTCGTAAACAGCGGGATGACCGGCGAAGAGCATAGTAAGAAGGCGCTCAACCGCATCAATATTTGGCTTGAGCAAAGGTTCCTTTTCGGTTTTTCGGAATGGTACAGCAACAACTATTACGCCGAAGACATTGCGCCGATGGCCAACTATATTCAATATTCGAATGACAAAGATTCGGTTGAAAGAATGAAGATTGTTTTCGATTTGCTTTGGTTCGATGTTGCAACGCACAGCGTCAATAACACCTTTGTGGCTTCCAGCAGCAGAATGTACGGCGGCAACAAATCATCGGATAAGGGCGGCAACAGCATCAAAGATGAAATGAAAATCATTTGGAAAAACGCAACTGCAGAATCATTGGCTGCCGAAGCCGGTGAGACAAATTTTAATTTCAGCAATGTTGAATTCAAACTGAAGCTATGCGGGCAAATGTCCCGCAATTTTGCGGTGATGTACGAAGCAGGCTGCTACAAGGTGCCGGATATCATTCGAAAAATCGGTGAAGACAGTGAGCCGGCTGTTATAAAATCCTCTTCCGGATTATCGGTTGACGACATGGAGCAAGAAGGGCTTATCGGGCAGGACGCCGGACAAATTATGGCGCAATTAGGCGCCGAGACCTTTACGAATCACAAGGTAATCGGAAACACTTTAAAATATATCGCAAAAAACAAAATGTTCCGCAACACCTTTGTGAACCCGTTTAAATACCTTGATATTAAATTGCTTAGGCTGCTGAAGGTGCCGAAGGCTTTAAGCAAAAACTTTACGCTGATGACAAACGGCATTCCGCTCTCCAGAGGCAATGTTTATTTTTACAGAACACCTTATTATTCGCTTTCCACCGCGGTCGCTCAAAATGTTGACTCCTGCGGAGCGCAGGGGCATATATGGACCGCAAACATCGCTCCCGATTTAACGCTTTACACAACGCAGCCCGCCCGCGACGATAAAAACGATGCAAAACACAGCGAGTCACCGGGCTATTGGGTCGGCAACGGCAGGCAGCCGATGAGCGTGCAGGATGAAACCATTAATATAACCATTTACAAGATACCGAAAAAGAAACGTCTGCTCGAATTCAGGATTGCCGGTATTTCCCACGCATATGTACCCAAAAGCTTGTATGACCGCCTTGATATTTACGATAACTTGATGTTCGGACAAAGGGGTAATGTTCTTGTTGCGATGATTGCAAACGGGCCCCTTGAATACCGGCCATATGAACAAAAAGGAGCCGAAGCACTGCGTTACATAAAACCTGCCGGCAGCGCCGAGGATGGCAAGGGTTGTGAATTTGACCTGGTTCGGCACGGCGGAGATTTTCACAGCTATATAACGGAACTTTCCGACACCGACAACGAAAGCTTTGAGAAGTTTAAAGAGCGGATAATAAAAAATGCCGCCACATTTACGGACGGTACAGTTGAATACAACTCGAGGGGCAAGACTTATTCCGTGGGTTACGACAAAACATTTTTAATAGACGGGCAAGCGCAGCCGCTTGAATACGAACGATTCAACAGCAAGTATTCGTTAACACAAAGAAAAGCCGATACAATAACAATCAGTTATGAAGGTGAGACACTACTGCTGAATTTTAAAAACAAGAAACGAGAGATAATAAAAGATTAATGGATAGAACAAACGGGGCGACAGCCCCGTTTTGTTGTTAGTATATCTTTTAACTATTACCGGTTGATATGAAAATTTTGATATATATGGTCAAGAATACGTATAAGTTTTATGGTATTCTGATGTTGTGAGGTGACACAAATGGATAGCGACTTATTAGAGAAGGTATTAGATTACGTTGATGATCATATTTTTGATAAAATCAGTTTATGTGATCTGTCGAAAATAGCCGGATACAGTCCCTTTTATTTTAGCAGGCTGTTTTCAGACGCGATGGGAATGCCTGTTACCGGATATATTCGTATCCGAAAATTACAGCATGCCATTGTTTCACTGCTTGAAGGGCATAAGATTCTTGATGTGGCGATGTTGTATGCATTTGACTCACATGAAGGATTCACACGATCATTTACGCAACTTTTTGGTTCAACGCCCCGCACAGTTCGGAAATTTCTCACTTCCTATACGGTGCCAAAATATGTTATTCCAATAAATACGAACAGGAGCTCAGTTATGAAAAAAATAGACCAAGAGGACCTTCAAACCAATATGCATCAACTTGTTTTTGAAGTTTTGAATGAATCTCTGGAAGAAGCCGGAGCCGGTTTTTGCACTAAAATCGAGCTTTCTCTTTTGTCTGATGGCAGTGTAAAAATAAGTGATAACGGTAGAGGTATACCTTTATCCAAAAATTTGCATGCAAGTAAAGCCGTATTGGATAAAATATTGGCCGGAAGTCCGATAACAAATGCGGAATACAGTCAAATGGGTGACCTTGTGCAGGCAGGTTTGCAAACTGTTAATTCTCTGTGCGAGACCTTGCATGTTACTGTCAACAGAGATGAAAGTAAATTTGAACAGGATTATGTTCGCGGGGTTGCCCAGCACGATCTTTATATAAGAGATTGCATTTGCACTTCAGGAACCGAGATTATTTTTAAACCTGACACGACAATATTTAAAGATACAATGTTTTCTCAAGAAATTATTTGTGATTGGGTAAAAAAACAATCGAGGGATATTTTAAATCTTGATATCAGTGTACAGAGAATTAACGGGTATTGATTCTTTTTCATTTGCGCCTTCAGAATGTTAAGATTGCACAAATAATTGTCTTGTGATAAAATTAGTGCATAAAAATGAGAGAAGGTAAAAAATGAAAAAGGTATTTTCGGTTTTCCTCACAGTGGCGCTTCTACTCGGTTTATCCGTCACAATCAATGCCGAAAACCCCACGGAGCTCCGCTTCGGCGCGGACGGCAAATTTACGATTCTACAGATTACCGACCCCCAGGATGACCATCACCCGTGCGCTGATATGCTCAAACTCATATCGTTGTCGATTGAGCAAACCGACCCCGACCTGGTGGTGTTCAGCGGCGACCTCGTTGAGGATGAGCGTGTCGGCGACATAGGCACCGACGACGAGGACTTGCGCGAGGGCGTATGCGTTTATGATGCTCTCGGGAATGTTGACCATAACGGGACGCTTGCGAATGTCCGCACTGCCTGCAATTCTTTGTTCAACGAAATGGAGATAAAAGGTATTCCGTTCGCCGTTGCTCTGGGCAATAACGACTATCAAACTGGACTGACATCGGACGATTGGCTCGATATCTTGGACGACTACCACATGAACCTCACCATCGACAAAAGTAATGACGTCGACGGCAGGTTGGATTTTAACCTTGATATCCTTTCATCCACCGATGAGGATACGGCATTTGAGCTTTGGATGATGGACACTAAAGCGACAGCCGTCACAGACAGCCAGCTTGATTGGTTCAAGAATGCCGGCGCCTTACTTAAAAGCGAAAACGGCGGTGTTCCCGTACCGTCCATCGTATTCCAGCACATCCCCATTGACGATATCGGCAACTTGTTTGAACGCTGCTATCTTTGGGATGCGGGTGCGCTGCCAAGCGGTATCAATTTTTACAGACTCAACAAGAATATTTCGAACGGGTATTATACCTCCGTTTGGCAGCCGGGGAAAACAACCGATGAGTTCAGTGCGTGGAAAGACAACAGCGGCGTGCTCGCTGCCTTTTTCGGGCACCTTCACACCGAAGGCTATTCCGGCCAATGGAACGGTATTGAGCTCGGTTTCACACATGGAAGCCAATTTGCAAAGACCGGTCCCTACGGTGTGCGTGTCATTACACTGCTGGAGAACAGCCCCGCCGATTATGAAAACGCGCAGTATGTTTATGAGGGCAGCGTCTCCGGTGGCAATGCGCACCTTGTCAAACAGGTCGACGAGCCATACCCTGTATATAACGGCTTTTTTGAAAGCTTTGAAGGATTTTTCATCAACACTTTTACGAACATATGGAAGATGATTGTCAATTTATTCTGACACTAATTCACGATTAAAAAACCAAGCAAAAGCTTTGATTTATACGATTCTCCATTTTAATGCAGAATAGTATTATGGGGTTTTATGCGGATTTTTTAGTTAGGTTTTTATGAGTAATTAGTATGATATTATTTCATCAACAAACATTACAGCGCTTATATATTTTATAAACATAATAAACGGGGCATCCGCCCCGTTTATTATGTTTATAATCAGTCTTCCAATGAATAGGCTTCTTGAACATTAACTTCCTGCTGCGTTATTTTCCGGCGTTCATACAGTTCGGCATACATACGGTCCCTTTTTTCACCGGAAAGGTCATAAAAGAATTTTGGGATAAGGCCGAAAATTCCGGTTGCAACGGGGAGCAAAACGCTCATTGCGAATAAGCCGTATTTCGTTGACTCGGATTGATTGCCGAAGCCAGCCGCCAGGTCATAACCAATTCCCTTCAATAATGCCGATTGAAGGCTGCCGGTTACATTCTTTACCAGCTTCACAAAAAAGCTTCTGGCTGCAAGCGTCATGCCCTCGGTGCGATAACCGTTTTTCCATTCGCAGTAATCCATTGTTTCGTTGAACATTTCTTTCGGGATGACCTTTTTCACACCCCAGGTTGTAAGCCATATACCTTCTTTTATCATTAAAAACGGAATCATGATTTTTGCTTTTCGGAAAACCCCGTTTTTGCCCCGGCCGCCTATAGAACCGACAAAAAAGACGATTACGGCAAGAAAATCGCCGAAATGAGAACCGAATATCCATAAAGTTCTTGTGGAAAACCTTTTCCTTGCCCACGGAACATAGGAGAAGCTGATAAACGACATCGGCGCGCCAATTATTCTGACAATATTTTTTATAGAGGCAGCGCCGAGAACATCAATATAATAATTATCCATGCCCGCGCTTATTGAGAACGCGCCGAAGAAATCGGAAAGCATCATGAGAAGCATCGGTTTGTTGCTTAAAATTGATTTGATCCCCGCTTTTATATCCGGCCGCTCGACTGACTGCATAACACGCTCCTTGGCAACAAAAAAGAAAAATAAAGCCATAAGTCCGCAAACAACAGAAGTTGTAACACCCATTGTAATATAGACATTCTTCATTGGCACTTTCATAACATTGTGATTGACAAGATCTATGAGGACACCCATTGATATTTCAGGAATGTCCTGCCAAATCTGTGTTAAAACCTCTGCCATAGTTATCAGCCCGACTCTTTCCTTCGGGCTGGGCGTTATAGTCGAAAGCAAGCCCGTTTCGGAAATTCCGCGGAAGGTACCTCCGCCCTCCCGCACCAAAGCAAGAATCATCCAAAAAAAGAACTTCCCCACATCCATCGGGTCCTTACTGAAAAACAGTGGAGCCATCCAATAAAGGCAAGCGCCCGCTGTGGCGGGAATCGCAAAAGCAATCAGATAAGGCTTAAATTTTCCCCATCTTGTGCGGGTTTTATCGACAATAATGCCGATGAACGTATCATTAAAAGCGTCCCAAATACCGTTAATAATCCCAATAAAGGTTAATCGGTAAAGATCAATTTTTAAAACATCCAATACAAAACGGCCCGCATACGCGTCAATCGTAAAACTTTTAGAAGAATCGAAGAGAACATAGGCAGCTGTTTCAAGACTGCCCACATACTTTCGTTCGTCGACCTTCGACTTAAGGGTTGCCTCCTGGGGCATTTAAGCATCTCCATTCATTGAAAATAAAAACTTTTTATAGTTTACTATATTTTGACGAAAACATCAATTGAAATTTTAATGTGATACTGTTTTGCATGGACTAAAAACCATACTTATACCGCCAGCCAAGGCATCGTGCCCCGGCCGGCGGTTCTTTGTAAATTTAGGCAAATGTTTCGGGTTGTTACAGTTTATCAGTCAAATAACACTGTACCCATCGTTTGATCGAGCTGCAGCACATTGTTCTGCACATCTAAAATAACATCAAAATCGTTTTCATCAACAATGCCATCCTTGAAAAGATCGCTTGCCTTGATATAAGCAGCACCGGTGACCGGGTCCCAATGCGGCAGCGCATAATTTCCAACATCAATGACCGTATCCGCATCATTCGTATCGATATTTCCGTCGCCGTTAACATCGCCGAAGATAATAACAGTATATGATCTGATGATTTCGTTTGTGGTATTGTCAAGAACATTTATTACCGTACCTGTACCGAGGGTATCGCTTGACGTTGAATACTCCAAATGGACTCCGTTCAATTGAATATAGCTGCTTTCAAACTCGGTTTTTGTTAAACCCTCCGTAAGGCCGTAAATGAAATTGCGGGCATTATCAACGACTGTTGTCGCATCTGAAAGCTTGGATATCCCTTTAAATGCAATCATCTGCGCGGTATATCCGTACCATAACGGGCTTGTAAAATTCGATGCAACATCATAATAATAAACTGTAAAACCCGCGGCACAAGTATAAAACACATCTGAATTCATTGACGGCGCATCGCCCGTAAAATATGCAGCAGTGAGTTTCGTGCAGTTTCTGAACGCATAATAGTCAATATAAGTCACTCCGCTTCCGATTGTCACCGTGGTCAGCTCTGTGCAATAATAGAACGCGGAATTTCCGATTGACGTAACACTGTCCGGAATTGTAACCGATAACAAACCGATGCAAGAAGTGAAAGCGGAATTTCCGATTGTTTTTACTCCGCTCCCGATGGTTAACGAGGCAAGTTTGGTGCAGGCATAGAAGGCGGAATTTCCGATTGATGTAACACTGTCCGGAATAGTTACCGATGTCAGTAAAATACAGGAGGAAAACGCAGAGGACCCGATTGTTTTCACTCCGTTCCCGATAATTAACGAAGCGAGTTTGGTACAATAATAAAATGCGGAACTTCCGATTGTTTCCACGCTGTCCGGAATGGTCACCGATGCCAGTAAAACGCAGGAGGTGAACGCAGATGAGCCGATTGTTTTCACTCCGTTCCCGATGATTAACGAAGCGAGTTTGGTACAATAATAAAATGCGGAACTTCCGATTGTTTCTACGCTGTCCGAAATCGCAACCGAGGTCAACCCTGTGCAATTATAAAATGCGGAACTTTCGATTGTTTCCACGCTGTCCGGAACCGCAACCGAAGTTAAACCTGTGCAATTATAAAATGCGGAGTTTGCTATTGTTTTCACACTGCTTCCGAAAGTGACCAAGGTCAGTTTAGTGCAATTGTAAAAAGCGGAAGGTCCGATTGTTTCCACACTATTCAGGACGGTATATATACCCGACTTGCCTTCAGGACACCTCATAAGCGTTTTCTTTGCATAATCAAATAAAACGCCGTCATCGCTTGAATAAATAGTATTGCCGGCATTAACATTTATTTGTGTCAGCAAGATGCATGAGCCGAAAGCGCCATCCCCTATTGCGGTAACCCCGGCCGGAATCGCAACCGAAGGCAGAACGCTGCAACCGGAAAACGCGGATGACCCTATTGTTTTCACGCCGCTTCCGATGGTTATCGTGTTCATTTTAGAGCAAGAAGAGAACGCTGAATCCCCGATTGTTTCCACACTGTCCGGAACGGTAACCGATAACAGGCCGGTGCAAGAAGAGAAAGCATAATTTCCGATTGCTTTTACATTGCCCGGGATAGTCAGTGATGTAAGCCTGAAACAATAGTAGAAAGCATAATCCCCGATTGCGGTTACGCTGGCCGGAATAGTAACCGAATTCATAAGTGTGCAACTATAGAAAGCGTTATTTCCGATTGATATCACGCCGGCCGGGATAATAACCGAGGTCAGGTCCGAACGGTTAGTAAACGCCGAAGCTCCGATTGCGATGACAGAATAATTGTCGATTATTTCCGGGATATTCAACGCTCCGCCCGCACCGGTATACTTCATTATCATAGCCTTTGAATCGGATACAGCGTAAAAATAGTCACCGCATTTTATACCGGTTCTGTACGTATACCACGGGTTTGTGAATCCGGTTTTCCCGTTTATATACACCACAAGAAATCCGGCGGCACAATTGTCAAAAACACCGCTGCCCATTGTGGGTGCGTTGCCTGAAAAGTTCGCCTCAGCCAGCCCTGAACAATTATAGAAGGCATAGTTTCCTATTGCCGTAATACCGCTGCCTATGGCAACCGATTTTAAACCGTAGCAATTATAGAAAGCCCAATCTCCGATTGCCGTTACGCTGTCCGGAATGGTCAGAGATGTTGGTTTATAGCAATAATAGAACGCATATTTTCCGATTGTTTTCACATTGCCCGGGATCGTCAGCGATGTAAGCCCATAACAATAGTAGAAAGCGTAACTCCCGATTGCGGTAACACTGTACGGAATGGTCAGTGATGTAAGCCTGTAACAATAGTAGAAAGCATAATCCCCGATTACGGTTACACTGTCCGGAATGGTAACCGAAGTCAAAAGTGTGCAATTATTGAAAGCGTTCTTTCCGATTGTCGTCACGCCGGCCGGTATGGTAACAGCGGTCAGGTCCGTGCGGTTATAGAATGCCGAATCTCCGATTGCCGCAACAGGATATTCATCAAGACTGTCAAGGATATTTACAACTCCGCCCGCACCGGTATACTTCATTATGGTTGCCTTTGAATCGGAAACGGAGTAAACATAATCACCGCACTTCACACCGGTTCTGTACGTATGCCACGGGTTTGTAAATCCGGTTTTTCCGTTTATATACACCACAAGAAACCCGGCGGCACAATTGTCAAAAACACCGCTGCCCATTACCGGCGCGTTGCCGGAAAAGCTTGCCTCAGCCAACCCGGAGCAGTTGTAAAAAGCATAATTTCCTATTGACGCGACGCCGCTGCCTATGGCAACCGATTTCAACCCGTAACAATAATAGAAAGCATATTCACCAATTGCGGTTACGCTGTCGGGGATTGTCAGCGAGGTTGGTTTGTTGCAATAATAGAATGCATATTTTCCGATTGCCGTCACATTGCCGGGGATCATCAGCGATGTAAGCCCGTAACAATAGTAAAAAGCGTACTCCCCGATTACGGTCACACTTTCCGGCATAATGGCAGAAGTCATCCCATAACAATTATAGAAGGCGTTATTTCCGATTGTAATAACGCTGTCCGGAATATACACCGTTGCCAGCCCGCTGCAGCCTGAAAACGCGCCTCCCGCAATACTCAGCGTTCCTTCCAAAAGAGATATCGTTGTGCCGGCAGGCATTGTCCCTTTGTATTTGTAAGCAATAGTACCGACATAGACAAGACCGTCCGGCAGGCTGATGAACCATGGCGTGCCTTCGAAAGCGGATTCGCCGATGCTTGCCAAACCGGCAGGGAATGTTATGTTTTCGAGGGCGGCGCAATTATAAAACGCATAACTGCCGATTGCTGATACACTTTCCGGAATAATCACCGAGGTCAGCCCCTCGTAATTTTCAAAAGCGCGGCTGCCGATTGCCGTTACCCGATACTCGTCATGCTCGCCTAACACTTCCGGAATCACTAACACTCCGCCTAAACCTGCATAGCCTTCAATGGTTGCTTCATCACCCGAGACGGAATATAAATAATCTCCAAAAGATAATGCTGTTTGATACCCGTACCAGGGGTTGGTAAACCCGGTCTTGCCGGCCACAAAGACCACCTTGAAACCATCCGCGCAGCCGTCAAATACATCATCCCCCATTGCGGGTGCGTTGCCGAGGAAATATGCCGCGGTTAAGCTTCTGCAATAATAGAACGCATCATCCCCGATAAGTGTTATGCTGTCCGGAAATGATACCCCTGTTAAACCGGTACATTGAAAGAATGCCTGGACGCCGATTTCGGTCACACCGCCCGGGACTGTATAATCTCCCTGTTTCCCACATGGGTACTGAACAAGAACTGTTTGGGCTTTGTTGAACAGCATGCCGTCAATGCTGCTCGAATATGTTAAATTATTGTTATCCACATTGATTTGTGTCAGCGCTGTACAGCCGTAGAACACCCCATAGCTTTCATAAAACATACTTCTGCTGCCGATGGAGGTAACGCCGGCAGGGATAAACACACTTTCCAAGCTTGTGCAGCCGGCAAACGCGCCGCCTGCAATCGTTTTGACACCGCTGCCTATGGTCACGTCTATAAGGCTTGCACATCCGTAGAAAGATAAGTAACCGATGGTTGCAACGCTGTCCGGAATTGTTATTTCGGCCAGTTTGACGCAAAGCGCGAATGTGTAGACGCCGATATCAGTCACTCCGCTGCCTAATGTCAATTCGGTCAGCCCGGTACAATACATAAACGCGCCCACCGGTTCCGAATATATATTAAAACTGCCGCCGATAGTTGTCACGCTGTCCGGAATAACCACGCTTTCCAAGCTTGTGCAGCCGGCAAACGCGCCGCTTTCAATCGTTTTAACGCCGCTGCCGATGGTTAAACCGGTAATACCCGCACACTCCATAAACGCGCAATAGCCAATATTTCTGACGGTGCCCGGTATTGTAATTTCTGTCAGCGCGGTGCATTCTGCAAATGAGTAGCCGCCAATTTCAGACACTCCGCTGCCTATTGTTATATCGGTAAGACCTTCACACCCGGAAAATGCTCCAAACCCAATACTTGTGACTGTATTTGGAATAGTTATTTCGGCCAATTTGGCACACCCGGAAAACGCCGCGGAACCGATTCTGGTTAATTCGCTGCCCAATGACACGTTTTGCAGCTCTGTGCAATTCATGAAAGCACCCGTCATGTTTTCCGAATAACCACTTGAATTGCCGTCAATGGAGAGTACACTGTCCGGGATCACCACCCCGGTTAAACCGGCGCAATTTGCGAAGGCACCGGCACAAATGTTTTTGACGGTGCCCGGCACCGTATAATCTCCCGATTTTCCGATAGGATAGCGGATAAGTGATGTCATATCCGCATTAAACAGAACCCCATCCACGCAGCGATAAAACAAGTTGCCGCCTGCAACGGTTATTTGCGCCAGTTTATGACAGTTGCCGAATGCATCAATACCGATATATTCCACTCCGCTCCCGATGAAAACACTTGTCAATTCGGAGCAATTGTAGAAAGCTCGGTCTCCGATACTTTTAACCCTGTCCGGAATGGTAACAGTGGTCAATTTTGTACAACCCATAAACGCCTGCGCGCCGATTTCGGTCACTTCGCTACCGATTGAAACGCTTTCCAGCCCGGAACAATAATAGAACGCGGCGCGGCCAATGATTTGTACATTATCCGGAATGGTTACGCCGGTCAGTCCCGAACATTGATAGAACGCCTGTGCGCCGATATCCGTCACTTCGCTTCCGATTGAAACAATTTCCAGCCCGGAACAATAAGAGAATGCCTCGCTGCCGATGGTTTTAACACTGGCCGGAATGGTTACATCGGTCAGTCCCGAACATTGATAGAACGCCTGCGCGCCGATGTCAATCACTTCACTTCCGATGGTAATACCTGTCAGCCCAATGCAATTATAAAACGCATTAGAACCGATAGATGTTACGGTTTCCGGGATAACATACGCTCCCGTTCTGCCGCACGGATAGAGAATAAGCGTCGTTTTTGATGCGTCAAACAGCACACCGTCTTCGCCCGAATACGACAAATTGCCGGTATCAACATTAATTTCAGTCAGCGCAGAACAAGCACTGAACGCCGCATTGCCGATTGCCGTTACACCGCTCCCGATGGAAATGCTTGCCAGCAACGTACAGGCATTGAACGCCCTTGTCCCGATAGTGGTCACACCGTTTGGAATGACAATGACGGTCAGCCCGCTGCAGCCGGCGAATGCCTCTTCGCCGATAGAGTCCACACCGCTGCCGATATCAACAGTTATCAGATTTGTGCAATTGGAAAATACCCTGTAACCGATTTCGGCCACGCCGCTCCCGATGGAAACACTTTCCAGCCCCGAAGAAGAAAAGGCTCCGATGCCGATGGTTTGCACGGTATCTGGTATTGTAACGCCGGTCAGTCCGTCAGCAGCAGAAAACGCAAAATATTCTATACTCCCTACGCTGCCGGGAATAACATATTCACCCGCTTTGCCGCGGGGGTACTTAATCAGTGTTGTTTTGTCAAAGTTAAAGAGCACGCCGTCCTCGCTCGAATATGATGAGTTGCCGGCGTCCACGACGATTTGCGTTAAGGTATAACAACCTTCGAAAGCTCCGGGCATATATTCCCCAAAGAATTCGCTGCTCCCTCCTTTATCAATAAACGCAACGCTTTCGGGGATGGTTACGCTTGTCATATTCTCGCTGTATGCAAACGCATATGAGGCAATGCTTGAAACATTTGACGGAATAACCACATCCGCGGCGGAACCTTTATAACAAATGAGAATATTATTGCCCACTACAACAAAATCACCGGGATAACCAATTAACCAAGGCGTTTCACCGAAAGCCATTGAGCCGATGGTTGTCACACTGCTCGGGATGGTTATATTTGTCAGCTGCATGCACGCCCCGAACGCATAATATCCGATGGAAGTTACAGTGCCCGGGATAGTCACCGAGGTCAGTGCTGTGCAATACATAAAAGCTGCGACCTCGATGCTCAACACACCGTCCGGTACCGTATAAGCACCGGACTTGCCGGACGGATACAGAATAAGAGCTGTTTTATTTTTATTGAACAGAACACCGTTTTCAACACAAAAAGAGACGCTGCCGTCCGCCACAGTGATTTGTGATAATGACATGCACAGCGCAAACACAGCGACCCCTAAAGAAGTTGCACTGGCCGGAATCGCAACACTTGTTAAACTCATACAATACAAAAACGCTTGATTGCCAATACTTGTAATGCCTTCCGGAATGACCACACTAGTCAGCTCATAGCATTCTTGAAACGCGCCGTCGCCGATGGCGGTCACTGTATAGCCGTCCAGCTGGCTTGGTATTGTTATATCACCGCCCGCACCGTTATAATGCGTAATGGTGGCGTTGGAACCGGATACCTCATAGGTATATGCTCCGCTTTCCGCCGGAGAATCGGATTCGGCTTTTGCATTGGACCCGTTTAAGCCGAACAACTTTTTAATGTTATCGGGAATTTGAATGCTTTTGGATATTCCAGGGACAGACATGTCTTTTGCCGCCCCTGCATTTTCTTTAATCTTTTCCAAAAGGCCTAATGCGGGATCGGCAACAACGATTGAAGAGGCTGCGGATGCCGTCAGAATACCTGCCGGTATCAGCGTTAAAACCATTGCCAGTGTTAAAAGAACAGACAGTACCCTTTTCATGATAATTCTCTCCTTCAAAATATTTATTTCAGTGCAAAATCCAACAACAATGCGCGATATTTTCGAAAACTCCTCCATTTGCTCTGCCAAAATAAATGTATAAATATTTATAATACAGCCGGCAACCCTTGCCGTTCAAATCCCCGTTATCTCAAAAAACAACATTCAATTTTTCCGTTTCCGCATTGCGTTTATATGTATATAATATTAATAACAATTTGATATTTTTTATTATATACCTGTCGATATAAAATGCAAGTATTTCACATAATTTTTTATTTTTGTCTATTTTATACTAAGCGCCCAAGAGCTTCATCCGCACTTGGGCGCTTATTTTGCGTTTTTAAATATTTAATTTTAATGTCGGGCCCGGTTTGTAAAGCCGGCAACGCCCCGTCATGCAATTGCCGCAATTATTTATTTCCGATAACCTCATATGCCAAATCGGGAAAATCCGTCATGATGCAGTCGCACCCGTTGCCGCGGAGTTTGCGCATATCTTCGGCATTGTTGATGGTCCAGTACTGCACCGCGATATCATAACGGTGCGCGTAATTGATCATTTCGCGCGTCCCGAGGTTGATGATTTCTTTACCGCCCGGCTTTTTATAAGCGCCGTAGGGAATCTGGAGCAGAGAATATTTAACATTATACTTTTTAAGGTCTGCATTCAAACGGGAGTAAAAATAAAACTTCAGCACTTCCGGCGGGCCGGCGGAGCGGCGCATATTCGGGCAATTGGAATCATAGTATTTGGAAACGGACGGGTTAAAACTCGCGGCGATAACATTGCCGTACATATTTCTTTCGCCGAGGACTTTATAAAGCCTGTCGGCAGCCTTCCGCCCCAAATCGCCGTGGTTCTTCACATCGATGCTGAAATAATGCTGTTTCTTTGCGTGCGTATTCACATAATCCAAAATATCGTCAAGTTTATGAACCCTGAGATTCTCCGGGATGTTCTCCCCCCTCAAACCCCTGTACGGGTACTTTCCGTTTTGCTCGAAGTTTTCGCCGAGGTTGAGCACCTGCAGTTCCTTAATCGTGTAATCAATCGGAAAAATCTTCTTTTTACCGAAGGCTTCCACCGCGTTGCTTGTCGCGTCAAAGGTGGTGTTATGCAAAACCACCAGCTCGCCATCGCGCGTTAAATGCACATCCAGCTCAAACAGGTCGATTTCAAAGTCCGGCGAATTGAGGCACAGGTCAAACGCCATGAGGGTGTTTTCCGGCACGATGCCCGCTCCTGCGCGGTGAGCGGAAACGAGCGGATGACCGTATGGTTTTATATACGGATTGGGTGAGTTTTCTTTTATCGCGATGGGGGTATCTTCTTCATCGTCTTTAGACATGGTGAAGAAGATTTTCACAGGCATAAACGCTTTAGAGATATTCCTTTTTAAAGCTGACGGCAACGGTTTCGCTCCTTTAGTTAAATCAATGTGTAATTAATGTTCCGGCTTTTTTTCATTTATTATTTCAGCGGTTCGACTTTTCGTCTTCATGCCGGACATCATCAGCAACATTAACCGACGATATTTTTAACAATATTGATTGCTTCATCAGATTCAGGTATTGGGAAGATCGGGAATGTATGAAGCATATTTTTAAATTCATAGAAGTTGACCGAAGATCCTGTGCTTTCAATAGTCTCTGCAAATTTCCGGCAGTCCGGATTTAAAACCTCTTTTGTGCCAACAAATATCGTAAGTTCCGGCAGACCTTCAAAATTTTTAATATAGAGCGGGCTGAGTATCGGATTGTGCAAAAATTCCCTCACCGAGGGATCCGTCACATCAATATCCTCAAGCTTTTCCGCTGTGCCATATACAAAAGCAAGCAATTTGAGTTTAACACCCGAAATAACGATCATCGGATCCTTTTCCTCATACTCCGCAATTTCGGGATTGTCACTGATCATATCAGGGCACGGAGAGAACATAACACAGTGCGCCGGGACGGCATAACCATACTCCTTTGCGAGATAGGAAACTGCGATTGAATAGGATGCTCCGGCGGAATCACCCATAACAATAAGATTGGCAGCGTCAATTTTTTTGCCGTCAACTCCTTCCCATCCATTGTAAAGAAGTTCTTTGTAGAAGTTCATGGAAAGGGCGTAGGATTCGGCATAATCATAGTCCGGTCCTTTAAGATAGACAGGCATTATGACTGTCGCATTCATTTTCGCGGCTAATCTGCTAAGAAACATGTAATGGAAAAGCATAGGAGGATCAATATATGCGCCGCCGGGGAAATAAAGTATGTATCTGCCAGAGGTTGCGCCTTTATTGAAAACCCCTACAGTCATTTCCGCTGTTTTATCATCACTGCCGATAGAGTTTTTATATTTATATGTGTCGATGCCGTAAAGCGCTTTCAGATAAAACGGGACATTATAATTTTCGGATTTCTGTCTTGAATTTTCAATGTTTTCATAAACCTTGTCAACCGTTGAAAACTTATCTGCCAGCGCAAGCTCCATAACTCCCTCAATTATCTTGCTTTCCTGGCTCTGGCCGTAATTCACAGGGAACAAACTCCCGTTCCAGACTGACAACAAAAACAAGCACAAGCGAAAGAATTTTTACAACCGATTTGACCTTTGACAAAAAGTTTAACATGACTACCCCTCCGTTATTTTTTTTTATCAAAACCTCTCACCCGGAATTTACCGTGTAAGCGGTATTTTTCAGCCTAAGCGAATATAAAAACCGTACATATTATTCATTCTTATTCCAGCCCTATAAACTTTCAACAAGGCTCACTTAACCGGTAATTTTGATGAATCTAATATGCTTCCTCAAATCTTGGAAGCAATTTTACTTTTTCGAATAAACTCGCTGATTTACATGCAATTCTATAACATAGACGAAACACTCTTATTCATTAAATTTTATAATAATAATCATTAAATTCAACAATAGGGATAATGTATTATATCACATTAAAACATTTTCGTCACCTAATAAAACTAATTTCAAACCTCAGCATTTAAAACTTCCGCATCCTCTTTCTCCTGCCGGCTTTGCATAAGCTCCTTGTGCGCTCTGATGCGCTCATCGCCGATAAAGGTATAATACTTCATCGGTATGACGCCGATAATCCAGCCGAGGGCCGGAAGCAGTGTGATAAGCAGAACAAAACCGGTGATGGTGCTCTGATTTTGGGGCTGAGGAACCAGCTGGCCGGCAACCTCAACAGGCTGAATAAAGCTGACAAAAATCAAAACAAGCGAGACCGCGCCGGACTGGAGAGCGGTCATTGTTTTATTCATCAGGGTTTGGAAGGAAACCGTAACGCCCTCGGTTCTTTTGCCCGTTTTCCATTCCACATAATCCACGCTGTCGGCAATCATCGAATAGTTGATATTGCAAATTATGCCATAGGGCAGGCCGACAATGAGCATACTGATGAAAATATTCACAAGGCTCTTATCGACGAAGAAAAGCCATATGCATGAAGCGGCGCCGATAACACTTGAAACATAGTAGATCTGGCGGTAATTATACTTTGAGCAGATTTTTGGCGTTAAAATCATTCCGATATATCCGCTGACTCCCCACCCGGCAATCAGCACGGTATTAAGTGCGGCGCCGTTCAGGTCTATGCTTTTGCCGAAAAAGTGAAGCGTCTGCTCGCCCAAAACATAAGTGGCGATATACATACCCGCAACAACAGGGATGGCACGCATAAACCCGATAACACTCGCGCCGACAACACAACGAAGCGGCTGATTAATGCGAAGGTACCCGAGGCATTCCCGCAGGGTTGGCGCTTTATCCTTGCTTTTGCTTCTTTCCTCCGTTCCGAAAAACGCGAGCAGAAAAAGCGCCCCTCCGAAAATCGCGATGAAAATACCCGCCGCCGTATAGCCTGTTTTATTGCCCAGCGCGCCGATAAACAACGGCGCGATTACCATTGGCAGAGCGCCGCCGATGGAGTGCACCAGACGTGAAGTAGAGATGAACGAAATTCTCTCCTTGGGGTTTGGCGTCATCGCGGAGGCGAGCCCCCAAAACGGTACATCGCATAGCGTATAAATAATACCCCAAAGAATGTAGGTGATATAAGCATAGACAATTTTGCCCGTTTGCCCTATTCCGGAAGGGACAATAAACAGCGATACTGTGCTGATAATCAGCGGCAAAGTCGCAAACAAAAGATATGGCCGCATCTTGCCCCATTTTGTTCTTGTTTTGTCAACAAGCGTTCCCATTACCGGGTCATCCACCGCATCCCAAATTCTGGCGATAATCATCAGGATTCCGGCCGGGGCGGCACCGAGCAGAAATACATCGGTATAAAAGAAAAGAATATAGGAATTGACAAACCCGATAATCAGGTTCTGCCCGAAACCCGAAACCGCAAAGGAAAACTTGTTCATTTTGGTCAGATATTTTTTGTCGAAAACATTTTCATCGTTTGACATTGGCAAACCTCACAATAATTTTTTCTGTATATTCAGTATATTACTTGAAGTGTCGATTGTCCATTGTATTTTATACAAGAGGATAATTTGACTCAACGCGGTAATTGCGATATAATTCGGATAATTAGAATGTTATCGCATTCAAGGGCAATTTTATGTTAATACAATAATTCGTTAAGTATTAATCATTTTATTTGAAAGAGGATTGACTAACTATTAGAAGTCAATAGAAAAAACAAAAAAAGTTATTCAGATA
>CAZVJW010000014.1:0-74018 GCA_964627535.1 uncultured Eubacteriales bacterium
GAAGCTTATTTCCGTTTTACCGCCCAGAAGTGGAATTTAACTTTGCAATTTACTATCAAATGTAAACAATTCAGCGGCCGGCAGAAAATACTGCTGACCGCCGGACGATGAAATTCAATGAAAAATGACTTATGCTTCCTTAATGAGCTTTGCGAGAGCTGACTTCTTGCGGGCTGCGTTGTTCTTATGAATAAGACCTTTTGCGGCCGCTTGGTCAACCTTTTTAACGGCTGCCTTAACAACCGCGTCTTTATCCGCGGTGTTGTCCGCTGCGGCTGTATGAGCCTTTTTGAGTGCTGTTTTAAGTGCGGTATTTTGCGACTTGTTGGCATGAGCCTTGGTTTTGTTAACAAGTACGCGTTTTTTTGCTGATTTAATGTTCGGCATGGTGACACCTCCTTTATTACACAGGTGATTATATTAGCACAAACTATTTTAAATTGCAAGAAAATTTTTACATAAACCGGAATATTTTGAGATTTTTTGAGATGAGATTTACAGCAAGTAAAATTTATCGAAAAACAATGATTGCGTTTAGCAAACTTATATAGTCTTCATCAATTATTTGTATGGATTGCTTTCTTCCATATCAATTCTCATAGCAGTTGTTTTTAACAACAAAGATTAAAATGAAAATTATATGACTGTAAAAGGATTGACACTGCTTTAAAAGTAACCTATAATTTAGAAAAGCTTATATCATTGTGGAAATATTATATAACAATATAGAGGAGAAAACTATTATGAAGACTGTGCTTAAAAGATTCCTGTCAATTATCCTTGCGTTAATTATCGTATTAGGTTCAATGCCCATTGAAAGTATTTCGGGGCTTGATTTCCATCTGCCAAAATGGTTAAGCTTGGATTGTTTCAATATGAATGCCGGAGCAGAATCAAACGAAGAAGCGGCATCCGAAGAACTGACTGCGGCTAAAGCTGAAGTAAAAGCAGAGGCAGACGAAGCGTTTTATCTCGGTAAATACATTGCGGATATTTTTCTTGATTCTGATGGTTCCGGTAACGGTGGCTCACCTCCATACAAATCAATTCAGTTTTATACTGATGAATACGAAGGTCCATCAAGGATACTTGTAAGTTTACTTCAGGAAAATTCCACTTTCATGGGGGGCGTCACAGCTTGGGAAATTTTGACCTTTTCTCCCGAAAATATGGTTGAAGGTATGCTGGATGCAAAAGGTTATTACGAAGTTGCATTGTTCAGCGCATTAAAATCTGTTACGGAGAGCGATAATTTTATTGACACATTGAATGATTTAAAAGCAAAAGACTGTTTTAGCATGGTAGAATCGTATACCAAATTCCTTCAAGAAAACTACAACATAGATTTTGAAGTGTTTTGCAGTCAAAATAATTATGATGAAGAATATAAGAGTATTCTTAGAAATACATCGCAAGAGTGGTTGAATAGCCAGCCCTATTCAAACATTAATTCAATTGCGTCTGTCGCAGAGGATTTAATTGATATTGCTTCTGATTTTAATGAGTATACCGAAAAACTGTTGTCATACATTCAAATGTCCCAATTAACTGATGAACTGAAAGCCGTTATCAATGACATGTATGTCAGGTGCCCTGCGGGCAACATGAAAGACGCGCTGCACGAGGCAAAAACAGTTTGCGAAAGCGCATTCGGCGCCGCGTTGGTTTCATTTGCCGAAGGTGCATTTATTGTTACTGAGGAAATATTCAGCAATCTTGTCGGCACAATGTGGGATGCCGTTATTACCGGGCTTGGCTCATTCGCTACCGGCTTGTTAATCGGGCAGGCAATCGGGAAATCCCTGTCGAATTTAGTGTTTTCCACCGATGCAACAATCGAGCAATATTATACAATGCGGGCACAGACGCAACTTGAAGATTTGATGATTGAATCGGTAAAAGGTCTTGGAGCCAATTATAAAAGCGTTCAAACGGAGTTTGCTGCTAATACTTACCTAAACTCTATTGATGTTATGTTCTCCCTTTATGATTTAAGCTGTGACTATGCAATTGAATTCAGCAGAATTGTATTTGAAACAGGGTTGTTAAACAAAATTAAAGTCCTGTTTTACGAATCGGAAACACATACACAATTCAAAGAAGTTGTTGAAAATGTAAAAAAACTATTAAATGAAGCACATGAAGACTTAAAATTCGTATCGTGGATATACGAGCTGGAAGTTGATTATCCGGATTTGTTCAATGCGATTATGGCTAATCACGGTTTACCTATTCTAATAGAGAATGTAACTTTTTCCTCGCATAGCATTGACATAACCGCCGGTCAATCCATTATAGTGAGTTATTCTGTTTCTCCATATAACACAACGCAGGATAAAATGTATTATTTTAGCTATAACAATGAGGTCGCAACAGTTACTTCTGAGCTCGGTATTATAACCGGGGTAGGTCCCGGGACGGCGACAATCAAGATATATTCGAATGGCAATTCAAGTGTTTATGATACTTTGACTGTAAATGTTACTGCTTTCGAAGGTTATACAGGGACAAGCGGTTTGTACAGCTATACCGTTGTGAATAACAAAGCGAAAATTATCAGTTGTTCCTCAACGGCGAGCGGATATATGACCATCCCTTCAGTTTTGGGCGGATACAGTGTTGACGAAATCGGAGCGTCGGCTTTTTCGGGATGTACGTCGGTTACAGGTATAGTAATACCAAACAGCGTTACTGCAATCGGTGATATGGCGTTTAATAATTGTACGGGGATTACAAGCCTGACGATTGGAAAGAATGTTTATTCGATAGGAAAAGAAGTGTTTTATTATTGCACATCTTTGACTTCCATCAATTTTAATGCAAAACAGGCGATAGTAGGAACTGATGTTTTCTATTATGCGGGAAGAAGTTCTACCGGGATAAATGTTGAATTTGGCAGCAGTGTATTAGGGATTCCAAATAATTTGTTTTATGTTTCAGGTGCATATTATTCCCCAAAGGTTATCAGTATTACAATCCCGGACAGTGTAACGTATATAGGCAGTTATGCATTTTATGGTTGTGTTGGGATGACAAGTATAATAATCCCGAACAGCGTAATGATTATCGGGGATAATGCTTTTTTTGGATGTGGATTAACAAGCGTTACAATACCTAATAGTGTGTTAAGTATTGGTAGTTCTGCGTTTTCTAACTGCATACACTTAACAAGCATCAGTATCTCAGACAGTGTAACGAGCATAGGAGTGGCAACATTTTCCGGTTGTAGCGGTCTGACAAGTATTACTATCCCGGAAAGAGTGACAACTATCGGAGATTACGCATTTTCCAACTGCGCAGGTTTAACAAGCATCACTATTCCTGAAAGCGTGACAAGTATCGGGGATTTGGCGTTTAATTATTGCTCAAATTTAACTTCCATCAATTTTAATGCAAAACAGGCAACAGTAGGAACTGATGTTTTCTATTATGCGGGAAGAAGTTCTACCGGGATCAATGTTGAATTTGGCAGAAGTGTTTTAGGGATTCCAGATAATTTATTTGATGTTTCAATCTTAAATTATATTCCAAAGGTTATTGGTATTACAATCTCTAATAGTGTAGTGACCATTGGTGATTATGCGTTTTCCCACTGCACATTATTAACAAGCGTAATAATAGGAACTGGCGTGTCGAGCATTGGGAGGTGTACATTTTCCGGTTGCACAGGTTTGACAAGTTTTACCATTCCGAACAGTGTG
Organism: uncultured Eubacteriales bacterium; assembly: GCA_964627535.1. Classification (GTDB taxonomy): domain Bacteria; phylum Bacillota; class Clostridia; order Oscillospirales; family Acutalibacteraceae; genus UBA1447. The sequence goes on from CAZVJW010000014.1 coordinate 3,702, forward strand.
ACAAGTATCGGGGATTATGCGTTTTGTGGTTGCACAGGTTTGACAAGTTTTACCATCCCGGAAAACGTAACGAGTATTGGGGAAGCCGCGTTTGATATTTGCACAAAACTTAATACAGTGAATTTTAATGCGACAAACTGTCAGACAATTAATTCATTTGCTTTTTCCTGGTGCAGCGCATTAAACTCAATCAATATCGGAGCTAATGTGATAAAAATACCCAGTTGTGCATTTAAAAATTGTACGGGAATAACAAGTATTACAATCCCCGAAAGCGTGACGAACATTGAGTATGCAGCGTTTTCCGGTTGCACAGGCTTAACAACTGTAACAATAGGAACCGGCGTGTCGAGCATTGGGCGTAATTCGTTTTCCGGTTGCACTAGTCTGACAAGTATTACCATTCCGCAAAGCGTGACGAGCATCGGTTATGAGGCGTTTAAAGGCTGCACAAATCTTAGCACATTGAATTTCAACGCGACAAACTGTAGAATAATGGATCCATTTATTTTTTCCGATTGCAGTTCATTAATTTCGATAAACATTGGGGCCAATGTAAGTAATATACCTTCGAATGCGTTTGCAGGCTTCACCGGAGGTATAAACATGACCATCCCAGACAGCGTGATTAGTATCGGAGGGCAAGCATTCAAAGGTTGCACAGGCTTAAAAAGTATCACCATCCCGGATAGCGTAACAAGTATCGGGGATTATGCTTTTTCTGACTGCACTGGCTTAACAAGCATGACCATCCCTACCAGCGTGACGAGCATTGAAAATTATACATTTTCCGCTTGCACGGGTTTAACAAACGTAATCATCCCAAACAGTATAACGAGCATAGGGATTCACGCATTTGCAGGCTGCTCTGATTTGATGAGCGTCACTATCCCGGCGAATTTGACAAGCATTGGCGACTATGCTTTTTCCGATTGCACAAAGTTAAATACTTTGAATTTTAACGCGATAAACTGCCTAACAATGGGCTCTTCACATTCGGTTTTTTTAGGTTGCAGCGCTTTAAGTTCAATCAATATTGGAGCTAATGTTATAAATATCCCTGATTGTGCGTTTTCCGATTGTACCGGTCTTACAAGTATTACAATCCCGGACAGCGTGACGAGCATTGGGGGTGGTGCATTTTCCGGTTGCACGAAACTAAATACTTTAAATTTTAATGCGACAAACTGTCAAACAACGAGCTCCCCTTTTTTGGGATGCAGCGCGTTAAGTTCAATCAATATTGGAGCTAATGTTATAAATATCCCTGATTATGCATTTTACGATTGTACCGGTCTGACAAGTATTATCATCCCTACCAGCGTGACGAGCATTGGGAATGATACATTTTCCTATTGCACAGGTCTGACGAGCATAACCATCCCTGACAGCGTGACGAGCATCGGGGATTCGGCGTTTTATAACTGCACCGGCCTGACGAGCGTAACCATCCCGAACAGTGTGACGAGCATTGGGCGTTATGCATTTTCCGGTTGCACCAGTCTATCAAGCTTTATTATCCCAGAAAGTGTGACGAGTATAAATGATTATGCGTTTAAAAATTGCACAAATTTGAGTACATTGAATTACAATGCGATAAACTGTCAGGCAATGAATCCAAATTATCCGGTTTTTTCCAGTTGCAGCGCATTAAATTCAATTAACATTGGGGATAATGTGATAAATTTACCCGCATGTGCATTTAAAAATTGTACGGCAATAACAAGTATTACCATCCCCGAAAGCGTGACGAGTATAGGGGGTTATGCGTTTTCCAGTTGTACCGGTTTGACGAGCATCACAATCCCGGAAAGCGTGACAAGCATAGGGAGTTCAGCATTATCTAACTGTACAAAGCTGAACACTTTAAATTTCAACGCGACAAACTGTCAAACAGTAGATATATCACCTTTTTCCGGTTGCAGCGCATTAGGTTCAATTAATATTGGAGCTAATGTGATGAACATACCCCAACATGTATTTGAAAATTGCACAGGATTAACAAATATTACCATCCCCGAAAGCGTGTCGAGTATTTGGCATGATGCGTTTTCCGGTTGCACAGGCTTAACAGCTGTAACAATAGGAACCGGCGTGACGACTATAGGGAGTTATGCGTTTTCCGGTTGTACCGGTTTGACGAGCATCACAATCCCGGAAAGCGTGACAAGCATAGGGAGTTCAACATTTTCTAACTGTACAAAGCTGAACACTTTGAATTTTAATGCGATAAACTGTCAAACCATGGGTACATCATCTTCTCCAGTTCTTTCTGGGTGCAGCGCATTAAATTCAATTAACATTGGGGATAATGTGATAAATTTACCCGCATATGCATTTAAAAATTGCACGGTAATAACAAGTATTACCATCCCCGAAAGCGTATCGAGTATTGGGAGTGGAGTGTTTTCCGGATGTACAAATCTGAACACTGTGAATTTCAATGCAACAAACTGTCAGTCAATGAGTTCATCTACTTTCTCCGTCTGCAGCGCATTAAGTTCAATCAATATCGGAGCTAATGTGGTAAGAATACCCAATGGTGCATTTAAAGATTGCACAGGAATAACAAGAATTATTATCCCAGCCAGCGTGACGAGTATAGGAAGTTCTGTGTTTTCCGGTTGTACCGGCTTGACGAGCATCACCATTCCGGAAAGCGTGACAGGCATAGGGAGTTTAGCATTTTCTAACTGTACAAAGCTGAACACTTTGAATTTTAATGCGATAAACTGTCAAACCATGGGTACATCATCTTCTCCAGTTCTTTCTGGGTGCAGCGCATTAAATTCAATTAACATTGGGGATAATGTGATAAATTTACCCGCATATGCATTTAAAAATTGCACGGTAATAACAAGTATTACCATCCCCGAAAGCGTATCGAGTATTGGGAGTGGAGTGTTTTCCGGATGTACAAATCTGAACACTGTGAATTTCAATGCAACAAACTGTCAGTCAATGAGTTCATCTACTTTTTCCGTCTGCAGCGCATTAAGTTCAATTAACATTGGTGATAATGTGATAAATTTACCCGCTTATGCATTTAAAAATTGCTCGGTAATAACAAGTATCATCATACCCAATAATGTAAAAAGTATCGGATATGGTGCGTTTTCCGGTTGCACGTGGTTAACTAGCATAACCATACCAAACAGTGTGGCGAGCATCGAGGCTTGGGCATTTGAAGATTGTATCGCTTTAACAATATATTGCTTCAACAATTCGGTTGCCCAAACTTATGCCATAGAAAACTCAATCCCCTATGAACTTATCCGATTTTCACCGTCCTCTGGCGGACAAGGCTGCAATATTAACTATGCAAACCACTATATAACGGGTTTGTCAGGCGGGATATCTTCGCTTGAAGGCTATTTCAATATCGAATCCGGATACGAATTGCAGTATGTACCCACCCCTAACGGTTATGGCACCGGCACAGTTGTCAATATTATCAGCAATGCTAAAAGCGCAACGACAAACAACGTTATCGCCTCATACACGGTAGTCATCTACGGTGATGTCAACGGCGACAGCGTGGTGGACAATAATGATTCGGGCTGGATTGTCGACCTTTCGAATTATAAATATGCGGCTTTGGACCCTGCTGCTGATGCGGCTGTAATCAAGGCCGGCGATCTTTTTCATGACGGGGTTATTGATGAAAACGATGCCTGTGTCATAACCGATGTACAGGACGGCGTTCGGACGATTGACCAAATTACGGGCGAAACTACGCAGGTTTAAAGAGAAAAACAGGATCATTGCCTATTTGTTTAAGTCTTTATATCGTCGACAAATTGTGCGATTTATCCGGGAGACATTGTTACATCAAAAATTTCGGGCTGTTTAAACTATGCATGTAGTTTAAACAGCCCGGTTGGTTATCTAAGAAATTTGTGTCTGCTTGTGTTATCCGATTCTCATCTTTTGAATGATTTTTTCTGCAATGCCATTTAATACTAATTCACGATTAAAAACCTCTAAAAAATCAAGCAAAAGCTTTGATTTATGAGGTTTTGTGCGGAATTTTTAGTTAGGTTTTTATGAGCAATTAGTATAAACTGCTCATGGCGAAGAATTGTTTTATCACAGTAAGGCAAACACCGGGGCTTCAAACCGTCTGCGGTTCACGCCAAACCCCGTGTGTAGTGAACACCCTCTGTGGTGTTCTAAAAGCCAATGACAGTTGGCGGCCGAATTCAAAATAACCGCTCTTGTCTTTTTTGAGCACCACAGTACATTCGCTGTTTTGGCTACTGAAAGCCCGGTGGTGTTCGCTGCCAACATTCCGGTTCGATCCGCTCCGACTCTACAGCTGCCCTAAAGTTACCCTTCGAATACACCCTTGATAAACGCCAATGACTCCTTCGCGTCTCTGTCAAGGCTTGCCGTATCCGTGTTTTTTTCAAGTTCGCGCCAGATTTTTATATCGGAGCCGACGGTTCCGCCTCTGCGTACGAATGGCTCCATAACAACATCACCGTCGAAATTTATCTCTTTAAGTGCGCCACCGATTTCCGGCCATGGCAGCCTTCCTTTCCCGGGTACGCGGCGGTTAGCCTCGCCGATATGAAAATGCCCAAGCCTGCCGCCGGCTGTCCGTATCGCCCCGCCGAAGCTGTCCTCCTCAATATTCATGTGAAAGGTATCCAGCGTAAGCTTCACATTGTCCGCACCGACTTCGTCAATGAAGCGCGCGCCTTCTTCGGCGGTGTTGAGAAGATATCCCTCAAAACGGTTCAGCACTTCAAGGTAAATATTTATTCCACAGGCTTTTGCCATAAACGCCAGTTTGCGGATATTTTCAATACTGCGCGCACGGTCTCCGGCTTTATCGACAGGTTTTGTGTAATTTACCGGCCAGTAAGAATAGATGCCGCCGCCGACTTTACGTACACCGATAATTTCAAGGTTTTTGAAAAGCGCGGTGTAGAATTTCATGCCCTCCCGCACCACGGAAGTGTCGGCTGAGGCCATGTTGTGCCGCGCGCTCGGTCCGTGGCCACCGGTTAGGGTTATGCCGTGTTCGGCGGCGCAGGCTTTTAATTCATCAAGTTTCGGCTTGCTATATTCCGGGATAGGTGTGCAGGCAATTTCAAGGATATCAAAACCGAGTTCCGAAACCTTTTTTATGTACGGTATGTAGTCCGCGCTCCACTCATCTTCCCAGTAAGCATAATATATCCCGTATTTCATAAGTTTCTCCTTTATCCCATGTTTCATGGTTCAAGTATAGCGTTGTTTTTGCGCTTATGCAAGCGGCGGTTCCGCTTTTCCTTGACTCGAATATAAAATTAATCTATAATACTACAGGAATAAAAACTGAGAAGAAATTGATGAAAAGTAGGGAAGAAGTGGAGAAGAAGTTGGAGAATCAAAGAAACGGTTAGGCCGAGACTCGTTACTGTGCCAAACCCCACCATCTTTCCGCGCCAAAGGCTTACTTCTCAACTCTTCCCGTGACGAAGTCACTCTTCTCGCGGCAAAGCCGCACTTCTCTATTGCTGACAGCCACCGACCACTGTCAACTGCCCCTATCACTATCAAGAGGTGAATAAATTGCTCATTCCAAAGGAAAATATCCGTAATTTTTGTATTATCGCCCATATAGACCATGGCAAGTCGACACTTGCCGACAGGCTCCTGGAGCTGACGGGTTCCGTCGCCCGCAGGGATATGACAGCCCAGCTTTTGGATAACATGGAACTGGAACGCGAGCGCGGTATTACCATCAAGGCGCGCGCGGTTAAACTTGACTATGAAGCAAAAAACGGACAGATTTACGGGCTTAATTTAATAGACACGCCCGGCCATGTTGATTTCACCTATGAGGTTTCGCGTTCGCTCGCCGCTTGTGAGGGCGCGGTGCTTGTAATTGACGCGTCGCAGGGTATTGAAGCGCAGACGCTTGCGAACACCTACCTTGCCCTTGAGCATGATTTGGAGATTGTTCCCGTTATCAACAAAATCGACCTTCCCGCCGCCGAACCCGACAGGGTTGCCGCGGAGGTGGAGGATATCATCGGGCTTGACTGCTCAAAAGCTCCCCGCGTTTCAGCAAAGACGGGCGAAAATGTCGAACAGGTGCTGGAACGCATTGTGGATGATATTCCCGCACCGAAAGGCGATGATTCCGCACCCTTGCGCGCGCTTGTTTTTGACTCGGTTTATGACAGCTACAAGGGCGTTATCGTCTATGTCCGTGTTATTGACGGCAAAATTAAAGCCGGGGATATCATGAGCATGATGGCTAACGGTGCGCAGTTCAATGTTGTGGAAGTCGGCTACATGCGTGCAACCCATATGGAGGCTGCCGGGGAGCTTTCGGCAGGTGATGTCGGTTATATTACCGCATCGATTAAAACCGTTAATGAAGCCCGTGTCGGTGATACCATTACCACGGTTAAAAATCCCGCGAAGGAAGCGTTGCCGGGTTACCGCAAGGTGAATCCGATGGTGTTCTGCGGGATTTATCCTGCTGACGGCGCCGATTACGGCAACCTGAGGGAAGCGCTTGAAAAACTGCAGCTGAATGACGCTGCTCTTTCCTATGAGCCGGAAACATCGGGTGTTCTCGGTTTCGGCTTCCGCTGCGGATTTTTGGGGCTTCTTCATTTGGAAATCGTTCAGGAACGCCTTGAACGCGAATATGACCTGGATTTAATAACAACTATTCCGAGCGTTATTTATAAAATCCATCTATCGGATGAAACTGTTGTCGAAATCGATAATCCGACTCATTATCCCGATCCTGCGCGGATTACTTTCAGTGAAGAGCCGTTTACAAACTCCCACATATTTTCTCCGTCGGAATATGTGGGGGCCATCATGGATTTGTGCCAGGAGCGCCGGGGAGTGTTCAAGGACATGACATATGTCACAGCGGACAGAGTCGATATTCACTACGAACTTCCTCTTAATGAGATTATCTATGACTTTTTTGACTCTCTGAAATCCCGCACCAAAGGCTATGCATCCTTCGATTACGAACTATCTGATTACCGGCGTTCAAACCTTGTCAAACTTGATGTTTTGCTCAACGGCGATGTGATTGACGCGCTGTCCTTCATTATTCATTCCGAAAAGGCCTATGCCAGGGCAAGGAAAATTGCGGAAAAACTGAAGGACAATATCCCGCGCCAAATGTTTGAAATACCGATTCAGGTAGCGATAGGCGGCAAGGTTATCGCGAGGGAAACGGTTAAGGCGATGCGCAAGGATGTGCTTTCTAAGTGCTACGGCGGCGATATAACCCGCAAGAAGAAACTCCTTGAAAAGCAAAAAGAAGGCAAAAAGAGAATGCGGCAGTTCGGTTCGGTCGAAGTCCCGCAGGAAGCTTTTATGTCGGTGCTCAAACTGGATGATGATTAAAGCCGAACGGTTGTCAATGACGCATGAACCTAAGAAACGGATTTGCTAAAACAGCTGCTTATCAATTTAAGGAGGATGAATAATGGCTCAGGAAGGGCAGACAAAACTGGTCTACCAAAACCGCCGCTATGTCGGTACGAGAGAAACCGTAGCTTATGTACTGTTTGATGTTTCAAACAGTTTTAATATCAACTTGTATGCTGAACGGTTTATTTTCGATGTGCTTCACATCGATTTCTATTATCTTGCAATCGTCAACTTTATCAACACAATTTGGGATGTGGTCAACGATACATTCACAGGTGTAATTGTTGACAAAACAAGAACACGTTGGGGTAAGTTCAAGCCATATCTGATGGCACTTGCAATACCGGGTACTTTAGGTACATGTGTTTATTGGCTGATGCCTGTGTTCTTCCCGGGCAAGGGCGGCATGGATGTCACAAAATTTGTTGTTTGGTTAACCCTTGCGCTTGTGCGTGAAGGAGCGGGCACTTTCAGGGGCGTGGCTGTCGGCGGTATGCTCGCAACCATTACTCCTCACCCAGTTGACAGAACAAGGCTTATTACAAAAGCAAACTTTCTTTCCGGATTCGTTGAGAAACTGCCGGAAATTGCTATGGGCTTAATGATTGATCTTATTAACCACAATGTTATTAAAATGAAATTGGCCACAGCCTATATTTCAATGGGATTGATAACCACGCTTGTGGGCGGCGGTTTGGCGTTTTTCTTCTTCTTTGTAACAAGAGAAAGAGTTTTACAGTCGGTGGAGCGCCCAAGCATCATGGAAGGATTCAGGTCTATTTTAAACAATAAGCCTATTCTCCTGATGACGCTGTCGGATTTCCTCGGTGCTTTTTCAATCAGCGCAGGGATGAACAACTATTTAATTGATGTTTTAGGTTCTGCCTCCATCAAAAACATTGTCGGTATCCCCGGCGGTTTTGTTTCAAACGCCAGTTATGCTTATGTTCCGTGGATGAGAAGGAAGTTTTCAACAAGGTTCCTTTGGATTGCCGGCGGTAACTTCGGAGATTTCCTTAATATAGGGGTATTCCTTCTTGGTTCAATAGGCGGAATCGGAAAAAAAGGCTGGTACAACAAACCGAAATATATGATACCTATTTTAATGGCGCAGGAAACCATTTTTATGTCCGTTTACGGAATCCGCAAGGTGATTCCCGCCGAAATGTCCAATGAAGCTATGGATTATTGCGAATGGAAGAACGGCTTCAGAACTGAGGGGATGACCGGTACCGCAAAAGGTCTTGCAACAAAATTGGTAGGTACCATCAGCGGAACCATCAAGCCTATTTTGATGAAAAAAATAGGTTATGAACAGGGTAAACAGATCGGGACTCAAACAGACAAAACAAAATATTATCTGTTCGCGATGTGCACCATCATCCCGATTGTAACGGGGATATTGGGAATCATACCGAAGTTTTTCTACGACTTGGGCGGCGAAAAGCGTGAGCAGATGTACGAGGAACTTCTCGCACGCCGTTCGGCAACTCAAAAAGAATTGTCCGATGGTTTAACAGGGTCGAAAGATGCGTTTTCTGCAGAAACCATATAATCTTCCGGTAATGCGTTGATATTCAGGGGTGGGTGCATAGACCTGCCCCTGTTTTAGTGGATAGCGGTCATTGGAGAAAGGATAGATATTTATAATGGATGGTATCGGTAAACCAATCGGCATATATATTCATATTCCTTTTTGCTCGGGCAAATGTCCTTACTGCGATTTCTATTCCTTGTCAGCAGAGGAAAGCATTATGGATAAATATACCGCCGCAGCAATCAAAACTGTTCAGTTTTGGGCAGATAAGATTAGCCGGCCGTTTAACACACTCTATTTCGGCGGTGGCACACCTTCGCTCATCGGCGCCGAAAGACTATCCGAACTCGTTGAAGCATCTCTTGCAGCATTTAGATCACCGGTTAATGGTGGGCGCAAGCCTGAAATAACCGTCGAATGCAACCCTTCGAATACCGGAGCGGAAAAATCCCGTTTCGATTTCGGCAGGCTCGCAGATGCCGGGGTCAATAGGATTTCTTTGGGGCTGCAGTCTGCTGTTGACAGCGAACGAGCGGCATTGGGGCGAAAAGGAGTTGCGGAAGATACGATGCGGGCTGTGCAAAGGGCAAAATCCGCCGGTATAACCAATATTTCGTTGGACATTATGCTTGGGATTCCGGGGCAAACATCGGATAGTTTACGGCGCTCCGTTGACTTTTGTGCGGGCGCCGGTATCACTCATGTCAGCGCGTATATCTTAAAAATTGAGAAAGGTACGCCGTTTGCCGTTCGAAAAAATAAATTGATACTGCCGGATGAGGATGAAACCTGCGAGTTTTATCTATTGGCTTGCGAGGAACTTGAAAAGGCGGGATTCTTTCAATATGAAATTTCCAATTTTGCCCGGAAAGGTTTTGAAAGCAGGCACAATTCAAAGTATTGGAACGGTGAGGAATACCTCGGTATAGGTCCCGCGGCGCATTCTTTCATTGACGGCAGGCGTTTTTATTATGATCGGGATTTAACCAGCTTTATAAATGGTTGCGAGCCTGTTCAGGACGGCGAAGGCGGGAATTTTGATGAATATGCTATGCTCCGCTTACGCCTGAATGAAGGCTTGACGGAGCGCGGAACCCTTGAACGATATGGCTTTGGTATTCCAAAACCGATGCGGGAACGGGCAAAGATATTTAGTGAAGAGGGGATGTTGATTACCAATGTAAAGGGAATCAGCCTTACACCGAAAGGCTTCCTTTTATCCAACAAAATTATCGGGGAACTGCTGAGCGATTGTACTTGAGAAGAAGTAGGAGGGCGTTGAGAAGAAGTAGAAAAGAAGTTGGGGAACGAAATCCTCAGTCAACAAAACTAATCCCTTTACTTGTTTTAATTACAAAAATTTTTGGGATTAGTAAATGGCGACAGTTCCTTTGAAAAGGAGCCTTGACATGCCATCCTTTTCAAGGATGGTATAAGCCGAAAGTGTTCAGCTGAGACGATTACTATCGGCGGTGGCAGGCTCTGCCTGACGGGTGATTATCCCGTTGCCCCATTTCTTCCCGCGGCGTAGCCGCACTTCTCAATTGCTTCCCGTGACGAAGTCACGCTTCTCATCCAAATCTCGTAATGAAGTCACACTTCTCCATCGTTCCCCGCAACAATTTATCCGTAAATCATTAACAAAGTGTTTACATTTGAATTATTGACAAAACCCGTCAAGAGATGTATAGTATGAACATGGTTAGCACTCGAAGGCTATGAGTGCTAATTTTTAGCAGTCTAATCGGGATTGAGGTGAATGCGGTGGAACTTAACGAACGAAAACAAAAAATCCTTGCGGTAATTGTCGAGCAATATATCGAAACCGGCGAACCTATAGGTTCAAAAGTCCTTGTTGAAAAGCTGAGTATGGCCCTTTCATCCGCGACAATCCGTAACGAAATGTCGGAGCTTTCCGCAATGGGTTTTTTAGAACAGCCGCATACTTCCGCCGGCAGAATTCCGTCTCATTTGGGTTATCGCTATTATGTTGATAATCTTATGAGCAAATGTGAGCTTAATGACCCTCAGCGCAGACGGATTGAAGCCGATATTTCATCAGGCGAGGGTGACCCGGAGCGGTTGCTTGAAAAAGCGGGTGAGGTTTTGGCGGATTTAACAAACTGCGCGGCTGTTTCAACAATGCCCAAAGGCGAAAGTGTATTGATTAGACGTGTTGAAATAGTACCGGTCGGCATCCGGACAGCGATGATTGTTCTTTTAACCTCAGGAGGGATTATAAGAAGCCGCGTTTGCCGTTTGGATTGCGAACTGAACAAATCAATGCTGGAGGTCTTCTACAACATTACCTCCGCTAAACTTATCGGTCATGCGGTTACCGAAGTAAATGCGGTTATGCTTCAAACACTTGCAGCTTCACTCGGGCAGGATGCGCTTGCAATGCTTCCTTTGCTTGCAACCGTATCGGATTTATCTAAAGATGCAGAGGAAACAGACATTATGCTTGAGGGGCAATCCAACCTTCTCAATCACCGTGAATTTAACGGCAGTGCATATGAACTGATGGAGTTTTTAAACAAATCCGAACCGCTTAACCGGCTTATTGCCTCAAGCAGAAACGAGCTTGATGTGCTCATCGGCAAAGAAAATCTGTACCGCCAGCTGGAGAATTCAAGTATTATTTTAGCTCGTTATTCAATCGGTTCCAAAGAGGGCGGTGTTATTGGTCTTATAGGACCAACAAGAATTGACTATTCAAGGCTTATTCCGAGCGTAAAGTTTTTAACAAACCTGGTAGGCAGGCTGCTGACACAGGCGCTCGAGGAATAGTATATCGGATACCTTTCACTATTGTGATTGATAATAAAAACGGAGGTTAAGATAAATGGCAAAAAACAAAAAAGATGATGAAAATGAAAATCAGGAAAACTCTGTACAGGATCAGGAGCAGGAAAAGGTACACAAGCTGAAAAAAGAGAAAGTAACCCGGGAGCAGGAACTTGAAAAGCAGCTTGCCGAAAAATGCGAACAGTTTTTGCGCCTTGCTGCTGAATACGATAATTACCGTAAGCGCTCCCAAAGGGAAAAAGATGAACTCTATGCCAATTCAAAAGCAACCCTGGTTAAGGAACTTTTGCCGGTGATAGATAATTTTGAAAGAGCCGGCAAAGATACCACAGAAAGCTTTGCGGATTACAAAAAGGGTATCGGACTTATCTACAGCCAGTTTACGGAAATAATAAAAAAACTCGGTATTGAAGCCTTCGGCGAAGCCGGAGAGGAATTTGACCCGAACAAGCACAGTGCGGTTATGCATATTGAGGACGAAAAGCTTGGTGAAAATGTAATTGCCATGGTAATCAATAAAGGGTATAAACTCGGTGAAAAGGTTATCCGCAGCGCCACAGTTACTGTAGCGAACTAATGAATCAGCGTTATACACAATTTATATATATTTTAAGGAGGACATTATTATGTCAAAAGTAATCGGAATTGATTTAGGCACAACAAACTCATGCGTAGCTGTTATCGAGGGCGGCGAGCCTGTTGTTATTGCAAACGCGGAAGGAGCAAGAACAACCCCATCGGTTGTCGCGTTCGGAAAAACAGGTGAACGTATGGTGGGCCAGGTCGCAAAAAGGCAGGCAATCACCAACCCGGAAAGAACCATCTCCTCTATTAAAAGACAGATGGGAAGCGAATTCAGAGTTAATATTGACGGAAAGAAGTATACCCCGCAGGAAATTTCCGCAATGATTCTGACAAAGCTTAAAGTTGACGCTGAGGCTTATCTTGGCGAAAAAGTGACCGAGGCGGTTATTACCGTACCCGCTTACTTCACGGACGCCCAGCGCCAGGCAACCAAGGATGCAGGTAAAATTGCCGGACTTGAAGTCAAACGCATCATAAACGAGCCGACCGCTGCCGCGCTTTCCTACGGTATAGACAAAGAAAATGATCAGAAGGTTATGGTATATGACCTCGGAGGAGGAACTTTTGATGTTTCCATCATCGAAATGGGCGACGGTGTTCAGGAAGTTCTTTCAACCGCGGGTAACAACAGGCTTGGCGGTGATGACTTTGACCAACGGATTATGGATTGGCTTGCCGACGAATTTAAAAAAGCGCAGGGCATTGATTTAAGAGGCGACAAAATGGCGATGCAACGCCTCAAGGAAGCCGCGGAAAAAGCAAAGATTGAGCTATCCGGCGTAACCACCTCAACAATTAATCTGCCGTTCATTACGGCTGACGCATCCGGACCGAGGCATCTTGAAACCACTCTTACAAGGGCGAAGTTTAACGAAATGACAGCCGACCTTGTTGAAAAAACGATGGGACCCGTGCGTCAGGCAATGGAGGATTCTGGGATTAAAAAATCCGATATCCACAAGGTCCTTATGGTTGGCGGTTCCTCGCGTACCCCTGCTGTTCTCGAAGCCATTAAAAAGTATATGGGCATAGAACCCTTTCAGGGCATTAACCCTGACGAATGTGTTGCGATTGGTGCCGCCTTACAGGCAGGTGTTCTCGGCGGCGAGGTGAAAGGCCTTCTTTTGCTTGATGTCACCCCGCTTTCTCTGGGGATAGAAACCCTGGGCGGAGTCAGCACAAAAATTATTGAAAGAAACACAACCATTCCCGTCAAGAAGAGCCAAATCTTCTCCACTGCCGCGGATAACCAACCGGAAGTCGAAGTTCATGTTCTTCAGGGCGAGCGCGAATTCGCGAAAGACAACAAATCTCTTGGGAACTTCCATCTCGGCGGAATTATGCCGGCAAGAAGAGGCGTTCCGCAAATCGAGGTAACCTTTGATATCGATGCAAATGGTATTGTGCATGTATCAGCAAAGGATCTTGGAACAAACAAGGAGCAGTCAATTTCCATCACCGCGTCCTCGAACATGTCTAAGGATGATGTTGAAAAAGCAGTCCGTGAAGCGGAACAGTTCGCTTCGGAAGATAAACAGCGACGTGAGGATATTGACACCCGTAACGCGGCGGACCAGATGGTTTACCAGTGTGAAAAGCTTGTGAGCGAGGAAGGCGATAAATTCTCGGATGACGAAAAATCATCCATCAACGAGAAAATCGAGTCCCTCAAAGATGCGTTGAAGGGCGAGGATATCAACCTCATCAAATCAAGGCAGGAAGAACTCCAGGCTAAATTCTACGAAGTATCCGAAAAGATTTATAAAGCGGCACAGGAAGCGGCTGCCGCCCAAGGGCAGCAAGCACCGGGTGCAGACCCCTCGGGTCCGGAAGGCCCCGCAGGTGAAGCTGACGGATATACGCAGGCGGATTTCACCGATGTACCGGATGACCAATAACAGTAAATAAATGATTTAATACTAATCCCTCTTTAAAACATAGCTAAAAATTCAGCACAAAAACCCATTTATCAAAGGTTTTTGCATGATTTCATGGGGGTTTTATAATCGGGATTAGTATAACAAGGGCGGAAACGATTTCCGCCCTTGTATATTGGAAAAAGAACAGTTATAATGTCTGCTGTACCTCTCAAGAAGAAACTTAAATGATAGGAGCCGATTTTATTGGCTGAAAAACGAGACTTTTATGAAGTGCTTGGTGTAAGCAAGAATGCGACCGAGGATGAGATTAAAAAAGCATACCGCCAAAAGGCGAAACAATTTCACCCTGATTTGAATCCGGGTGATAAGTCTGCCGAGGGAAAGTTCAAGGAAGCCAACGAGGCTTACGAAGTGCTTTCGGACACCGATAAAAAAGCGCGTTATGACCAGTTCGGCCATAAAGGAGTAGACCCTAATTTTGGTGCGGGCGGTGGTCCGGGCGGTGGCTTTGGCGGCGGCATGGACTTTGACTTAGGCGACCTTTTCGGCAGTATTTTCGGCGGTGGCGGTGGCGGCTTCGGCGGCAGGCAGGCAAATCCGAACGCTCCGCGCAGGGGCGAGGATGTTCAGGCAAGGGTAACAATATCCTTTGAGGAAGCGGCAAAGGGCTGCAAGCGTACGGTTGAGGCAAGTAAAATTGAGGTTTGCCCGGAATGTCAGGGCAGCGGAGCGGAAAAAGGCACCTCGCCTAAAACCTGCCCCGAATGCAACGGTAAAGGCCAGGTCAATGCCCAGCAGCGTACGCCCTTCGGTGTTATTTCAACATCAAAAGCTTGCCCGAAGTGCGGCGGCAGAGGTAAGGTAATTGAAAAACCGTGCCAAAAGTGCCGCGGCGGAGGAAGGGTTTCAAAACACAGCAATATTGAAGTAAATATTCCGGCAGGTATTGATGACAGGCAAGTGCTTAATGTCAGAGGTGAGGGAAACTTCGGCGTAAACGGAGGCCCGGCCGGCGATTTACACGTGGCAATATTTGTTCGTCCGCACCCGTTCTTTGAGCGTGACGGTTATAATGTTTGGTGTGACTACACCGTTAACTATTCGCAGGTAGTTTTGGGCGACAGCCTTTTTGTTCCGACACTTGACGGCAAAGTGAAGTTTGAGTTGCCGGCGGGCAGTCAACCGGGTGAAATATTCAGCCTGAAAGGGAAAGGAATTCAGATTCTGAACGGCAGAGGCAGGGGAGACCAGCTTGTCAGGATTGTTGTTGATGTACCCAAAAACTTGAATCAGCACCAAAAGGATTTGCTCAAAGAGTTCCAAGCGTCGCTCGGCAGTAAAAGCTTTTCGAGCGGGGATAATGACGACGATGATAAACACGGCGGTATATTCGGAAAGAAAAAGAAATAAGAAATTTATGAGTTACAGCACCCCGGAAGAGAAAAGAATCTCTTTCGGGGTGCTTTGCTTTTGGCTGAATGAGTTGACTCCATTCAATGCCATCTGCCAGCGGCTTCAGCCGCAGCAGCAAGCTTGCTTGCTGATTAAAAATGTATCTACTTTTTTAATGCAGAATAGTATTATAATATCAGAAAGTATGCAAAAAGAGTTTGACGTTTCAATAATATAGTGTATAATACTTTTGAAAGCCTGTTAAAAAAGATTTGTTAATCAATGACGAATCGACTTTGGCCGGGGGTGTTTGCAGCGAACAGCGGCATGACAGCGATAAAGAACATTCATTTTAACGCAATTTTGGATGCGATGCGCAACCATCGCTGCACCGCCATATCCGAAATTGCCGATGCGACGGGGTTAAGTATCCCGACCGTAAAAAAAGCAATTGATTCCGGCATGAGTATGGGTGTAGTTATTCCGGCCGATATCGCGCCTTCAACCGGCGGGCGAAAGGCGCAGCTCTACAACATCAACGCCGGTTATTGCCACACCCTGTACTTTGTGCTGGATGATGACGAACTGCATTTTGTGCTGAAGGATTTTGCGAACGGAGTATGCGAAAAAGGCGTTAAGACCGTTTCACTGCCCGGGTATTGCGGGGCAATTGAGAAAACATTCGCTTCGCTCCTGAAAAAAAACAATCCCATTACGGTTTTATGTATTGCTGTGCCCGCGATAACCGACAACGGCAAAATAATCGACTGGTTCTATAACCCATCATTAAACGGATTTGATTTGAAGGGGTATTTTGAAAACAAATACAAAGTCGCCGTATCAGTCGAAAATGACATGAATCTGACCGCGCTGGCTGCAGCGGAATACTCCGAAAATAATGAAGACACAACCCTTGCCACGCTGCAGTTCGGGCATAACGGCATAGGGCTGGGTCAAATTGTCAACGGTAAAATCCTGCGGGGTGCAAAAGGTTTCGCGGGAGAAATATCCTATTTACGGGACTCGCCGGAAGAGTCTGTTTCAGTAACCTACTGCGCCAAGATTGTCCGTTCGGCGATTGTTTTTACCAATCCGGAGCTGATTGTTTTTTACACGTCAAAGAAACAAATTCAAATAGAAGACATTATGCGTGAGGCAACAAAGGCTTTGCCGTTCTATGCGATACCGAAAATCATCATATCGGACGATTACCCGGGGGATATATTCAAGGGGCTGGATATTATTTCAGCAGGGCTGAGGCTCGTCGCGTGGGTCTGACGCAGCAGCATTCCGGGCACAGGATAAAACCTCGGGTAAAAGACAATGAACAGGGGCGTGGAAATGAAGCAAAAGCTCAAAAAGCTTAGGCAATATGCAAGCCGGGAGCAAATCGCCAAGGGCAAGCTCTATGTCAAAACCTACTGGAACCATCCCAAAGAGGGCGAGTATGTTACCATCAAGGAATTTGTGGCCTTTTGCGTGAGCGCGTCGGGCGGGAACATATACGGGTATGTAGCGGGTTTCATCGGCTTTAACGCGGGTTTTTTCTGCGGTGCTATTATGGGCATATCTGTCATGGACTTCTATAAAATCGGCATTATCGGCATGGTTTCCGGGTATGCGTTTACCTGGATGACACCGCTGAACATGCTGATTTATGAAAACTTCGGCCGTATTGAAAAGAAGGTGCGCAACTTTGCCCATATCGCAATGGGCTTTAAGTTGGTTCTCGGGGCTGTGGCATATTCCCTGCCGCCGGATACCTTTGAGAGCTTTTTGGTCGGGATACCGCAGATTGTCGGCAATGTTCTTGTTATCAGTGTGTTCAATTTTTATTCGGATTGGTTTGTACGCTACAAGTTCAGCGAAAAATACGGCAGAGCCAAACCCTTTGTTCTGATCTATTCCGTTCCGATTTATTTGCTGCTGTGTGCCATTCCGTATGTCAACTACAACGCCTTCAGTTATTCAAGCAAGGTGGTTATCCTGCATTTTCTGTTCGGGCTGCTCGGGACGATGACCGCTGATTACGGTTCTACCATCGGGATGATTAACTTTATAACCCCGAACTCGCAGGAGCGGCAGAAATTTTTCTCTATCGCGCCGTTTTTTTACAACCTGCCGCAAACCATTTTATTTATGCTGTTCCCGCTGATGGCTTCGTTCACCGGCGGGTATACCAATCTGGCAACCTACAAGGTATTTATCCCTATCCTGTGCGGCGTGGGTATGCTGATGAATTTATCCCTGGTGTTTGTCAAAGAGCGCGTGATTGAATTGAAAAAAGAGCTGCGCGTCAAAGTGACTTTCCTCAGGGGCGCCAAGCAGGTGCTGAGGAATAAATATCTCTGGATCCGCAACATATCCGGCTTAATCGGCTCATGGTCCGGAATAGCGGGCAACCTGATGACCTTGTTTTTTGTATATTCGCTGCGCCGCGAATGGTTGATGGGGTTTGTGACAACGGTTATTGTCATTCCCTGCAACTTTGGATTTTTTATTACGCCGATGCTTATAAAACGCTACGAACGGCGCGATGTCTATATTGCCGGAGCATTTGCCAACATTGCCCTGACGGTCGGCATCGCTTTTGCCGTTTTTACAAACAATCTGGTGCTTATGCTGGTGTTTATGGCGGCACGCAACTTTACCGGCGAGGTTTCCGGCGGCGCTTCCGGCGGTTTTGGCGGGGAAATTATGGAATATCACCAGTGGCGCTTCGGCGAGCGTTGTGACTCGATTCAGGGCATCAGCGGATGGATTACCGGTCCCCTCGGGCAGGCAACCGGCTGGATATTGCCGTTGATTCTGGCCTTAACAGGCTTTACCTCGGATTGGGATGTGTTGTATGATGACGCAGTCAGAAGTACCCTTTTAAATATTTATATCTGGGGGTCTATTTTGGGGAGCGTGCTGGGCACAGTGCCCTATTTCTTCTACGACATCACTAAAGAAAAACATAAAAAAATGATTGAGGAACTCAAAGAACGCCTCCGTGGCATTGAAGAGGGCGAAAGCTCGGCAGAACCGGTTGCAATTCTATTGGAGGTGGATGGCTGTGAATAAAAAGGGGCAAAGCATCGCGCTGCTGATACTGGCTGTACTCATAATATCCGGTTTTTCCGGCTGCAGTCTTAGGACCTATGAGAATATGCGATATACTGTCAAAGATAACACCGTTATTATCCGCACATACAAGGATAAAACGACGGTAACCACGCTGGAAATACCCGATGAAATCGGCGGTATGCCGGTTGTAAAAGTCGAAAACTTCGGCGCATTTAACGCGCCGAGTCTTAAAACCATAAAAATCGGCAAAAATGTCCGCGAAATCGGACCGTGGGCGTTCACCAACAATACCTCGCTGCAAGATTACATTGTTGACCCGGGCAACGAGCATTTTACTGCGGTTGAAGGGGTGCTTTTCAGCAAAGATATGAAAACGCTTGTCTATTACCCAATAAAAAAAGGTGTAACAACGGATAAAGACGGTAAAATAACAGGCAACGCAAGCTATACTGTCCCTGCCGGTGTGGAAACAATACGCACCAAGGCCTTCTATAAGTGCGGGAATCTGGAAATGGTGATGCTGCCCGCAAGCCTTGTGTCTATCGAAGAAAGAGCGTTCAGCAGGGCGGGGGCATTGAAGGCGCTGAAACTGCCGGACAGCCTGCAGTTTATCGGCAAGGACGCGTTTGCTTTCTGCACCGGTTTAACGGAAATGACTGTGCCGAAAACTGTGAACCGGATTGATGAGTATGCCTTTTACAGCTGCACTTCCATTAAGAAAATGACAATGCTCTGCAAAGAAGAAAACATGACACTCGGCAACAAATGGTTTCCCTCGAAAAACGGTCTTGAAATGGATGATTTAATTATTACATGGGCTGATTAGGCAGGCTGACAGCTTTATTTGATCTTTTTCACAAATGATTTTTACATATCCGGAGGGGTTATTATGATATACAGAACCGCAACTCAATCTTGGGAGTTAAGCAACGGGTTTGGCAACCACCGCGTTATGGTAACGGTGCCGGCTGCCGCAAAATATGCCGTTGCGGATATCCCGCTAAGAAGGCGTGACCTTCAGCCGGAGCTTATCGGCATGCGCGTGGTTCATATGGAAAGCGGAACCGAAACTAAAAATGTAAAAATATTAAAAATAAATCGCGAGAAATGCTCCGTATTGTTCGAAGCGCCCGATGCGGAGCAACACGCCATTTATTATATGCCTTTTACCATAACCGGCGAGGCATGGTACTTTCCGGTTGTCAATTATATGAAAATCGAAGAGATGCAGCCTGACCCCGTATGGCTTAATTCCTATAACGGTCTTGCGCAGCCGGCAACGGTTGATGCCATTGAGTGCCGCACGGAGTTTGACAGTTTTTATCCGATGGAAGTGCCCATGACACAGCAGGAGTACATGGATTTTGTGAAACCGTTCGAACATCAGCCCTTTATGGTGGTAGCCGAGGACCGTTATCATCCAATCATGATGTATCGTGAATTTCCGGAAATCTGGAAGGAACGGAAAAACCTTTTGAGTTTGGATGGCAGAGCCGCAAAAAATGAATATTATACGTTTCAGATAGCCGTCTATGCCTTTGAAGACCTTGATGATATTGAAATTACATTCCAAAATGAAACAGGGAAACTTTATGATAATGATGTCTGTGCCTGTTTTAATGACGGCGGCGTTGACTGGAACGGGCGGAGATTTAAAAGCAAAATCAGCATGAAAAAGGGAGATCTTCTACCTCTTTGGTGCGGAGTCGATGTTGAAAAAACAAAACAGGACACCGGCTGGAAGTCGATGCTGCGATTAAAGCAAACGCAGAAACCCAAACAGCGCGAATTACCCTTCAAATCAGCGATGAATTCCTTGATAATAAGGGAGACAATGAAATCGAAAACCTGACCCGGCTGCGCTGGCTTGATTCAGCCATAGGCTTGGATGACGAATATGCCCACGGCTATGAGCCGGTTGAAGTGAACGGTCTTGATCTTTCAGTTCTTGGCAGAAAGGTTCGTTTTGACGACGACGGTTTACCGGCGGAAATAGTCAGTTTCTTTAAACAGGACTGTTCCGGTGTTTCCGGCATGGCTTATCCGGTTCTCGCTTCTCCCATTCAGTTTACAGTGATGCAAAATACCCTTCCTCTTATTCTTGAACCGGCTGGTGCGGAAATTGTACGCCGGGGCAGCGGCAGTGTGCAAATTACCGGCGGGATGTTGAACGAAATCCTTTCCGTCAACACGGAAACACTATGGAATATGACGGGCATCTTGATACGATTATTACCGTCACAGCCCTGCAAAGTATTGACCTTGATGATATATCGCTGCTTATCCCGTATGAAAAAAGCGCGGCAACCTACATGGTTGGCATGGGTGCGGAAGGCGGAACCCGTCGAGCAGCCTGGCAATACAAATGGCAGAAGGACAGGGCCAATAACTGCTTGTGGCTCGGTTCGACAAATGTTGGGCTGCACATAAAACTCAAACATACACAGGATGTGTGGGAGTTATACAATTATGAAAAAATCGGGCTGCCGGATAGTTGGGACAACGGCGGCAGGGGCTGGGTCAGTGTAAAAGAAAACAAAAACAGCGTCGATTTCCTCGCGTCATCAGGAACCCGCCGGCTTGAGCCCGGGCAAAGCATCCGTTTCCGTTACTCGCTGATTGTTACACCGCTTAAAAACATTGATTACAAAAAGCATTGGGAAACAAGGTATCATCATATTGACACCTGGTCCCGCCCGATTCCACCGCTGCATGAAACCGTCGAGGCGGGGGCGCACGCTGTTATTTTGCATCAGGGCGGCCCGCTGCTTCCCTTCATCAACTACCCG
This sequence comes from uncultured Eubacteriales bacterium, assembly GCA_964627535.1. GTDB lineage: Bacteria > Bacillota > Clostridia > Oscillospirales > Acutalibacteraceae > UBA1447. Next base: position 25,163 of record CAZVJW010000014.1, read on the forward strand.
TTTTATTTTACGGATAAATTAAAAGAACAGATTGATCATGCGCATATGCTGGGTATTGCCTACAAATTTTATTACACGGTGCGGGAACTCTCAAACCACGCGAAGGAGTTGCCGGCGCTGCGCAGTTTAAAGAGTGAGATTCTGCGGGAAGGCCCCGGATTTCATCTGGCTGACAACTTTTCCCCGGAAAGAAGTACACTGATGACAGGCGGACCCTGGCTGTCAGAGCATATGGTGGAAGGGTTTATACCGGCTTGGCAGTCTCTTTTGGCCGATAAAGACTACGATTCTTCCGTCGCCACAACTGGGTTGTCCCGCTGGCACAACTATTACCTGGAGGGGCTTTCCTGGCTGATAAAAGAACTGGGGCTGGACGGGATATATCTCGACGGCGTCGGGTACGACAGGCAGATTATGAAGCGGGTCAGAAAAGTAATGGATTACGCGAAGCCGGGCAGCTTAATTGATTTTCACTCCGGCAACAATTACGAACCAGCCTACGGCTTGGGCAACCCGATTTGCACCTACCTTGAATTAATGCCTTCGGTGGATAGCCTCTGGCTGGGCGAAGGGTTTGATTATGAGGCAAAGCCGGCTGATTACTGGCTGGTGGAAGTGTCCGGTATTCCGTTCGGATTAATGGGTGAAATGCTCCAAAACGGCGGTAATATGTGGCGCGGTATGTTGTTTGGCATGACCTGCCGTTACGGATGGCAGCAAGGAGGAGATCCTACCCCGATATGGCGTTTCTGGGATGACTATCATATCGAAGAAGCAGAGATGTTCGGGTTTTGGAACCCTGAATGTCCTGTTTCCTGCGGCAACAGCAATGTAAAAGCAACCGCGTATGTTTCCAAAAGATATGTGATAATCGCGGCGGCATCGTGGGACTGCACAACAAAACACGAAGGTTCCGGCAACACAGGTGCGGCAAACAAAACCGTTATCAATATCGACACCAAAGCAATGGGGCTTACGGAGAGCTTTGCTCTGCGATGCCCGGCCATTAAGGACTTTCAGGAGGAGACTTCATACCGTCACGGCGAAATGATCCCCATTGAACCGGGAAAAGGTAAAATATTGATTATCGACAGACCCGTCGGTTAATCGGTTGAAGAGTATTGCATGAAAAATACAAAATATCGGAGGAAAAAATGATGACATTTAGATCAAGCTTTACCGAAATCACTCTTGATGAAACCGGATTTATCTTGTCTGTCAAAGCAGACGGAAAAGAAGTCTTGCTCAAAAGCGAAAAGAGCCCGCTTGTTTCCCTGTTGGCGGGGAACAAAATACTGGAACCCGCAAAAGCGGAGATGAAAGAGGATATCATAACCGTCTTTTTTGAAGGCGGCCGCAATGTGTGCCTGAAGGTTGTTGAAAGCGATGTTTGTGTCACCTTTGAAGCTGTCGAGGTACCGGAGGATGCGGATGCCTTGATGTTCGGCCCCTTATTCGTCACCCTTGACGAGGTCGTGGGCGATATCATCGGTATCTGCCAGGGAGAAGAGGTTGCTTTCGGTATCCAGACGCTTAACATCAAAACCGTACAAGGTGTTCCGCAGGAATACGCCGGCGCTTTAAAGGAAAAGGTAAAATACAAGCAAGAAAGCACCGAAATATCCGTCGGCGGTTTTGCCGAAACGGCGCGCGCCGCAGCAAGAGTGGAAGGCGGCGCGGTTCTGCAGTTTTCCTGCCGCCGGCGCGATCGGGTGGAATTCAGAGAGGTCAACGGCGTGAAGGATTGCCTGGTGCTGCCCGTCAAAGGCGAAGACGCGTTTATAAAAGGTGCAAAGCTGGCGTTTTTTGCCTGCAAACAGAACGACGCTTTGACAAGAATCGGCGAAATCGAGTTAGAGCAGGGGCTGCCGCACCCGATGATTGAAGGCGAATGGGGCAAGGTATCACGCGGGGCGATGCGGTCATACCTGATATCCGGTTTTTATGAGGATGATATCGATTTTGTAATCGAAAAGGCGAAAATCGCGGGCTTTAAATATATCTACCACGACGGTCCTTTCCAAAGCTGGGGGCACTTCACATGGAACGAGGACGGCTTCCCCCGCGGGGATGAGCAGATTAAAGAAATTGTGGATAAATGCAGAGAAAACGGCATTTTGATGGGTGTTCACACCCTTACGAACTTCTTGAACACCAACGATGCTTATGTGACCCCCGTGCCGAGCGAACACCTGCTTAAACAGGGGCAGTTATATATGATGGATGATATTGACGAAATACAAACCGAAATTTTAATCAAAAAATCACATTATTTCGATACGCCGCTTACCCTCAATGCCATGCAGTGCGAAAACGAACTGATTTCCTTCGGTTCGTTTGAAGAGAAGGACGGCTGCTATCTGCTCAAAAACTGCCGGCGGGGTGAATTCGAAACGGTAAAGAGCTGCCACAAAAAGGAAGCGCCGCTTTATAAACTCTGGGATTATCCTTATAACACTTTATTCCCGGATTTGGAGCTTCAAGATGAATTCAGCGACAGAATCGTTGAAATATTCAACAAAACAGGCCTGAGCCAGATATCTTTCGACGGGCTGGAGGGCTGCGACTACACCGGGCACGATGAATACGCGCACACCAGATTTTCCATCCGTTGCTATAACGGCTGGGACCATACGGTTATCAACGACGCCAGCGGCCTGCATCATTTTACCTGGCACATGAACACCCGCATGAACTGGGGCGAGCCCTGGGGCGAAGCGATGCGCACCGGCCAGGTGGAATACCGCATCAAAAACCAGCATTTCTTCCGCCGTAACTTGTTTCCGCGGATGCTCGGCTGGTTCCTAATAAGGCTTGCGGAGAAGAAATTTGAATGCTCAACCCTTGAGGACCTTGAATGGGCTTTGTCGGAATCCGCGGGCTTTGACGCCGGCTACGGCATGACCATCGGCGTACCCACCTTGCACCTTCATGGTCAGATAGACAAACTCTTGAGCGCCATCAACTATTGGGATACACTGCGCCTCGCGGATGCTTTTTCGGAGGAACAAAAAGAAAAACTGAAGAAACCGGAAACGGAATGGCACTTGGAAAAGGATGCTGACAATTCCTATCTGCTCTATCCGATGGAAATTTCAAAACCGTATATCTGCAACCTGGCTGAAATGCAGCCCGGGCAGCCGGGTGGTTCGGACTGGTCCGTTACAAATAATATGGAAGCGGGCTTTTCGATCCGTCTTTATAATGAAGGCGAGGGGAGTATCGCCAATCCTTCCTTCAAAACCGCGGGCGGTACTATTAAATTCAACTGCACCATAGCCGAAAATCAATATTTGCTTTATTCTTTTGACGGGAAAGCGGAACTGACCAATAAGAATTTTGTAACAATTGAAAATGTTGAAGTCGCCGGAACCGCCGCGCTTCCCAAAGGCACCTCAGCGGTAGCTTTTTCCTGCGATCACGATAAATACGAAACCCCGGAATTATCGGTAAGGTTTATCACAAGAGGGAACCCGGACAGAATCATATGCAAATAAATCTATGCTGCGCGGGAGGTTAAAGATGCGCTGTGAAAAATGCGGCAGAGAAATGGCACCGGGCTACTTCGCCTGCATTTATTGCGGGTCGCCCTTTTATCCCGGGGAACCTTTGCCCGGCAAAAAGGAAAACAGGCGAAAATTAATTTTGTTAATCACGGCCGTGGTCACTGTCCTGCTTCTTGCGGCGGTGGTCCTTTGCGTTATTTTTTTCAGGGCATAGAGATATAGTTACCAGACCTCGGATTTGGTAGCTGTGTCCGCATCCTTGCAGGGTACGCCTTGCAGCCTTACTGTGCCTCACCTGCACACAGGTGCCAAAGCGGTATTCTCTATCTACCATCTAAATTCTAATATCTAACATCTAACGTAGACGGAGAGGTATAAAGGGTTGTCATCCTGAGCAAAGCGAAGGATCTTTTTTTATCAAAGATTCCTCGTTGCACTCGGAATGACACGACGGGACGGAGAACGCGGACGAACACGCCTACCAAACCCGGGGTTTGGTATTTTCGTCCCGACACCCCGGCGGGGGCAAGCACCCGCCCTACCTGCTCAACATTCGCCGCCCCGTTCTCCCACTGCTTCTCCACCTCTTCCCGTGACGAAGTCACACTTCGCTAACGTACTCCAAAATTGCTGTCCGCCGCCCACTGCCCACTGTCCACTAATTGTTCTTTACAAATATATATATTTATGTTATATTGTCAAATAAAGGGGAGTGGGATAATGTCTTTAAGCTGGTATGAAATCCGCAACAACGCCATGGCGTTTTCAAAAAAATGGCAGGATGCAACGAATGAAGCTGCCGAGGCGCAGCTGTTCTTAAACGATTTTTTCGCCGTTTTCGGCGTGGACTTAAAGCGTGTCGCAACCTTTGAAAGAAAAGTGCCTGCTCTTCAAAGCAGGAATGGCTATATCGACCTCCTTTGGAAAGGCGTTATCCTTGTTGAAATGAAGTCGAAAGGTAAAAGCTTGGACAGAGCCTATGCGCAGGCGACGGATTACGCGTTTCATTTGGAAGACGAAGAACTGCCGGAATATATCATGGTCTGCAACTTTGAGTTTATCCGCGTTTATCATCAAATATCGGGCGGTGTCTGGACATTCCCGACAGCTCAGCTTCATAAAAATGTGAAACTTTTGCCAAGCCTTGCCGGTTACAAGTTTAACAGCGATATGCCCTCAAACAGGGAAGTCGATGTCAAAGCCGCCGAGAAAATGGCGAAACTGCACGATATCCTGAAATCTCACGGTTACGAGGGGCATCAGCTGGAACTGTATCTGGTCAGGCTTTTGTTTTGTATGTTTGCGGATGATACCGGCATTTTTGAAAAGAACATATTTTTCGATTATATTTCCGCCTCGAAGGCGGACGGCTCTGATTTATCCGCAAGAATTGCCTGGCTCTTTGAAGTGCTCGATACCCCGCCCGAACAGCTCGTAAAGCAGACCATGCTGCCCGATGAACTGAAATGCTTTCCATATATAAACGGCAGCCTGTTCAGTGAAAAAATCTCCTTTGCTGTCTATGACCAAAAGATGCGGAAAATTCTGCTCGAATGCTGCTCGCTGGACTGGGGCTATATCTCGCCCGCCATTTTCGGCGCTATGTTCCAGGGGGTTATGAATCCTCAGGAGCGCCGGGAACTCGGCGCGCATTATACCAGCGAAGAAAACATCATGAAGGTAATTAAGCCCCTGTTCCTCGATGAACTGCGGGAGGAGTTCGAACGCGTCAAAGGCAACAGCCGGCAGCTTGAGCTTTTTCACGATAAATTGAGCAGGCTGAAATTCCTTGACCCGGCCTGCGGCTGCGGGAACTTTCTGATTATTACTTACAAGGAAGTGCGCCTTCTTGAACTCGAAGTGCTCAAGATGCTCTATGATAACCTCAGCCAGCTTCAAATGATTGAAATCAAAATAAACTGCAAAGTCAATGTTGACCAATTCTTCGGCATTGAGTATGAGGAATTCCCGTGCCAGATAGCGCGTGTCGGCATGTGGCTGATGGACCACCAAATGAATATGCGCGTAGCCGAGCATTTCGGCACTTATTTCGCGCGTCTGCCGCTGAAACAAGCCGCGGCGATTGTCAACGGCAACGCTTTGCGGATTGACTGGGAAAGCGTTGTGCCGAAACATGAATTGTCGTTTATTTTGGGGAACCCGCCGTTTGTGGGATTTACTTATATGAGCGATGAACAAAAAGAAGACATGAAACTTTTTACAAAAGCAAAAAATCTTGATTATGTCTGTGCTTGGTATTTAAAGGCGGCAAGTTTTATTAAGGGTACAAATATACAAGTGGCTTTTGTTTCAACTAATTCTATAACTCAAGGCGAACCGGTTTCAGTATTGTGGGAGCCAATGTTAAATGATTTTGGTATACATATTAACTATGCATATCGGACATTCGTGTGGAATAATGAGGCGAAAGGTAAAGCCGCAGTACATTGTGTGATAATAGGGTTTTCTCAGTTTAAGAATTCGAAACCTAAGCAAATATTTGAGATTAATCAAATTATTATCGCAAGCAATATTAACCCCTATTTAGTAAATGCTCCGGATATTTTAGTTGAAAGTACAAGTACTCCTATCTGTGATGTGCCTAAAATAATGTTAGGTAACAAACCTTCTGATGGTGGTCATCTGATATTAACAGAAGAAGAAAAAAATGAAATATTAAATAAAGAACCGGCAGCATCTTCTTATATCAAAAAATATATAAGTGCAGAAGAATTTATTAATGGGACACATAGATATTGTCTTTGGTTGAAAGATGCTGACCCCTCATGGAAGAAGTGTCCGGATGTTTTGCAGAGAGTAAACAAAGTTCGAGAAATGCGATTAGCCAGTTCCGCAGCACCAACAAGGGAAAAGGCAGAAACACCACAACTCTTTTTCTTTATATCTCAGCCGGAAACAGATTACTTGCTAATTCCAAGTACTACCTCGGAAAAACGCTTGTATATTCCAATTGGGATGGTTAATAAGGATGTTATAGCAAGCAATGCGTCAGTAATTGTAGCCAATGCAACGCTATATCATTTTGGGATTTTAACATCGAATGTGCATATGGCATGGATGCGAACTGTTGCGGGGCGTTTAAAAAGTGATTATCGGTATTCTGGTAGTATTGTTTATAATACCTTTCCGTGGCCAACACCAACAGAAGAGCAAAAAACTGCAATTGAGGTTGCTGCACAGAATGTCTTAGATGTTAGAGAAAATTATCAGGGGTGGAGCTTTGCTGACCTTTACAATACGCCAATGGAGGAACCTTTGCGCATAGCCCACAAGTCTCTTGATAAGGCCGTTTGGGTAGCCTATGGTGCAAAATGGAAATCCGAAACTGAATGCGTCGCAGACTTAATGGAAAGATACAGCCGGTTGGTGGCGCAGATGTAGGGGCGCCCATTGGGCGTCCGCAAAGAAAACCTCTCAGCCACTTCGTGCCAGCTCTCCTAACATAGGAGAGCCAAAGCGGTAAATTTTGCATAAAGCCTCGCCTATTTAGGCGAGGTGGCAGGTGTTAGCCTGACGGAGAGGTAGAACCAGTTTTTTGCCGCCCCGTTCCCCAACTTCTTCCCGTGACGAAGGAACGCTTCCAAGCGGTTCGCTGACCACTGACCACCGCCCACTGTCCACTGTCCACTAGATTATATTTTGAGGGAGAAAAATCAATGAAACAAATTTCCAAACGACTTTCAGGAATATTTTTGGCGATGATTATGGTTGTTACGATGATCCCATTGGGTGCTTTTACAGCCTCTGCCACCGGAGCGACCGTTCAAAGCGAGTACGCCACCGGCGACATCATCACCTTCGGCTCCTACCCACAAACGAAGGTAACTGACTCCGGGCTTATCACCGCTCTTAACACCCAAACGCTGCAAGGCGACAGTACCGTCACCTATGGCGGCTCAAGATACAAGCGCGTCTATTTTACCCATTATACCCCATATTCTTACGATTACCCGACCACCGCCGATTATAGTTATCAGGACAACAACGGCTACTATATTAACACCGTCTACTGGTTCAAATACGAGCAGATCCAATGGCGTGTGCTATCCAGTACAAACGGCGAATTGTTTGTCATGGCTGAGAAAATTCTGACGATAAGGGCTTATAACCAAGTATACACAAATGTCACATGGGAAACCTGCACACTGCGTTCCTGGCTGAACAATGAGTTTTTCGGCGAAGCATTTAACACAATGGAGCAGGCGAGAATAAAAACAAGTACCGTCGTCAATGCGGATTATGGTACCACGGACGGTGGCAACAACACCAGCGACAAGCTGTTTTTGCTTTCTTACAGTGAGGTTATGAATCCCGCTTACGGATTTAGTTCAAGTTATTCAACTCGTGATACCGCCCGTTGGGCGCAAGGGTCGGACTTCGCGAAGTGCAACGGGCTTTGGGTTCAAGATTATGGTTCTTATTTTGGGAATAGCACTTGGTTGTTGCGGTCGCCCGGTTACGATCCGAGCTCTGCCGGCGTCATGAGTTATAATGGCAGTGTCTTCGAGATCTATTCCATGGTCAACGGCGAACTCACCGGTACCCGTCCCGCTTTTAAATTAAATCTGACATATGACATCGTTTCATCAATAACTGTTAATGTAACCGCGAATAATAAAGATAATTCCGGACAGGAACCAATAGAAAACGCAACAGTAAGCCTATATTCAAAAAGTGAGTGGTTAAGAAACGCAACAGAAGTTGGTAACGGAAGATATGTTGTCAGCCTTGAAGGTCTTTCGGCGGAACAACTGGCAGATGCAACAGTATCAGCTTCCAAGGTTTTCGAATCCGGATCAGGAATTAACGGCTCAGAAAGAGACGCTGTCTTCGAAAAGTTCAGAGACAGCAACGGCAATATTATAAGATACAAGTATGAGCTTCATTCCGAGACAATCGATCCAAACGGAAACTGGTTAGGTGAGCCTATTTCGAAAGCTGTTGGCAATGCGATGAATTTAACACTGGTGCAACCTCGGCTTTTGGTTAACATTGCTGTTTGCTATTTAGCAAATGATGAAGAATCAAAGTCGGCGGAATACGAACAAGCAGTAAAAGATGTAATAAACGAAACATCAAAAATGCTTGCCCAGGCCACCGATGGCCATATAATGTTCGAAAAAGTTTTTTTGTTCTCTACTGAAAAGAGAACGGATTTCTATGACACAACCAACAAGGCTTCTATGGCCGATATTAGAATAGAATCAAGAGTTAAAGATGATGGGAAACTTTCGAGTAATGTAAAAATCCACAGCAATTCAAATCTATTTGGCTTCTACCATTCGGAAAGTTTTCCGGTAAACAGCGGGCATCTTGATAAATTCAAAAATCTGCAAGAAGAAGAGAAAAATGATATTTCGGGAAAGGCAACATTTAGGCATATTCAAATGGGCGGAACAACAAAAAGTAATTTTAATATTTTAAAACAGAAAAACACTTATGCGAAAGAATTGACACATGAGTTGGGTCATTACCTTCTTAACTTTTTTGATGAATATTTAAACGGCAGCGGTGAAGGTGTTCCCTGGGGATTTTCAAATCCAAGGCCGAAAATTGACGGAGCAAAGGTCTATTTCGGATTGATGGATAATACACATAAGGAAATTGAAATATCCAGAGATTGCGATTACACTTGGGTTGTTGGCGATGAAGCGCCGGACAGGTTAACAATGCAGTATGAGAAACACAATCAATCATGCGAGACATTTCTTTCGGGTTGGCTTATTAATGGTGTTGCAGGAAGAATCTCTACCGGAACCTTTTTAGCGGAATATGATTTTGCAGGTATAAGCAGAAGGAGAAGCTCCTATCCGTATGCAGCATTAGATAACAGTGACTTCATCTCTGATACGAGTAAATCAACAAAAGCTAATAACTCTTTGGAAAAGATATCCTCGCAGTATGGTATGTCGTTAGAGACGAACGAAAAATTGGCATTAGTTCAGACACACGGCAATGGCGATATTGTTACTATCAATATATACCCCGAAAATCAAATCCCAATAATGCTATTCATGACAAAATCAGGCGAGGAAAGCGTAAGTGAAATTCCCCTGATAAATGACGGTAATTACTATACTGCGATAATAAATCTCAACAAAGGAGAGCTTTGCGAACTAAAGCTTGTTGCCAATATCAATGACAACTACTTATACAACATTTTTTATGTAGAGCGTTCAGAAAACAGTAGTGATGGTTATTTCTATGAGTCTGCGGATGGTTGTGTTTATGCCTATACAATACCGCAATCTGATACTTCCTATTCATTTACAGCCAATAATGTTGAATTATCAAACGGTGATTTCAGATCGGTTAACCAATCAACATATATAAGTGCGGATAATAATGTCGAAAGCAGTAAAGGCGAACTATACTCCGTTGCATCAATTAAAGATAATATTGATTTCACTTCAATCAGCTGGTTTGTTTTAAAGAACAGCGTCTGGACAGAGCTCGAAACGGAAATTTCAACAGAAGAGAATATGAATATCGGAGCAAGGTGTAATTTCTCCGGCGACGGTTTTTATGTATTAATGGCGAAAGAATCGGCCGTAGCGTGTTTAAATGCTGTTATAGGCGTTTCTGGAACCCAAAACACTCAGATTGATGGATTAGTGAATCTAGCTTTTACCGACAGCAACCCTCCCGAAGACATAGCGTATTACCATATTTATTACAGTGAAAACGCATTTGCATCAATTGAAGAAGAAGATGATGTCAGCCTTGACATCGTCTTTCCGGGAGCGGACGGATATAGCCTGAACTTATATGAAGCCGGAAAAATGGCTTATGTCGGGATAGTCGCGGTCGGAACAAACGGCGCGAAGTCACCGTTAAGTGCTGTTGTGCCTGTAACCGCAGGGACGGCCGATACAGATGCAGACGGTATTCCTGACTGGTACTGCGACAAATATCTGTTGTGGGGTATGGCGGATGAAAATAGGGATATCGCCAATAGCGATGATGACGGCGACTATTACACCAATTTTGAGGAGTATCAAAGAGGCTCAGACCCAAAGAATCCGTATGATAAAAATATCTTCGTAAAAGCCGGAATGAATACGGTTATTGATTGGCAAAACTACTTCATATATGGATTTGAAACGGCACCTGTAACGCTTGATGGACTGATTGCGAAATCAAGCGCTGCAACACTACAAATGCTACCAGCCCAAGGTATGGTAAACGGCACAGGAACGGTAATAAATGTTATTGTTGACGGTTTGGTTACGGAAACATATACTATCGTCATCTACGGCGATGTTAATGGCGATGGGGTAATCGACACCGCTGATTCTGACACGATTGTTGACATCGGAAATTATGCGCTGCCGCAATGGGACCCCGTAACGGATGCCGCTTTTATCAAGGCATGTGACCTCTTCCGGGATGGCGTGATTGATGAAAACGACTGCGCTGTTTTAACGGATGTGCAAAATTATGCATTAACGCTTGACCAGCGCACGGGTGTGGCTGATTAAAATTAAACACCTTTTACGATTTCGGTTAATACTAATTCACGATTAAATAACTCTAAAAAATCAAGCAAAAGCTTTGATTCATACGATTCTCCATTTTAATGCAGAATAGTATTATGGGTTTTTGTACCGAATTTTTAGCTATGTTTTAAAGAGGGATTAGTATAATCAGTATAAACAGCTAATAACGAAATCTGCGCCCCGTCAGAAGAACAGCTGCTTCTTACGGGGCGCTTATCATTTGTATATAGGATTTCAGAAATACTCAATAATATTATGAAGAACGGAGTTGTCAAAATTTATTGTTAAACCTGGGTCGTGCAGGATAAAAACCCGGACGATGTAAACGGAAATAAACAGTGTGATTATTAAAACCGCAATCAGGTATGATGCTTTTTTACCGATATGGAAATGAAAAACATCGTTGTGCAAAAACAAAAATATGACCGGAACAACCACCGGGAAGAGCGGGTGGCAAGCGAAAGCTCCGCCAATATCTCCGCTGAAAAAAGCCAAATAAGCTCTTGACAAACCGCATCCGGGGCAGGGGACGCCGAAAAAATGCCTGATGGGACACCCGAGGTATTTTATATAAACTAATATGAAAAGCGCTATAGCGATATGCGCTGTGATTGTGAAAAGAGCTTTGTTTTTAGCAACTCTTTTCATCCGGGTTACACATCGCTTTTCAGCGGATATCCGGCGCCGTCCGTGTTGATGGTTCCGGTCAAAATCTGAACTCCTTCAACGATAGCCCACACCTGCGAAACAACAGCAAGCGCGCCGCAGGATAGGATTGAAATTAAGAGCTGGGTAACCGCTTTGCTTGTGTATCCAAGGTAAAAGTTATGAACGCCGAGGCTGCCAAGGAAAAACGCGAGCAGAGCACCGGCTAATTTTGACTTTTGCTCAACTCCCGGCGGCATGGCGTTTTGAACGGGAACAAAACCAGCCCCGCATTTAACACAAAAAACCGCATTCACATCGGTTTGCGCGCCGCAATTTGGGCAAAACCTGTTGCCTGTACCCGCAGGCACACCGCACCGGGTGCAAACATAAGCTCCGGGCTGCATCTGAGCCCCGCAATTTCTGCAAAACATAATAATCTCCTCCATTACCGGCTTAAAACTAAGCCGGGACTTTCTTTATTTGTTCGAACACCTTGAAAACGGCGGCCACATAATCGGCAACAGTCTTTTGATTTCCGTCAGCAGCGGTTGTAAAGTGAAGAGTCATCCCCTTGTCACCGGCGGCCATGAACTGCGGATGGTTGGCATCTGTCCGGACAGTTGGCTGTTTGGTCTGTTCCAGCAGCCAAAAGACAAAATCACAGAATTCGGAGCCATAAAGCGTACCGATATGCGCAACACCCCTGAAAAACCAAACCTGTTCCGGGAACATGCAGGCGGAAGCATCAATTATTCGGTCGGGGGAAATGTGATTTTTACCGCAGCAGGTATTCGCTTGGGTGTAACCGGCCGGCAGTTTCTCGCCGAGCTGAGCTACGGTCGCGCCGGTGCTGGTGCAGACGGTTTCAATCAAACCGTCACCTTGCTTGATAGCGGACGGAAAACCGGGAATCAGCGCGTCTTCATAATTCGAAGTGAACATAACATTTACTCCGCTGAGCATGGCGTTTTCGATAATCTCCCGGCGTTTTTCCCTTATATTATAATGAAAAAAATCAATCCTTTCAATCAATTTAGCGTATTTGGCGTCAGTGAGCAGCGCGCTCTTTGCCTGTTCGTAAGCACCTTCACGCACGAGTGACCACATGCCCGGCATGGTGCCTAAGTTGTCAACCATCACCTCTTTAAGAGCCCTGTCCTTCAATGCGCCGAGCATGCCATTGAGGAAATTCACAGCCTTTTCGAGCGACCCTGCTTGGTCAAGCACCTCAACAAATGCATCCAGGACATAATCAAGATGGTTATCGTTATTGACATTGAGCCTCAAATAGTGTTTCAAAGCAGTTTTATCAATGCTGATTTTGCCCGTCAGAATTTCACTCGCCGCGAGCGAACCGGAAAAAGCGGATGAAAGGAACAGGCAGCTTTCAACATCTTCATAGCCGAATTCCGCAAAATAGGCGAGTGTCAGCGACCCGCCAAGGCTGCATGCCGTGATGTCGACCATGCTGTGCCCTGTTTCTGCCTTTACCCTTTTTATCATGGCGTTTAGTTCTTTCGCGTGCTCCAACGGGTCAAGCCGCCAGTCATAATTAAAAAAATAAACATGGTCCGCACCAATCCTGTCGCAGGCCGAACGAAGCAGGCCTTCCTCGCTTTTAACAGCGCTGTTCATGAATTCGGGATAGTTTGCCATGGAAAGCGGAAAGGTCGTTGTCGTTAAAAAATATTTCGAGTTGCCATCAGCGTCGCAGGAGGACGGCTCGAGCAGCTTATTGGCCATCGGCACAAGCCGGTCGCCTAACTTGTTCCAGTCGCGGCTAAACGCTGAGGCGGAGAGGCCTTGAATTGCCATAAGCGCCACATCACCATAGTCTATTACCGGCGGCCAAACCTGCAGTTCATCGGGCGTACCCGCACCTTTAATCAATGGGAAACCGTTCATGCCGCCGACTACCACCAGCGGCGTATGGCCGCAACCGCAGCTTCTGGCAGCGATTGCGGGTACAACAGTCAGGGAAAAAACAACAGCGGCAAGGATTATGCTCAGCAGCTTTTTCATCATAGTTACCATCCACTCCTATGCTAATAAATTTATAAACCGTTGCGTTGCATTCATACTAATTACTCATAAAAACCTAACAATAAAATCCGCACAAAACCTCATAATACTATTCTGCATTAAAATGGAGAATCGTATGAATCAAAGCTTTTGTTTGATTTTTTCGAGGTTTTTTAATTGTGAATTAGTATCAGATAAAAGCCAGAGATTTATTGATGTTCGTAAGGGCATTGAAAACAGCAATCAGGCGGCTGAACATATCGGGTTTAACCGGCGGTGTTTCTGCCAGTGGATAAAGCGTTCTGCCGTCATCGGTTGAGCCCGAAAACTGCGGATATCGGGCATCTGTCCAAACCGTTGGCTGTTCCTTTGCGTCAAGCAGCCAAAAAACGAATTCGTTGTAGTCCGAGCCATAAGGGCAAGCGACATGGCCGACATCCTTGAAGAACCAAACCTGGTCGGGGAACATGCATGTCGAGGCGTCTATCACATTGTCCTGCGAAACATAGTTTTTGCCCCCAAGGGGATTCTTCTGAACATACCCGGCAGGGAAGGTGCTGCCGAAAGGCGCGCAGGTTGCACCGCCGCTCGTGCATGTCGCTTCAACAAGGCCGTCGTTTTGCCCGGCGGCAGAAGGATAAACAGGTATGGAGGTATGGTTATAATGCGAGCAGAAAGAAACCGTAACGCCCTGCTGCATAACATTGTTGATTATTTCCTGCCGCTTCACTCTTACATTGTAATGAAAATCGTCTATTCTTGCTATCAGCTTCGCGTGCTTTGCGGGGTCAAGCAGGTCGGTCTTTGCTGTTTCGTAGTTATTTTCGCGAATAAGCGCCCAAAATCCGGGAATGGTGCAGAGCGTGTCAATCAAAACCTCGTTAAAAGCTCTTTCCAGCAAGGCCTGCGTTCCTTCATTAACAAGGTTCAAAATCATATCCAAAACATCGGCGCAGTCAAGAATACCCAGCAATGAATTCACAATAAAATTGACATTTTCAGAAGAATTAACATTTTCATCAATAAAGTTTTTCAAAACGTTTTTATCGATAATAATTTGCTTTGTAAAAACCTCGCTGGCAACAAGAGAACCGCCGAAAGCGGAGGAAAGGAAAACACAGCTTTCAATATCGTTGCCGCCGTATTTCTCAAGGTAGGCAAGCGCCTGATTTGCGCCCAAGCTGCAAACCGCGAGGTCAACCTTCTTGTGGTTTGTTTCGGCCAAAGCCGTTTCAATCAGCGAATTCAGCGCTTCGGCGTTGACTAAAGGGTCAATGCGCCAGTCATAATTGAAAAGATAGGTATGGTCGGCGCCAATTCTGTCGCAGGCTGAATGCACAAGACCGCTTTCGCTGTAACCCCCGTTTGCTACATCGGGGTAGTATGCCATGGATTTCGGGAATGTTGTGGTTGAGATACTATACTTTGAATCGCCGTCGGCATTGCAGGCTGCCGGTTCAAGCAGTTTGTTAGCAACAGGAACAACAGCATCGCCCAATTTGTTCCAATCCTGTGCGATCACTGCGGATGCGATACCGTACGCAGCTTTTAAAGCAACATCTTGTATATCAATAATTGGCGCCCAAATCTGCTTTTCATCAGGGGTGCCCTTGTCTCTGATTAACGGGTAAACGTTCATGCCGCTGACAACCACAAGCGGTGTTTTTCCGCAGTCACAGACATCTTCTGCAAAAGCGGGCTGAATAGTCAGGGAAAAAATAACAGTGGCAAGTATAACGCTTATTAATTTTTTCATACAGTTCTCCTCACAACGGTAATGAAGACAGGGCCTTTTTAATAGCTGAAAGCGTGTTGAAAACAGACATCAAGCTGCTGAAGTGACCGGATGGCTGCGGTGTTTCCTTCTGCACATAAAGCGTCTTGCCGCGGTTATCGGTCGCCAAAAACTGCGGGTGCGCAGGGTCGGCCCAAACGGTTTGCTGCGTTTTGGTTTCAAGCAGCCAAAATACGAATTCGTTGTAATCCGATTGATAGGGGCATCCGACATGGCCGACATCGCGGAAAAACCACACGAGCTCCGGAAGCAGGCATGGGGATGCGTCGATAACCTTGTCCGGTGAAATGTAGTTTTTACCGTCCAAATAGTTTTGCTGAACATAACCGGTAGGCAGGGTGGTGCCGATAGGCGCGGTGGTTGCTCCGCCGCTTGTGCAGTAAGAGTCAAGGACACTGTCGCCTTGCTGGCCGGCCGATTCAAAAATCGGCACCAACGGGCTGTTGTAATGCGAACAGATGGCGACCCGGACGCCATTTTGCATAGCGTTCTGAAGCAACTCTTTTGTTTTCAAGCGAACATGGTAATGGAAATAGTCGATCTTTTGAATCAGTTCCGCGTTTACCGTTTCATCCAGCAGTGATTTCTTCACCTGTTCATAGACTTCGTTCCGGACAGTCGCCCAGATGCCCGGCATGGTGCAAAAATTGTTTTTGACAAGTTCGTTTGCTAGCCTTCCATAAAGAGCGTTAATGCCGTTGTTGGTTAAATTCAATACGGGGTCGAGGATGCCCAAAAAGTTGAGCACTTCCAAAATCTGCGTCAACGTACCCTGTGTACCGTCAGACGTCTTCGTCTTGCTGTCTATGTAACGGATGAAGGCACCTTTGTCTATTTTAGCTTTATAAGTCATCAGGTCGCTGGAGATATGTGCGCCCTCCAAAACGCCTGTAACAAAAACCAGATTTTCAATGTTTTCAGTGCCGTATTTCTCAATATACGCCAATATCTGCGCGCCGCCCAGGCTGCAGGCGGCAATATCTACCTTGCTATTGCCCGTTTCTCTTTTGGCTTTTTCAATCATCGTGTTTAAGTCAACGGCGTTTTTCATCGGGTCTTCGCGCCAGTCATAGTTGAAAAAATACACATAGTCCGTGCCCAGTTTGTCGCAGGCGGTATGCAAAAGACCCCTCTCGCCGCCGGTGCCCGTGGTCATGTCCGGGTAGTTGGCCAAAGACTCGGGAAAGGTGTCGGTTGTGACATTGTATTTGGATGTTCCGTCCGCATTAAAGGCGATCGGCTCAAACAATTTGTAAGCAACCGGGATCAGCACATCACCCAGCTTGTTCCAATCCTGATAAACCGCCGCGGATGCCGCGCCGTATAAGCCCTGCAAAATAAGGCGCTGAATATCGAATTTTGGCAGAAAGACCTGCTGCTCGTCCGGTGTCCCTTTGTCTTTATAAAGAGGGAAAACATTCATGCCGCTCACGACAATCAGCGGTGTTTTTCCGGATCCTTGCGCGGCATAAACCGGCACAAACCCGGTTGCCGCCATAATCAGCGCAAGCATGATGCAAAAAAGTTTTTTCATGATGAATACCTCACATGCCGATAATATTTTTATTTATGCCGGTGAACACTCAAAGCAAAGCCATCCGTTGCATTCGTGCCTTTTCATAACATTCAGCCCGTATTTTTCAAATGCGGCCAGCACGTCATTCTCCCGCAGGTCAATGATGCCGGAGACAATGAATACGCCGCCGGGCTTCAGAAAATTCCTGATATCTTTGCTCAGTATTATTATAATTTCGGCAACGATATTTGCGGCAACGACATCAAATCTTTCATCGATTTCATCGGCAAGATTGCCGTTGATAACATTATATTTGGGCGGCGCGAAACCGTTCAGTCTTCCGTTTTCCCTTGCCGTTTTAACAGCAAGTTTGTCAATGTCAACCCCTACCGCTGATTTTGCGCCCAAAAGCAAAGCCGCAACGGAAAGGATGCCGCTGCCGCAGCCGATATCAAGTATGGTGCTTTCGTCAGTCACATAAGGCTCAAGCGCTTCAAGGCACAGACGCGTGGTTTCGTGCCCTCCGTTGCCGAAAGCAAGACCGGGTTCTATACTGAAAACAACCCGGTCTCCCGTGTCATAAACCTCTTCCCAAACAGGCCGGATTAATAAACGTTTGCCGACAGGCAGCGGTTTGAAAAACGCTTTCCAATTATTTTCCCAGTCTTCGTTTTTGCATAGTTCAGTCTTTATTTCGTGCTTGATGTGTTCTGCGGAATAGCGCTCCGAAAGAAAGGCAACTGCCTCTGCAGGGTTTTCCTCCGGAGAGATATAAACGTGAACAAGCCCCTTTGAACGATCTTTGCCTAAAAGAACCTCATCGATTAAATCAACGTGGGCAATTTCCCAAGTATCCGTTTCCAGATTTCTGTAATCCTCAATATAAATCCCGTAGGGGACAACCATGTTGGCAATATCTCCGGCGTTGTCAATATCGTTTGCGTCAACCGTTATGATTATTTCGGTCCAGTCCATCCGTACTCCTATATTCTACTGCAGCGGCGGGAGAAAACACCCGCACTGCGTTATTTAATACTTGTTATGCACATCCTCGGCAAAGCACAGAAGGTCTTTGATTTCAAGCACCTTGCCATCATCAAGAATAGCCTTGCCGCTCATTTTGCCGAAAACCTGATGCTGATCTGTAACAATAATACCGAGGCTTATTTTTGCTGCTCTGTCAATCACCGGCACAAAATCCATTTCGAAACGGCCGTCGCTTGAGGTGAAAGTCCAGGGCTTCATGTAACTGTCATCCGGAATGTTGAAAATAACATCATCCAATTTGTGGGCGATACCATTATAAAAGAGAATATTTTCTGAGGCGGCTGCAGTATTGCCGAAGCCATAACCGATGTTGAACCCAAAGGGTTTGCCTTCAACAATCCCGTTACCGGAACCCCAGAACCAAGTGTTGTCATAGGTCCAGACACCGCGCCCCCAGTCAAGGGTGCCGAAGTCGGTTTCGGGGTTGAAAACATAATCCCTGCCGTCAAAGTTTGCCTTGCCGCTTGCCCGCATGCAGTTTATTTTCTGGTTGTAATAAAACGCCTTCTTATTATCGGACCAAGGGGTTGCAATCACCATGGTGTCCATTTCCGGCTGCTGCAGGGTGATGTCGCAGGTAAAGGTCTTGCCGTTTGTAAATTCTTTGAAGCTGCAGATGATATGCCGCTGACCAGGTGAAACGATATAATCAACATCAAGCCTTTTGTCATGGTAGGAAACATTGCCCTGAGATGTTGAAGGCAGCCTGAGCTTGCCCAAAGGCAGAGCGTTCAGTACAGTCTGAGTTGTTTCCTTCGGCTTTGTGAAATCAAAAAGCGTAACCGATTGCAGGCCTATATATCCGTCATCCGAAATTGTCAGCGCAACGCCGAATTCTTTTGACATAATAATATAGTAGTCCCATTCTTTTATTCTGAAATTCGGAGCTTTGATTGCATTTCGGTCGTAAATTTGTACGGGCTTTCTTGACCAGCCAGGTTCAATGAGGCTGCCATCCTTATTAAGCAACGGATGTTCTGATGTTACTTCATGGTTACGCATAACTTATTCCTCCTATAAAATTAATTATTTGTTTATCAGGTTTGCTTTTGGCTCAACAATATTTCTGCCGTGATTATATAATTTTCTGTTATCTAATGCCCATTGACGTACAGTAAATTCACCGTTATCAACCTCATCCACCGCCTGGGCTATTTCGTAAACTCTGGAATCCATAAGGTCAAGCTCGGCGAGTATTTCCGCTTCTAAAAACATAGGCCTGACGGCAGCGCCGAATTCCGGTTCGCCGTGATGTGAAATTATCATATGTTCAAGCAGCATAAGCAACTTTTTCGGGGTACCGAGTTCGGTTCCTATTCGTTCAACGGCCATTGCCCCGCGAATAAGATGCCCCACTAAACTGCCATCGGTAGAATAACCGGATGCTATCCCTGTTTCGGCAACCTCAAATTCCTCTGTCTTTGCAATATCATGTAAAATTACTCCGGCGAAAAGCAAGTCACTGTCAACGAAAGGATATACCTTGCAAACGCCTTGGGCTAAGCGAAGTATGGAAAGCGTATGGTATAAAAGACCGCATCTCATTGAGTGGTGCAGTTTGAATGCCGCCGGCCAATAAATCAGTTTGCTTTTATATTCATCGATTATTGCAGTTGTTAAAACTTTTAGATCCTTTTCTTGAAAAGCGGCCACCATAGTCATTATTTCTGCGAGCATCTCTTCCCCGCTGAATTCGGCACTGGGGACGAAGTCGGCAATTGTTACCTCATCTGTATCAATCGCAGGACGAAGCCGTTCTACTCTTAATTGGTCGATATCATTATAAGCGGCAACGGTTCCTTTTACTTTTACAAGCTGGCCGGTCTCAAATCTCCCCTGCAACTCTTCTTTATAGTCCCAAAATTTTGCGACTATCTCTCCGGTTTTATCAGTCAAAACCAAATCTAAATAAGGCAAACCTTTTGCGGTTGTCTTTTTTTCGAGTGATTTTATGATACAAAAGCCTTCAACACCGCCGGCTTTATTAATAGCGGTTAAATTCATAATATCCCCCCATAAATGATTTTTTTGTTCAATCAACATACAATATTGGATAATATGATATCATATAAGATAAAATAAAACAATAAATTTTGATTTAATCCTATTGACTTTTTTGGGTTTGGTGTTAAACTGTATTTAGCAACTCAGGGCGGGGTTAAATTCCCCACCGGCGGTGTTACGGAGCAGATAAAAGCTACCGGTAACGATAGCCCGCGAGCCGTGAAAACGGTTGATCCGGTGTAATTCCGGGGCCGACGGTACAGTCCGGATGAGAGAGAAGCGCATACCAGCGTCTGTCGCCCTGTGTTTATTCGCGGGGTGTTATTTTATTTTTGGAGGCAGGTTAATGGAACAAAAGATAAAAATTGATGTGCTCAAAATGGCGGAAATGGCAATGTTGGTTGCTATTTCGATTATTTCGCTTTATGTTATTCCGCTATGGTCAATCTTTCCTTCCGCGGCTTTTTTACAATATGACATCGCGGATGTACCCGTATTGATAGGTACTATGCTTTTTGGACCCGGCTCGGGACTGCTGATACTGGCACTGGTCAGTGCTATACAAGGCTTAACAATTAGCGCAGCCAGCGGTTGGGTAGGAATTATAATGCATTTTTGTGCTTCGGGTGCATTGGTGTTGGTTTCCGGCTTCATATATAAAAAATGGAAAAAGGTTTGGTCGCTTATCATTGGCTTAGTGTTGGGTTCTCTTGCGATGACAGCTTTAATGGTTCCGCTAAACCTTATCTTGACAGTCCGGTTTTTCGGTGTGCCATATGAGGCGGTTAAAGATCTGCTTGTACCGGCAATTATTCCGTTTAACCTTATTAAGGCAGGTTTAAACTCAGCTTTAACAGTGGCTCTGTTTTTTCCGATAAGAAAAATATTTAAAAAGTTGAATTTCGTTAAATAGCCATTATTTTATCTTATTAAAAGTGAACAGATTTTAAATTTTTGCGTTTAATCTTGACAAATTTGACACAAAGCGGTAAAATTAACATACAAATTAAATATTTCCTTATTAAGAGCGGCTGAGGGTACAGGCCCTGTGAAGCCCGGCAACCAGTAAAGCTTAACACCTTTACAAGGTGCCAAATCCTGCGGTATTAACCGAAAGATAAGGTGTTTCAAACGCCCGCGGTTAGCCCGCGTGCGTTATTTTTTTACACAAGAAGGGGATTTTATGGCAAGACATCTTTTTACATCAGAATCAGTAACAGAAGGGCATCCGGATAAAATCTGTGACCAGATATCCGATGCTGTCCTTGATGCAATCATGGAACAGGACAATATGGGCAGGGTTGCCTGCGAATGCACCTGCACAACAGGTATGGTGTTTGTAATGGGCGAAATTTCGACAAGCTGCTATGTCGATATCCCGAAGCTTGTGAGGAAAGTGATATGCGATATCGGGTACGACAGTGCGGAAAAAGGCTTTGACGGAAATACCTGCGCGATTATCACATCGATTGACGAACAATCGTCGGATATTGCACTTGGAGTCGACAGAGAAGGCGCTGGGGACCAAGGTATGATGTTCGGGTTTGCCTGTGATGAGACGCCGGAGTTTATGCCGCTTCCGATTTCGCTGGCCCATAAGCTTGTCCGCCGTTTGACCGAGGTCAGAAAAAACGGGACACTTCCATATTTACGCGCTGACGGCAAGTCGCAGGTTACGGTGGAATATGATAAAGATGACAAGCCGTTCAGAGTGGATGCGGTTGTTATTTCATCCCAGCACAGTGCGGATGCAAGTCTTGATATAATTCGTAAAGATATTATTGAAAAGGTCATTAGACCGACTATACCCGCCGGACTTATGGACGAAAATACTATTATTTACATCAACCCCACCGGCCGTTTTGTCACCGGTGGCCCTCAGGGGGACAGCGGCCTGACAGGGCGCAAAATTATCGTTGATACTTATGGCGGATATTCAAGGCACGGCGGCGGATCATTTTCCGGCAAGGACCCGACCAAGGTTGACCGTTCCGCAGCATACGCGGCAAGATATATTGCGAAAAATATAGTCGCCGCGGGACTTGCCAAAAAGTGCGAGGTTGAACTTGCCTATGCTATTGGGGTAGCCTGCCCGGTTTCCGTGATGGCTGAAACCTTTGGAACCGGTGTTATTTCGGACGACACTTTAAGTAAAATCATCACCGAACAATTTGACCTTAGACCTGCCTCAATCATCAAAACTCTTGACCTTCGCCGGCCGATTTATAAGCAGCTGGCCGTGCTTGGACATGTCGGCAGATCCGATATTGACCTGCCTTGGGAAAAGACAGACAAGGCCGGCGATCTTCGCAAGGCTGCAGGCATAGACAACCTATAATCGGAAGTATGAATTAATATAATTGAGCCTGTCAAAGTGTTTTTTGGCAGGCTCGAAACTTAACTTGAAACTGAACATGCGATAATGTACAATATCAATATTAAAAAGATACGGAGTTAAATATGTTGCCGAAAGAGATTGAAAAAATACTGCCATTGGTTCAAAAACCCGGGCGTTATACCGGCGGAGAACTGAACAGCATCGTTAAAGATAAAAACGATGTTTCGGTTCGTTATGCCTTTTGTTTTCCGGATACTTATGAAATCGGCATGTCCCACCTCGGTATGAAAATTCTGTATTCACTTGCCAACAGCAGAGATGATACTTGGTGCGAAAGAGTCTTCGCTCCGTGGGTGGATATGGAGGACTTGATGAGACGCGAAGGGATTCGGCTCTACGCGCTCGAAAGCGGTGACCCGGTTGCGGATTTTGATATGATAGGCTTCACGCTGCAATATGAACTGAGTTACTCAAATGTGCTGAACATGCTTGACTTGGCAGGTTTGCCCATTAAAGCTGCCGACAGAACAGCACTTACCCCGATCGTTATAGGCGGCGGTCCCTGCGTATGCAATGCGGAACCCGTTGCGGAGTTTTTTGATCTCTTCCTTCCGGGAGAGGGTGAGGAGATATCCGGCGAGTTGATTGACCTGCTGAAAGAGCATAAACTGAATGGTTCCTCTAAAGCGGAATTTTTGCTGGCCGCCTCAAAAATAAATGGTGTATATGTACCTTCGCTCTATGACGTCAGTTATCTCCCGGACGGCACAGTTGAAGCAATTAAACCGCTGAGAGACGCTCCGGCAAGGATTCATAAAAGGTTTATGAGCAATTTAGACACCATGTTTGCTCCGGATAATTTTATTGTGCCATTCCTTGAAATCGTGCATGACAGGGTAACGGTCGAAATATTCAGGGGATGTATCCGCGGCTGCCGTTTCTGCCAGGCCGGCTTTTTATACCGGCCTGTCAGGGAAAAATCTCCGGATACGGTCAACACACAGTGTAAAGTTCTTTGCGAAAGTACGGGATATGATGAGGTATCCCTTTGCTCCTTGAGCACAAGCGATTATACGCAAATAAACAGTCTTCTGACCAAACTTTTCAATTGGACGGTCGATGACAAGGTTAACATTTCATTGCCGTCACTGCGGGCCGATAATTTTCCGGAGGAGCTTATAGAAAAACTGACCGAAGTGCGCCGCAGCGGGCTTACCTTTGCACCCGAAGCGGGATCACAGCGGTTAAGGGATACCATTAATAAAAATGTTACGGAAGAAGAAATTCTTTCAACTGTCCGCAAAGCATATGAGGGCGGATGGACGGCTGTGAAGCTTTATTTTATGTTAGGCTTACCGACCGAAACCTTTGAGGATATCAATGGCATAGCGGAACTTGCGCAAAAAATTGTCGATGAATATTATATGAATCCGGACAGACCAAAGGGAAAAAGCGTTTCGGTTGCAGTCAGTGTTGCAAGTTTTGTGCCAAAACCCTTTACACCTTTTCAATGGGAACCTCAGGACACGCTGGAGATGCTTGAAAAAAAACAGAACTATCTGAGAGATTGCATCAAAACCCGTAAGGTGAATATAAGCCGCCATAACGCGAAGACCAGCTTTTTGGAGGGCGTTTTCGCGCGGGGCGACAGGCGGCTTTCAAAGGTTTTAGAACATGCCTGGCGTAAAGGCTGTCGTTTTGACGGTTGGGACGACCAGTTTAAAATGGATGTTTGGATGCAGGCTTTTGAGGAATGCGGTCTCTCACCGCAGTTTTACGCGAACCGAAAACGGGATTTTAACGAAATATTGCCTTGGGACCATATGGACTACGGTGTCAGCAAGGCCTTTCTGATGAGCGAAAACAAAAAAGCGCACGCAGACAAAACTACCCCCAACTGCCGTGATAAGTGTTCCGGTTGCGGAATCAATTCTATTTGCGGAGGTATTTGCAATGCGCCCGATTAGAGTATGGTTCAGTAAAACCGGCAATGCTAAATATATATCGCATCTTGACCTTAACCGATGCATGACCAGAGCGGTGCGAAGGGCGCACATACCGCTTTGGTATACCGAAGGTTTCAACCCGCATCCATATATCACCTTTGCCCTGCCGCTGTCCCTCGGGCATGAAAGCGAGGCGGAGCCGATGGATATATGTATAGAAGGTGACGTGAAAAACCGTGAAATCAAAGAACGCCTGGCAAGTGTTATGCCGGATGGCATCAAAATTACGGAAGTCAGTGATGCTCAGTGCGATGCAAAAGAAATAAGTTATGCAGAATATGAAATAGTGTTGGATTTTGACAATAAAAGCGAAGCTGTACAATTTGCTGAAAAGTCGAAAAATCTTTTAGCCGGGGGTGAACTGAAAGCCGAAAAATCGGGTAAACAGGGCAGGCACAAGGTAATGAAGCAAGTCGCTTTAAAAGACTATATCTTCGGCTTTGATGTCAACAATACCGGCGGGAAAGTTTTGCTGAATTTTATGCTTTCAGCAGGAAACACATCCAATCTAAATCCGGTTCTGATTTTGGAAAGCCTGAGTTCCGCAACAGGAATTGCTGTTAAACCCGACAAAATAGTAAGAAAAAGATTATTAAAAGCGGATTTTGAAGTTTTCAGGTGATTGTTTCGGCTGAAAAGCTTCATAAAGACAAATATTTAAATAAAATACTTGAAACCTTGAACTATTTGTGATATTATATCCGAGCATTTGTTTCCATCTGCTCATGATGGGGTTTAATGCTTAAACATTAAAGCTGATGGTCCTCTGCGGCGCCGCTGTACGAACATCTGAAAAAAACGGAGGAAAATTTCAATGGACGCACTCAAAGCAATCACGCAAGATCAAATCAAGGCAGAAGTACCCCAAATAACAATAGGCAATACCGTTAAAGTGTATGTTAAAATCCATGAAGGCGAAAGGGAAAGAGTACAGGCTTTTGAAGGTATTATTATTGCCCGCAACGGTAGCGGTGTTTCCGAAACCTTTACCGTACGCCGAGTTTCCTACGGCGTAGGTGTTGAGAGGGTTTTCCCAATCCATTCACCGAATGTCGTCAAGGTGGAAAATATAAGAGCCGGTAAGATTCGGAGAGCAAAGCTCTATTACCTGCGCGACAGAGTCGGAAAAGCTGCCAAGGTTAAACAAAAGCTCGGCTGATCCAATACTGAACCGCGCACAATTTATGATAATTATTTGTTTGTTTAACAAATCAAAAGGGCAGACATTTGGTCTGCCCTTTTGGGTATTTATACTAACCACCGATAAAACGCATTAAATCTTTGCGGTCTTTTTTACGCCGTACTGCGTTGTCCTCCTTGCCTTGCGACAGCAAAGCATCGTCGTCCGCTTTGTACAGCACAAAAAATCATCGTAAATCTAACAACGCTTTTCATCGCCGATTAGTATTACAAACGGAATTTGATTAAACTGCGACTCAAGGAGGGCGGAAAAGTGCGAAGAATAAATGAATATTGGATTGAGTTTGTTCAACCTGCTGCCGCTGAACCGCCTGCGGCAAAACGTTGGGTGATGCTATATGAGTGGATAGATTCGGTAATGGGTGCAATTGTTATTATCTTTCTACTCTTCACCTTTATCTTCAGAGCTGTCGGTGTCGACGGAACTTCTATGGTTCCGACCCTAAATGACGGAGACTGGGTTGCCATAACGGGTATGAACTTTACACCCGAAAGAGGGGATATCGTCGTTGTCACGCAGCCGAATGATGTGCACGAGCCATTAATTAAACGGATAATTGCAATCGGCGGTGATACTATTAATATTGACTTTATAACCCACGAAGTAACGGTTAACGGTGAAATCCTTATTGAACCATATATAAATGCATCGACATCAAGGAGTTTTGATGTGGTTTTTCCCATAACGATACCGGAAGGGTTTGTTTTTGTTATGGGCGACAATAGAAACTTATCAAAAGACAGCAGAGCGTCTGGAATCGGTCTTATTGACGAGCGATATATTCTTGGGAAAGCAAGGCTCAGACTGTTCCCTTTTAGCCAATTTAAAATTGATTATGTTTCTGTAGGCTGAGTTAAACGAAATAATATAGTAAATATGAGAGAATTGAAGTGAGATTTATGTCTGAATCCGGCATAAAAAGCAAAATAGTACAAACTGTATATGATACAGCATCGATTATGGCGACTGCTGTTATTACAATTATGTTTGTTTTTACCTTCTTTTTTAGAATTGCGGGCGTTGTGGGACCTTCAATGATACCGACCTTGCAGGATGGGGATAAACTGATGGTGTCGGCTTTTGTGAATGAACCAAAAAAAGGTGATGTTATAATTATAACGCAGCCAAATGATTTTCATGAACCGATAGTGAAACGCATCATAGCGTTACCCGGTCAAATTGTCGATATCAATTTTGAAAAAGGTTTTGTTTATGTTGATGGAGTTCTGCTCAATGAGCCATATATACAAGGTAATACAACAGATAAATTTGATAAGGATTTCCCCCTGACAGTACCTGAAGGCAGTGTTTTTGTTATGGGGGATAACAGAGAACATTCAACGGACAGCCGTTCAAGCCAGATCGGGTTTGTAGAAGAAAACTACATCCTTGGCAAAGTAATCGGCAGGATATCACCTGCCGGAAATTGGCATGTCGGATGAATTTTTGATAAAAATGGTGAAAAAATATAATGAGCGATTTTCAAAGACAAAATGTTCAGTGGTTTCCCGGTCATATGGCAAAGACACGAAGGCTTATCAAAGAGAGCCTTCCGCTTGTCGATGCCGTTGCGGAAATACTGGACGCCAGAATACCGCTAAGCAGCCGAAATCCTGAAATATTCAAACTTATCGGCGACAAACCGTTGATTGTGCTTCTTAATAAATGCGATTTGGCGGACGAAAAAGCCACACGCCGCTGGATTGAATATTTTGCCCGGCAGAATATCTGCGCCATGGCGGTTGATTGCAGAAGCGGGAAAGGCCTCAGCAACTTCCGCCCGCTTGTCAGCGGACTTTTGAAGGATAAAATAGCGTCGAACACCGAAAAGGGTATGGCCGGCAGATCTGTCAGAGTTATGGTTGTCGGCATACCGAATACTGGCAAGTCCTCTTTTATAAACCGTATGGCCGGAAAAAACAAGGCAATGGTTGCCGATAAGCCCGGCGTAACCCGTCAAAACCAATGGTTTGATATAGGCAGCGGCGTTCAACTGCTCGACACACCGGGTGTGTTGTGGCCGAAGTTTGAAGACCCTGCCGTAGGGGACAAACTTGCTTTCACAGGTTCGGTTAAGGATGAGATAATGGATATTGAAATTATCGCGCAGCGCTTGCTTGGCTTGATGAAGACTTCATACGCCGAAAGATTATTTGAACGCTACGGATTAAAAAATATAACGGATGTTGAGAATTATGATCTTTTGGAGATGCTTGCCAAAAAACGGGGTATGCTCATTGGCGGCGGCGGAGCCGATACCGCAAGAGCGGCGGTTATGCTGCTTGATGAATTCAGAGGCGGCAAATTGGGAAGAATTACACTGGAATAGGAAAAACAATGGATTGGAATTTATACGAAAATGAGACCCGCATGCAAGGCTACAGTTTTATCTGCGGGGTGGACGAAGCGGGAAGAGGTCCGCTTGCGGGGCCGGTTTTCGCAGCAGCGGTTATTTTACCGGAAGAGTGCGAAATTGAAGGAATAAATGATTCGAAAAAGATTTCTGAAAAAAAAAGGAACGCTCTTTTTGATATAATTAAAGAAGAATCTGTAGCCTACAGCATCGCATCCGCATCTGAAGACGAGATTGATGAAATCAACATATTGCAGGCAACCTTTCTTGCTATGAAACGGGCAGTTGAGGGGTTGAAAATCAAGCCCGATATTGCTCTTGTTGACGGCAATCAAAAGCCTCCGATTTCTATACCGGCAAAAACGATAATTCAAGGCGACGGTTTAAGCATTTCAATTGCCGCAGCTTCAATTTTGGCAAAGGTCAGCAGAGACAGATATATGGCGGAACTTGACATGCTTTATCCGCAATATCAGTTCATAAAGCATAAAGGCTACGGAACGAAACTGCATTATGAAATGCTTGCCGAATTCGGCATATCACCGGTGCACAGAAAAAGCTTTTTAAAGAACTTTGACCGCGCAAAATAAAATTCTGTCCGGCAAGGCGGGTGGTTAAATGAATATAAATAAAACCGGTCTTTGGGGCGAAACTTATGCCGCGAGATATTTGCGTGATTTAGGCTGTAAAATTATTGCGGCAAATGTCAGCAACCGTTTCGGAGAAGTGGATATTATTGCAGCCGATGACGAATTTATCTTTTTTGCGGAAGTGAAGACCAGGGGAGAAAACGCAATTGCATACCCCGCCGAATCGGTCGGCATTCAAAAACAAAGAAAGATCTGCGCGGTAGCCGCAGCTTTTTTGCAAAGATATAAATATGATTTGCAGCCGCGCTTTGATGTGATAGAAGTATATCTTGATGAAAACAGCAAGCTGAAAAAAATAAACCATATAAAAAACGCTTTCGATAGTACTTTTTGAAATGCATTGTATCTTTAAAATCCGGATAATTTATTAATAAAGAAAATAAATAATCAACAATTACCTTATAAACTGTAAAGCATAACAGCTTTACAGATACGGGAAATCAGCTGAATTTAGGAACTGATTCGCAGGCAAATATAAGAAAAACCTTTTCATACTAATCCCGATTAAAAATCTCTATGAAATCAAGCAAAAACCTTTGACAAATGGGATTCTGTGCCGAATTTTTAGCTATGTTTTAAAAAGGGATTAGTATCAGATGAAGGGTTCTAAACATATTACACCCCATTTTGATAACGGGGTTTATTTTATTTTAGAATTAAAATGTTCTCGATTTTACAAATCTGTCGGATTATTGTATAATATCAACAAAAAAGATAAACTTTGCAAAAAACAAAGGAGCGACCACTATGTTTTACACAAGCACAAGAGACAATAGGATTCATGTCACATCGGCTCAGGCAATAACAAACGGTATTTCAGCCGACGGCGGACTTTTTGTCCCGGAAAGTATTCCCAAAATATCTCTTGATGATTTGCGAAAACTTTCTGCCGTTAACTATATCGAAAGGGCAAAATCAATTCTTTCGTTATATTTGACTGATTTTACACAAAATGAAATTAGTGAAAGCGTTGACGATGCTTATTCCGGCAGCAAATTCAGCGATGAAAAAATAGCACCGCTTGTCGAATTGTATAAGGGCGTCAAGGTCTTAGAGCTATGGAAGGGGCCGACTTGTGCTTTTAAGGATATGGCGCTTCAGCTTCTTCCCCAGCTGCTTGTAAAATCCGCAAAAAAAGCAGCGGCTGATAAAAAAATTGTTATCCTTGTGGCGACATCGGGCGATACCGGAAAGGCCGCCCTTGAGGGATTTAAGGATGTGCCGAATACAAAAATTCTGGTTTTTTACCCGAATGACGGTGTCAGCCCCATGCAAAAGCTTCAGATGACAACCCAGGAGGGTGAAAATGTCAGTGTCTGCGCTATTGAGGGCAATTTTGATGATGCGCAAAACGGAGTCAAAGCGATATTTACGGATGAAAAGACAGCGGCCCGCCTTGAAGAACAAAACATGATGTTTTCTTCTGCAAATTCAATCAATTGGGGCAGGCTGGTACCGCAGATTGTTTATTATATTTCCGCCTATTGCGAGCTGATTACCGATGGTTCGATTCAATTAGGCGATAAAATCAACATTGTTGTGCCGACGGGTAATTTCGGCAATATTTTAGCCGCTTATTACGCGATGGAAATGAGGTTGCCGGTCAACAAACTTATTTGTGCTTCAAATGCAAACAATGTTTTAACGGATTTCTTAAAAACCGGTAGATACAATCGTAACCGGAGCTTTATCACAACAGTTTCTCCATCGATGGATATACTTATTTCCAGCAACCTCGAACGCCTGCTGTACGCACTGAGCGGCAATGATGCCGAATATATCCGGAAACTCATGAAGGATCTGGCCGAAACCGGAGTTTATGAAGTCCGCGATGACATGCTTACGAAAATTAAAAAAATATTTGCCGCCGGTTTTTGCGATGATGTACGAACAAAGGCAACCATAGCCGAAACTTTTAAGAACCGGAGCTATCTTTGCGATACGCACACGGCGGTGGGTATTGATGTTTATGAGTGCTACCGTGCAGAAATAGGCGATGATACACCGGCTGTAATCGCCTCAACCGCTTCTCCGTTCAAATTCTGCGCGGCCGTCCTTTCCGCGTTAAAACCTGACGGAACACAAGGGACGAACGAATTTGAGATGCTTCGTGAACTTGCGGATTTAACAGGCCAAAGCTGTCCGGCACAACTTGCAGACTTAAAAGATAAACCGGTTAGATTTAATGGCTTTTGCACGAAGGACAGCATGGAAAGCGTCGTATTTGAGATGCTGGATTTATAAAAAATCCTGATTTCCGAAAGGGGTAAATATGTCACTCTTTGCAATCGGCGATACGCATTTGTCTTTTGGTGCCGATAAGCCGATGGAAATATTCGCCGGTTGGGCGGGCTTTGAACAGCGGCTAGAAAAAAATTGGCGTTCGGTTGTAAGCGAAACAGATACGGTTGTGATTGCCGGCGATATTTCATGGTCCATGCAATTATCTCAAACATCGAAGGACTTCGGCTTTTTGCATGAACTGCCGGGTAAAAAAATCATTTTGAAAGGCAACCACGATTATTGGTGGACAAGTAAAAGCAAAATGGATGCTTTCCTGGCGCAAAACAGATTTGACAGTATTTCAATTCTGCACAATAATGCCTATAATTTAGGACCGGTTTCTGTTTGCGGCACGCGAGGATGGTCTCTTGACGGCGGCAGTGATGAAGATAAAAAAATAATACTGCGCGAAGCCGGCAGGCTTAAAACCTCAATCCGGGCTGCAAGAATGTTTGATGCCGAACCTGTTGTTTTTTTGCATTTTCCTCCGCTCAGCGAAACATATATCTGCGAAGAAATAATTGAAGTGCTGACAGATGAAAAAATAAAACGCTGCTATTACGGACATTTGCATGCCCAGGCAACAAGAAACGCTCCCGGCTGTGAGCTATACGGTATAAAATTCAACTTAATTTCAAGCGATTTTCTCGAATTTTGCCCAAAGCTTGTGGAAAAATACAAATAAACTATAAAATGTTGACAAATATTTAAATTCAGCAAAAAACTATAGAAAATCAATTGGATATCTGCTATAATATTACGGTTAATCGCTTGTATCATTCGCAGTTATTTTAGGAGGAAACATTAATGAGTCTGAAATCATCCAAGAAAATTGAAACCAATATCAATGAACTTGAAATTACTATTGAGGCAGCCGAATTCAAAGCGGCCGTTCTTAAAGTATTTAACAAGAAAAAATCAAGCATAGCCATCCCGGGTTTTCGAAAAGGAAAGGCACCCCTCAGCCTTATTGAAAGAGCTTACGGCAAAGATGTCTTTTATGAAGATGCACTTGAAATGCTTTTCCCGGAGGTTGTGGAACAGGCATACAAAGAAGGCAATATTGAAGCGGTTGACAGCCCCTTTGATGTTGACGTTAAAGAAATAGGCGAGGACGGTGTATCTTTCACAATGAAAGTTACCGTTAAGCCGGAGATTGAGATAACTCAGTACAAAGGTCTTGAAGGCGAAAAAAGCGATACCGAAATAAGCCAAAGTGAAATCGATGCCGAACTTGACAGAATGAAGGAAAGAAATTCAAGAACTATTGTTATTGAAGACAGACCTGCTCAGCAAGGAGATATTACGGTAATCGATTTTGAAGGTTTTGTCGACGAAGTTGCTTTTGAAGGCGGAAAAGGCGAAAACCACAGTCTTACATTGGGTTCCGGCAATTTCATCCCCGGTTTTGAAGATCAAATAGTAGGCCGCAATAAAGATGATGAATTTGATGTTAATGTAACCTTCCCCGATGAATATGATCCCAAGCTTGCGGGCAAGGCGGCGGTTTTTAAAGTGAAGATTCACGAGATTAAGGTTAAGGAACTCCCGGAAATAGACGATGATTTCGCCAAGGATGTCGGCGAATACGAAACGGTTGAGGAACTGAAAAAAGGCATAGAGAATGATATTCTTACCCGCAAAAAAGAGACGGCGGACAAGGCGTTTGAAGATTTAATTCTTGAAGCGCTTACCGCTCAAGTCACAGCGGAAATTCCGGAAGTCATGATTACCAAAAAAGCAAAGGAAAACACAGACAGTTTTACGCAGCGCCTCAGCCAGCAGGGGGCTGATTTAGATACTTATTTGATGTATACGGGTATTGAAAAGGACACCTTTGATGCGCAGATGCTTAATGATGCCAAAAAGCATATTTTGCTGCGGCTGGCACTCGAAAAAATCGGCGAGCTTGAAGGTTTATCGGCAACCGAAGAAGATTTGACCGCGGAATATCAGAAGCTTGCGGATATGTATGGAATCGATGTCGAAAAGCTAAAGGGAATCATTCCGGAAGAAAATTTAAAGGCTGATATCATCAGCGAAAAAGCGGTTAAGCTTGTTGTTGAAAATGCAAAGCCCGTTGCGCCCGCCAAGAAGACGGATGAAGACGAAAACAAGGAGGCTGCCGGGGAAGATGAAGCCGAAAAAAGCCATTCAGCAAAAAAGCAGGCAGAAAAAAAGAAAAAGGCCCAGTAAGAAAACTATTCCGGCAATCTGATTAGTATGAGACAATATTGCCTCAAGAATAATCAAATCAAAATAAAATTTAGGAGGGTCTATCATGTCTTTGGTTCCGATGGTTATAGAGCAAACAAACAGGGGTGAGCGTTCCTACGATATTTTTTCCCGTCTGTTAAATGACAGAATCGTTATGCTTTCCGAAGAAGTGAACGACGTTACCGCAAGCTTGATAGTAGCTCAGTTGCTTTTTCTTGAGGGACAGGACCCGGAGAAGGATATCAGTCTTTATATCAACAGCCCCGGCGGTTCGGTGACGGCAGGATTTGCTATTTATGACACAATGCGTTATATTAAATGCGATGTTTCGACAATCTGCATGGGTATGGCAGCTTCAATGGGATCATTTTTGCTTTCATCGGGGGCTCCCGGTAAACGCTTTGCGCTGGCGAACAGCGAAATATTAATTCATCAGCCTATGGGCGGTGCACAAGGTCAAGCGACGGAGATTAAAATTGCTGCGGAACACATTTTAAAGACAAGATCAAAACTAAACAGAATTCTTGCCGAAAATACAGGCAAGCCGATTGAGGTTATTGAAGCGGACACCGAAAGAGATAATTTTATGAACCCGGAAGAGGCACTGAAATATGGTTTGATTGATAAAATTCTCACGAAAAGATAAGGTGAAAAACTATGCCAAAAGATGACGACAGGAGAGACAAGCAGGTTGTATGCTCCTTTTGCCATAAAAAACAGGAACAGGTAGACAAGTTGATTGCAGGGCAGGGTGTATATATCTGCAACGAATGTGTTGAACTTTGTCAGGCAATAATTGAGGAAGACAAGCCACGCAGCCGTAAGACACCCGCAGGGGATAACCTCGATAAAAACCTGCCGAAACCTCAGGTATTAAAAGCTCAGCTTGACGAATATGTTATCGGGCAGGACTTGGCGAAAATAGTCCTGAGTGTTGCTGTTTATAACCACTATAAGCGTATTTATCTGGGCAAGTCCTCGGATATCGAAATTCAAAAGAGCAATATCCTGCTTTTGGGGCCCACCGGCGTAGGTAAAACAATGCTGGCGCAAACCCTTGCAAAAATTCTGGATGTGCCGTTTGCCATTGCCGACGCGACAACACTGACCGAAGCGGGTTATGTGGGTGAGGATGTCGAAAACATACTTCTTAGATTGATTCAAGCTGCCGATTTTGATATTGAAAAAGCGGAGCGGGGAATAATCTATGTTGATGAAATTGACAAAATAGCCCGAAAATCCGAAAATCCTTCTATTACAAGAGATGTCAGCGGCGAGGGCGTTCAACAAGCGCTGCTCAAAATACTTGAAGGTACAGTTTCCAATGTTCCGCCGCAAGGCGGACGCAAACATCCGCAGCAAGATTTTATTCAGGTCGATACCTCGAACATTCTTTTCATTTGCGGCGGTGCTTTTGACGGAATTGAAAAAATTGTCGAAAAGCGCGTCGGCGGTTCTGCACTTGGTTTCGGCGCCGATGTAAAAAGCAAGAAGGATATGGAAAAGGCAAATATGCTTGCGGGTGTTATTCATCAGGATTTGGTTAAGTTCGGACTGATTCCGGAACTCGTCGGCAGACTGCCTGTTATCACTACACTCAAAGAACTCGATGCCAAAGCGCTTGTCAGAATTTTGTCGGAACCAAAGAATGCTATCCTTAAGCAGTATCAACTGCTTTTTAACATGGATGATGTTGAGTTGGAATTTGAGCCGAAAGCACTTGAAGCCGTAGCGGTTAAAACTCTTGAAAAGAAAACAGGCGCAAGAGGGCTTCGCTCCATGATGGAGCAGGTGTTAATGCCTATTATGTATGAAATTCCCTCCGACCCATTAATAGAAAGGGTGGCTATCACGGCACAGTGCGTCAATGAAGGTGCGCCGCCGCTGATTGAGAGAAACCCTAGCAAAAAGCAGGGGGTCATCAGCCAGACATCTTCATTTGTAAAGCCTAAGCAAAAAAACACAGCGGTCTGATTATTTCAGCTGAACCCCGTTTATGTAAGCATAGACGGGGATTTGTTATTTGTTTTGCATATATTTTAGGATTATGATAAAATAATTTCAGCGGAATTCTCTGCCGAAATACAAATGGAAGGAAATTATCATGAAAAAGCTTACACTCAAAATGTTTTCTTTGCTGCTCACCCTTGCATTTGTAAAGGATGCTTATATCGTTGTCCAAAACTTTTACGAATCCGCTTTTTTCGAGTCATCATCGGTTCAGGTGGTTGAGGTTAACCGTGAATTCGCGAAGTTTCCCGACACCTTCAAGGGTTACATTTACAAGGACAGCAATTATAAATCGGATCTGTATTTCAGAATTTGTTTGCCCGCCGGTTATAACGAAACGAAACAATATCCGGTCATAGTCTTTTTGCATGGTTCCGGCGAATGCGGGGACGATAACAACCATCAGCTTTCCAGTGCATGGTTTGACGCGCTTGCCAAAAACGTTGCGGCTTGTGATGATACAAACCCCTGCATTTTTGTGGTGCCGCAGTGCCCTTCGGACAGTGAATGGAGCAACGGCGCGTTGAAAGAACAAAATATGTTAAAACAGATTAAAGATTTCGTTATAAAAGGTATTGAAAAGAATTACAGCGTGGATACGGACAGGCTTTACTTAACCGGGTTTTCAATGGGCGGTATCGGTACATGGAGCCTTCTCGGCAAATACCCCGATCTGTTTGCGGCAGCGGTGCCGGTCTCAGGCGCCGGCAACCCGCTTTTGGCGTTTATGATGAAAGATGTGCCTGTTTGGGCTGCGCACAGTTTGTTTGACAAATCCGTACCTTCCATCGGCAGTATTATGATGGTGGAAGCCTTGAAAGCAATCAAAGGCAATATTAAATACACGCAATACAATGGCAGTGACTATGGGCATTCTGATGCCGCGGTTGCAATGTTTTCCTCACCGGAACTTTACACATGGCTGTTTGCGCAGAATAAATAAGAATGGCGGTTCAATAGTTTGCATAATAAAGGCAGTAAGCGGATTTATATTATTCGCCTGCTGCCTTTAAATTGTGTCGAAAGAATGAATTTCTTATGCAACAAGGAAATTCTCTGTACTTTCGGTTGACTGTAAGGACGCTAAGCGATATAATATTTTGATAAGGGAAATGGTTTGTATTTTGTTTCCCTTCAGGAGATGGTTCTATGAAAAAAAATGAAACAAAGCCTCTTGCAATGCCGATTGTGGCTCTGCGGGGATTGGTCGTATTTCCGGATATGCGTTTGCACTTTGATGTCGGCAGAAGCAAATCCGTCGTCGCGTTAAGGGCAGCCATGGCAGGCAATCAAGAGGTTTTTCTGGTAACACAAAAGGATATTATTGATGATGACCCGGATATAAACGACCTTTATAAAGTAGGGGTTGTTGCCACTGTTAAACAGGTGCTTAAACTTCAGGGCAGCGAAAATGTCCGTGTCGCCGTTGAAGGCGTTTATAGGGCGAAAACGACGGGAATTATAATGGACAAGCCATACTTGCAAGGTTCTGTAAGGCGTTGTCAGGATGTAAAAATCAAAACGCAGGATGGCGAGTATGCGGAGGCTCTTGTCCGCCACGCCAAGGATATTTTCAACGATTACTCGGCAGCGGCTCCTCAGCTCCCGCCGGATTTAGTTTTGGCTGTTATTGCGGAAAAAAGACCGGGTGAGCTTGCTGATTTTATCGCAGGTAATATTGTTCTTGAATATTCCGACAGGCAGCTGATTTTGGAGCAGCTTAATCCTTTGAAAAGGCTTGAAATGCTCTGCGTTCTTTTGGAAAGAGAAGGCAAGCTGCTGAAGCTTGAGGATGATATTCATACGCATGTACAGGAGCAGATTGACCAAAACCAGCGGGAATATTATTTGCGTGAACAGCTCAAGGCTATATCAGGCGAACTGAACGAAGGTTCATCGCCGGAGAGCGATGTGGAAAATTACAGAGAGCAGATTGAAAAGCTTGGTCTTGAAGAAGACACCCGCAAAAAACTTTTGCGGGAATGCGACCGTCTGGAGCGGGTTTCTGCGCAATCTCCCGAATCGGGGGTTATCAGAAACTATATTGAAACATGCCTTTCCCTGCCATGGAACAAGCTTACCGTGGATAAACTGGACTTAATCCATGCCCGAAAGGTGCTTGACAATGACCATTACGGGCTCGAGAAGGTGAAGGACAGAATCATCGAAATGCTTGCTGTGCGCAAACTGTCGCCTGATATAAAAGGTCAGATTATTTGCCTCGTGGGACCTCCCGGTGTTGGCAAAACTTCGGTCGCCCGCTCCATCGCGCGGGCTATGGGGCGCAAATATGTGAGAATTTCTTTGGGTGGTATCCACGACGAAGCCGAGATAAGGGGTCACCGCAAAACCTATATCGGCTCCATGCCGGGCCGGATTATTAACGCCATGCAGCAGGCCGGCACGAGTAATCCGCTTATCCTTTTAGATGAAGTGGACAAGCTCAGCAGCAGTTATAACGGCGATCCGTCCTCGGCGCTTCTGGAGGTTTTAGACGGCGAGCAGAATTTCTCCTTCCGCGACCATTATATCGAGCTGCCGTTCGATTTAAGCCGCGTACTGTTTATCACAACGGCAAATATGCGGGATAATATTCCGGCACCTCTGCTTGACAGGATGGAGACTATCGAGCTTGGTAGCTATACACACGAGGAAAAATATAATATAGCTAAAAAACATCTTGTTCCGAAGCAGGCGAAACGACATGGATTGTCGAGCAGGAGATTTAAAATTACCGATGACGCATTGCATCTTTTAATACAAGGTTACACAAAAGAAGCGGGTGTTCGTAAATTGGAGCAGGAAATTGCGGCGATTTTCCGCAAGGCTGCGGTGAAGGTTGCCAACGGAGAAAAAAAGGTAGCTTTCAAGGCGGAGGATTTAGATGAGGTTTTGGGTGCTGTTAAATATAAGGATGAAAAGCCGGAAGCGATGAATGAACCGGGGGTTGTCAACGGGCTTGCATGGACCTCTGTCGGAGGCGAGATGATGCAAATTGAGGTTGCGGTGCTGGACGGAACGGGAAAACTGGAACTGACCGGTTCCTTGGGTGATGTGATGAAGGAATCCGCAAAAGCAGCACTGAGCTACATCAGGTCAAGAGCTGAAGTGCTTAAAATTGACAAGCAGTTTTATAAGGATAAAGACATACATATTCATGTACCCGAAGGCGCTGTCCCGAAAGACGGCCCTTCCGCCGGTGTTACAATTGCGACCGCTTTGGTTTCGGCGCTTACTGGGATACCCGCGCGCGGCGACATCGCTATGACCGGTGAGATAACCTTGCGGGGCAGAGTTTTGCCAATAGGCGGACTTAAGGAAAAGACGATGGCCGCATATAGGGCGGGTATTAAAACGATTATAATTCCGGAAGAAAACTTGCCCGACCTGAGAGAGGTCGATAACACCGTCAAAGCTTGTGTCAGCTTCATTTCCGTAAGCAATGTTG
This sequence comes from uncultured Eubacteriales bacterium, assembly GCA_964627535.1. Lineage (GTDB taxonomy): Bacteria > Bacillota > Clostridia > Oscillospirales > Acutalibacteraceae > UBA1447. Next base: position 63,727 of record CAZVJW010000014.1, read on the forward strand.
ATGAGGTTTTTGCTCATGCTTTGGTGCAGGATATCAGCGTACAAACATGCAGCGATGAAATACCCTTGCCGATTACGGATAACATGATGCGTTCACACACGATTTTAGCGCAGTAAATACTGTTGAGAAGCAGCATCTGATTATTTGAAAAGAAGTGGAGAAGAAGTGGAGAAGAAGTAGAGAAGAAGTAGAGAAGAAGTAGAGAAGAAGTAGAGAAGAAGTAGAGAAGAAGTTGGGAAGCGAAGTATGGCAAAAACTCCAAAGCGGAACTCCTATCCCTTTTCATGACGGAGTCATACTTCTCCATGCTTCCCGTGACGAAGTCACACTTTTCCATTTCTTATCAATTTGCGAAAGGAATACACCATGCAGTTTAACAATTTCGAATTCGAGGCATCATACGGTACCGCAGCGCAGCTGCCCGTTTCGGTTACTCCGGAAATCGCTTTTGCAGGCCGTTCGAATGTCGGGAAATCGTCGCTTCTGAACAAAATTTTAAACCGTAAAAGTCTTGCGAGAACAAGCTCTATGCCGGGTAAAACAATAACCGTCAATTTTTTTAAAGGCGACGGCTCAAAGTTTGCGGACTTACCGGGTTACGGTTATGCCAAAGTTTCCCATTCCGAAAAAAAACGCTGGGCGGAAATGATGGAGGGCTATTTCACCTCCGACAGAAGAATTAATCTTGTTGTTCAGCTAATCGACATGCGCCATAAACCCACAGCGGAGGATTACGAGATGCTCACGTTCCTGAAAGAAAGCAAAATCAATTTTGTCATCGCAATGACAAAGTGTGACAAGCTTAATAAAACCGAACGTTTGAAACGCTTGGAGGAACTTGAGGATGAACTGAGCGGGTTCCCCGAAAATAAAAAGATACCTTTCTCGTCCCAAACGGGCGAAGGTGTTGAGGAAATTAAAAAAATAATCAGCGATGCGCTGAGTTTATATTAGGAGTGTAGAGATTTATGTATGTTTCGGACTGTATACAGATTAACGAAAAAGGTCATCTGACAATAGGCGGATGCGATACCGTTGAGGCAGCTCAAAAATTCGGTACACCCGCTTATGTTTTTGACGAAGCGGAAATCCGGAATAACTGCCGGGATTTTGTCGGCTCGATTAATGAAAATTACGGCGGTAACGGCATGGTGCTTTTTGCGAGCAAAGCCTTTTGCTGTAAAGAGATGTGCCGGATTTGCGCCGATGAAGGTATGGGGCTTGATGTGGTGTCCGGCGGCGAGCTGTTTACAGCTCTCTCGGTGGATTTTCCGGCAGAAAAAATTTACTTTCACGGCAACAATAAAACCCCGGAAGAACTCAAACAGGCTGTCGATAATAATGTCGGCAGAATTGTTGTCGATAATATCTTTGAGTTGGAGTCGCTGAATAAAATCGCCGGTGACGCCGGTAAAATTGTCGAGATTTTATTTCGCATCAAGCCGGGTATTGACGCCCATACGCACGATTTTGTGAAGACCGGCCAAATAGATTCAAAATTCGGCTTCGCGCTTGAAACGGGTGAGGCGATGCAGGCTGTTAAAAAAGCATTAACGATGGCGAATCTGAAGCTTATCGGAATTCACTGCCATATCGGTTCGCAGATTTTTGACATTGATCCCTTTGAATTGGCTGCAAGGGTTATGCTTGATTTTATGGCGCAGGTGAAAGCCGAAACCGGGCATGAACTCGCTGTGCTCAACCTGGGAGGAGGGTTCGGTATTAAATACATTCAAACCGACCGGCCCCGCCCCTTTGCGGACTACATGAAGAAAGTTTCGGTTGTCGTGAAGGAGTATTCAGCCGAACTGGGGCTTAAAATGCCGTTTATCATTATTGAGCCCGGCAGGTCAATTGTCGGCGCGGCGGGCATAACGCTATATACCGTCGGTGCCGTTAAAAAAATACCGGATGTCCGCACTTATATTTCCGTTGACGGAGGCATGGGGGATAACCCGCGCTATATTCTTTATCAGGCACATTATGAAATCATCTGCGCCAACAAGGCAAACGAGCCGAGGGAGTGCACCGCTACTATAGCAGGCAAATGCTGCGAAAGCGGCGACCTGATTCAGGAGTGGACTTCAGTACAAAGGGTGGAGCCGGGCGACACGCTTGCTGTACTTTCCACCGGCGCATACAACTATTCAATGGCATCCAATTATAACCGTATCTGCCGCCCGCCGGTTATTTTTGTAAAAGACGGAAAAGCAAGAGTTGTTGTTAAACGCGAAACTTACGAGGATATCGCGCATAACGATATATAGGCTTATAGAAAAGCAATAGGGAAGTGCGGCTTTGCCGCGGGAAGCGGTTGAAAAGTGCAGTTTCGCCGCGGGAAGCAATAGGAATTTGAGAAGAGCGACTTCGTCGCGAGAAGCAGTTGAGAAGTGCACCTTTGGTGCGGGAAGAAATAGGGAATTCCTGAGAAGAGTGACTTCGTCACGAGAAGCATTGCAAAGCACAGCTTTGCTACGAAAAAAATAGGAGATTTCTGAGAAGAGTGACTTCGTCACGGGAAGCGTAGCAAAGTGCGGCTTTGCCGCGGGAAGCAATGGGAGGTTCGATTATTTTTTTCGTTACCCAACATCTTTTCTACTTCTTCTCAATTGCACTCCAACATCATCTCCGCGATAACCCCCACTTCTTCTCTACCTCTTCCCCACTTCTTTCCAACATCATCTCCATTACACTTCCACTTCTTCTCCACTTCTTCTCCATCATTATCAAAATACAGGAGGTAACTATGGGAACCGAACCATTTGTTAAAATTATCGCTCCGGGGGTCCGCCTTTGCGTTGTGCAGACCGACCGTTTTAAAACGGGGCGTATTTCGCTGTCAATGGCGCTGCCGATGGAAGGCGATATCGCCGCAAATGCGATTCTGCCGTTTGTACTACATCGCTCGTGCCGCAAATATCCGGATTTTTCGTTCTTAAGCGGACGGCTTGCGGAGCTGTACGGAGCGTCGCTTTCGGCGGGAGTTGCGAAACTGGGTGAAGCACAGCTTATGTCGATTCACCTCACCTCCATTGATGACCGTTTTTCTTTAACGGATGAAAGCATCACTCAAAGCTGCACAGAACTGCTGTTGGATTTATTTTTTGACCCCGACCTTGTTGACGGCTGTTTCGGCGAAGCGGCTGTGCAAAGAGAAAAGCGGATGCTGATTGAAAAAGTGGAAAGCGAGCTCAACGATAAACGGCTTTACGCACTGCGCCGCTGTGAAGAAATTATGTGCGCCGCTGAAAAATTCGGCCTTGATAAATACGGAACCCGTGAAGACATTGAAGCGCTTGACGGCAAAAGCATTTATAACGCATGGAAAAATATGCTTAAAACGGCCGTTATTCAAATCGATATGGTTGGCAGCGGCTCAAACGAGGCTGTTGCAGATGCTTTAACAGCGAAGTTCGCCGGGATTGAGCGCAAACCTGCTGAGATAAAAACCGTTTTTATAACATCGGTAAAAGAGCTGCGCAAGGAAGAGGAAAAACTTCCGGTCAAGCAAGGCAAGCTTGTTTTGGGCTTTAGGGCGGGGATGGAAAATGAATCGGACGAAGCATCTGCTTTTAAGATAATGACGGATATTTTCGGCGGCGGAACCTATTCAAAACTGTTCAAAAATGTCAGGGAAGAAATGAGCCTGTGCTATTATTGCTCCGCCAAACTGGACAGACACAAAGGAGTAATATTTGTCCAAAGCGGCATTGAATTTGAAAAAGCCGCCTTGGCGACGGAAGAAATTCTGCGCCAGTTTGATGCTGTCAAAGCAGGCGATTTTGAACCCGGAGACCTTGAAGCTTCATTAATGGCGAGATGCGACAAACTGCGCAGTGTCGAGGATTCACCTGTTGACACAGCTGCCTGGTATGCTTACCAAATTCTTGAGCCGGATATCACAACCCCCGCGCAGGAAGCGGAAGAAATTAAGCTGGTTACAAAAGAACAGGTAGTTGCCGCAGCAAACAGAGTGTCGCTTGACACGATATATATGCTGTCGGGTACGGGGGAGGATAGCGGAGATGAAAATTGAGAAAATTCGAAATGCTGAGCTTGATGAAAGCTATTATAAAATCGAGCACCCGTCCGGTTTGTCCATTTTAGTTATGCCCAAAGCGGGTTATTCCTCATCATATGCCGTTTTTACAGCAAAATACGGTTCGATAGATACCAAAATAGCACTGGAGGACGGTTCATTTTGCGGAATACCGGAAGGCACCGCGCATTTCCTGGAGCACAAACTTTTCGAAAGCGAGGAACTGGCGGCTTTTGAACGCTTTGCCAAAACGGGCGCAAACGCAAATGCTTACACCAGCTTTGACCGCACCGGCTATTTGTTTTCCTGCTCCGGCAATTTCAAAGAATCTCTTGAAATTCTGCTGGATTTTGTCCAAAAGCCTTACTTCACGCAGGAAACTGTCGAAAAAGAGCAGGGGATCATCGGGCAGGAAATACGGATGTACAAAGATGTGCCTGATTGGGAAGTGCTTTTTAATCTCCTTCGCGCGTTGTACAGCGTCAATCCCGTTAGAATAGACATAGCGGGAACGGAAGAATCCATCGCTCAGATTACCGCGGATTTGCTCTACCGGTGTTACGGGAATTTTTATAATTTAAACAATATGGTTCTTGCCGTTTCCGGCAACACAAGCGTTGAGGATGTGTTGGAAGTAGCAGACCGGCTGCTGAAACCGTCAGCGGGCAGCCCGGCAAAAAGAGAGTTTATAGAAGAAACATCGGCACCCGAATTAAGTTATATTGAGGAAAAGCTTTCAGTCAGCGCGCCGCAGTTTGTTCTTGGCTTTAAAGAAGCGGTTAAAACACCGGAGCGCACAGCAAAAGAACGTCTCGGTGCGCTTATTTTGCTTCACATCATAGCGGGCAAAGAAGCGCCTTTATATAAAAAATTATTGGATGCCGAGCTTATCAACACAACATTTTCTTTTGAATATTTTGAAGGCTTCGGTTACGCCTGCTGCATTTTCGCAGGTCAAACAAAAGATCCGAAAGCCGTGGCAGCGGAGATTAAAAATGAAATCAACCGTCTGAAAAAAGAAGGCGTTGACGAAAAAAGTTTTGAACGTGCCAGAAGGAAGCTTTACGGCAGAATGATCATGATGTATAATGATGTGGATGAACTGGCGAACGAACTGGCAGCCACTTTCTTTACTGGTAATGGGCTGTTTGATGAGCTTGAACTCTGTAAAGCTATAACACTTGACAGCATAAACAGCAGGCTGAAAGACATTCTTGACGAAGACAGCTCGGCACTTTCAGTTATATTGCCTTTATAAACCGGTTTCATGGGCTCAGGATCCCAAATCCTATATTTTGACAGGAGTGAAATCAATGGACAACTTCACCATAGTATATTTTAAGGGCATATCACGCGGTTACAGCGTTGCGTCCGATCTTGCGGATTTCTCTTTTTTCGGGATTCAGGTTTCCATCAAATGGTACGGTGCAATTATTGCTTTCGGTTTTCTGCTTGCTGTGCTTTTAGGCGGGCGGGGTGCTTATAAATGGAAGATGAGCCTGGATAAAATGATTGATGTCCTTATCTACGGCACTATCCTTGGCATTATCGGGGCAAGGCTTTATTATGTCTTGGCGAATTGGTCATATTACAAAGACAATATTTCTGAAATTTATAAAATTTATGAAGGCGGGCTTGCAATTTACGGCGGGCTGATAGGCGGTCTTATTGCGGCCTTCATTGTCTGCAAGGTCAGAAAGCTCAATTTTTACAATTTACTGGATTTGTGCGCCATGAGCTTTCTTGTCGGGCAGGGCATAGGGCGCTGGGGCAACTTCACGAACCAGGAGGTTTTCGGCACAAACACCAATCTTCCCTGGGGTATGTGGAGCCAAAAGACCGCTGATTTTATTGCCTCCAATCAAGCCGAGCTTGCTGCAAAGGGGATTTCAATCAACGCCGGCACTTATCTGGAAAAAGCTTATGTCCACCCGACATTTTTGTATGAGTCTCTTTGGTGTCTTTTTGGGTTCGCCGTGCTCTATTATATTTGCCAAAAACACCGCAAGTTCAGCGGAGAGATTATCCTGTTATACGGCATATGGTACGGCACCGGAAGGGCAATTATTGAGAGCTTTCGTTTGGACGGTATTCCCGTTGAAAGCATCGGCCTGAGCCTTAACCAGGTTCGTTCGATATCACTGGCGGTTGTTTGCACCGTTTTGCTTATTGTTCTGCTTAGAAAATACAAAAAGAATCCCAAACCGATTGAGGGCATTGATTATTTCCCGGCAGAAGAAATCGATAAAAAGAAAGACAAAAATAAAAATCACAAAGAGATCGGAACTGTTGACTTAACGGAAAACGAAGAAAAAAAAGAAATAAACAAAGAAAAAACCACTGAGGAAGCAAACGAAGAAACAACGAAAGAAAAGGGAGAAAACAAAGAGAAAATCCAAGAAAATTTCAGTGATTCTGTCGAAGTGGTAGAAAAGACAAACTAAATGCCTGTTGAAACTCAAACCGGGCAACCGGCGGATACCGCAGAAGATACGCCGGTGGGCGAATAAACCCCCTTCGCGTTTTCAGCCGTTTACTATACAGCCAGGACCTTTTATTAAATATCTTATATAATCTGAAACAGGAGGAATATTTATGAGCGACGCGATGACCGTGGTATACTTCAAAGCAATAGAGAGAGGTTTCAGCATAACACCTGTGCTAACCGAGTTTTCTCTGTTCGGGTTTCAGTATACCGTGAGATGGTTCGGGATAATAGCTGCGCTCGGGTTTTTGGTTGCCGTGATTTTCGCCGGAAGAATGGCGTCGAAATGGAAAATGAATCTGGATAAGATGATTGATGTGCTGATTTATAGTATAATAATCGGTTTACTTGGCGCCAGAATTTGGTTTGTAATTTTTAATTGGGAAAACTACAAGGGCAATATTTCAAGTATATTTCATATTTGGGAGGGCGGCCTTGGGCTTTACGGCGGTATTATTGGCGGAGTTATAACCGCGATTGTTGTCTGCAAGTTAAGAAAACTCAATCTGTTTAACCTTCTCGATATAAGCGCCTTAAGCGTGCTCCTTGGGCTGGGAATAGGAAGTTGGGGCAGTTTTACAGACCAGAATTCATTCGGCACCAATACAAGCCTCCCTTGGGGCATGTGGAGCGAGAAAATATCCGGTTACATAAGTCTTAACGCGGATGCTTATGCAGAAAAGGGAATCGCCCTCAACGCCGGTACATTTGCCGAAAAAGCTTATGTACATCCGGTCTTTCTTTATGAGTCGCTCTGGTGTTTATTGGGGTTCTTTGCGCTAATGCTGATATACCGTAAATTCCGCAAATTCAGCGGCCAGCTGATTCTCTCTTGCGGCATTTGGTTCGGTATAGGTCAAATCGTTATTGAGGGACTGCGTCCGGACAGCCTGACCTTCATGGATACAAAAATCAGAGTTTTCCAAGTTGCTTCGGCGGCGCTTGTTCTTGTAAGCACAGCTGCTCTCATCACGCTGCTTCGAAAATTCAAAAAGAATCCCAAACCTGTCGAAGGAGTTGATTTCTTCCCGGCTGAAGAAGAAAAACAGAAAACCGCAAAAAAAGTCAAACAAGCTAAAAAAGCTGTTGCCGGAGATGACGAGCCGGACGAAAAAGACGAAAACGAGGACGAGGACGAGGACGAGGACGAGGACGAGGACTGAAACGAAGTTGAAGTCGATGAAAATATCATAACGGCGGAAGAAAAAAAGACAGAGTGAGAAAACAAAGAAGAAATCAAAGAGGAAAGCAATCAACAAGAACCCGCTGAAAAAGATAACACCAAAACAACCGTTGGTGCCGCAGCGGAGTCAGAAGTGCCGGATATGCCCGCCGGCCATTAATAAATGCATCACTATAAAAGAACGGAAGGCTCTGTTTCATGTCAAAAATAATCGACGGTAAAAGAATAGCTTCGCAGGTACTTGAGCGGGTAACGAAAGATGTTTTCAAGCTTAAATCACAGGGCTGCGATGTTGCGTTGGCGGTCATTATTGTCGGCGACAATTCCGCCTCCCGCGTTTATGTGGACAACAAGAAAAAGGACTGCGCGCTCGTTGATATTAAATCTCATGAGTTCGCTTTGCCTGCCGATACGACACAGGCGCAGCTGATGGCGCTGATAGCGGAGCTAAACGCCCGCAAAGATATCAACGGTATTCTCTGCCAGCTCCCTATCCCCGGGCATTTAAATGAAAAAGACGTGCTGAACGGGATTTTACCCGCGAAGGATGTTGACGCGTTCCACCCGGTCAATGTGGGGTATGTTATGCTTGGCGACTGCCTTCTGTTGCCCTGCACGCCTGCTGGAATCATGGAAATGCTGCATAGTGAAAACATTGAAATCGCCGGCAAACACTGCGTCGTTATCGGGCGCAGCAATATTGTCGGCAAACCCATGGCGATGCTGATGCTTCATGAAAACGCAACCGTCACCATCTGCCACTCCAAAACCAAAAATCTGCCGGAAATCACAAGGCAGGCGGATATCCTCATAGCTGCCATCGGCAGAGCGAAGTTCGTAACCGCCGATATGGTGAAGGACGGAGCGGTTGTTATTGATGTCGGCATGAACAGGGACGAAAACGGCAAGCTTTGCGGCGATGTGGATTTCGCTTCGGTCGAGCCGAAAGCTTCATGGATAACCCCTGTGCCCGGCGGAGTCGGCCCGGTGACAAGGGCAATGCTCCTGCAAAACACCGTGACGGCTGCAAAAATGCAAAACAAAACAGAATAATGATATTCACCGGTCTTGTAGACGGAAAGGGACAAAATGACAAAGAAACTATATAAAAGCCGCGCCGATAAAATGATAGAAGGCGTTTGCGGCGGTTTAGCAAAATATCTTAATTTGGATCCGACTGTTGTTCGTGTACTATATGCGTTGATTACGGTTTTCTCGGTCGGAATACCCGGTTTAGTCGCTTATATTATCCTCGCGGTTATCATGCCTGTCGATCCGGACGAACAGATACCGGTGAAATAAAAAATATTTGACAAGCCTTTACCGGTATGATATAATTCTTCACGCCGCATATTTCGGGCGGTGTCCGTTTGGGCACCAAAAGCGGGCATTTTGCCCCGCCCTCGGTAGCGAGTCTAAAGTAAAAGGCAGGTTTTCACCCACATGTACGCAATTATCGAAACCGGCGGAAAGCAATATAAGGTTGAAGCGGGCGATTCCGTTTTTATCGAAAAGCTTGATGTCACAGCAGAAGACGAGATTACCTTTGATAAGGTTGTCGCAGTCGGCAAAGATGACGGCCTCGTAATAGGCACACCGTTTGTTGAAGGCGCAACAGTCACCGCAAAAGTTATCAAAAATGGCAAAGCAAGAAAAATCATCGTTTTCACTTACAAATCAAAGAAAAACGAAAAGCGCAAGAAGGGCCACAGGCAGCCTTACACCAAGGTTGAAATTTCCGCAATCAACGCATAACCATGGTTACGGTTAAATTATTCAGCAGTGAAGGTCTTATCAGAGGCTTTAAACTGAGCGGCCATACCGGCTGCGGCACAGCGGGTGAAGATATTGTCTGCGCGGCGGTTTCCTCGGCGGCATACCTGGTTGCCAACACAGTGACCGAGGTCATGGGGATAAAAACCCAACCCGAGGTAGGTGAGGCTCTTATGAAGCTGGAGCTTTCAAAAGAACAGGCAGTTACAGCTCAGGTCATTTTAAAGGGATTTGAACTTCATATAAGAGAGCTCGAAAAAGCTCATCCAAAAAACATTAAAGTAATATACGGAGGCGTCAATAATGCTTAGAATAAACATTCAGCTTTTCGCTCATAAAAAAGGAATGGGTTCCACCCGTAACGGCCGCGATTCCGAGTCCAAGAGGCTTGGTGTCAAGAGAGCCGACGGTCAGTTCGTGCTTGCAGGCAATGTTTTAGTCAGGCAGCGCGGCACACACTTCCATCCCGGCAACAATGTCGGCAAAGGTTCTGACGATACCCTTTTCGCCCTTGTGGACGGTAAAGTTAAGTTCGAGCGTAAGGACAAGGACCGTAAAAAGGTCAGTGTCTACGCAATAGAGCAATAATAGCAAACGGGCGGGTGAAAACCCGCCCGATATTTTTATCGTATGTCATTCCGAGCGCAGCGAGGAATCTCAGGTAAAGAACGTAGAAGAGATCCTTCCTCATTTCATTCGTCTGGATGACATGCGCAAATGTCTAAGCGAGCTACTTGTCATTCCGAGCGCAGCGAGGAATCTCAGGTAAAGAACGTAGAAGAGATCCTTCCTCATTTCATTCGTCTGGATGA
>CAZVJW010000014.1:74118-76199 GCA_964627535.1 uncultured Eubacteriales bacterium
TCGTCTGGATGACATGCGCAAATGTCTAAGCGAGCTACTTGTCATTCCGAGCGTAGCGAGGAATCTCAGGAAGAAAATGCAGATGAGATCCTTCCTCGCTCCGCTCGTCTGGATGACAAACGAGGAACCTAACAAATGATTACCACATAATAAGGAATGAAGATATGTATTATGTTTACATGTTGACAAACAAGAACAACAAAGTTCTGTATACCGGAGTAACCAATGATCTTGAGCGGCGTCTATATGAACATAAAAACAAGTTAAATAAAGGGTTTACTGCAAAGTACAATGTTAACAAATTGGTATATTTCGAAGATACTTCTGATGTATACGAAGCAATAACAAAAGAAAAGCAGATTAAAGGTTGGTCAAGAGAAAAGAAAAACAAGTTGGTTGAAGAAACAAACCCGGGATGGAAAGACTTATCAGAGGATTGGTAATAGTTGCCCGATCTGTCATTCCGAGCACAGCGAGGAATCTCAGGAAGAAAATGCAGATGAGATCTTTCCTCACTCCGCTCGTGCAAACCACATACCTGTGGTTAGGATGACATCAGTGTCATTCCGAGCAAAGCGAGGAATCTCAGTTATCAGGAAATAGATTCAAAAAAAGCACCCGCAATTTAGGTGATAGTACCTTTGTTGCGGGTGGTTCTTATTATAACAAATCAAACTCCAAACAACTCCCTCGCATTGTCAAACAGTACCCTCTTCGCCAAAAACTTCGCATAATCCATGTCCGCAGCACCGTCTTCAATCATGCCCGCAAGCGTGTTTGTCAGCGCATGCTCCATCGCCAGCAGCGCGCCGTAGCTGTCCTCGGCCATCCAGGCGTCGTCGCCCCAGGTGAACCGCCCGGCGTCGGCAATCTCCAACCCTTCAACAAGGTATTGTGTTGCCGCTGTTGTGGAAAGGTACGGTATCCAGCAAGTGTCCGACCACACATTTTTATACTGCATCAGCAGCGCATATGTGTCCGCAAACCAAGGGAAACCGCCGTGCAGCAGGTGAAACTTCGTATCCGGGTTATTTTCTATCAGCGCTTGCAGCTGCATCGGGTTTGTCGCACGGCACTGCCCCATACCCGTATGAATTTGAAGCGGTAAACCGGATTCGGCGGCAGCCTTTGCGATTGTGAACATCACTACGTCTCCGAAGTCGATGATTTCCTTTGCTGAAGCGTTTTCGTTGTTGAACGCCTTGGCCGCTTTTTCAATATCCGTATTCTCGAAATTCAGCGGACGCTCGTATGCAATCGCAACCTTCAGCCCGACGCTCCCGCTTTTCTTCGCGTTCGCAACGGCAACACCGATCTGCTCCAGGTAATCCGGCATCGATTTCACGCTGCCCTCCTCAAACAGGGAATAAGCGAAAAAACCGTTTGGCTCCGGTTTATCTTTGAGGTATCCCGAAAAAAAGCAGTCGCACCTGAATGAAGGGGCAAACAGCTCCGGATGCCCGAGGTCGTAACCGGGGTTGGTTTGCCGGTCGTTAATGATTCTGTCAAAACGGCAGTCGCTGCGTAAAATGTCCAGGTGGCGGCTGCTGTTTTTGGCGTATGCTTCTTTAATGGCCTCATCAAGGAACATCGCCGTCTTGCCTGTGAAGGGGATGCCATACAGTTGTTCCAACGCCTCATAAAGCCAGCGGAAAAAGCTGTTGCAGCGGTATTTATTGATATATTCGTCCACTAAAGCCGCATCGCTCAAGTCCGGCGGAGTTGCCGTCCAGCTGGCGTAGCAGTTCAGCAAAATGCTTCTCAAATCCATCTCTTGGCTCAAATCATCCGGCAAATGATGGCTGTGCGTCGATATAACCCGAATGGAGCGGATGTATGCCATTATTTCGGTTTTATTGTCGGTCATGATAAAATCCTTTCTGTTAAGAAATAGCTGAGCGGTTGTTGAGCAATAGCTGAGCAATAGCTGAGAGGTAGTTGAGCAATAGCTGAGCAGTTGCTGAGCAATGGTGGAACAGTAGTTGAGCAATAGTTGAGTGTAGTTGAACAATCGCTAACCTATCGTTAACCTATCGTTAACCTATCGTTAACCTATCGTTAACCTATCGTTAACCTATCGT
>CAZVJW010000014.1:76299-78153 GCA_964627535.1 uncultured Eubacteriales bacterium
TAACCTATCGCTAACCTATCACTAACCACTGCCCGCTCACCCATCGCTCACCCACTATCCGCGAAACACATTCTCCTTCACCAGCTGCACAAGCTCCTCAGCGGTCACAAGCTCAATATAGTCATCCAGCAGCGAAACAAGGTAATTCAGGTTCTCCATGTTTGTTGACCACGGGTGCACATTCAGGTATGTGTAACCCTTCTGCGTGTGAATGTTTGCGGGCAGTGCGTTCACAGTGTTCGCGAACTCCTCAATCCAACCCCTCGGGGCGCTGCCGCCTTCGCTGCTGCCGTACCAAAACGACAATCCGCAGCTGATAAACGGCTTATCCCCGCACCAATATATTTTGCCGCCGAGCCCCGCGTAAACATTGCCGCTTTGGATAAGCCCGCCGTCAATATTTTCATTTTTGGCATAGTATTCCAGCGCAGGCCGGAATGCCGTTTGCTCCCAAATCCATTTGATGCCGGAAACGCCGTCCAGCAGCGCGACAATCTTCATATCCGACTTTTTCATTTCATAACCGGTATAATTCACAAAATTATTGAGGAACTTTGCCGGGTAGCGGGAAGGGTTGATGTAACCGATGCCCGAAACGCCGCAGACGAAGTTATCGTTCTCGCTCGCGGTGGCATAAACTCTTTTCATCATCGTCGGCTCCAGCTCGGCGGCAATTGGCGGAGCAGTCCAGCTCATTTTGTAAGAAGTGTCAAGCGCCTGCCGTCTGCCGAAATGGCTGTTGGCAAACGAAAATCCGCCCTCGAACCATTGCAGGTTGTCGCCGTCGCTCATCACAATTGCCACATAATGCTTTGTTTTGTCCGCGGTTATGGCTTGTGCGGTGTTCTTTTGCTCAATAGGTTCATCGTTTTTCAAGCTCGCCATAAAGCTGATATTCATGCAGAAGTCCGAAGCGATAACATTCAGCCCGTAGGCCGATGCCCTTTCAACATAGGTGCCCTCGTCCGTTGTCCAGCCGAACAGCATCGAATTGCCCCTTGCCCACGCGAAAACCTTTTCCCGGAAAGCCACACCGGCTTTATCTTTTTCGTCAACAAAAATGCTTGGCGCCTTAATAGCGATGCTGTAATCCCTGGTGAAAATCATCTCCGGGCGCTGGTGCAGAATGAAGGTGTTGTTCAGCCGGTCCTTATATTCGTTGAATATCCCTTCCTGCGTCGCGGTGAATTCGCCGTTCACTTTCGTTGTCAGGTCCCGCTTTAGGCTGAACCCGTGCGCGATGGCGCTGCTCTCCAGGCTTTTTTCCACCATCAGCCAGCGCTCCACGCCGCAAATCGTCGCCGCCATGTTAACGGTCGGGTTGTTCCCGGCTTCATAAAGGATATAGCCGTTATCGGCAATTGCGCTCCGGCTCTGTTCCAAAAGCTGCCACGGGTCGGTAAAATAGACCGGTGCAACCCCGGGGTTCGCCGCTAAAAAGTCCTTGGCAAATTCAATCCGGTTCGAATCGTAAATATATATTTTCGCCCGCGTCTGCGCCGTTATTCCCTGCAAAGAGGTTATCATGACAAACTCGGCATTATTCATGCTGCCGCTGCCAATTAAATATATTTCGTCCTGCGGCGGCGCAATTGTTTTTGGCAGAAAGTTCACCGCGTCTTCCCCCTTGCCACTCAAATACTTGTTGAAGTTATAACCGGTTTCCGCAGGCCCCGGAACGCCTATGCCGAGAAACACAAGCACGGGCACAAGGATTTTTATAACAAAACCGGTGATTTTATACATGATCATCCGCTCCTTTCTTAACCTCCCTTGTTAAAGGGTTATTCCCCTGTCAGGGTAACATCGTCAACTTAAGGATTCATAGGTTTTTCCGGTTTTGAGGAAACTTCA
>CAZVJW010000015.1:0-77450 GCA_964627535.1 uncultured Eubacteriales bacterium
TCTTTTTTTAACTTTCTTTATCTTTTTTTCCTTCCTCTCAACCTATCCGCGCGTTCCATTTTTGGGTTGTTATTACCTAAGTATATTTATATGGCATTATTAAATGTAATTAATTAATAGTTATGCCCTTATCTCATTGCTGTCTGATATTTTCATTTGCAAATGGGTTTAATAGGATGTATAATATAATGAAATATATAATGCGATATTATATCGTTTTACGATTTGGAGATAAGATGTTGGAAGCTTATTTAGATAATAGTGCGACAACGCCTCTTTGTGCGGAGTCTATCGCGGCCGTTACGGCAGCCTTGAATACCTTTTGGGGTAACCCTTCCTCTATGCACGAAAAAGGGCTTCAGGCAAATTCGCTGCTCGAACAGGCACGCAGCGAAATTGCCAACAAGCTTTCCTGCCGCGATGAGGAAATATATTTTACCTCAGGCGGAACCGAAGGCAATAACATCATCATCTTCGGCGCGGCTCAAGCGCGTAAAAGGCAGGGTAAGCGTATTGTCACCACCGGTGTTGAGCACCCGAGCGTTTATGAGCCAATTAAACAACTTGAAACGGAAGGCTTTGAGGTTATTCGCTTAGGTGTTGACCGTACCGGCAGAATATCCGAAGAAGAGCTAACCGAAGCTGTTAATTCCGAAACAGTTCTTATCAGCATTATGGCGGTAAACAACGAAGTCGGCACCATTCAGCCAATAGAAGCAGCAAGAAAGGCCGTTGTTTCCGCCCGCGCTCCCGCACTTGTTCATTGTGATGTTGTTCAGGCCTTCGGTAAAATACCCGTTAAACCTGCATTGATGAAGGTTGACTTGTTGACATTAAGTTCGCACAAAGTTCACGGTCCAAAAGGTGCAGGAGCCATATATGTTAAAAAAGGTGTCCTTCTTGCTCCCAGGCACTGCGGCGGCACGCAGGAAGGAAAGCTTCGCCCCGGCACCCAGCCAATACCGGCGATTATCGGTTTCGGCGCGGCGGTAAAAGCGTTGCCGGATATCAATGCCGAAATGGAAAGTGTCCGTGCTGTCAGGGATTATTTTGTCGACGGGCTTAATCATTTAGACAATATTGTTGTTAATTCCCCTCCCGATGCATTGCCTTTCGTCATCAACATTTCTGTTTTAGGTATCCTTTCCGAACACATGCTCAATTTCCTTTCCGAGCGCGGCGTTTATGTGTCTGCCGGCGCAGCGTGCGCAAAAGGGCAAAGGAGCAGGGTTCTTACCGAAATGGGCCTTGATGACGCAAGGCTGAAAAGTCCGCTGCGGATAAGCTTTTCAAGGTTTACCACAAAGGAGCATATCGATATGCTCTTGGAAGGGCTTTCAGAAGGTCAAAAGAAGTTTTTAAGAAGATAACATGAATTGGAGAAAAAGCACTTGGTAAAAGAAATCATTCTTTTAAAGAACGGCGAACTTGCACTCAAAGGACTAAACCGCCATACATTTGAAGATATTCTGATTAATAACATGCGTCGCCGTCTAATGGATTTAGGGCCGTTTAAGTTTTCAACCTCCCAGTCCACCATCATGGCGGAACCTTTGGACGAAAGCATTGATTTGGATGAGGCGGTCGACAGACTGGCAAGGGTTTTTGGTTTAGCGGGGCTTTCAAGGGCCGCGGCGGTAGAAAAAAATATGGATGTAATTCTCCGCGTCGCCGGCGAATATCTGGCTGTACAACTTCTTGCCGTAAAGAGTTTTAAAGTCGATGCGAAACGTTCGGATAAAAAGTTTCCTTTTAATTCCCCGCAAATATGCGGTGAACTCGGCGGCATACTTCTTGAGCGCTACCCGCACCTGCAAGTGGATGTTCACAACCCGGAGCTGACTGTTAATGTTGAAATTCGCGATAACTTCGCCTATATTCACGGTAACCAGATAAAAGGCGCCGGCGGTATGCCTGTTGGGTCTTCGGGTAAAGCCGCGCTGCTGATTTCCGGCGGGATTGACAGTCCGGTTGCCGGATGGATGATGGCAAAGCGTGGGCTTGAGCTTATTGCGGTCCATTTCGCCTCCCCGCCCTACACAAGCGCGAAAGCGGAAGAAAAGGTTCACAGCCTTCTTAAAAAGGTTGCAAGATACAGCGGACACATTACTCTTTTTGTCGTACCGTTTACAACTATTCAGGAGCAAATCAAGGATAACTGCCCCGAAGACCTTTTTACAATTATTATGCGCCGGTTTATGATGAAAATCGCCGAAATGATAGCCCGGCGCGAGAATTGCGGTGCGCTTATTACAGGCGAAAGTGTCGGTCAGGTTGCAAGCCAAACCATGTACGCCATCGCCTGCACGGATGCCGTCACATCCATCCCGGTCTTTCGCCCGCTCATAGGGATGGATAAGGAAGAGGTTATTGTCGCCTCCCGTAAAATAGAAACTTTTGACATTTCTATTCAGCCTTATGAGGACTGCTGTACTGTCTTCACCCCAAAGCATCCCCGGACCCGCCCGAAGATTGAGTATGTTGAAAAAGCCGAGTGTGTTTTGGATGTTGAAACGCTGACAGCCGATGCCGTTAAGGGCGTGAAAGTAACCGTAATCAAGTAACATAATGCCTTTCTGAAAGGAATTGAAGCTTATATGCCCGTATGTGAAATATTATCGGTCGGCACTGAAATTCTACTCGGTGATATTCTGAATACAAACGCACGTTTTTTGTCTCTGGAACTTGCCGCACTCGGGATATCCGTACTCCGGCAAAGCACTGTCGGTGATAATGCCGAAAGACTTGAGCAAGTTCTGACCGAAGCTCTTTCCCGCAGTGATATTGTCATCGCCACCGGCGGTTTAGGCCCTACCGCGGACGATATAACAAAAGAGGTTTGCTGTAAAGTCATGGGCTTTGAGTTGATTGTTGATGACAAGATTCTTTTTGAGCTTGAAAATTATTTCAGTTTAAGAAATATAAGAATGCCTGAAAGCAATAAGAAACAGGCATATATTCCTTCCGGGGGCACGGTATTCCGCAATGCAAACGGCACCGCTCCCGGTCTCGCCTGTGAAAAATCAAGCAAATGCCTTATCATGCTGCCGGGTCCGCCCAGAGAACTGAACCCGATGTTTATTCAGGATGTAAAACCTTTTCTTGCAAAATATTCAGATGGTGTGATTATCTCCCACACCGTAAGGACCTTTGGTATTGGTGAAAGCGCGATGGCGGAACTTGCGGATGAACTTCTTTGGAATAAAAATCCAACCGTTGCCCCCTACGCCAAAGACGGCGAAGCAATGTTACGGATAACTGCCAGCGCAAAAACAGCCGAAACAGCGGAAGAACTGTGCAAACCTGTCATTCATAAAATTCTTGACCGCCTCGGCAGCTATGTTTACGGAATTGATGTTGACAGCCTTCAGCAGCGTGCTGTTGAACTTCTGAAAGAAAAAGGGTTGAAGGTTGCTATTGCCGAATCCTGCACTGCCGGTTATACCGCAAAAAGGTTGACCGAGATTTCGGGGGCTTCTGAAGTATTTGATTGCGGAGTGATTTCATACTCAAACGAAATTAAGATGAAGCTGCTGGGCGTTTTGCCTGATACGCTTAAAAACCACGGCGCAGTCAGCGAAGAAACCGCATCTGAAATGGCGAAAGGCATACGCAGTCTCGGCGGTGCCGATATCGGCGTGGGGATAACCGGCATAGCGGGACCTAAAAGCGATGAAAGCGGTAAAGCGGCGGGGCTTAGTTACATAGCACTTGCAGATAAGAATAATGTTTGGGTGGAAAAGCTTGAAACCGGCAAATCGAACGACAGGGAATATAACCGTTATCTCACAGCCTCGCGTGCATTAAATATGATAAGACTCTACGCCGCAAGGGCATAAAATAATCATTACACTTTTCAAACGCAGGGAGGAACAGGCATTGCCCGATAACAAAGACAAGAAAACCAACGGCAGAAATATTGATAATATTATTGACGATATCAACCTTGATGACCTTCGTAAAAAATACAAGGTTGCCGATTCGGAAGAACATGTCAGTGAACAACTGCAAAGCAAAACGGCTGAACCCGGAAGTATAATTGAAACGCCGGCAGCAGCTGTCCCTAACGGCAGCGATGAAAACAGTATTAACGCTTCAACTGTTCCGGATAGGTCAGACATTAAACTTCCCGATATACAACCCGACGGACATATCGGAATTGACAGTTTCAAAACAGTTTTCGAAGAATTGTGGGATCACGGACCCGGTGTTTCGACTAATCAAACGGATATGCAAAAGAGTATCTCCAGACCGGTGCCGGTTTCCGCAAATGAATCCGCAACCCCTCAAGATGAGCATACAGATGCCCTTAATCCTTCTTTGCGAATTGTTTATGAAGTTCACGACAATAGACCCACCGGCTTTTCGGGCCGCCAAACCGTTTCGGAACAACAGGTTTCAACCACAGACAGTCCAAAAGAAGATAAAGAAAAGATTATAAAAGAGCGTGACAAAAAAATTCTTATCAACGACTCGCTCTCAAGTATGCGTATTATCTATGAAGCTGCGGATACCGGCGGAGCGGTTCAGCCTCACCCTGATGATACAATAATCGCTTCGGACAAATCCCTCAGCTATGCTGAACCGCAGCCGGCTTGCGTAAACGAAACCGCAGACTCTCATGATGATATTAATGCAGTCCCCTCATTAAAAAATAGATTTATTAACGGTCTTTTAGATTTTTCAGGCTTGCTTTTACTTGTTTTTTCACTTATAATTTTTGGGTTTCCAATCATTTACGGCAAATCAAAAGAAAAATTTTCGGCCGTGGCATGCATACTTCTTACCGCTGTAATTGTTATATGTTCGGGGTTTACCGCAAACCGCTATTTTTCAGCGGGGACTTCTCCTGAATCGGAACAAACCATGCCACCCGAAACTTCTGATGTTCAAACTGCTTCCTCTTCAAATTTACCGGATGCTTTTGCGCTTTTAAAACCAACCACAGATGGGGTGTCTTATCCTCAAGGTATTCTTGAAAAATATAAATCGGTTTACGCTGCCAACTCCGATACAACCGGCTGGCTTAAAATACCCAATACATCTATCGATACAGCTGTCACAAAGTGTCCGGTTGGCGATCGCAACATGTATTATCTTGAAAATGATTTCTATGGAAGGAATTCCAAATACGGAACTGCATTTCTTGATTTTCAGAACGGAACACAAGAGTTAAGTCAAAATTCGATAATATACGGCCACAGATACCGTGACAGCCTTGGTGTTTTTAATGATTTGTATAAATATATGGATTATAATTTTTATATCAACAATCCTATAATCGAATATGGAACGCTTTTTGCGGATTATAAATGGAAGATCTTCGCCGTTTTTCTTTCCAGCACAAATAAAACGGATGATAACGGCTATTTTTTCTGTTATATTTATCCCGAAATCAACGCATCGAAATTTACCGGTTATTTAAACCAAATCATTCAGCGTTCACGTTATTTTACCGATATTGATGTGAACGACAGCGATAAAATTCTGACGCTTTCCACCTGTGTATATGACAACGATTTTTCGGGACGAAAAGTAGATACACGGCTTGTTGTTGTCGCCCGCCTTCTCCGTGAAGGCGAAAGCAATGAAATAGATATATCAAAAGTTGTAGACAATCCGAATTTTCGCCGTCCGCAAGTTTGGTATGATCACTCCGGTAAAAGCAATCCCTATTCTAAAAGCGAAAAATGGGCGCAATAATTACTTCAATTTTTGAAACGCAAGGAGGAATTGACATTGCCGGAAGAAAAAGACAAAGAAATAAGCGACAAAGATATTGATGCTATTCTTGACAACGTCAGCCTCCGGGATTTGCGTAAAAAATATAACGTTGCCGATTCAGAGGTTACTTTCCTCGAACAGCCTCAAATTGCTAAAATGAATGTCCGTTCTCAAGGGTTAAAACATTTTAGCTCGAAAAAAAAGATTAATAACATGCAGGAGGATGCTGTTTTTGTTGAACCTGTTCCCGAAAAGGGTGAAAGCGGCAATGAAGAAAACGGATTTGATGCTTTTCCTTCTTTTATGGATATGTCGGATTTCGAACTTCCTGAAATAAAGGTTGAAATCAGCGATTTGACCTTGGCTTTGGATGATATTCTGGGAGCTGAAACAGGAGCCATCATCGAGTCTTCATCCAACCAAGAAGTCTCCTCCGAACATGATAATTTTGACGAAGCGCCCTCGCAGAAAAACAGCTGCGAAAATAATTCAAATAAGCAAGAACAGGTAATTTCCGAAGCGGAAATACCCGCCAATCCTATCCCTTTGCAGAAAGAGGCTGCAGAGCAGGATATACCGGTTGCTGTTCCTGCCGGCGGAGACGATTCTTCCTCCTCAACAGCAATTGAGAATGGACACGCAAGTTCCGATGATGTAAATATTAATGCGAAAACTTCCGCGTTTCGAATCATTTACCAGGTTCCCGGTACAAATGATGCTTCGGTTGAACAAAACAAACCCCGGCAAATAAATAACACGAATGAGCAAGCTAATGATTTTATCTCTAATATGCGTATAATTTTTGAGGAAACGGAAGGAACCCTTGGCGAAACCCGGAAGGATACTCCACGTAAAGAGATTAATACAGCAAAAGAAGCAATAACGATGACAGCGACTGAAAATCCGGAAACCGGTCCGGCCGGCAATTCCGATCCGTTGTCCGTTTCCCCTCAACCTTCCGCTGAGCCTTCTACCGAGCCTCTTCATAAAACCGGCGACGATTCAACCGGCTTTGCGGACCTTTTTGCCGCAGTTTCAGAGGATGCTGCGAGAGTTAAAAAGGAAAGCGCAATGAAGCGCGTGCTTAAAAATGTCTTCCCCCATAAAGGCGATGGTTTCGGGGAAATTGTTCGTAAAACAGTTCTGATAATCTCATTATTAACTATGTTTGCCTGCATCGGTATTTTAATAAACACCTATATTATTGCCCCTTACCAAAGTGATATTCAATCACAGCAAGCAGTGGATTTGAAGACAAACACAAATATTGATGATAATTTTTCCACGATAAAAGACAAATACCCGAATGTGGTTTTCCCAACGGGTATACAGCTTAAATTTACCGAATTGTATGTCTTTAACAATGATTTTGCAGGTTGGTTAGAGATCCCGGGGACAGGCGTTGACATGCCTATCGTAAAAGGGGCTGATAATTTTGTTTACCTGAAAAAATCGTTTTACAACAAAAAGTCGAAATACGGCTGCTGTTTTGTCGACTCCAGCAACAATATTGCCGAGTTGGACCGCAACACAATTATCTACGGGCATAATATGCATTATGACGAACTGATGTTCGGAAAACTCGAAATATATAAGAATATTGACAGCTTTAAGGCTGCTCCGCTGATAACCTTTAACACCCTCTTTAAGGATACCAAGTGGAAAATTTATGCCGTGTTTATTACCAACGGTGTTGAAAGCGGTGATAACGGCTATGTTTTTAATTACATTTTTAAGAATTTAAGCAATGATGACTTTTTCAGTAAGTACATTGCTCAAATTGACCAGCGTAAATTGTATACGACAGGTGTCGATATTCTACCTACAGATAAAATCTTAACTCTTTCCACATGTTGTTATGACTTTGAAGATGCCCGTTTGGCAGTTGTTGCAAGAATGGTAAGGGACAGAGAAAGCGATACTGTGGACACTTCTCACGCAATCATTACCAAAAGCCCACGCTACCCGCAGGCCTGGTATTCCGCGAAAGGGACAAGCAATCCCTATAAAGATGCCGAAAAATGGGTTGCAAGTTAGATGTTATTTTAATCTATCCGGCAGGAAAGAAGGGTTTAAATGAGTAATAAAATAAGCTTGCTTGCTCTTGTTGAAAACAACTCGGCATTTATAAGCCATGCCCAAAATCAAATTGTCGAAAGTGCCTTGGAAGTTTTCCCTGAGGCGGGAATCTTTGAAATTTTTGACAATGCCAAGGAAATGCTTCACGGCTTGTCAAAAGCCTTTTCCCACTCAAAGATTGTCATTGTTGGTGCCGATTGCTCGGTTTATCTTTCACTGAAAAAACTTCTCCTTCATGCCTTAAGCCTCGAAGGTGAAAAATCGAAGATCATTATGAGCAAAATTTCTGAAGACGGTAAAGATTTTTCAGAATCTTCAGCCCTTTCTCATTCACTTATACCACGTGATGCAACCGTATTTGTTTCTGAGGATGGATTATTTTCCGGCTTTGCTCTTAAATCAGGCAAGCAGCACTTAATTTTTTTACCTCTTGATTGCGCAAGAATCGGCGGCATTATTAAAAGCGGCTTAACCCTGTATTTAAACTCCGCATTGTCCGGGTCCGGAAGTTCAGCAATTGGGGGTATTGATCAAAACATCGCAATAAACACCACAAAAAAACTTCTGGATGAAGGTCTTTGCGTTGCTATAGCTTCAACAAAGACCTCTGTCTTCATTAAAAACAAACTTGCCGCTGTACCCGGCTCGGAAAGCACCTATAAATTTGTTTCATGCAATGAAGAAAGTACAGCCTTGACTCAAAAAGAATCCGCAGCGGATCTTGCACTCAGGGCACGCGAAAACAGCGGATGTGCGATTGGTACCGCGATATCAAGTGTTTTTTCATCCGAAAAAGAAAACGGACGTCTTTTTATTTTGGTTACGGTTGCAGACAGTTTACGGGCACGGGTAGCAAAAGTGTATGCCGAGGCCGAAGAAACCCCTCTCCAGCTTGTCGAAGCATCTGTTGATACTTTGCTGAATATGATCGGAGAATATGCAGATGCCGGCGGTTTTGTGGGATTTCCGATTCAAGAGGATGACCCCGAACCTCCTGCCGAAGAAATAAAAAGCAAGAATAAACTTGTTTTAAAATTGATATTGTCCGGTGCCGCAGCTGTTTTGTTTTGTCTTCTTATCATCTTTTTTTGCAGCCGTATTGTCATAGCAATTAAAAATGATTCAAATCACGGAAATGGAAGTGAGGAAACTTATACGGTTTTAAAAGTTCTGACAGAAGTTGATGATGGTGCCGGCAATAATATTCCTTCGGATGAGCAGATGCTTTTAATCGCTCAAATGTTAACATATACAACCGGTGATAACGGAACTTCTGCCGAAGCGGACCTTACTTCTGCAGCCCTAACGTCAAAAAGCTCAACGGTCAAAAACACATCCGCAGTAACAACCCTTGCAGCCCCTACAACTAAAAAAGCAGTCACAACGGTTACTCCGACCACAGCAACCAATGCAAAAACAACATCAACTGTTTTAACAACTTCGACAACCACCGCTCCAAAAACAACAATCGCAGCCTCGACAGCCCCGTCTCAAACCACCGGTACCTTTGTTTTTTCGGTAAAAGGCTATGGCCACGGGGTAGGTATGAGCCAGGCGGGCGCTAAAGCATATGCCCTCCAGGAAAAATCCTATGATTTTATTTTATTGCATTATTACAACGAAGGCATCAGTCTTGTTGATGACAGCAATCCACCCTCTACAGTAAATTATGGCGGGAAAGATATTGACCTTAATACATATCTTGCTCGCACCGTTGCAAAAGAAATCAGTTCAAGTTCCCCAATTGAAACACTTAAAGCACAAGCAGTTGCCGCTTACACTTACGCGAAATATTTAGATTTTAAAGTATCCGCAAGCCAACATGCATATGACGATGACTTTGATGTAAGTAAGGATTCAGGTGTTTTGACTGCAGTTAGAGCGGTTGCGGGCAAATACCTTTCCTATAAAGGTGCCGCTGCGTCCACGCCGTACTTTGCTTCTTCTGCAGGTAAAACGGTTTCCGCTGAATCTGTTTGGGGCAGCGCAAACTACCCTTATCTTGCAGGCGGAATAGAAAGTCCCGAAACGGTCTCCTCTTCAACCGCAACCTTCACCTCCGAGCAGATTAAAGACTTTGTTGTAAAGTATAATCAAAAAGATATTTCTGTACAGGACATCTCTCTTTCCGGCAGTCCTTCCCAATGGATTCAAATCATTTCAAGCGATTCAGCAGGATATGTGGAAAAAATCCGGGTAGGCGACCAGACAATATCCGGCAATACCTTTCGATACCATGTGCTGGAATTAGGAATCAAATCTCACTGCTTCACTTTTACATACTCAGATTAAAAAAACCGAAGGGGCTGACGCACAAAAGCAACCCAAAAAAGCAACAAAAAAGCCGTTGAAACAGGTGAGTTTCGACGGTTTTTCTGGTATAATTATGTCAATGAAAACAACAAAAATACAAAAAGATTATAGCGAATTTCCAAGGAATTATCAACTAAAACTTTGCAGTGAGCTGGATGTATTGTTGCCAAGTGACGAATCGGTAAGGTTGCTGAGCGAAGTTGTGGAGGAACTGGACTGTACGAAGCTGTACAGAGCTTACTCCCGAAGAGGGAGAAAACCAAACACCTCACCGGTCACGATGTTCAAGATACTGGCTTACGGCGCGATGGATGGACGGCATGCAGGCAGGGAGTTGGAGCGGGCCTGCCGCAGGGATATTAACTACATGTGGTTATTAGGGGATGAACCGGCGCCCGACCATGACGCATTAAACCGTTTTCGCGGCAAGCAGCTGACGAGTGTCATTGAAGAATTGTTTTACGAGCTAGTTAAAAAACTGGCAGAGATGGGCGAAATCAAGTATGAGCACTTGTTTGTGGATGGAACAAAGATAGAAGCCAACGCTAATAAATACACGTTTGTGTGGAAAAAGAGTGTGTGCAAGCATCAGGCGCGGTTGGAGAAAAAAACGGCAGAATACTTAACTGGGTTATGTGACCGTTACGGATGGATGGATACGGAACTTCAGCCGGAGGAAGCCTATGTCCGGATGTCGGCGCTGCAAACCGAGCCGTTTGTACACGGACGCGGAAAGAGAAAAAGCCAGTTGCAGCGGGACATGGAGCAACTTGAAGAGATGATGGCCCGGCAGGAAAAGTATGAGTCATACAATGAAACGTTTAAAGGGCGAAACAGCTTTTCCAAAACCGATCCGGATGCCACCTTTATGCATATGAAGGAAGACCATATGCGCAATGCGCAGTTGAAACCGGGGTACAATGTACAGCTTGCAGTAGAAGGAGAATACATAACGGGACTGGATGTTGGCAGTGAACGCAGCGACCAGTTGACACTAATACAGCTTATTGAACATATGGAGACCCATACCAGCCACCAATACAAAGACATAACCGCGGATGCGGGATACGAGAGCGAGGAGAACTATACTTACTTTGAAAACAAGCAGCAAACCTGCTACATCAAGCCTCAGAATTATGAACGGAGCAAAACGCGGAAATTCAAAAGCAACATGAGTTTGCGTGAAAACATGGCATACAATGCTGAAAAGGATGAATACACCTGCCCAAATGGAAAGAAGATCAAGGCTGTTTATACAGGAAAACGGGTATCTAAATCGGGCTTTGAATCCGAAACAACCTACTACGAATGCGAGAGTTGTGAGGGCTGTCCGCTTAAAAAGAGCTGCACCCGAGCCAAAGGCAACCGGAAAATGCAGCTTTCAAAAACTTTTCTGAGGCAGCGGGAGCAGTCGCTCCGGAACATAACATCGGATAAAGGCATCACACTTCGCATGAACCGTTCCATTCAAGCGGAAGGTGCATTCGGCGTTATCAAGCAGGATTACGGTTTTCGGCAATTCCTTCTGCGTGGAAACAGGAAGGTTCGCACTGAAATGTTGCTGATTGCCTTTGGCTACAATATCAACAAACTGCATCACAAAATACAGAACAATCGCACCGGTATTCAGTTGTTTGAAAAAATGTCCGCTTAAATTTTGAAGGAACGAATAGTTTTCCACAAAAAGGGCTTGACCCTTATACAATTGCGCCTTTTTTATGCTTTTTGGCTACTTTTTTTCCACATTGTTTCTGATTGGTAATAAATATGGGGTTGACTCACTTTTATCATTGTGCGTCAACCCCTTTTCATATGTTCTTTTTAATTGTTAATCATGATGACTGAGTTGGTCTCGGCCGATTTAAATATAGCCTCCATGAGTTTTGTGGAACGCCTCATTTGGTCGTGCGTGACCTCAATTTCGGCCTCACCGTTCAGGGTTGCGATAACATTGTCGTAATAAGCACCCCAATCAGCTTTGACTTTGGGTAAACGGTATTTTTTAATGGTGTCATCGGTTCTGGGCGCCATGGTTTTTGTTAAGCCGGCTCCGGCCAAAACCGGCACCGCATCACGGTTTTCCCAATCGGAAACCTTAATAATTTTACCCTTAAGGCCCCAATCCTCAATAAGTGCCGATCCGTTTTCCCCCAGCACATACCAGCGCGGCAGTTTCACGAAATTACTGGTGGTAACCTCAACATAGGCAGTTGTGTTATCGTCAAACCTAAGCATTGTCCTGAATCCGTCATCAACCTCATCAGAAGTAATGTAGGTAAGTTCCGCATAAACCGAAATAAGCTTTTGCTTTTCCTTAAGCATGAGCATCTGGTCAAGAAGATGAACACCCCAATCCAAAACCATACCGCCGCCCTGAGCTTTTCTGTTGCGCCAATCGCCCGGAACGCCTCTGTCTCCCATAACCCTCGACTCAATGTTATAAACTCTGCCAAGCATGTTTTTTTCAATAATCTTTTTCGCGGTGAGATAATCCTCATCCCAGCGCCTGTTTTGATGGACAGTAAACAGCTTGCCGTATTTTTTTGAAGCGGTAATCATCTCTTCCAGTTCACTGCTGTTCATTGCAACCGGTTTTTCGCAAATAACATTTTTACCCGCAGCTAAAGCTGCTATTACAATTTCTTTATGAAAATCATTTGGAGTAGCAATGGTAACAAGAGAAATGCGTTCATCTGCCAAAAGCTCTTCTCTTGAAGCGAATGCATGTATCCCCTTTCCTTCGGCGGCTTTGCACCTTTCGGGCTTAATATCATAAATGCCGATAAGTTCCGCACCGTTTATAACTTCAATCTTTTTAGCATGCCAACTGCCCATTCCGCCGTAACCGATAACCGCAAAGCCAATGCTTTCGCCTTTTCCCATAGTATTAAATCCCCTGTTATTATGTATTTGTTTTAACGTTGATTACACCCACCAGGCTTTTCCGACACTTTCGGTGATAAGCACATTATTCAAGAGAGCAACAGCTTTCTTCAAACCTTCATTTTGGCTCATCAGGCTGTCCTCATGCTCAATGCTTATGGCATAATCGTAACCAACCAAACGAAGATTGGATACAATATCCTTCCAATATGCTTCATCATTACCGTAACCTATGGCGCGGAATATCCAGGAGCGGTTAATCTCATCTGTATAGGTTTTTGTATCCAACACTCCGTTAATTGCTGTGTTGTATTTGTCAATTTTGGTATCTTTAGCATGGAAATGGAAAATTGCCGGACCAAGTTTACGTATAACAGCAATGGGGTCCATCCCTTGCCAAATTAAATGGCTCGGGTCAAAATTTGCGCCAATTTCATCTCCCACAGCCGCACGCAGCTTCAACAATGTTTCGGTATTATACACACAGAATCCCGGATGCATTTCCAGGCCTATTTTGTCAACACCATGAGCCTTTGAGAAATTAACCAAATCTTTCCAGTAAGGGATCAGAACCTCATTCCATTGCCACTCAAGTATTTCGGTGAAATCGTTGGGCCATGGGCATGTTACCCAATTTGGAAATTTAGCACCCTCGAAATCTCCGGGGCAGCCGGAGAAGGTGTTAATGCGGCTTATCCCAAGCTTTTCGGCTAATAGTATTGTATCACGGATGGCTTTGTCAAAATCCGCGGCAATCGCCTTGTTCGGGTGAACAGGGTTGGCATGGCAACTGAGTGCGCTGATTTCAAGGTTGTATTTTGCTATCAGCGCTTTGAATTCCGCAAGCTTACCTTCATCGTTAAGCAGAATATCAGGGTCTGCATGAGATTTCCCCGGATATCCGCCGCAGCCGATTTCAATCATTTCAACGCCGAAAGAACTAAAATATTTTAGAGCATCCTCAAGGGGGAAGTTGCCTAAAAGACAGGTAAATACACCAAGTTTCATAATTTTCATCCTTTCCAATCTTGATTTTAGACTTTAGATATTAGATGATAGACTCTGCAACAAGCATAATCTTCTTACTGTTGCAGCATTGTCAAACGATGGTCCGATAGCAGGCGGCCAATGTTCATCCCTACCACCCGGTTATAGGTTTTTCTTCATAAATTCAATACTGCGGGCTGCGTCCGCGAGGCCGTTTGGTGTTGGGTCATCGTTTTCTAAAATAGCCCATTCAAGACCGATTTCTTTGGAAGCCTTGATAACCGTGGCAAGGTCGCAGTCGCCTTCGCCAAGCGCTTTGGGATGATGGTTAACACCGTCTTTCAGATGAATATGAATGATCCTGTCGCGATTCTCGGTAATAAACTTAAAGTTGTCGATACCCGCGCAAAAGCTCCAATATGTGTCTACCTCGAGGTAGCAGGCTTCTTTGAGCGATTCAATAGGCACAACCTTGTTTCTAAGCGGCTTAAACTCCCCCGAATGATTATGGAAATAAACTCGCATCCCATCTTTTTCGGCTCTTTCATTAGCTTTCTTCAAAATGTCACAAGTCTTTTTTAATTGTTTGGCGGTGCGAGTCGGCGCTCCGCCTAAACCGATATCCGTACAGCCTATTATTTTATGAAATTCAATAGTATCCTCAATTTTTTTCGGCTCATAATTTTCAATCCCCATGTGCGTTCCGACTGCCTTCAGTCCAAGCTCGTCGAGTCTTGCCTTTAAAGCAGGTGCTGAAAGTCCGTAATAACCCGCGAACTCAACGCCTTCAAACCCCAGTTTTTTAACTTCTCCGAGAATATAAAGCATATCCTCGCCGGTTTTCATGTGATCTCTCAAACTGTACAGTTGAATTGCTTTTTTCATAATTCGATCAATCCTTTCTTATTTGAAAGACAGTTCTTTCAAACCTTAATCTCTTGATTTCAAAAAATAAATTGTTTCATATGCTTAACGGTAAATGCAATGCCGGGGTCAGACAATTTTCCAAACCAAGTGCTTGAATGAGGTTCAATGCTGAGGTTTCCGTTATAACCCACCTTGTAAAGCACACCCATAAACGCGCCCCAATTGATTTGGTCAAGCCCTGCCGGCGGATCGTCGACATGCCGGCCATTGATGTTGATTGTGCCTTTTATATGCACATGGTAAAAACGCTTGCCCCAATCTCTCATCTCTCCCAAATAATCCCCGCTGCCTTCATTGATGCAGTGTGTCGGGTCGTATTTAATGCCGAGTTCCGGAATATGACCGTGAAATATTTCCCATGTTGAAGGGTCAACAATGTAGTTGCTCCAGCGGCAGTTATAAACGGCTATCTTAACGCCCTTTGGTCTTGCGTATTCGATCAGCTTATAAAGATAATCCATTGACCTGTTAATGTTTTCATATTTTGAGAGTTCATCAACATA
Source organism: uncultured Eubacteriales bacterium (assembly GCA_964627535.1). Lineage (GTDB taxonomy): Bacteria > Bacillota > Clostridia > Oscillospirales > Acutalibacteraceae > UBA1447. Next base: position 15,417 of record CAZVJW010000015.1, read on the forward strand.
GTTGATACCGGTATTAAACACAGGGCTGCCAAGTTCCGAAGCGGTATCAATAAGTGAGCAGCCGGCATTAAGCTCGTCTTCAATGATTTTTCCTGTCTTGTCAAATTTCTCTGTTCCCCATCTGCCGACCGAGCCTATCTCAACACCGGTTTCTCTGCAAAGCAATTTAATCGACGGGATTTCGTCGGTAATTGCTTGCGTATCGCAGCCGACATTGTTGCAAATTTCGATAAAAGAGAGCTCGTTTGTTACAGCAGTTTCGAAACCTCTTTTGTCGGGGTCAACAATTATTCCAAGTTTCATTTGCACACCTCCCAAGTTAACATATTAATCGTTAATAAATACCGGTTTGCCTGTCTTTGCCGATTTGTATATCGCTTCGAGAATCTGTGTAACCACCAGCGCCTGTTCCGGTTTTGTGCTGACCTCTTTGTCGTTTTTAACAGCGTCTATCCACGCTCTGGACTCAAGATCCGCCGGATCTGAAGATGCGCCTTCATAAAAAGCAACCCCGCCTGATCTGAAATCCGGTTTTTCAATAACCTGGCGGTTATTCTTAACATAATTAATTCTGAGTCCGTCGAACATATCGGCACCTGCCTTGTCTCCGCAAAGCATCATAACAGCTTCATTGGGGTCTGCAATATTGAGCGCCCAGCTTGTTTCAAGAACGATAGTCGCGCCGTTTTCCATCACTATGTAACCGAAAGCTGAATCCTCAACCGTGAATTTCTCAGGGTCCCAGTCGCCCCATGCGTTTGCGGTCTCGGTTTGTTTGCCCATTTTCTTAAATGTTGTGCCGACCACCATTTTAGGCTTGTAGTTATTCATCAGCCAAAGTGTCAAATCGAGCGCGTGTGTGCCGATGTCAATCAACGGACCGCCGCCCTGCTCATATTCATTCAGAAAAACACCCCAGGTAGGAACCGCACGCCGGCGAAGCGCTACCGATCTTGCGTAATAAATATCCCCGAGATCTCCTTTTTCGCACACTTCTTTGAGATAAAGAGAATCACCCCTCCAGCGCTGCTGATAACCGATGGTCAGCTTTTTGCCGGTACGCACCGAGGCTTCATACATCTTTTTTGCCTCAGCATAGGTTTTAGCCATCGGCTTTTCGCACATAACATGTTTACCGGCCTCAAGGGCAGCAACCGTGATAAAACTGTGGGAGCGGTTTGGTGTACAAACATGGACTACATCAATGCTTTCATCCTTCAGAAGCTTCTTGTAGTCTGTGTAAACCTTGGCGTCTTTCGACCCGTATTTTGCTGCGGAAAGATTAGCTTTTTCCTCAATAATGTCACAGAATGCAACCATTTCAACATCTTTGTTTTTTGCAAGATTAGGCATATGCTTTCCGTTCGCAATACCGCCGCAGCCGATAATTCCAACTTTGAGTTTCCTGTCCATAAACAGTCTCCTTGCTCTTTACAGATTTTCGCGTCATTTTATCATGCATGACAAACAACCCGTTAGATTTTATTATAGACCTTTGACCGTCTAATGCAAGGCTATTGACCGGATTTATCTGTAAAAATTCGCATCGTTTTTAGGCAAACATTATTTAACTTTGCTTTTTTTTATTATTTATTCCAATTTGTAAAATTAACAGCTCCCGCAATCGAATTGGGAGCTGTTGAGGTACTTATTAATCGTTTTTTACCGTTTTGCCGGAACCGCTTTTCAGACCGTACTTTTTACGGATTTTGGGGTACATAACCGAATAAAATATAATTTCAAGCATCTCTTTTATGGATAAAAATATAATAAGAATCGACATAAGATTTTTTCTTTTCAGTATATCAAGCGCTTGTCCAAACAATCTTTTTATCCAAATCCGCTCTTTCGAATCACCTTTACCGTGTTCATTCTTAAAAATCGACATAAAAAAGCAGCTTGAAATCACTTTTAAATCTCTTGAAGGTACGTTGGAAAAGTTAATACCCAACTTATCCATCCATACGAATTTTTTCCATTCTATGTAAGTTTTCGGAGGTGTAAGTCTTTTATTTTCCACCAATTCATAATACATTTCGGACTTTGCAATCGGCCCAAAAAAAGCGGCAACCTTGACATCCGAATTCAATCCTTTGATAAAACTTACTGTTTGTTTCAATTCCTCTTCGGTTTCATCCGGAAAACCAATGATAAATGATGTTGTTGTAATAATCCCTATTTTATTGCAATAATCAATGACTTCCTCCGCCTTTTTTAAATTTATCCTCTTTTTGATAGCTTTCTGTCTTTCTGCCGAACCGCTTTCAATACCGAAAAATATCCATCTGCACCCTGCTTTATACATCATATCAAGTTCATCTTTTGTGCATATATCGGCACGCATGTCGCAGCTCCAAACCAATCCGAGACCGCTTTGAATAAGCTTTTCGCACAAATTAAATAAATACTGCTTATTTGGGCTGAACAAATCATCGGCAAAATACACGCCTTCAATATTAAATCTATCTGCAAGAAATTTTATTTCGCTTAAAACATACTCGGTAGGACGCGGTCTCCATATACATTTTGTGTATACAGGACTGTAGCAATATGCGCACTGTCCGGTACAGCCTTTTGAAGCATAAACAAACAAAATCCTTTTATAGTTCATATTGCTGATAAAATATTTTTCGGGATCAACAAAGCTGAAATCGATAATAGGCAAATTCGCCAAATCAGCGAATTCTCTGTCTTTATTTATAACAATTTCTCCGTTATTAATGAAGGTTAATCCGTCAACACCGGTTAACGGTGTTTTGCCGGCTAAAGCATTTATCAGTTCGAGCAGGGTTATTTCGCCTTCGCCCATGATAACATAATCCACAACCCCGCTTTTCAGCAATACATCAGGTATCAGCGACGGTATCGGTCCTCCCCACACAACAGGGATTTGACTTTTTTTTGCAGTTTTAGATACCTTCATCGCATCATCAAAGCTTCTTCCTCCAAGTGAGGAGATTCCAACAATATCGGGAGAAAAATTATCAAAACGTTTCTTAATATTGCCGCCTTCCACCGCTCTGTCGTATATTTCAACAACATGTCCCCTGTCAGCCAGATATGTTGCGATTGACAGCAGCCCTAAAGGGATTGCCGCCTTTTCTTTGATATAGTCCGACATAGCGTTAATCAGCAATACTCTCGTACAAATCACTTCCTTAAATAGGGTAATACTAAATCGTTAATTTATGCTTTTTATACTAATTACTCATAAAAACCTAACTAAAAATTCCTCACAAAACCTCATAAATCAAAGCTTTTGCTTGATTTTTAGAGGTTTTTTAATCGTGAATTAGTATTATCTTACTATTTTACAATAATTTTGTCAAATGACAAAAAACAGATGTCAAAACCGGTAATTTTAAAATAAAACAACTCCGAAAAATATCCGGAGTTGCTTAATTTTAATGCCGGAAAAGATTAATTTGTACCGGTTGGCTTTGAATTACTTTCGGCATTACGGCTGTTTATTCAGCCCGTATTTTTTACGGATTTTCGGGAACAATAGTGCGTAATACAATATTTCCAAAAACTCCTTTGCGGATATTAATACCAAATACAACGCTCTGAGATTTCCCCGTTTGAGCATATCTTTGATTTGAAAAGACAGCCGATTAATCCAGAGGCGTTTTTCGGAATCCTCCGACTTATATTTATTAGTAAAAACTGAATATAAAAAGAAGTTTAAAATTACCTTAAGTTCTTTGGACGGAACTTGGGAAAAATTATCGTTGCTTGCCGTTTGCATAACCGCAATATTTCCCCACTCTTTGAGTGACTGAGGAACAGCAAATTTTTCTTGCTTTACCAAATCGTAATACATCTCCGCATTTGGAAAAGGGCAATAGATACCGGCAATTTTCTGCTTTGAATTCAATTCAAGCATATACTTAACCGATTCCTTTAAATCCTCTTCTGTTTGGTCAGGCAACCCTGTAATAAATGTAGTTGTTGTAAATATTCCTATTTCATCGCAATAATTCATAATTTCTTTTGTTTGCTTCAAATCCAGTTCTTTTTTTATGAATTTTTGACCTTTATCCGTACCGCTTTCAATACCGAACATTATCCATCTGCATCCTGCGGCATGCATTAGCTGAAGGCCTTCTTTTGTGCAAAGATCCGCACGCATGTCGCAGCTCCAATAAATACCGAGATTGCTTTCAATAAGTCTGTTGCAAAATCCTGACAAATACTCACTGTTTGGGCTAAGCAGATCATCAACGAAATATACTCCGTCAATATTGTAGTTGTCTTTCAGATATTTGATTTCGCTTATATAGTGTTCGGGAGGACGCGGCCGCCATCTGCCTTTTGCATACCCGGAATTATAGCAATATGTGCAAACGCCGGTACACCCTTTAGATGCATAAACATGAAGCATTCTTTTACAATTTCTATTTTTAAAATAATATTTTCCCGGATTGATAAAGCTGAAATCAATTTCAGGCAACGCTGACAAATTCACAAGTTCCCTCTCTTTGTTTATAACGATCTCCCCGTTTTCAATAAACGCCAAACCGTCTATCTCACGAAGTGATGTTTTATCAATAATCGAATTTATTAAATCAAGAAATGTTATTTCGCCATCACCCATAATAACCAAATCCACAACCCCGCTCTTCAGCACAAGTTCGGGAATAAGCGATGCCATAGGCCCGCCCCAAACAACAGGGATGTTTTCTTTTTTTGTTGCTTTCGACAGCTTTAATGCATCATCGAAGCTCATCCCTCCGGGTACTGAAATCCCGACAAGATCGGGATTATAGGAATTAAGGTATTTATTAATGCTTCCTCCCTCCACCGCTCTGTCAAAAACCTTAACGGTGTGCCCGTGATTGGTCAAATATGTAGCTATTGACAACAAGCCTAAAGGAATCGGCGCCTTTTGCTTTACATATTTAGTTACTGTATTGATCAGCAGTACTTTCATAAATAACAACTCCCGGTATTCTATCTTCTGTTTTCCGTAGAATCGTTAAATCCTACTCTTGTTGTATGATAATTATATACATTTTTTTCAAGATTGTCAATAATACTAATCCCTCTTTAAACATAGCTAAAAATTCAGCACAAAAACCCATTTATCAAAGGTTTTTGCTTGATTTCATGGAGGTTTTATAATCGGGATTAGTATAAGATAAATAAACTGTGAAAACTCCCGGATTTAATCGGGAGTAAATCAAATAAATAATCTCAACACATTAAACTGTGTTTCTTTATTTAAACCCGTATTTTTTCCGGATTCGAGGGAAGAATTTTGAATAATAAATTATCTTAAGGAGCTCAGCCCCCGATAAGATAAACAAAACCAACGACTTAATCGTTCCGCCCTTTAAAAGGTCAAACGTTTGGCCAAAAAGTCTTTTCAGCCAAAATCGTGATTTTTCGTCAGTGTTGCCGGATTTTGTTCCAATAATCATCAAGAAGACACAATTCACAATTACTTTTAAGTCTTTACCGGGTACTTTGGAAAAGTTTTTACCGATTTTATCCAGCCATTTAAGTTTATCCCATTCATTATATGTCTTTGGCGCTTCAATTCTATTATTTTTTACCAGATTATCATATAGCTCCGATTTTGGTATAACGCCGTATATTGCGGCAATTTTCACATCTGATTTTAAATCAATAAGATATTTTACGGTTTCTTTCAATTCATCCTCTGTTTCATCGGGATAGCCTACAATAAATGAAGTTGTTGTGGATATTCCGATTTCACTGCAATTATCAATTGTCTCTTTCGTTTTTTCCAAATTTAATCTTTTTTTAATTAATTTCTGTCTTTCCTGCGAGCCGCTTTCAATACCGAAAAATATCCATCTGCAACCGGAATCATACAACATTTGCAGTTCTTCCTTGGTACAGCTGTCGGCGCGTAAATTACAGCCCCAAAGAAAATCGATGTTGCTTTCCCGAATATTTTTACAAAAATTATATATGTATTCTTTGTTTGGGCTGATTAAATCATCCGCAAAATAAATACCGTCTACCTTGTAATTATCCACAAGATATTTGATTTCACATAAAACATGCTCCATAGGTCTTGCCCGCCATGTACCTTTTGAAAAACAAGGGTTGTAACAGTAGGTACACTGCCCGGGACAGCCTTTGGAAGAGTAAACATGAAGCGTCCTCTTACAATTGACATTTCTGATAAAATACTTCCGCGGGTCAACAAAACTCCAGTCAATTACCGGAAATTGTGATAAATCTGCAAATTCTCTTTGTTTATTTACAATGATTTCACCGTCTTCAATAAATGCCAGCCCGTCAATGTCGTGATACGATGTTTTATTGGTTATCGCATTGATTAAATCAAGCAAAGCTATTTCGCCGTCACCCATAACAACAAAATCCGCATTCCCGTCTTGAAGCACAATCTCGGGTACTAATGACGGAATCTGTCCCCCCCAGACAACCGGAATATTTCTTTTTCGCACAAGTTTTGATAGCTTAATTGCATCCGGGAAGCTCCCGAATGTTAGAGATGATATCCCGACAATATCGGGGAAGAAAGAATCCATATATTTGTTTGCGCTGCCGCCCTCAATTGCTCTGTCATATATCATGGCTGTATGCCCGTTATTGGTCAAATACGTGGCAATCGACAGCAGTCCCAAAGGAATTATAGTCTTTTGCATTACATAATATGAGCCGGCATTTATTAAAAGGACTTTCATAATTTTCTCCCGGACGCAATGTCATTGATTTTGATTTTCTATTTTAACTAATATATTAAAAAGCATAGTTCATACGGCCTGGTTTGTCAACCCAACCGTTTGGTAAATTACGATATTCCGGTATGAAAACTCGGAAATGATTTCAGCTGTAAATGTTAAACATTTTTGGTCAGTTCGTATTTTTTCCGGATTCCGGGGAACATTTTTGCATAAAATACAACCTGTAAAAGTTCATTGGCCGCTAAAAGAATTAAGAAAAGTGATTTTGGATTCCCTCTTTTTATAAAACTGAATATTTGTCCGAACGCCTTCTTCACATAAACCCTTGATTGAGTTTTACTGCCGGAACTCTTCCATAGGAGGCTCTGTAAAAAGAAGTATGCGGAGACTACCTTTAGTTCCCTATCCGGCACTTTTGAGTAATTCTCCCCGAACAAATCCATCATTTTGAATTTTTCCCATTCCTTATATGACTGGGGTATGGAGAGTTTCTTGTTTTTTATTAAACTTTCATATATCTCCGATTTTGGAATAGGCCCATAGAAAGAAGGAATCAATATATTTGACTTCAAGTCCTTTATGTATTTGATAGTTTTCATCAGTTCTTCTTCGGTTTCATCGGGAAAGTCAATAATAAAGGAAGTCGTTGAAACTATTCCTATTTCATTGCAGTATTTAATCGTTTCTTTTGCTTTAGCCAAATTGAGCCGTTTTTTGATTAATTCCTGTCTGTCCTCCGATCCGCTTTCTATTCCGAAATATATCCATCTGCAGCCCGAATCATACATGAGTTGAAGATTTTCTTTCGTGCACATGTCCGCGCGGAATTCACAGCCCCATATAAATTTAATACCGCTTTCAATAATTTTATTGCAAAAAGCAAATAAATATTCGTTGTTGGGACTCAGCAAATCATCCGCAAAACACACTCCGTCCATCCCGCAGCTTTCTGACAGATATTTGATTTCGCTCAAATAATAATCCGTCGGCCGAGGCCTCCAGACGCATTTCGAAAAGTACGGGTTGTAGCAGTAAGTACACTTGCTCACACAGCCTTTTGATGAATAAATGTGCAGCATTCTTTCACATCCGAAATTGCTGACAAAATATTTTTTCGGGTCCACAAAACTGAAATCTATTATTGGCAAATCCGCCAAATTCGCAAATTCTCTGTCTTTGTTTATGATGATTTCTCCGTTTTCTATAAACGCCAACCCGTCGATATTGCGAAGTGCGGTTTTTTCATCAATCGCGGTTATCAAGGCGAGAAAAGTGATTTCGCCTTCCCCCATAACAACATAGTCAACCACACCGCTTTTTAACACAATCTCTGGTGTTAACGATGTTATCGGGCCGCCCCAGACAACAGGAAGATTTTTCTTTTTCATTAGTTTTGATATCTGTATGGCATCCGAAAAGCACTTGAATGAAGGTGCGGCGACCCCGATAATATCCGGAGAAAAGGAATCTGCAATCTTTTTTACGCTGCCGTTCTCAACCGTTCTGTCAAATATCCGCACAGTATGCCCGTTTTTGGTCAGATATGTCGCAATGGACAACAAGCCCAACGGTATTGCTGCCTTATGTTTTATATGAAATGCTTCCGCGTTTATGAGCAATACTTTCATAATAAACCACCTTAAACTCAATCTTGCCTATTAATGATTAGATTCTTAAATCATCTGCTCGAATTTCTTTGAGTTTTTCCTAATCCATATTTTTTTTGAATTTTCGGGAACATCTTTGCATAATAAAATATCCCCAAAAGCTCTTTTGCGGCAGTAATTACCAGCATAAAAGAATATAAAGTACCCCTTTTAAAAGACTCCATGGTTTGCATAAATGCCCTTCTTGCAAACACCCTTGACCTTTTTTCATCATGCGGATCTTTTGTAAATATCCCTTCCCAATAAAAACATGCGGAAACAACTTTCAGCTCTTTATCGGGTATTTTCGAATAATTCTTTCCGAGGTTATCCATCATTTTAAAGTTTATATATTCCTTCCATGACTGAGGAGCTTGCAGTATTTTGCTTTTAACCATAGACTCATACATTTCCGATTTTGGAAGGATTCCGCAGAAATTCGGAACTTTCGCGTTTGAATCCAAATCCTGCATATATTGAATCGTTTGCCTTAACTCATCCTCGGTTTCATTCGGAAACCCTAACATAAAAGTAGCGGTTGTAAAAATACCTATCTCTTTACAAAAAGAGATTATTTCTTTTGACTTATCCAAATTTAACCGTTTTTTAGTGGTCTTCTGTCTTTCCTCTGAACCGCTTTCAATCCCGAACATAATCCACCTGCATCCTGCGCCGTACATTTGCTCAAGCACTTCTTTTGTGCAAAGGTCGGCACGCGTGTAACATCCCCAAACAAAACCGATAGCGCTTTGGGCAATTTCAGTGCAAATTTTTTGCATGTATTCAATGCTTGGACCAAATAAATCATCTACAAAAAGGACTCCGTCCACATTATAATTGTCAACAAGATATTTAATTTCACTCAGGAAATATTCGGGGGGGCGCGGCCTCCAAACACCTTTGGAAAGGCATGAATTGTAACAATATGTGCATTGGAAAAGACAGCCTTTGGATGCATAAATATAAAGCATCCTTTCACAACCGATGTATGGCCCGAAATATTTTTTAGGGTTTATAAAACTGAAATCAATAATCGGCAATTGCGCCAAATCGGCAAATTCACGTTCCTTGTTGATGACAGGTTCTCCGCCTTCAAGAAATGTCAGCCCGTCAATATCCCGAAACGGTGTTTTATTAATAATTGTATTCAACAAAGCAAGAAATGTTATTTCCCCTTCACCAACTACAACATAATCCACAATACCGCTTTTCAGAACAATTTCCGGAATCAATGACGCCATTTGTCCTCCCCAAACAACCGGGATATTTCTTGCTTTGTAAAATTTTGACAATTTTACAGCATCATTAAAATTTTCATATGAAGGTCCGGATATACCGACAATATCGGGGGTAAAGGTTTCTATTTTATTAAGATTTCCTCGTTCGACTTCTCTGTCATATATCTGAACAGTATGCCCGTTAGCAGTTAAATATGTGGCAATCGACAATAACCCCAAAGGCATTGCCGGCAAATGTTTTGCATGAAAAGTCTTTGAATTGATCAGCAATACTTTCATATAATTACCCTAACTCTGTTTTTAATAAACTGATATTCAGTTTCAACCGCCTAAATATAAAATAATTTTTCTTACGGCTGCTGTTCGAACAATCAAATGAACTCACCTGTGTTTCTTTTGGTCTTCATTTAATTTATATTTTTCAAGAATTCCGGGAAACATATTTGCATAATAAAATATACCCACGAATTCTTTCATAGATAAAAAAATAAACATCATTAAATATGATAGATTCCCTTGCTTGAAAGCATCAAGTATTTGTTTGAAAGCCTTTTTAGCAAATACTCTCGACTCTTTTTCCACGCCGGGATATTTTCCTATAAAGTCAGACCATAAATAGTATGCGGAAATTACTTTTAATTCTTTTTTAGGAACCTTAGAGAAATTCTTACCGATTTGATCTCCGCATTTGACTTTTTCCCATTCTTTATATGTCTTTGGTATATCGATTTTTTTGTTTTCCACAAGATAATTGTACATCTCCGATTTCGGAACAGGTCCAAAAAAAGAAATGTTTGTTGCAAAAGAATTTAATTCCTGAATATACCCGACTGTCTGCATCAGCTCTTCTTCGGTTTCATCCGGAAAACCTATAATAAATGAAGTGGTTGTAACAATTCCCTTTTTTCTGCAATAATCAATAGTTTCTTTTGCACTAATTAGGTTGATTCTTTTTTTAATTAGTTTTTGTCTTTCGATACAACCACTTTCAATTCCAAAAAAGATCCATCGGCAGCCTGCATTATACATGAGGTCAAGTTCTTCCTTTGTGCAAATATCAGCACGAAGATCACAGCCCCAGAAAAAATTCATTCCGCTTGAAATAATATTACTGCAAAATCCGTTTACGTAATCGATACTTGACCCCAATAAATCATCTGCGAAATACACTCCGTCCAAATTGTAATTTTCAATCAGATATTTTATCTCATTTAAGAAATACTCCGCCGGTCTTGCTCTCCATATGCATTTCGAAAAGTAAGGGTTATAGCAATATGTACAACTGAAAGGGCAACCTTTGGAAGAATATATATGCAACATTTTTTTACAGCTGACATTACTTGAAAAATATTTCTTTGGGTTAACAAAACTAAAATCGATTATCGGCAATTGCGACAGATCCGCAAAATCTCTTTTCTTATTTACAATAGGGTCCCCTTTTTTAACAAATGCAAGCCCATCAATTTCGCTAAGTTGCATTTTTCCGGTAATGGCATCCAGTAAAGCTAACCAGGTAATTTCCCCTTCACCCATAACAACATAATCAACCACCCCGCTTTTTAACACAATTTCGGGAATTAACGATGGTATGTGTCCACCCCATACAACAGTCAGCTTTTTGTTTTTTATTGTTTTTGATAGTTTTATTGCGTCGGGAAAGCTTCGAAAGCCAATCGCGGATATCCCGACAATATCCGGTGAGAATAAATTCAAAGATTTTATCAGACTGCATTTATCAACAGATCTGTCATATATTTTAACAGTATGACCGTTGTTTTTTAAATATGTTGCAATTGACAAAAGACCTAAAGGGATTGCTGTCTTTAACATTACAAAAGATGACCTTGCATTTATTAACAATACTTTCATAAAATACCCTTACTCTGTTTTTTATAAATTAGATGCTGTCTTGAAACAAACAGCTGTTGCATATTTTTTCTGTTAAAAAAGAAAATCTACTATCTCAAAACAACTAAACAGTAATATTATTGTATAATTCGAAATATTAAATTTACTCGTCAAGTTGTATTTTTTGCAAACTTTGGGGAACATTTTTGCATAATAAATGATCTCAAAAAATTCTTTTGCGGATACAATTAATAATAGCAGCGATTTAAGCGTTTTTCTGCATAGAATATTTAAAGTCAGACCTACTAACACCTTATTCCAATCTTCGTTTTGCACATTGTTTGTTTTGTTGTCATTTTTCAATAATGAATAATAAAAATAACTTGAAATAACTTTTAAATCCTTGTTCGGCACTTTGGAATAATTGTGAAAAAGGGCATCCATCCATGTGAAATTTTTTATTTCTTTTAGTGTTTTGGGTTCCTTGAGTTCTCCGCTTTTTATAAGATCATAATAAAGCTCCGATTTCGGTATAGGTTTAAACTTGAAAGCAATTTTCCTGTCGGAATTTATTTCTTTGGCATACTCAATTGTTTCTTTTAACTCTTCCTCGGTTTCGTCAACAAAACCCAGCATGAATGAAGTTGTTGTTATTATTCCTATTTCTTTGCAATAAGCTATGGTTTCTTTTGCTTTGTCTAAATTCACCCGTTTTCTCAATTGTTTCTGCCTTTGTTCCGAACCGCTTTCAATGCCAAAGAATATCCATCTGCACCCGGCATCATGCATCAACTGAAGGTCTTCTTTTGTGCAGTAATCGGCTCGCGCGTTGCAGCTCCAAACAAATGTCAACCCGCTCTCAATGATCATATTGCAAAAGTTTTTTAAATATTCACTGTTCGCGAACAATAAATCGTCTGTAAAATATACACCTTCCATACCGTATTTTTCAATTAGATGCTTAATTTCGGTTAAATACTGCTCTGGCGGACGCACCCTCCAAACACCTTTTGAAAGGCATGAATTGTAACAATATGAGCACATAAATGGGCAGCCTTTTGACGCATAAACAAACATCATTTTTTTATAGTTCAAATTCGTAATCCAGTATTTCGTTGGATCCACAAAGTTAAAATCAATTATCGGCAACTCCGCCAAATCGGCAAATTCTCTGTCTTGATTTAAAATTATTTTGCCGTTTTCAATGTAGGCTAATCCGTTTATATCGCGAAATGATATTTTTTCATTAATTGCGTTAATCAGCGCAAGCATCGTTATCTCGCCTTCGCCGATAACAACATAATCCACAACCCCGCTTTTTAAAATTATCTCGGGTATAAGCGACGTTATCTGGCCTCCCCATACAACAGGAATATTTCTCTTTTTTACGGCTTTTGACACTTTGATGGCATCGTCAAAACTTGCAGGGGCTGAAATACCGACAATGTCGGGAGAAAAACAAGTTAAAAGCTTGTTAATTCTGCACTTGTCAATTGCTCTGTCGCAGATTTTCACGGTATGCCCGTTGTTGGTTAGATATGTCGCAATTGAAAGTAAACCCAAAGGGATCGCAGCTTTTTGCTTGACATACAACGAACTTGAATTAATCAATAAAACTTTCATAATAATCTCCTTACGCGACATAAGTTTTTAAAATAAATTTTTTTAAGTTATTATTTTATGACATTATTTTAAGTTATTATTCATTTTTTGTCAATGCGTTTGTTGAAATAGCCTTTTTGTCCGGAATCTGTTACTTTTGCCTGTGTCCGTATAAGCCGTATTTCTTCAGAACATTCGGGTAAGCTTTTGCATACCAAATTACGGTAATAAACTGTTTAGCCGAAGCAAATAAACCCGGAAGTAAAGTGATAATTCCATAGTTAAAAATTTTTTTAAACGCATCAGCGGCCATTTTTTTGACAATACCGTATGAATCATCGTTGACAGCGTCTTTTTTCGAAAATCCCAGCCATTGAAAATAGTAATGTATGACAAGCAAATCCTTATCGGGAATCTCTGTCAGATTTGCAACCACATCATCGCCAACGGTTATTTTGCTCCATTCTCGTAAGGATTTTGGGGGGATATAAAGCCCTTTGTTTACAACATCATCAAACATTTCTGACCCCGGTAAAAAGCTCAATATTGACACCGGACAAAGGTTCGCATTTAAATCCAACGCTAAATGAATGGTTTCTTTCAGTTCCTCAACCGTTTCATCGGGGTATCCGATGATAAAAGCGCTTTGAGTTGTTATCCCGATTTCTCTGCATATTTCAAATGTATCTTTTGCTTGATCGAGATCAATTCTCTTCTTCGTCTTAATATTGCGTTCTTTGCAGCCGCTCTCTATCCCGAAGAGAATCCACCGGCAGCCCGCATCGTACATCTGTTGGAAGTCCTCCTGGGTGAACACCCCCAACCGCGTCTGACAGCCCCATACAAAATCAAGCTTTCTTTCCCTGAAAAGGCAGAACATTTTTCGCATGTCTTCCTTTTTCGGGTAAAAGAACTCATCGCAAAAACTCACGCCGTCCATGCCGCAATGCTTAATCAGATATTCGATTTCATCAACAACATGTTCAGGGGGCCGCGGCCGGTAGATGCTTCGGTTATATTGCGCGTTAAAACAAAACGTGCATTTAGCGGGGCAACCCTTTGAAGAATACAAATACAACATTTTTTTACTCAGGAAAAACCGCTGAAAATATTTCTTTGGGTCAACAAGCGAAAAATCAATAGTGGGGAATGTCGAGAGGTCGGCAAATTCCCTGTTTTTATTGAAATGCACTCCACTGCTGTCCATATAGGTTAATCCGGCTACTTCGTCATAGGGTCCGCCCTTTTCAATGGTATCTAAAAGTTCACAAAATGTTATTTCACCTTCACCCATCACAATAAAATCGACACAGCCCTCTTTAAAACCCAGCTCGGGTATGGCACTGATGATGACTCCGCCCCAGACAACATACTTATTATATTTTTTAGCGATTTTTGAGGCATTCACCGCCGCTTTGCTCGCAAGCGGCGAAACGATGGTAATCCCGACAACATCGGGGTTGAAGCTTTTTATGTGTTTTTCAATATTTTCCATTTTAACCGTCTGGTCCACTAATTTTACTGTGTGCCCTTTTGATTTAAGAAAACTTGCTATAGATAACAAGCCAAGAGGCCAACTGGAAATTCTATTAGTCGGCGGCAATTGAGGGTTTATTAGTAAAACTTTCAAAAAAAGCACATCCTGAATTGGAGCAGTATAAATTTTGCTGTAATGCAAATTTATAATTTCCATATTATTAAATAGTTGTTAAATAATTATATTACATTTATTCGCGAAATGCAAGGTAAGAACAAGTAATGTAAATAACGTCTCTCCTGAGTGAAAAACGAAAAAACTCAAGCCCCGGTTATCTTGACAAATTTTCTTTATAAGAGTACTGTAATTATTGTTATAAACTATAAAATTAATATTCATAAAACCTAAAGAATGTCATCCTTTAGGTTTTTGTTGATAAACAAAATAATTTATAGTTATTTATGTATATTATTGTGTGAGAAGTCTAAACGTATAACCGCACACAATTAAGGAGATTCTAATGAAAATACTATTGATTAATGCCGGATCATTACAAGTTTCGCAGAAACCTGCGCTCCCTTTAGGTTTATTGTCAATTGCCACGTATTTAACAAATAGGGGACATGACGTTCAATTATATGACAGAGCGGTTGAAAAAGGCCGTGAAAAAAAGTATTTAGACTCCTTTTCGCCGGATATCGTGGGAATTTCTGCGCCTTCTTTTAAATGTTATCCTGATGCAATTAAAATATCGAAAATTGTTAGAAAGAAAAATGTCCTTGTTGCTTGGGGTGGGCAGATCCCTTCAATGATACCTGATATCATTCTGAAAAGCGGCGCAGCGGATTTTATTGTTATTGGTGAAGGTGAGATAACTATGCTTGCCTTGGTCAATTCTATTATCGAGAAAACATCACCCCATAAGATTGATGGGTTAGCGTTTATTGAAAACGGCACACCAATAATAAACAAAAATAGAGAATTCGCTGATTTGGCGGATTTGCCAATTATTGATTTTAAATTTGTAAACTGCGAAAAATATTACGATAGAAATATTTACTGTGAAAGGATGTTGCATGTCTATTTATCCAAAGGCTGTACCGGACACTGTACATATTGTTACAGTCCGAGTTACTCAAAATGTGTATGGAGATATCGCCCATCAGAATATTATCTGAGTGAACTTAGTTATCTTGTTGAAAATTATAAAATGGATGGTGTTTATTTCGTAGATGACTTGCTCAGCCCAAACAAAGAATATTTGTTTGGCTTGTGTGACAAGCTTATTCAAAGCAATCTCGGCATTTATTGGAATTGTAATATGCGTGCCGATACTTGCTCAAAAGAAGAACTTCAAAAAATGTATGATGCAGGTTGCAGATGGATATTCTTTGGTATTGAAAGTGGTTTCGAGCAAAGGCAGAAATCATTAAAAAAGGGTTGAATTTGGACAAGGCAAAAGAAATCATTAACGATTGTAATAAAATTGGAATAATATCTACAACCGCCTTTATAATTGGATTTCCTGATGAAACTGAGGATGAGTTAAAAAGAACAATCGAATATGCTCAGGAAATAAAATCATCGGTTAAAATTGTTTTTTATTATGGAATTGTTCCAAACTCCAGTCTTTTTGATTATTTGATAGAAAGCAAAAAGCTTGCCATTCCAAAATCCTACGAAGAATGGGGGAAATTGAAGTGGTACGATAAGTTTGGCAAAAATTTTTCTCAGGTTCCTTCCATAGATTTAAAAGTAGTTTCCAGTTATTTCCTTTTTAAGATTATTACATCAGAATCCAATAATCAAGGTACGAAAACGCGATTTTGGCTAAAGAAAGCAATTGGTCAAATTGTTGATACCTTAAAGTTAGGAACCTTAAAGTCAATATATTTAGTTTTATTGTCGGCAAAACAGTTTTTGGAAATTCTGTTTTATGCTATAATGTTTCCTAAAATTCGCAAGAAATATAAATTAGTATTATAACCTTTATAAATATGCAAATTCGCTGTAATATGCCTTTATCAACCCCCCATTTTTTGGGGAGTTGTTTTATTTTTTATTTAGGTAGTTTTGCAGCATTAACAGTATTTAAAATAGTTTGTGTTCAATATAAGAAAAGAATCTTCAACCGCTTTGCCTTGCAAACTTGATTTTTAACTGTTATAATATATAAATCAAATAAATTGTATTCATTTTGTCTACCTAATACTAATCCCTCTTTACAACACAGCTTAAATTTCGGCACAAAAACCCATTTGTCAAAGGTTTTTACTTGATTTCATAGAGGTTTTATAATCGGGATTAGTATAAAACAAGAAGGTGATTTTTTTGGGAAAGTTTTTAACGGTTTCCGTTGTTATCCCGACAATAAACGAGACGGATTCCTTGCGGGAAAATGTCGAAATTATTTTGAACACTTGCAGCCATACCGACTTGGAGGAAATCTTTATTGTCGTTTGCGAACGAACAACCCCCGAGTGCCTTTCCGTAATTGACAGCCTGAAGGCATTGGGAAGTGACGTTAATATCCGGCTTTATCATCAAATAAATCCGGGCTTAGGTCCCGCGCTGCACGAATCAATGCAGCGGGTAACAGGGAGCCATGTGGTCAATATCGCGGCTGATTTGGATACCGATGCTTATGCCGTAAAAAATATGATCAAAGTTGCCAAAGAAGATCCCGATGCAATCATTCTGGCCTCCAGATGGAAAAAAGGCGGCGGGTTTGTTGGATACGGCAAGGTTTACAAAGTTTTAAATTATATTTTTCAAAAGATGCTGCAAATACTTTTTTTTACCAAGGCGACTGATTTAACCTACGGCTTTCGGCTTGCCCCCGTGGATAAGGTGCTTTCCGTAACATGGGAATCAAAAGGGTTTCCTATCGGAACGGAGACCAATTTAAAAATGTTGAGGATGGGCTACAAAATAGTTGAGGTCCCCGCTGTATGGCGGGTTAGAAAACAAGGTGTTTCGCAGAACTCTCTTTTAATAAGACTTAAATATGTTTTTTCGGTATTTAAAGTCAGATTTGCAAGCATTGATTCCATTAAAAGCGATAGCGGCAGAGAGAGGATTGACTGATGGAAAAGAAAAATATTTATATGATTCAGCCGAATTATCTCTACGGCAAATCTGCCCATTTGCCCTATGCGGCAGGTGCGATTATAGCATATGCCTGGAAAAACGAGGATGTGAAAGCCGGCTATATATTGAAAAATATTCAATTTAAAAGAGAAAGCATTGACCATGTTGTCCGTGAAGCGGAAAGCCCGTTTTTAGTAGGTTTTTCTACCTATATATGGAATTTTGAATACAATAAGGCCTTGGCAAAAAAGTTTAAAGAGACATATCCAACCTGCATCATTCTTTTCGGCGGCCATCATGTCGGTCCCGGCGAAGAGCTTTTAGCGCGTTATGATTTTATTGATATTTTGGTTCACAGCGAAGGGGAGGAGCCTTTCACTCAAGTACTTCTATCATACCTTGGGAAGAAATCATTAGAGGATATTCCAAACCTGTCTATAAGAAAAAACGGCAACCTTATCAATACGGGGTTTCAAGCATACACCGTCTGTAATTATCCTTCGCCATATTTGGAAGGATATTTTGATCAATTTTTCATTGATTATCCTGATCTTGATTTTATGTTTTTGTTTGAAACCAACCGGGGGTGTGCTTATAATTGTGCCTACTGTGACTGGGGAAGTTTGAAAACTAAAATCAGGCAGTTTCCGATGGAGAAAATTTACAAGGAGTTCGTATGGGCATGCGAAAAGAGAATTGAGTTTTTCGGCTGTGCTGACGCGAATTTCGGAATTCTGCACAGGGACGAAGCCATTATAGACCAGCTTATAGAACTCAAAAATAAAACCGGATACCCGCAAAAATTCCAAACCTCCTATGCAAAAAACAACAGTGAAAGAATTTTCAATATCGGCAAAAAATTGGACGACAGCAACATGAACAAAGGCGTAACCCTTGCCTTTCAAACCATGTCCCCGGTTGCAGCCGAAAATGTCGGCAGAACCAATATAAGCATGACGCATTATACCGATTTGATGAATATGTATAACGCGGCAAAAATCCCCACCTATACCGAACTTATTCTCGGTTTGCCCGGTGAAACCTATAAAAGCTTCACGGATGGCATAGGCATGCTTTTAAAAGCCGGTCAGCATCACTCAATATATGTCCATAATTGCGAATGGCTTCCGTGTTCGGCAATGGGCAGCAAAGGGTATGTCGACAAATTTAAAATCGCAACTACCTTTATCCCTTTAAATCAACCCCATATGGAATCTCCTAAAGGTGATGAAATCCCGGAATATTCCCAAATAGTAACCGGAACATATTCAATGGATAATAATATGTGGATAGAAATGAACATGATTTCCTATGTTGTTCAATGTTTTCATCACATGAGCCTGCTGCAGTTTTTTGCGATATATCTTTATTATGAGCAAAATGTTGATTATATTGATTTTTACGAGCGTTTGCTGAAATTTATGGAAAGCAATCCATCCACCATCTGCGGCAGAGTTTTTGCCTCTGTAAGGCAACAGCTGCAGGATGTTGTTAGAGGTACCGGTTCGCTTGTTTGTTTTGACGAAAAATTCGGCGATGTTGCCTGGTCGTTTGAAGAGTACGCATTTTTGGAAATTGTTTACGATCTTATTATTTTTTATGATGAAATGAAAGAATTTTTGACTTCCTTTGCAATAGAAAATGATATTCTTGAGGATATGCTGCTTTTTCAGCGAAACATGATAAAAATCCCGAATAAAAAAGAAACTGCTTTTAAAATCAATTACAATTTCCCAAGTTATTTCGCCGGCAAGTTCAAAAACGAAAACACAGCGCTTGCTAAGCAAAAAACCACCGTTACCGTCAGGGACGACATGAACATAGACGGTTGGGTTGATTACGCCCGCATCGTTGTCTGGTACGGCAGAAAAGAAAGCAAAAATATTTATACCGACAGCGTAACGGTTGAGGACAATTAGATGAAAAAGAAAAACTTATATTTCGTGCAAGTTGGCTTTTCGTTTGACCGTTCGCTTTATTTTCCATATGCGGTTGGCGCAATTGCAGCATATTCTTTTCAAAACGAATGGGTAATAAATGAATTCGAAGTACGGGAGTTCCTTTTTTTTCGCGAAAATTTGGATGCGGTTCTTTACCGTTTACAAGAGCCTTATCTTGTCGCTTTTTCGAACTATATTTGGAATTTCGAATACAACAAGGCCTTTGCAAAAAAGCTGAAGACTTTGTATCCAAGATGCATAATTGTTTTCGGAGGGCACAATGTGCCGGAGGGCAATTCTCTGCTTTCTGAAGAACCCGAAATTGACATTTTAATACACGGTGAGGGAGAAGAACCGTTTTTAGAACTGCTCAAAGCCCTGCCTTCTCTCACACTTCAAAGCGTACCGAATATTTCCTTCCGCGGCGAATGCGGGGAACTCATCGAAACCCGAAAAGAGGCATGCAAGAATATTGAGCGCTACCCGTCTCCATACTTGACGGGGATGTTTGATAAATTGATTGAAGAAAATAAAAAAGTGGATTTTCTTGCCGTTTTAGAAACCAACAGAGGATGTCCTTTCAATTGCTCCTATTGCGACTGGTGCGCCGGGCGGACGGTGAGATTTTTCCCGATGGAAAAAGTCAAGTCGGAGATTAATTGGCTGGCGGAACACAAAATCGAATACTGCTTCTGCGCGGATTCAAATTTTGGCATGTTCCCGCGGGATACCGATATTGTGAATTATTTAACCGAAACCAAAAGCGCTAAAGGATATCTGAAAGTTTTCCGGCCCTGTTACGCAAAAAACAGCGATGATGCTGTTTTTCGGATTTGTCAAAAACTGAACACCGCCGGTATGGATAAGGGGGCGACCCTGGCATATCAAACCCTGTGTGATGACGCTTTGATTAATATCAACCGTAAAAATTTGACCTTGGATAGATTTTCAAATCTTCTTTCGAAATATAATGAAGCAGGGATTCCGTCTTACTCAGAACTCATCCTCGGTTTGCCCGGCGAAACCTATGAAAGCTTTTGCACCGGGCTTTGCGAGCTGCTTGAAGCCGGTCAGCACAATTCCGTCAGCGTTTACTATTGCGAGCTTTTGGTCAACTCCGAAATGGCTCAAAAAGAATATATTGAAAAACATTGTATTCAAACCGTAAGGGTGCCTTTTAATCATATTCACAGCGCAGCCGGGTCCGGGCAGAATGAAATTCTTGAATATTCTACGCTGGTTGTAGGCACAGCCACCTTAAGTAGGGAAATGTGGGTTAAGGCAAACATGTTTTCGGTATGTGTTCAGTCTTTTCACAGTTTGGGTTTACTGCGTTGTTTTGCCATCTATCTCTATTATGAAAGCAAAGTTAAGTATTTGGATTTTTACAATCAACTTTTAAAATGGATACATACCGCCGAAGGCACCCTTGTGCATACTATTTTCACCGAAATTGAGGAAAAGCTGAAAGACACAAAAACAGGTAATTGGAATTACTATAATGACAAGTTCGGGGAAGCGGTATGGTTTTTCGAGGAAGGCGTTTTTCTTGAAACGGTTACCCATTATGACCGTTTCTGGGAAGAAATCATTCCTTTTCTCGGAAGTTTCATGTTTGATGAAAAAATCCGCAGCGATCTTTTAAAATATCAAAAATCAGTCATAAAGTGCCCAAATAATAAAGATATTAATGTTGAATTGCATTATGATTTTTACGAGTACTTTTTGCATATTTACACCGGTAAATATCATCAGCTTGAAGGCAGGAAAAATATTTTACATATCAAAAACGAAAGTGAAATATTAAGTTTGAAGGATTATGCACGGGAGACCGTCTGGTACGGCAGACGCAGGGGTGCTACCCTGCATACAAACAACAAAGGTGAGGCACTTATCGAATATATACCGGATTGAACTTTTGTTTTTAGTTAAGGAGCTTCAATGAAGAAGAATATCTATTTTGTTCAAGCCGGGATGGCTTATGACAAAGCTGTTTATTTGCCCTATGCCGCAGGTTGCCTGGCCGCATACGCATGGCAGGATGAACTTGTGCGGGAAGAGTATGAAATCGCGGATTTTTTATTCCGCCATGAAGCTGTCGAAATCGCATTTTCAAAAATCAAAATTCCTTATATGGTTGCTTTTTCCTGCTTTATTTGGAATTATGAATACAACAAAGTGTTGGCAAAAATGGTTAAAGAAAAGTATCCTGCGTGTTTGATTGTTTTCGGCGGACATAATATCCCTGATGATTTCTCGGTACTTGAAGCGCTGGATTTTGTTGATTTTCTTTTTCACGGTGAAAGCGAAGAGTCTTTTTCGGCGCTGCTTAAAGCCCTGGTTTCGGGCAGATCCTATAATGCCGTTCCGAATATTTCCTTTAGGCGTGAAGACGGCACATTGTTCAGAACCCATATGGTTAATTATAACAGTGTTGAAAACCACCCCTCCCCTTATCTGCTCGGTTTATTCGATAAATATCTTAAAGGAAGCTCCCCCGATGAGTTTTGCTATATAATCGAAACCAATCGGGGATGCCCCTACCGCTGTGCTTATTGCGACTGGTGCTTTTCAACCAACCTAAAACTGTTTCCTATGGATAGAATTAAGAAGGAAATCGAATGGTTTGCGGCGCAAAAGGCCGAATATATTTTTTGTGCCGATGCTAATTTCGGAATATTGGAAAGAGATCTTGAAATAGCGCAATGGATTGTTGATGTTAAAATGCGCACAGGCTATCCTCTTATTTTTAACGGCTGTTATGCAAAAAACAGCAATGATATCGTTTTTGAAATATCCAAATTGCTGTTTGACCACAAAGCAAATAAAGCCGCAACACTTGCCTATCAGTCAATGAATGTTACCGCCTTGGAAAATGTCAACAGAAAGAATTTCTCTGTTATGAACTTTTCCAAATTGCTGCAAAGGTACAGCGAAGCAGGTATTCCAACCTATACCGAGATGATTTTAGGCCTCCCCGGTGAAACCTACGAAAGCTTTTGTACGGGGCTTTGTAATCTAATCGAAGCAGGCCAGCACAGTAATTCCACCGTATATGCATGCCAGGTCTACTGCAACTCATTATTGGCGCAAAAAGAGTATCAGGAAAAATTCGGTATCAAGGTTGCGCACATGCCTATAAACTACATCCGCTTTTTACCGCCTCAGCCGGATGAAATCCAGGAGTACATTGATTTGGTCGTAGCAACCGGCACAATGAGCAGAGAAAAGATGGCAGACGCGATGATATTCTGCACCTGTCTGCAGTGTTTTCATCATATAGGTTTGTTAAGATGCTTTGCTGTTTATCTCCGGTATGAAAAATCCGTTTTTTATCTTGATTTTTACAACAAACTGCTTGATTACATTTTTGCAGCCGAAGGCACTCTTGTTAATCAGATTTTTATACGTTTCCGTGAAATGTGCCTCGACTGTTCTGTGGGTGAATGGACTTATTGCGATAAACGGTTCGGCGATACAGGCTGGTTTCTCGAGGAAGGCGCATTTTTAGAGCTTATATATGATTATGAAGTCTTTTGCAAAGAAATCCGGCCTTTTTTGGACAGCTTTGAAATTGACGAAGGTGTTTATTCGGAAATGTTGTTCTATCAGCAAAACATAATCAGGGTCCCCGGTCAACACACGGTAACGCTCTCCCTTCATCACGATTTCTACACCTATTATTTTAATATATTTTCGAACAACTATAAACCGCTGGTTCAAATTAAGAACAAATTGACTGTCAAAGTGGATACCGAAGTTTCAAATTGGAAGGATTATGCAAGGATTGTCATGCTTTATGCAAAACGCCGCGGCGACACCGTTATCACAAACACAAAAAAGAATGTGCGGCTTGAATATCTAAAATAAAGGTTTACCGCTTAAGGAGATTGATTTTCCGGTGAAAAAAAACGTATATTTCGTACAGGCAAACCCTATGTACGGAGAAGATGAGAAAAACGTATATATTCCATATGCATCCGGTTGTATTGCCGCGTACGCATGGGCAGACCAACGGATAAAAGCCGCCTATCGTCT
Source organism: uncultured Eubacteriales bacterium (assembly GCA_964627535.1). Classification (GTDB taxonomy): domain Bacteria; phylum Bacillota; class Clostridia; order Oscillospirales; family Acutalibacteraceae; genus UBA1447. The sequence goes on from CAZVJW010000015.1 coordinate 38,979, forward strand.
CGGCCGGTTCATTTACACAAGGGAAAACATCGAAACTGCGACAGCCTCCTTGGTTGATCCGTACCTTGTCGGTTTTTCCTGCAGTGTGTGGAACATGGAATATAACAAGGCTTTCGCAAAAAGACTCAAAGAAATGTATCCCGGGTGTATTGTATTGTTTGGCGGGCATCATGTTTCTCCGGACAGCGCCAATCTTGTTGATTTCGATTTTGTCGATATCCTTGTGCATGGCGGCGGGGAGGAAGCGTTTAAAGAGACACTGATTTGCCTGTCCGAAAAAATTCCTTTGGGCAGAACCCCCAACATCTCTTTTCGAGCCCCTGGCGGAAAGGCAATATCGACAAAAAAAGAAATACCAGCAACAGCAGATTATCCGTCACCATATTTGGAAGGATATTTTGACCGGATATTGAAAGATAATATTAATTTTTCAGCAATTCTCGAAACAAACAGGGGCTGTCCTAATAATTGCGCGTTTTGCGACTGGGGTATACTGAAGGCAAAAGTCCGGCTTTTCTCTATGGAAAAAGTCGAACGGGAGCTTAACTGGATTGCGGATAAAAAAATTGAATACATATATTGCGGCGATGCGAATTTCGGTTTATTCGACCGTGATGAAAATATTACAGATACAATTATTGAACTTAAAAAAACAAAAGGGTTTCCTCAAAAGTTCAGGGTTTCTTTCACAAAAAACAGAAGCGAATTCGTTCAAAAAATATGTAAAAAATTCAGCGACAACAACATCGACAAATCCCAGACGTTATCCTATCAAAGCCTCTCTCCGGTTGTTTTAGAGAATATTGGCAGAAAAAATCTTGATCTTGAACATTTCAGAAATTTAATGACGCTCTATAACGGGGCTGGGATTTCCGCTGTTTCCGAATTGATATTGGGGCTTCCCGGCGAGACCTATAACAGCTTCTGTGAAGGCCTGTGCATTCTTTTAGATTGCGGGCAGCATGCCTCAATAACCGTATATCCTTGCGAGCTTCTGCCAAACTCCCGATTGGGAGCCGCCGAATTTATCAAGCGGCACGGTATAACGTCAATTAAAACGCCCTATCATCAAATTCATTGCCATATAGCCGAAAACATAAATGATGTTCCGGAATATTCCGAGATTGTTGTCGCTACCAATACTTTGACGAAGGATGAATGGGTTCGCGCGGTTCTCTTTTCCTGTTATATTCAAGCCCTGCACAATTTTGGGCTGACCCGCGCCATCGCTGTTTATTTGCGTTATGATCATCATATAGATTACGTTGACTTTTACTCGGCACTATTAAACTTTTTTGATAATTCGGCCGGTACTTTTGTTAATAAAGTTTACAGCCGAATACAATCCTTGGCAAACGGCGTTGTAAAAGGTATCAATGCGTGGGTGTGCGAAGATGAAAATTTCGGCAATATCACGTTTGGTTTTGAAGAAATAATATTCCTTGAATCGGTATCGAATCTCTATGAATTTTTCGATGAGATCAAACCTTTTTTAAAGAGATACAATGTTGAGGAAACGCTTTTAGAAAACTTGCTTTATTATCAGCAGCGGATAATCAAGCTGCCGGGTACCAAAGATATTATCCTCGACCTTGATTATAATTTTTACACTTATCTGAATAGTATTTATACCGGACAATATACGCCATTAGATAAGGTTCACAATATTTTAAGTGTTCACGATAATAAAGCGGTTGAGAATTGGGAAGATTACGCGCGGGAAACAGTCTGGTTCGGCCGCAGAGAAGAGGCAACTCTTTATACCGGCAGTAAATATGATGTTTCTGTTCAGTATTAAGTTTAACACAGCTGTGTTTCGCAAAAAATATATTGTAACATAACTTGAGAGGGGTTTCATAAACAGTGATGATGAAGAATATATATATGGTTCAAGTCGATTTATCATATGGCAACGAAGATAAACCGGTTTATCTTCCATATGCTATCGGTTTACTTGCGTCATTTGCTTGGGAAAATGAAACAGTAAAAGAGAATTATTCATTAGGGCGTCTTGTTTTCAGGCGGGAAAATATTCCCGCCGCTGTATCTACTTTTGAAAATCCGTATCTCGTTGGTTTTTCGAACTACGTTTGGAATTTCGAATACAATAAATTATTTGCACAAGAATTAAAGAAAAAGTATCCTGAATGTATTATTGTTTTTGGAGGGCACCATATTCCCCCCGACACATCCGTATTGGAAAGCTGTCCTTTTGTGGATATATTGGTTCACGGCGAAGGCGAAGAAGCATTCAGAAGCATATTGGTAGCACTGCACTGCGGCACAAGCCTTGGTGACATTCCCAACATTTCTTTCAGAGTAAAGGGCAACCTTCCCGTTAGCACTGAAACCAGCAAGGTTACCTGTCAGCTTGACAGCCTTCCGTCACCTTATCTCAACGGTATTTTTGATGCCTTGGCACAGCAATATAAGAACCAGCGTTTCTCCGCTATTCTCGAAACGAGCCGCGGCTGTCCATATAACTGCGCGTTCTGCGACTGGACCCGGCTGCGTTCAAAGGTAAGGCGCGCTTCATTGGAAAGAGTAAAAAAAGAAATTGCTTGGATGTCGGAACATAAGATTGATTATATTTGGGGCGCCGATGCAAACTTCGGTATTTTTGATGACGATATTAGAATTGCCGAATGGCTTGTTGAGGCTAAGAATAAAACAGGTTTCCCCGAAATACTGAATATGAATTATGCAAAAAACAAATTCGATAACGTCTATAAAATAAACAAATTGCTGAATGATGCCGGCATGTGCAGAGGTGTTCCCCTTTCTTTTCAAAGTTTGTTGCCGGCCGTTCTTAAAAATATTGGACGCGAGAACATGGCGCTTGACAATTTTTCCAAACTTGTGGCGAAGTATAAAGAGGCGGGAATTCCGGCTTATTCCGAGCTGATCTTAGGCTTGCCCGGCGAAACATATGAAAGCTTTTGCCGAGGAATCGGCATACTGTTGGAAGCCGGGCAGCATAAAACGCTTAATGTCTATAATTATGAACTTCTTTGCAATTCCAGCTTGGGCAGCCCCGAAAGCGTTAAAAAGTTTAAAATTGAAACAGTGCAAATTCCCCTTGTCCGTTTCCACTGCGCGCTCAGTGAAACTTATATTACCGAGGTCTCCAACATTGTTGTTTCAACTTACTCCATGAACAGGGAAATGTGGAAACAAATCTCCCTGTTTTCTGTCAGCGTGCAATGCTTCCATAATTTAGGTTTGCTCCAGTGCTTTGCAATATATTTGTTTTATGAAAAGGGCGTAAAATACGAAGTTTTTTATCAGCGGTTGCAGAGATGGATTGAAGCAAACCGGGAAACTGTCAGCGGACGCATTTATACAAAGCTCAGTTCCTGTTACGATAATGTTCTTGCCGGAAAAGGCGGGCTTTATTACTCCAATCCTGTTTTTGGAGGTATTGTATGGTCATATGTTGAGGCTATGCTTCTTGATGTTGTGCTTGAACTCGGTCAGTTTTACAACGAGCTGAAGAATTTTATGGAATCATTTGATATGGATGAGTATGTTTTATCAGACTTGTTTAATTATCAGGAGAGTATTATAAAACTGCCGAACAAACAGAACGCCGATATATCCTTAAAATACGATTTTTACCAATATTTTATGAATATATATCTTAATCAATACAAAAGTTTGGAAACAAAGAAAAATACTCTTCACATCAGTGACGACAATTGCACTGAAACATGGGTGGATTATGCAAGAGAAAATGTATGGTATGGTCATAACGATGCCAGAACCATGTTAACCGAAATAACAGCGGATTACATCTGATTTGAGCACCCACGTTTATGTTAATTATTTAAAATCAACCCGAAATGTGATACAAATCAACATTTAGTTCTAAATCCGAGAGGTTATAGGAGAACTATCGCAATGAGTAAAAAAAATGTATATATGGTCCAAGTCGACCATCTTTACGGGAATAAAGAGAAATCCGTTTACCTGCCATATGCTGCCGGCCTTCTTGCCGCATATGCGTGGGCAGACGAAGCAATAAAAACCGATTATTCACTTGCTGGCTTTATTTTCTGGCGGGAAGACATCGAAAAAGCCGTGAGCTCTCTTGACGCACCGTTTTTGGTAGGCTTTTCCTGCTACATTTGGAACACGGAGTATAACAAGGCTTTCGCAAAGAAACTGAAGGAAAAATTCCCCGACTGTATCGTTGTATTCGGCGGCCACAATGTCCCGGGCAGCATCTCAATGCTGGAACAGTTCCCCTTTATCGACATACTTATTCACGGCGAAGGAGAGGAAGCATTTAAATTACTGCTCATCGCACTGAAGGGCAACGAAACATTTTCCGGGATACCGGGCATCTCCTGCCGGAACCAATCGAAAGAAATAGTATCCAATCCTTCTGTTATTACTACGAGCATTGATTTCCCCTCACCATATCTGGAGGGTATATTTGAGCCGCTTATGCGCGACAGCAATTTTAATTTTTGCGCGATAATAGAAACAAACAGAGGCTGTCCAAACCACTGTTCCTATTGTGATTGGGGCAGTTTAGGCTGTAAGCTCCGGCAGTTCCCGATGGAAAGAATCCGCAAAGAGATCGAATGGATGTCGAAACATAAAATCGAATATTTTTGGTGTGCCGATTCAAGCTTTGGCATTTTTAAAAGAGACCATACAATTATCGACTGGCTTATTGATGTGAAAGCGAAAACGGGCTATCCGAAAGTTTTTAAAGTGAATTATGCCGAAAAGCACGAGAAAGACGTTTACGAAATATGCTATAAACTGAATAAGGCCAACATGAACAAAGGTGCAACGCTGTCTTTTCAAAGTTTAAATCCAACAGTTTTAAAAAATATCGGCAGGACGAATATTACCATGGAACGTTTTGCCGAAATGATGGCGCTTTATAACGATGCAAATATCGCGACATATGCCGAATTGATTTTAGGTCTTCCCGGCGAAACCTATGACAGCTTCTGCCACGGAATTACTGCTCTCTTGGAAGCCGGCCAGCATAATGCCCTCAATGTTCATGCGTTGGTGCTGCTTGTTAATTCGCAGTTGGGAGATCCCGAAAATATTAAAAAGTTTGGTATAAAAACGGTAAAAACGGAATTTTCACAGTTTCACTGTGAATACACCGCCGATGAAATACCAGAATTCTATGATTTGGTGGTTGCTACCGATACAATGGACTCCCATATGTGGGTGCGAGCCACCATGTTTTTTATTTATATACAAACCTTTCATCAGCTTGGGTTGCTGCAGTTTTTTGCTATTTATCTGTTCCATGAAAAAAAAGTCAGCTATGATGAGTTTTACATGAAACTTATTGACTGGAGCAAAGCAAACAGGCAAACGGTCTGCGGGTGTATATATACTAAATTCAGCGAAAAGCTTTCCGGAATACCCGAAGGAAAAGGCTCAAGAACCTATATGAACAAGATTTTCGGAGATATTGTGTGGCCTTTAGAAGAAGGTGCTTTTCTTGATATTTTGCCGCAATTTGAACAGTTTTACAATGAAATTGAAGGATTCCTGACCCTGTTTAATATTGAAAGCTCCGTTTACAGCAATCTGCTGCTCTACCAAAAGGAAATGATGAAATTACCTCATAAATACCAATCGGATATACTGCTTGATTATGATTTATACCGTTATTTCAACAGAATTTATGTGCATTCGTATGCGAAACTTGAAAAAGGGAAGAACATCCTGCACCTAAAAGACGAGAAATCCGCCGGAACATGGAAAGAATACGCAATTGAGAATGTTTGGTACGGACGCAACGACAGCAGAAATATAATTTCCGATATCAGTGTGGAATATATTTAATCATTGCCTATTATAATTCCGGGAGGCTTGATATGCATTTTAATACGCTTCTGAAAAAATTTAAATATGAGTTGATTATATTTACACTGATAATTGTTCCGGCAGTTCCGGCCTTTTACAGTGGGCCTTCCAAATATTATATTGCATATTTATTCGATTACAAAATAGGTTACACTTCACGTGTTTTAATCGGTTCATTTGTGGACTTGCTTACAACCGGTAAAATAACCGGTAACTGGCTTCGCGGTTTTATCACCATATTTTATATAATTGCTTTTTTAACCGTTGCTGTACTTTTGGGCAAACTAATGAGAAACGTTACCGGCGACATGAAGAACATTGTAATTTTTATGATTGTATTTTTTCTTTTAGCAAAATATGCCATGTGGGTATGGTATATATATTTCGGTATTTTTGACCTGTTTTGGTTTTTGTTTGCGCTGCTGGCTATAATATCCGTTAATAATCGTTTCGCAAAATGGCTTATTCCTCTTTTGTGTGTTTTGGGGTTGGCCACTCATTATACTTTTGCCTTTATTTATATGCCGCTTATTTTAGCCTTAGTTTTATATGATTTGTTTATAAGCAGTTTTGCAAAAAGCAGCATTGCTTTAACGGTTGTCACGGTACTTACAATGGGTTGTTCGTCGGTATATTTTTTTATTTTCTCAAGCATGACAATTAAACTGCAAAATGATGCACTTGTTGATTATATTTTTTCAAAATCCAACTTACAGTTCGATGATTTTTATATACCGATAATAAAATTATATTTTGGCTCCGGCACAAACAATTTAAAAGAACAGCTTAAAATTATAATCAACGCAATTGTTACAGGTTTTCAACTTAAAGCTTTTTTGCTTATTGTCATCTCGGTGCTGCCTTTGATAATCTGCTTTTTTTATATCTGGATTAAGGCTTATAAGTTGAGTTCATCCATAAGCGAAAAGTTTTTTATGCTTTTCTGTACTCTGTTGCCCTTGGCATCATTGCCGGCATTTTTATTTTCATCGGATATATACAGATTTTTGGCGCAAGTAATCATAACACAGTTTTGTCTGGTTTTTTTCTTGGTTTTCAAAAAAAATGCAGCAATAATATTAAGTCTGAAAAATTTAGCCAACTTTTTCAGAAAGCATCCCGAGCTTCTTTTTATACTTATTGTCCTTTCTCTTTCGTATTCATACAAAATTCCCGGATGGGTCGGTATTATCGTTTAAATATTGAAATGCTCAAATTATAAAACCTTTGGGTAGCATATATGAAACAGAGGTGTTTTTCTAATGGTTACCAACCCTGGTAAAAAAATAAGTCGAATTGGTCTGTTAGGATGGATTGGTTTTATTATTCTTTTTTTTGTTGGTTTTTTTCTGATAAACAGTAAAACCGGTTTCATGAGCGATGATTATTTATACCACTTCATTTACGGTGATTATCCTGATTGGGGAACGCTCGCAAGGATTACCGGATTCCGTGACATTCTAAAGAGCATGGCTGCGGAATATAAAATTGAAACCGGAAGAATTCCCGTTCATATTATGGTTCAGTTGTTATTAATGTTTGACAAAGCGGTATTCAATGTATGTAATTCTATTGTTGCGGTTCTTTTGGGTATTCTTATTTATTTCCACGCGAATTACGAAAGAAAGCGCAGTCTTCTTTTATTTGTTTTAATATACTTTTTGCTGTGGTTTTTCATCCCCGCTGCCAATTTTGCGATGGTTTGGTTAAGCGGTTCTGTGAATTATATGTGGGCATGTACTTTCATACTGATGTTCTTACTGCCATATCGGATTTACGCGGAACGTAAACGGTCATTAAAGCACTCTATGTTTTTATCGGTTGTTATGGTTCCTACGGGTCTGTTGGCTGGGTGGTCCCACGAGAGCATCGGAGGTGTAGCCGGGCTTATGGCGCTTCTTTATATTATCTATTATTTTAGAAATAAAATAAAAATTCCTGCATGGGCTATTTCCGGGATTATTTCAGTTGCCGTTGGTTTGTTTATCATGCTTTCCGCGCCCGGAAGTTATTTGAGAGCGAACAGAATAAGAAATGATGACCATTCATACAGTTTTTTTAATACGGTCATAAATGTCATGAAGGAATCGCTTTCGTCTTTGTTCCCGTTGTTTCTTTTGTTATCAATCGCATTTATCGTATTGTTTTACATTCGAAATAAAGCATATAACAATTCCGCCAAAAAGCAGAAAGCGCTTTTGAAAAACGAATATATTAGTTCTTTGATACCTGCGGTATTTTATTTTATTTCAGCAATTGCCTCTTTTGTGGTTTTAATTTTTGCTCCTTATTTCACATTGAGAGAGCTCTTTGTATCTTCGATACTTTTAATTATATCTATTTGTATTGCCGTTTCAAAAATTATTAACGAAATTAGTATGAATGAAAAAGGCCCGCGCCTTAATACCATCCTTATTATTTCTGTTTGCAGTATATCAATTGCTGTTGATGCGGCAATTGAATACCATAGCTGCTCTCATAACTATTCGGTACAAACAGGCATTGAAGACAGCATTAAATTACAAGTTGAAAATGGTCAAAAGGATATCGTTTTTAAAGGCGAATATTTTTTCATGTCAAAGGGACATTTTAACATTTACAATTCCGGTGATCCCGGTACAGTTTTTTCTATAGGGGATGATCCGGATTATCCGACAAATAAATTGTTTGCACAATATTATGGTGCCGAAACATTAGCAAATGATGCAAAATTAACTTTAATTGATTAGGATTCGTTTTCGTTTATCCACGATAAAACACCTTTATCGGTAACTTTTTTGAGACGCGATCCTGTAATATCCTTGTGAATAAAAAATCGCTCTGCCGGCATATGTCCGCAGAGCAGTTTCTTTTTTAACAATAAATACTTATAGTCTTCAAATAGCTGTTTGATTTTCTCAGTTTTTAAAGGTGTTGCATGCATCAATAATTCTGCTGATTTCATCATCATAAAGCTCGGGGTACATCGGCAAAGACACACAATGATTTGCCAGATATTCCGCATTGCAGAAATCTCCCGGTTTATATCCCAAATGGCTGAACACTTTTAAAAGATGGCATGGTAGCCGGTAGTGTATTCGGCATTCGATATTTTTCGAATACAAATATTCAATAAACTTTTCTCTTTCCGGTACAGATATTACAAACAAATGATATACATGTTCGGTTTCACCGGGAATTTTCTGCATTTTAATATACGGATTAATTATTTCATCGGTGTATCGCTTGGCGATTTTGATTCTTTTTTGATTTGAGCACTCAAGATTTTGCAGTTTATAACTTAAAACAGCTGCCTGAATCCCATCCATTCGCATACTGTATCCAATTTTTTCATGGTCTCCGTATTCATTGCCCGCATGATTTTTCAGCAAATCAACCTGCTTTATATACTCCTCGTTGTGCGATGTTACACAGCCGCCTTCCCCAAACGCTCCCAGGTTTTTGGTAGGGTAAAAACTGAAACATCCGATATCTCCAAGTCCTCCGACAATTTGATTTCTATATTTGGCACCATGTGCCTGCGCACAATCTTCAACAAGCGCAAAATTGTTTTCTTTTGCAATTTTTAATACCGCGTCAACATCAAATGGCAAGCCATACAGATGAACTCCTATGACAGCCTTTGTTTTTTTTGTCATGACTTCTTCAATTTTTCCGGAATCTATTTCCCATGTATCGTTTATACAATCGACAAATACGGGTTTTGCCCCTGTGTATACAGGTCCCCACGCAGTCGCGACAAAGGTGTTTGCGGGAACAATCACTTCATCGCCTTCATTTATTCCTAAAGCAAGCATTGCAAGATGTAATGCGCTCGTGCCGCTGTTTACGCACGAGACATATGGTGTTTTAACAAATCGGGCAAATTCCGTTTCGAATTTTTTTACAAACTCGCCGTCGCAAAATGCCGCTTTGCCGCATACCGAATCAAATATACTAAGAAAATCTTGCTTATGATTTTCATATTGCCTTTTTAAATTATTAAAGTCAATAAAGCTCTCCATTTTTTCACCTTACCCGACCATATCGGCCGGTAATCTGCAAATCAATCATCGAATAACGCCTCTGTTATTCATTAGTTGTCAAATCAGAATATTATTATGTTTACTTTTATTTGTGTTCTTCCAGAAAATTTTCGGATATAATATAGCGCGGTCTTCTTTTAACTTCCCCGTACGTTTTGCCTATATATTCACCGATTATTCGTATTGCAAGCAGTTGAAATGTCCCTATCGCCCAGATGGATGTAAATAATATGAGCCAGAGCTCAATGGCTCCGGAAGTGACTTTTTGCGCTATCATTGCAATAATTCCTGTAATAACGGTTAAAAAAGAAACAGCGGCAAGGAAGTTTATCATCCGTATTGGCATTAAGCTGAAAGATGTTATTGCTTCCGATGCGAGTAAAAATAATTTTCCGACAGAATATTTTGACTTCCCGGCATATCTTTCTTTTCTTTCATGAAAAACAATCGAATTTTTAAATCCCAATTGCGGTATTAATGCCGGTAAAAACAGATTTACTTCCGAATACCCGGAAAGCGCTTCAATTGCCCGCCGACTCATAAGCCGGTATTCCGAGTGGTTGGAAACCATTTCAATTCCAATCATTTTCATGGTTCTGTAGAAATTATTTGCGGCAAACCTTCTAAAAAACGAGTCCTTTTTTCGTGAAGACCTGACACCATAAACAATGTCGCTGCCTTTGTAATACTCATTTACCATATTATCTATTGCGTCGATATCATCCTGCAAATCCGCATCCATCGTAATGACCATATCAGCATAATCTTTGACAGCCATCATTCCGGCTATATAAGCATTCTGCTCACCGCAGTTGTGAGAAAGGCTTAGACCGGAAAACAACACATTTTCATTGTGAAGCTGCGTAATTATTTTCCAAGTTTTGTCTTTTGACCCGTCATCAACAAAAAAAACTTTACTGTTTTTACTGACCAGTTGCCGTTCAATCAAATTTTCTATTTTTTCATGTAGGCATCTTGCTGTTTCATGAAGAACTTCCTCTTCATTGAAACAGGGTACTACCAAATAAAGCGTTTCGCACATATAATCACTCACTTATAAATTATATTAATAAAAAGGGTTGTTATCGATTGCGTTTTGGCCTTTGCAAAAAATATCTCACTCGATTTGCAAAGGATTTTATGATTTTTTGTATAATGGGAATAACCTTTGCATTAAAAACAGTAGGTTTAATTAACCAATCATCGGCTTTCGCCTTGCTACCCGGGCAAATTTCCCATTTAAACGGAACCATTCCCTTTGAACAATATCTGCAAAACTCATGCGGATTTTTGAAAAGCTCATTTATTTCCCATCCGTTAAGACCGGTGTGATAAATATCAATCTTATCGTCAGCAGGATATGTCAGATTAAATGCTTTGTTTAACCGATAAATATATAGCTGGCAAGTACATGCTGAAAGGTATCCGTTGCCCAGAGAATGGCAATATGAAAATATGCAATTGTTAAAAGATTTCGTTGGTGACTCCAGCGGTTCGGATAAAATTGTTTTAAAAAACATCTTAACCGGTATACCAATATTGTATGCGATACCAACAGCATCCAGGCAACTTTTGATTTCGTTTATTTTTTTCTTGGTCGGAGGATAATTTGAAATGTCAAATGAGCAATTATAATTTTTAATCTCTGTAAGCTGCATTTTATCAAGTGACGGAATCAACAAACCATTGCTTACCAACCGGATATCGCTGTCGGGAAACAATTCCCGTGCTGTCGCTACGAATTTTATAAAATCGGGATTTGTAAGCGGTTCTCCTCCCAACAATCTGATTTTTCCGATGCCCCAAAAATACTCCTTCAGTTTCACCAAATCTTTCCTGAACACATTGAAATCTGTAAACTTTTTCCCTTCAGCCAGGTTTGAAAACTCACTGCACCCTTTACAGTTTAGGTTACAGGATTCACTAACCTCGATTTCAACATAATCCAAACGAGGCTTTCTGTTGTCGATTGGCAGAAGGTATTCACTAATATTAGTATTTTTGTTTTCATCATCAAAAGAATGCGTATCCCATGGATATACATATACCTCCATTATTCCTTTATTGTGAAATATTCCGGATATTTTTTTAAGTTCTTCGTTTTTAAAAACCAATATAATTTTTTTTTCTTTTAATACTTCAACAACCCGTAATATATCGCTGTCCAAATTCCTTCCGGCCAAAACAGGCATTGCAGCCTTAATTCCTGTTTCACACAGTTTTTCAATAATTTTAAGACAGTATTTTTTGTTGTTTCCGAAAACAATAATATCATCATTCATTTCAGTTTCAGCTCCAATTACATGGGTTGTATCCGATTAGTTTCATTTGCAACAATCTCAAATTTTTATTTAAACAATTTGGATTTTGGCAAATAGCAATCATATATAACTATAGGTAATTTTATCTAAGTCAGCCATTGTTTGCAACGGGTTTTGCGATACGGCGCTTCAAGTACGAATACAAAACACTGACATTATTGTATCAACGAAAATAAGAAAAGTCAAGCTTGCCAATGATGTCCGATATTTACTTATTGCGTGTTTTCGAAATGTAAATGAGTCAATATATTAAAACTAAGCCTTGTATTTTTTACTTTTCTAGCAAATATTATGAATCTCCTCATTCTTGACACAAAATTTTAACTATGTTATTATAATTAAATATTACTTTTAGACCGTCTCGGGTAAATAATATCATCAACTACGCCAACGATTGGTTATACTAAATTATTTACATTGGCAAGCAAGGAGTTTTTCTATGTATGCAATAATCGGTGCAAATGGTTATTTAGGTTCATATCTAATTAAATCCATCGTTGCAACCACCTCCGACAATATTATTGCAGCTGCCCGCAACATCGATGAAATTAAGTGCAGCAGCAGAATAAAACCTGTTATGTGCGACATTACAAACTCAGCTGATGTTGAAACACTCGCGCAAATTATTAAGCATGGCGAGCCATGCAAGCTTATATATTTAGCTGCTTACCACAATCTTGATTTGGTTGCGCAGAATCCAAAGATAGCCTGGAACATAAACATTACAGCACTTGCATCGTTTTTGAACACCATCGACAACCTCAGTTGTTTTTACTTTTCATCAACTGACTGTGTCTACGGCGAAGGGAAGCCGGATTACCGCTTTAAGGAAAGTGATCCGTTAAATCCGATAAGCCTTTATGGTATTCATAAGGCAGCGGCCGAATGCCTGGTGAGAGCCCGCGGATACAATGTATTGCGGTTGCCTTACATGTTCGGTCCCAGCCTTTCTCCTCAAAAAACACATTTCTACGACAAGATAGTTCAGAACTTTCGGCAAGGGGAAAAAGTCGAAATGTTTTATGATTCCCTTCGTTCAACGCTTGATTATGGCACTGTTGCGGATTTAACAGTCAGATTATCAGAAAACTATTCAAAAGATATCATCCCGAAGACCCTGAATCTGTGCGGCGACGATTGCCTGTCAAAATACGACCTTGGGCTTATGCTGGCCGGCAAAATGGGTTTCCAGAAAGAATTGGTCATGCCGGTTTCATCAGAAAATTTCAGCTGTGTTCCCCTCGCAAAACGTGCGTTTGCAGGATTGATGGATAATACTCTTCTGAAAAACACACTTGGTTTATCTGAAATTAAAGTAGCATTATAATAAAAATTCATCGGGGAGATGCGATTTTGAAGGCAGTAATAATGGCCGGCGGTAAAGGTACGCGTATTTCATCCGTATCCGGAGAAATCCCGAAATCGATGATGAAGGTTGCCGGCAAACCGGTTTTGGAACACCAAATCGAATGTCTGCGAAGCCAGGGTTATCGTGAAATAATAATCGTGACCGGTCACCTCGGCGGTGAGATTCGTTCTTATTTCGGCGATGGCAAAGGCTTTGGCGTTATTATTGATTATTATAACGAATCCGAACCTCTCGGCACTGCGGGCGCTCTGATTGCCCTGAAAAACAGACTTTCAGAAGAATTTTTTTTAATTAACGGTGACCTTATTTTTGACATTGACCTTAAACGTTTTGAAAAATTTCATCTTAGCAGAAAGGCCCTCGCGACGCTTTTTATCCATCCGAACGATCACCCGTTTGACAGCGAAATAGTCGTTGCGGGAAAGGATTCACATATTATCGGCTGGCTCGGCCGCGGAGAAAAAAAGCTTTCATTCAGAAATCTTGTAAACGCGGGGATTCATATTCTTTCACCGGATCTGCTTTCCGGACTATCTGAAAATGTATGCCTTGATTTGGACAGAGATATATTAATCCCCGTTATTGATACGGGGCTGGTTTTCGCATACATTTCCCCTGAATATGTTAAAGACATGGGCACTCCAAAAAGATATAAAGAGGTTGAAAATGACTGTTTAACCGGAAAAGTCAGTGCAAAGAATCTTCAGAACAAACAGAAGGCTGTTTTTCTTGACAGAGACGGCACAATCAACAAATATGAGGGTTTGGTTACAAATCCGGATAGTATTCAACTCATTAAAGGCAGTGCCGAAGCCGTTGCTAAAATAAACAAAAGCAGTTATCTCGCCATTGTGATAACAAATCAGCCCGTCATAGCCCGTGGTGACTGCACCCCGGAAGAACTCGACGGAATCCACACCCGGCTTGAGGCTCTTTTAGGTGATCAGGGAGCGTATTTGGACGCTATTTATTATTGTCCGCACCATCCCGATATAGGCTTTGAGGGTGAAAATACCTTTTATAAAACTGAATGCGACTGCAGAAAGCCGAAACCCGGGCTTATTCTGCAAGCCGCAAAGGATTATAATATCGACCTTAGTCAATCATTCATGGTCGGCGACGATATCAAGGATGTTCTCGCCGGCAAAGCAGCCGGATGCTCGGCGGTTTATCTGCGCAGCGGAAAACGGGACGCGGAACCTTCAGATACCCCCGTTTATCATGATTTGCTTGAATTTGCAAATAAAAATATTTAAGCCCGGAGGAAGGCAAAAACATGCTGATTTCCAGAACACCTTTCCGCATTTCATTTTTGGGTGGCGGCACGGATTTCGAATCATATTTTAAAGAATACGGGGGCAGTGTAATATCTACCACCATAGATAAATACTGCTATATTACTATAAGGAAATTGCCTCCGATATTTGATTACAAAAACCAACTGACTTATTCAAAAATTGAGCGTTTCAACGAACCAGACGAAGTGGAACACCCTGTGGTTCGCGAAGCCTTGAAACTTTTAAAAACCGATCATCTTCAAATAGCTTACGACGCCGATTTGCCAGCGCGTTCGGGATTAGGTGCAAGTTCGTCATTTTCCGTCGGCTTGCTTAATGCTCTTCATCATTTTAAAAATGAGCATCCGGATAAAATGACACTTGCCAAAGAATCAATTTATTTGGAACATAACCTTTGCCATGAAGCGGGGGGTATGCAGGACCAGCTTGCCGCTGCTTTCGGAGGACTCAATCGCATTAACTTCAGCGAAGAAGGTTATGAGGTGCGCCCGATAGATATTTCAGTAACACGCAAGGAAGAATTCAAGAAGAACCTGATGCTTTTTTTTACAGGGTTCACCCATTTGTCAAGTGAAATTGCACGGAATCAAACAAAAAACATTCCCTCCCGTCTGGCACAGCTCCACGAAATGAAGGCTTTGGTGGATGAAGGTGAAAAAATTCTGACAGGCAGCGGAGATATCCGCGAATTCGGCTTTTTGCTCAACACAACCTGGCTGCTCAAGCGCACCCTTTCCGAAAAAATCGCCACCGGTTTTGTTGACAGCGCCTATGAAAAGGCAATAAAGGCCGGGGCTCTGGGCGGAAAACTTCTCGGGGCCGGAGGCGGTGGATTTATGCTGTTCTTTGTTGACGAAGAAAAAAGAGAAAGCGTAAAAAAAGCACTGTCCGACCTTCTATATGTACCTTTTAAGTTTGAAAACGCCGGTGCAAAAATATTTTACACGGAGGAGCCTGAGAATGAGTAATATTTTAATTACGGGCGGTGCGGGTTACATAGGTTCGGTTTTGGTTCCTGCTCTGCTTGCAGCAGGCCATAAAGTTACTGTGCTGGATAATTTCTATTTTAACCAGCTGACACTGATGGATTGCTGCCCAAACCCTAATTTTAATATTATTCGAGGAGATGCAAGAGAAGCGGAAACCTTAAAGGCAGCCATAGATGGAATGGACTATATTTTTCCGTTGGCGGCACTTGTCGGATTTCCGCTTTGCGACGCCGACAAAACAGCCGCGAGGACAACCAACCTTGAAGCGGTTGAGCTGCTTCTAAAAATAAGGGTAAAAGAGCAAAGGATCATTTATCCCTGCACAAACAGCGGTTATGGCTTGGGCAAAGGCGATAACTTCTGCACCGAGGACACTCCGCTGAATCCGATTTCGCTTTACGGCACAACGAAGGTACTTGCCGAGAAGGCCGTACTTGAAGCGGGTAATTCTTTAACATTCCGTTTTGCGACCCTTTTCGGTGCTTCTCCCCGCATGCGGATTGACCTTCTGCTTAACGATTTTGTTTACCGCGCGGTTTATGACAGGACGGCGGTCATATTCGAAGGTAATTTTAAAAGGAACTTCATCCATATCCGCGATGTTGCCGGAGCTTTTATTTTCGCTGCTGATCATTTTGAAGAAATGAAAGGGTTACCCTACAATTGCGGCTTATCTTCAGCGAACATTTCCAAGCTTGAGCTTTGTGAAAAAATCAAAGAACATATCCCCTCTTTTGTTTACATGGAAGCTCCTATAGGAACCGACCCGGACAAAAGGGATTACATCGTTTCCAACGCAAGACTCGAGGCAACAGGCTGGAGCCCGAAGTACTCTCTGGATGACGGTATTGATGAATTGAAAAAAGTTTTTACCATATTAAGGAATAAAGCTTATTCGAACATTTAGTTCGATGAGACGGAGCTGATTTAATGATAAAATTCCTGAAACCGGATTTCGAGTTTTCTGATGACCGCGGAGAGCTCAAGCAACTGGTACATGAAGGGTACAATCAAATTAATATAGTCCGCTCAAAAGCCGGAGCTGTCCGTGGAGGTCATTGCCACAGGTTTAACAGGGAAGCATTTTATATCATTGAGGGAAATATTGAGTTAACCCTTCGAAAAGATGGTGCTGAAGAAAACTACAGTATTAAAGCAGGTGACATGTTTGTTATCGATGAACTTGTTTTTCATGATTTTCGCTTTTTAAGCGACACAATCCTTGTCGGAATGTATAACCGCGGCATCGAACTTGAAAACGGAGAAAAAGACATTGTTGCCGAATAGTTTTTTTGTCGTTCTGTAAATATATACTTAACATCTCGGCAGGGGCGGAAATTTCCGCCCCTGCCGTTTAACTCTGTCCCAACTGAATACCCGTGCCGAATATACCCGCTTCGCGTTTATACTAATTACTCATAAAAACCTAACTAAAAATCCGCACAAAACCCCATAATACTACTCTGCATTAAAATGGAGAATAGTATGAATCAAAGCTTTCGCTTAATTTTTTAGAGGTTTTTCAATCGTGAATTAGTATTAACCGGCAGATATTATGATATTACCAGGATTGTGCAGGCTAAAAGCACCTGCGCCCCGAAATAAGTAATAATGTTGGCATCCTTCATTGGCCGGTTTTTCTTATGTCCGTTAAAATTAATGTTTGCCCACAAAGAGTCCGACATAAAGAATTGCAGCGCTCCTCCGATTAAAATAATACAAATCAACGCTGCATTCGGTTTGGAAACAGATGCCATTCTTATTCCAAGCGAGCTTGCCTTTACGAACATTGTTATCAGCACCGATGCATAGAGTATTACCGGTATGAGCGCTGGACCGAAATCAATTTTTTTATAGAAAGAATACGTGACAAATGAAGCGTAAATCAATACAATTGCGCCCATTTCAGCCGGGTTTATAAATGTGACTCCCGGGAAATATTGCCTTGTCACCCACCAAAATGCACTGATATAGCAAATGTGTCCGCACAAGAAACTCATTAATCCTATAATGAAAAAGGCGGGTTTGCTGCTTGCGTGCAGAAAAAAGTCGCCAACCCCGCCAAGAACAAGCCCAAAGAGCATAAGGTAAGCAAAGGTTGTGGTGTTTCCTGAAATTGCAACCGCCAAAACCCCTGTAGATATAAAAAGGAAAGTGCAAACCATTTTTAGCGCAAGAGACTTTCTGGTCTTTTTTGGCCACATTGCCTTTAAAAATAACGGTACAAACACAAACTCAAGAGCAATCGCCAAGATCAAAAGAATTTTCAAAAACAACAAATTAACAACTCCAAAATTTATTTTAATAATAAGTATATTTACCACCAGTTTACCGCTGACCGTTAGCCTTCCACTTTTCCCTTGTGTACCGGCTCAACAATTTTAATACTTTTATTCACTACAGTCTCCCCTATTTTTGAAACAACAGGATTTTTAACATAGATTTTTATTCTTTCGGATACATAATTCAGCATGCATTTTGAATCCGGTACTGTGCTTGGCAGAACTTTCACGTTATTGCCGTTGAAAACAAATTTCAGTCTGCGCTGGCATATTGCTTCCAAAGGTCTCATCCATACACATAGCGTGTTTTCGTTTTCCCATGATGCTGAGCTGTTTGCCGTCAGTTCAAATCCCGCAAGCTTAATTGTACTTTTTCGTGCGTTGCCATCCATACCGCAAATAATCGTATTTCTGACTTTTCCCTCACTCCAGCTCATCTCGCATTCATCAGCGCTGAACTTAAAACTCACCTTGTCTATATTTCCGGCTTTATCCTTCCCCATATAAAGCACAGGGAGAGGTATCATACTGACAGGATAACCCGCTGCGTTTATCAGTTTCGGGGGGCTTATTGTTATTGTTTTACCCGCTAGTGCTTTTTCAAACCCGCTGTGGGGTAATTTGGGAAGTTCCGGAAGCGGCTCCAGCACAAGTTCGTCCTTTAAACTCTTATATTTTGAAGAGTCGCTGTTTTCCCCGGTAAAGCCTTCCGGAAAATGTCTGAATATGCATTCTCTGGTTCTTCGTTCGTTCATCTCACAGGATGTGACAACCATAACGGCATCAAGTTTCTCAAACACAATACCGAATTGAGAAAACATACCGTCCGCTCTATAAGAATCAGGGCAGGCATTGCGCCAGAAACAATAGCCGTAACCCGCACCCGTATCCGGCTCATCATCCCGTTCTCTGCAATTCCCGACAAGTTTTTTTACGGAATCCTGTGCCCATTTTGAGGGAATGACCTGCCTGCCCTCAAATACACCGCTATGACTGTAACAAAGAATAAATTTTGCACACTCCTCGGTTGTTAAAAAAAGTCCCCAGCCTCCCGCTTCTATGTCTTCGGTACTTTTTTCCCAAAAGGGTTTTCTGTCAAATCCAAGTGGTTCAAAAAGGCGCGGCATTAGGTAATCAACCATCTTCATACCCGTAACTCTGTTAACAATCGCCGCCAGCATATATGTGTTTTCGCTTATATAACGCCAGGATTCCCCCGGAGAAAACACCCACTTTGCATCAAAGAACTCCTCTATCCATTTTTTTCTTGCCTTGTCGGACGTAAACCCGATGTCCTTACCCGCCGTCATGGTAAGCAAGTGAAAAACCGTCAATTTCTCAAGAAACTCATCTCTTTTTTCCGGCTTAAATTCCGGAAATATGTCTATGATCTTTGTGTCGAGTGACAACAGCCCTTCCTCAACCGCAAACCCTACAGCGGCGGATGTAACACTTTTACTTACAGAATACATAGTATGCGGAATATCCGGTCCGTAAGGCTCCCGCCAGCACTCAAAGGCAACTTTTCCGTGACGTATAATCATGATGCTGTGCATTTCAATGTTGTTTTCGTGCAGGTCTTTAATAAATTCCGCCACTGCCTGCG
Organism: uncultured Eubacteriales bacterium; assembly: GCA_964627535.1. Lineage (GTDB taxonomy): Bacteria > Bacillota > Clostridia > Oscillospirales > Acutalibacteraceae > UBA1447. Next base: position 58,716 of record CAZVJW010000015.1, read on the forward strand.
ATGATACGCCAACCTCCTCGGGGAAAGCCGCTCTTTTAATTGATATTTTTTCAGCTTTCATTCACACACACTCCGCTTCAAAATTTTATTGATGCCAACCACTCATTTTTTACCGCATTGATCGGTCCTACTTGGTCAATACATAAATTTCCCTTTAAGTGTCGGCTCAACAATTTTATGCGCCTTTCGCATAACTTTTTGGGCAGCCTTTACAGCAACCGGATTTTTAACATATTCGTCAACACTTTCCGAAAGAGAGTTCAACATACTTTTTGTTTCCGGGCAACTGCTGAAAAACAAATCGGCCTTGAGCCCGTTAAAGGCGAAATCCACCCGACGCTGGCAGACAGACTCAAGCGGTCTCATCCAAACCGACAAAGTTTTTTCGGTTTTCCACTCGGCTGTGCTTGACGCGGAAAAATTAATTCCCGCCAAGCGAATGGCACTGTTGCGCGGTATGCCGTCCATCCCGCAAGCAATGATGTTCTTCTCCATGCCCTCACTCCAGCTCATGGTGCACTCATTCTCCCCGAACTCGAATCTGATATTATCAATATTGCCGGCTTTATCCGCGGACATATATACTATTGTTACCGGAAGCATACTAAGCGGAAAATTCGCAGCATTAAGAAGTATTTGCGGTTTTATTACCATTGTTCTTCCTGCAATTATTTTTTCGTACGGGCTTCGCGGCGAAGCTTTCAGCTCCTGTAAAGCGGCAAGATTAGGTTTTATTGTGAGCGTATCTTTTTTTGAAAGAACGGTGTCTTCCTCTAAAAACATAGAAGGAAAGTGTCTCCATATACAGTCTCTGACTTTTTGTTCCTCAATTTCGCTTGCCGTTATAACAAACACCGCGTCATATCTTTCGAACACTATCCCAAATTGGGAAAACATACCGTCCGAACGGTAGGTGTCCTGGCAACTGTTGCGCCAAAAACAAAAGCCGTAACCGGATGAACCGTCGGTTGAATTTCGGGTGTTATCCACCTGTTTTTTTACCGCTTCACGCGCCCAGTTTTCGGGAATAACCTGTTTACCGTTAAACATCCCGCCGTTTAAATAACAAAGTGAAAATTTTGCAAGTTCCTCGGTAGTTATGTAAAGCCCCCATCCTCCCGCTTCGATTCCGTTCAGATCGGTTTCCCAAAACGGAATTCTTCCGTATCCCAGCGGGTCAAACAGCCGCGGAGTCAAGTATTCGGTGACAGACATCCCCGTGACTCTCGTCAGTATTGCACAGAGCATAAAAACATTTTCGTTAACATAACTCCACGACTCTCCCGGTGAATACTTCCATTTTGCATTAAAATAGTCTTTAATCCATTGGTTTTTCGTTTTATCCTCCAATACACTGACATCTTTTCCGGACGTCATCGTTAATAGATGAAATACTGTCAGTCTTTCAAGGTTTTCATCCGGCTTTTCGGTTTTGAATTCCGGAAAAATATCCAGAACCCGCGTTTCAAGTTTCAGCAGCCCTTCCTCGACAGCAAAACCCACAGCTGTTGAGGTATAACTCTTGCTTACCGAATAAACGGCGTGCGGGATTTCAGGTCCGTAAGGCACTGCCCAGCTTTCAAATGCAACTTTGCTGTGGCGCACAATCATTAAGCTGTGTGTTTCTATATCATTATGGTATAAATCCTCAATAAACCCGGCAATCCCCGCGGAGGAAACCCCGGCTTCCTCCGGGAAATTCGCCCTTTCGATTGAGGTCTTTCGTGTGATGGCCATAATGATCCCCCCTTTTTCAGAGTATGTTCTTTCGGTTTATTTAATAAATAAAAGCGTGCATGCCAATAATATTTGAGCCGCAAAATATGTGACAATATTGATAATTTTCATCGGACGGTTTTTTTTGCGGCCGCTAAACTGCATAATAGCCAGCAGTGCGTCGGAAATTACGAATTGCAACGCCCCCAATATTAGCATCACGCAAACTAAAACCGGATACATTATCTGTCCCTGGGAAAACAGAATTCGCAACCCCAGTGAACTCGCTTTTATAAGCATTATCACAAGTGTCGCCGTGTAAACGGATACAGGAATCAAGGCCGCTCCGAGCCGCATTTTCCGGATAACGGCATATATAACAGCCGCTCCGAAGACCAACATAAACGCACATATTTCAACAGGATTGAAAAAGCCTGTTCCGTTGAAATATTGTTCGATAGCCCGTGAGTAAGCACAGATATAAAAAATATGCCCGCCCAAAAAGCTGAGCAGTCCTATCAGAAAACAAATGGGTTTATCGCTGACATGCAGGAAAAAGTCGCCGAGCCAACCAAAAATCAATCCTGTGATGACCAGTTTCGCAAACTCGGTGGTATTACCCGATATAATTGCCGATAAAAAACCCGCACATAAAAAGAGAGTAGCGCAAATCATTTTAAACATCAGCGATTTTTTTGTTTTTTTCGGCCAGGATGCTTTAAGAAACAATGGCACAAAAACAAATTCAAGAATAACCGCCAAAGATAAAAGAATTTCATAAATTCTCAAAAAAACAACTCCCGCCGGTATTGTAATAAGCAGAAAAATTTCAATTTTCAATCAAACCTTTTTGCCCGGGCTCAAGGATACGCTCACCCTTTGAAAGAATATATTGCGCGGCTTTAATTATTATAGGATTTTTAATAAAAAAACTAACACCCGTTGAAAGATAGTCTGTCATATCTTTTATGCTCGGACTGCTGCTTGAAATAATTTTCACATCATTCCCCAAAAAAACAAAACGGATTCGCCTTTGTGAAACCGCCTCAAGCGGGCGCACCCAAACGCACAGAGTATTCTCATTCTCCCACGCGGCCGAACTGCTTGCGGTAAAATCAAAGCCGGCTAATTTAATTTTGCTTCGCCGGGCAGTTCCGTCCATTCCGCACAATATTACATTTTCTTCATTTCCCTCGCACCAGCTCATCGAGCACTCATTGTTACCGAATTCAAACTTGATTCCGTTCATATTTCCGCCCTTTTTGATTGACATATATATAACCGGAAATGTCAGCATTCCCAACGGATATCCGGTTATATTTAGCAGACGGTTCTTTTTTATTGTTATAATATTATTTGATATTCTTTCTTCGAGTCCGCTCCTGCCTGAAGCGGCAAGCTCTTTCAACGGCCGCAGCGCAGGTTTCCCTCCGCTCCGATTCTCATCGCTACTCCCGGAGCCTTCATCAAGAAAAAGGTCGGAAAGATGCCGCCAAATGCACTCCCTTGATTTTTCCTCGTTAATTTCGCTTGCTGTCGTAATTATTGAGGCGTTATATTCATTAAGCACCTTGCCGCTCTGTGAAAACATCCCGTCTGCGCGGTAAGAATTCGGGAAAGGGCTCATCCAAAAACAGTAACCGTAGCCGCATGTGGAGGAAAGATCAGCATATTGAGGGTTTTCAACCTGTTTTTTTACAGCTTCCCTCGCCCAGTTTTCAGGCACAACCCGGTTCCCGTTAAAAATGCCGCCCTGCTGAAAACACAGTGTGAATTTGGCAAGCTCCTCGGTGGTTAAATAAAGTCCCCACCCGCCTGCCTCAATTCCGTTACCGTCTTTTTCCCAAAACGGAATCCTTCCGAACCCGAGAGGCTCATATAGCCGCGGTGTTAAGTATTCTGTCATTGACATACCGGTTACTCTCGCTATTATTGCAGAAAGCATGTATGTATTTTCGCTGATATATCTCCAGGATTCGCCGGGAGAAAATGCCCATTTCGCCTTAAAGAAGTCCTTAATCCAACGGTTTTTTGATTTGTCGGCCAAAAGGCTTACATCCTTGCCGGCAGTCATTGTAATCAGATGAAAAACCGTCAGCTTTTCAAGATTTTCATCTCTTTTTTTCGGTTTAAAATCAGGGAAGATTTCCAAAACTTTTGTGTTAAGCGAAATCAATCCTTCCTCGACAGCAAAACCCACAGCGGCTGATGTAACGCTTTTACTGCCCGAATACATATTATGCGGAATATCCGCATCGTAAGGCGCAGCCCAGCTTTCGAAAGCAACTTTACCGTGGCGTAAAATCATAATGCTGTGCGTTTCAATGCCGCTGTTTTGAAAATCTTCAATAAGTTCGGCAATGGCTTTGGACGAAACACCGGCATCCTCCGGGCAATTAGCCCTTTCAAGCGAATATTTTTCGTTAATCGCCATAATAAAACCTCGATTAAGTTAATTTTATTTCAGTCCCCGGTTTGCGCTATTTATCAATTTTTCCCCTGTGCTTGGGTTCGATAATATGATCAGCCTTTGACAAGATGAACCGGGCGGCTTTTACAACAGGCTCCGGTTTTACAAAAAAACCGACAAATCCGGAAAGGTAATCCATCGTGCTTTTCGCATCCGGCAAGCTGAGCGGAATTACCGTGACTTTATCGCCGCTGAAAACAAATTTCAGCTGTCTTTCCCCAACCGACTCCAGCGGGCGCATACACACGCAAAGAGTATTCTCGTTTTCCCAAGACGCGGTGCTGCTTGCGGTAAAATTGAATTGAGACATTCTGATTTTGCTTTTTCTTGGCTTACCGTCCATTCCGCATGATATGGTATTCTTAAAGAGTTCCTCTCTCCATGTCATTTCACACACATTCCCGTTAAACTTAAACCTTACCTCTTCAATGCTTCCCAACTTTTCGAAATTCAATTGAAATACAGCTGATGTCAGCATGCTGACCGGCAGCCCGATTTTCTTTAAAAGTAAATTCTTGTTTATCTTTAGAACTTTTCCTTCGATTTTTTTCTCTAACCTGCTGTGCGGCAGCGCCGGCAAGTTTGACATAGCTTTAAGTGCAAGTTTGTCTTTCAGCGTGTCATCATCGACGGGCTTTGCCTTCTCTTCACAGAAAATTCCGGGGAAATGCCTCCAAACGCAGTCCCTCGCTTTTTCCTCAAAGATTTCACTCGCGGTCATGACAAAACAGGCATCATATTTTTCAAATACCATTCCAAACTGCGAAAATAAACCGTCTGCCCGGTATGAATCCGGCACCGGATTTCGCCAAAAACCGTAACCGTAACCCGATGTCGAAGCAAGTTCCGAATACTGAAGATTTTCAACCTGCTTTTTTACGGATTCCTTTACCCAATTTACCGGAATAACCTGTTTTCCGTTGAAAACGCCGCCCTGCTGATAACACAAAGTAAATTTTGCAAGTTCCTCCGTCGTCAAATACAACCCCCAGCCCCCGGCTTCAATGCCATATCCGTCCTTTTCCCAGAATGGCATCCTTGCATAACCTAATGGCTCAAAAAGGCGCGGCGCAAGATATTCTGACACAGATATACCTGTTATGCGTACAAGCATTGCGCAGAGCATATACGTGTTTTCACTGATATACCGCCAAAAATCTCCCGGCGCAAAAGCCCATTTTGCATCAAAAAAGTCTTTTATCCATTGATTTTTTGTTTTATCCGACAGTGTGGGAACATCCTTGCCTGCCGTCATGGAAAGTAAATGATACACATTCAGTTTCTCAAGATTTTCATCTCTTTTTGCCGGTTTGTATTCAGGGAAAATATCAATCAGCCGCGTTTCGAGTGTCAGCAGCCCTTCTTCAACAGCAAAACCGATTGCGGTTGATGTAAAACTTTTGCTTACCGAAAACATGACATGCGGAATATCGGGGCCGAACGGCTCTGCCCAGGATTCAAAGGCAACCTTGCCATGGCGGATAATCATTAAGCTGTGCGTTTCAATGCTGTTTTCATTTAAATCATCGATAAAGTCAGCAATAGCCTTTGAGGATACTCCGACCTCCTCCGGAAACTTTGCCCGTTTGACGGACACTCTTTTACCGTCTGCCATACTGATGCACCATTCCTTTCTATAGGCACAAAGCTATAATATAATATTATAACATAAAACATTAGAAATAATAATTGCATTTTAAAAATTTTAAAACTTTGAATAAATATTTTTCGGCCTCAGCAAACAAATGTTTGCTTTTCCCAAACATTTGTGCTATACTTCCTTTAGGTTGCCAAAATAAATCCATAAAAGGAGGTTGTTTATGAAAATTATTACCGAAAAACAGCGCGAGATCTACGACTATCTTCTTGAAAGAACGCAAGACGGGGTGCCGCCTTCGGTAAGGGAAATTTGCTCCGCCGTTAACTTAAGCTCCACCTCCTCGGTGCAGGCTAATCTTGCCTCTCTTGAAACAGCGGGTTTAATCTCAAGGGATCCTATGCATAAGCGTTCCATCCGCATCAAGGTGAAACCGGAAAACCCTTTTGAAAAAATCGGTCAGGTTCCTTTGGTTGGCACCGTAGCTGCCGGAATCCCGATTCTTGCAGAAGAAAATATTGAAAGCTATCTGCCGTATCCATACCTTAATCCCGGTTATATTTCCCGCGACAAACCTCTTTTTGCCTTGCATGTCAAGGGCGACAGCATGCTTGATGCGGGCATTTTAGACGGGGACATTGTTTATGTTGAAAAGACACCTGTCGCTTCAAACGGCGAAATAGTTGTTGCTCTTTTGGAAAATGAGGCTACAGTCAAACGCTTCTACAAAGAAAAGGGGCATATACGGCTCCAGCCGGAAAATGATGATTTTGAACCAATAATCTGCAACGAGGTCATTATTATGGGTAAAGTCGTTGCAGTGCTGCGGTATTATTGAATCATCTTGTTTCAAGCCCTCCGGGACCATGTTTCGGAGGGCTTGTTTTTTTTGTGTTCTGCTCCGCAGTCAGGCAATGCTGTTTAAAAAGTCAACCGTAACCGCTCCAAGCTCTGCCGCCTTATTTTCATTGCTCATATGGCCGCCGCCCTTCACCATGTAAAGGGTTGCCTGCGGCAGCGCGGCAATTGTTTCGTCAATCATACTCTTGGGCAGGGTGTTGTCTTTTTCGCCTTCAATCAAAAGAATCGGCATTTTAAGCTTCGGCAGTGCTGTCATATCCGTAGGTGCTGTATTCGCGGTCATAAAGGTCATGCCCGCTCCGGTACCCTCAATTTGAAGCGGAGCGGTTACCTTTTCCACATCATATTTCAGCCCAAACGGCATATCAACGGCAATGTACCCGACAGCCAGCCCCGCAATCAATTTGGGGGCAGAAGCGGCGAATTTGAAAAAAGCGGTATATATCGAACCCATCAGCTTTGAAGTGACAACCGGTTTCAGATAAGCAGGGAACGAGGTGTTCGGTGCCGGGCAGTAGAGCAGCAGCCCTGCGATTTCCGGATGTTTTACCGCGATGTTCATCGCCACACCCCCGCCCATGGAGTGCCCCGCAATGTTCCATGTGTTCAGCGGCGCTATGCTTTCCATTAAGCTTACGATCAACTCCTCCCTTGGGATAACAGTGGTATCAGCGTTTTCTCTGCTGCTGTAGCCGAAATTCGGAAGGTCGGCCAGCACGCAGGTATATCCGGCCTTTATCATTTCGGCCGTCATGTTCTCCCATGAATAGGTTGAGACAAGAAACCCGTGCAAAAACAGTATCCTGCCTTTTTGCTGCCCTTGCGCCTCAAAAACACGGTAGTGGATTTTGTAGTCCCCGCTGGTATAAAATTGGCTGTTCTCAAATGGTTTTTCCGCCGGTGCGGCTGCCGCGAAAGCGGCAAATGACAACACGATGGCAAAGACAAGGGCAAGAGCGGTTGATTTTAGAATCTTTTTTTTCATTTTTACTCACCTTCCTTTAAATAATAATTGATTATCTTTAAGCTTTCATCGCTTAAATTCAAATAATCCTCCGGTGCTTTCATTGTCTCCCGCAAGAGAAATTCAAGCGACCATCTGTCGGAATACGGCTTTGCCTGTTCGTCTCGAAAAGGGTTCGCCGCCAGAAGCTCTAAAATCTCTTTTGTAAGTTCCGTTTTATTTTGCCGGAATATTCTCTTCATCATAAAAATTAAGCTGTATTTGTATGTATTCAAGCTGCCGAATACTGCCCTTCTGACAGTGCCGTTCTTTTCGATTATTTCGAGAAGCCGGCTTTTGTTTTTCTTGTGTAAAAGAAAACGGCAGATGCAGCGGGCATAGGCAGCCGAAACTGCTTTGTTTATGCTTAGCTTGTCTTCATTTTCGGCCAATAAATTCGTGCAGAATTTTTCGGCCTCATCAGGATTATCTGCTGTCAAAGCATCAATACCGGCAGCTGTTTCCCGTTCGTACAATATAATGTTATCGTTCATATTCATGTTATATTCCATTCAATTAAGCATATATTTCAGGTGCACATAAAATTATTGACCTCTGAAATATAACATCTATCCTCTATATTCCCGCACAAGCCGCTTGAAATGCTCTCCTCTTTCAGTAAAGTCTTTATAAGTATTATAGCTTGATGCGGCAGGCGAAAGAAGGCAGCTTTTTCCTTTTTCCGTCAGTTCATAGGCAAACGCAACAGCTTGTTCCATATTATCCGCAAAAACAATCTTCATTCCCGTGTGTCTATCTAAGAACATTTTACCGATGGAATGCCCTGTATCCGGCAGGCAAATCAGATTTTGAATTCCGCTTGTCTCAAGCTCGTCTAAAAACCAGGAATAATCAATGCCTCTATCCATTCCGCCGATAATCAGACTGTCCACATTCTCAAGCGCTTCAACATTCAGCATTACCGATGCCGGTATTGTAGCAATGCTGTCGTTATAAAACATAATTCCTTTAAAAACGCCGACCGGTTCCATACGATGGGAAATACCCTCGAATTTCTCTATCCCTTTTTTTATCGATTCATCATCTATCCCCAAGCATCGCGCAGCCGCCGCGGCAAAAAGTATATCCTGTTGGTTATGTTTCCCCTTCAGTCTATCATTAAGACCGGTTAGCATTTTGAGAAACTCAGATTTTTCCCCATCCTTTGAACTCACCGGTATTGTTCGAGCCTTCACATCGCTCAGGTCAAAAAACTCACTTAAATCCTGATCCGGGTTATATACAAAAAAGTCGTTTTCATTTTGAAAACGATAAATATTCAGTTTTGCGTTCACATATCCCATCATACCATTATAATGGTCAAGATGTTCCTCATATATATTTGTCAGCACTGCGATATGGGGTGATGCCTTAACAAATTCTAACTGATGAGAAGACATTTCAATTACCGCTGTTTTACCCTCAATATCCTCAAGACTGTCAAAAACGGGCACGCCAATATTCCCGATTAGACAAGTTGATTTGCCTGCTGCCCGCAGTATATCAAAAACCAGTGTTGAAGTCGTGGTTTTTCCCTTTGTTCCCGTAATTCCTACTTTTTCACACGGTGCAAAGCGCAAAAATAAATCCATTTGCCCTGTAATTTCAACCAATTCAGGAACATTTATTGAGCGCATGGATATTCCCGGGCTTTGCATAACCAAGTCATATTTAATCAAAGATTCGAGATAGTTATCCCCTGTAAACAAATCAACAAATTCATCCTTAACTTCCAAACTTCTTTGGTCGGCAATACCTACCTGCATTTTCGGGTAATGCTTTCTTATAAATTCATAGGTTGAGCGTCCTTCGCGTCCAAAACCTAAAATCAATACACTGCGGTTTTTATAATAATCAATCAGCTTCTGATACATATTTATACATCTCCATGACATATTTTTTGAATTTCTCGGGTATATTATTTTCTTCGTTAAATTCACTTAATAACTCAGATTTGTTTCTGCCGCAATCGTTTTTTTGATTTTCCATGTAATTTTTTAACAAAAACGGCAGTTCAATTCCGCTTGCAGTATATCTTTTAGCTGTCATTTCCAGCGCGCAGCAAACTTCCTCAACCGTCCCGATGCATTCAAACGGTTTCTCATTTGAAAAGCCGACAAGTCCGTCAAAATCTTTTTGGCGTTCTTCCTTTGCCAACATATCACAGCCAAAAGCTTCAAGCACTTTGTCTCTCTCAAAAAAAGGCGAAATAATGATATAAACATAAAGGCACTTTGCGCATTTACAGCACCAAACATTCTTTTTGCTGCCGGCGTTGCAGCTTCTAAAAATCGGCAAATATTCTCTAAATGCGGCGAATTGTTTAGAAATTTGCAATTCGTTAAACGCCCGCATTAAACTAAAATACTTTGTATGATCGCCGAAATGCTTGTTTATATATTCATTAAAATCGCTTTCAAATTCATAACTCTTTGAATATTGATGGTTAATCTCTGTTCCGTTAATATTTACCTCGTTCGCGCTTGATTCGTTTGAAAGAACAACATGCTCCGCACCGGTAATATAGGCGCAATAATAGCTTAAAAAAGCGATAATTGCCGATAATGGTGTATGCCCATTAAAAAAGCCTTCCGCATTTCTTTGAAGCAATTCATTGTCAATTGTGCGGAAAGTTTTTATTATATTCTTCTCTTTGTATCCGGCTATAAAAGCGGACTCGGTTCGCGCAAGCTGGTCATTTACTGTGAAGCAAAGGTTTTGCTCACTCAACTCACGAAGCAATTCCAGCGTAACAATCGAATCTTTACCGCCCCCGACGGGAATAATGTTAATGCCGCTCGAATTAAAACTTTCATTGTTCGTTTCAGCGTCGGCGCTGAGCATGGTTGTTGGCGTAAAATCATTTTCGATTTTAACAAATGTTCCCATATCTGTTTCTATTCCGTTAATATAAAACAACTCTGCCAACCCGTTAAACCACAGCTTTTTCCACCACCGCTTGTCCTCTTCGCTTAAAACACCGCATCTGACCATAAATTTCGGCGGGCAGGCGCACTTCCAATAGCTGACTGCTTCCGTAAGTCCCAAAGCAAAAATAATTGCCCGGGCTTCATGGCTGTCAAAAGCATTGATAAGCTTTAAATTATCTGTTTTTATTTTAATTTCGGGATGAAAATCGCAAAGGCCGTCTATCGAAAAATCGAATCTGATATCAATTTGCCCGTCTTCAGCCGCAACATTAAACCCGTCATACGAAAAGACAGGATAATCAGCTCTAAAACGTTGAAATTTTTTGTTCATATGGCCTCACCGCTTTCACAATCTGAATTATAACAGAACACGGTAAATACTTCAACAAAATTTGACAGGTGCCAAACATCTTCAACCCGTTATCCCGATATTTGAATTAAATCCGGTTAAGGCAAATTGTATAAAAAATTTTAATAAAAACATCTATTTTTATAATTTATAATTTAAATTTAATTTTTTGTGATATATTTATTTTGTATCAGTATAGCCACATTATTAAAAGTGAGGTATTGTTATGAAAAAGCAAATCAAAAAATGTCTAAGCGTTATCATGGTCGCCGCTTTAATGGCCGGCGTTATTTCGCCATCCTTCTTCGCGGATGATATCATCACGCATGTGGTTGATATTTATGCAAACGGCACCCCTGTAACTACGCAGATTTCTCTGATGGAAAGCGATACGCTGCAGCTTACGCCTACACTTATAGATTGCAGCATGCCCTCGGGGGGTTATTTCTATTGGGAGAGTGAAACGCCGGTTCTCGCTTCGGTTGACCAAACCGGTCTGCTGAGGGCTCATGACAGTTCAAAGGGAGCTGTCTTAAGGCTTTGGATTGATAATGATATCCGCACGATTCCGATTGTCGGCGGCACGTTGGCGACTGCTATTGAAGCGCTCTTTAACGGCATGGATGTTGACGCAATGGATGCTGAAGGTATTCTGAATGTTGTCGAAACCGGTGCTGCTGTTTTACCCGGTGACCTGGCGGAGGGTTTGATTGACAAACTGCGCACAAAACTTAACTAGTTGGACACCGGCATAAAAGTAACCCTGTTCGATGCCGCCGGCAATGTGCGCGCTACCGACGAGATTAGGGTACTGGTTACAAAATCAACCGCTATTACCGCGGATTTCTTCCCGAACGGCACAACTATTACCAACAAAGCGCAGGTTCCCTCGACCGTTGAAGTGGGTTACTCTTTCCAACTTCAAGCGGTTACCACTCCGATGCGGCTGCACATGGGTGTCAACTATACAATAAAGACGGGCCAAGAATTCGCAACTCTTTCCGACACAGGGCTCGCAACCTTTACCGCTCCGGGCGATGTAACTTTAATGGTATCCCCCGATGTAAAAGGTTTTATGGATAATGTTCTTAAGTACGCAGATCTCGTCGGCGATAATCCGGAACAAATTGCAAGCACAGTTGCCGGTTTATTAAGTAAACTGGGTGTGCCGATTTCAACCGATATCATGAAATATGTGCTTTGGGGACTTTTATATCTCGTCGGCACCGATAATGTCGTCCAATGGTCCGAAGGCGCAATTTCGACTGTCGCAAATTATCTCCTTAAACTCGGTACGAATGACACCGTTACTGTGCATGTGGTTGACAACCTCCCGGTAACAAGCTTTACGATTGCCGGCACAACAACCGTTCAGGAAGGTGCCACGCAGCAACTTGCAGCCGCCACCCTTGTTCCGAAAGGCGCCACAACACAGGGCATCAATTGGCAATCCGGCAATTCCGGTTATATCGGCATCGGCTCATCCACCGGCTTAATGACCGGTCGTGACGCCGGTTCCGGCTCCGGTTCAAGGTCAACCACCGTTACCGCGGTACTTGACGGCGTTTCGGTTTCAAAAGGCGTCACCGTAACCGGCAAAAACCTAAGCGCTGTCTGTGAGGTTGAAATAACCGGCCCCGCCGTCGCGCTCATCGGTGCAATGACACAAATGGCTGCAAAAACTTACCCGTCCCGCTTGATACCGGTAATTACCTGGGGCATTCTCGCGGACGACGGCACCACGGAGCTTTTTGCCACAACAACCGCTTCAGCCGAAAACAGCATCGCCAGAATTAATAAAAACGGCATTCTGACGCCGCTTGAAGGAGGCACCGTAACTGTTATTGCTAAAACAAGCGAAACGGTCAAGACCTATTATAAGGTTTTTGTCGGTACACTCGTGACAGGCATCGCTATTCAGGAAGCGCCGAATGTCGCGGTTCCCGTATCCACTTCTGTCAGTTATAAGAGTATGTCGGCAACCCTTCATCCGGTTTTCACACCGGCAGATGCAACCAATAAAAAAATTTATTGGACTTCAAGCACCGGCGACATTTCTGTTGATGCCAACGGAGTCTGCACCCCCACAAAAAATTCCGCATGCTATGCGGTGATTACGGCAACCACACAGGATGGCGGTTTTGTGGCCACCTGCGTTGTTTCGTTCGCAAACTACCCTGTGACCGGAATTACACTTGACAAATCCTCTGTCGACCTTAACGAAGGCGGCACAAGCAAACTCACAGAAACCATTACGCCAAAGGGATTTATCGGCATCGGCGCCGCAAGCATTAAGGATGTTTTTTGGACATCATCGGCCGCAAATATCGCCACCGTCAGCGGCGGAACAGTTACCGCTGTTTACCCGGGTGACGCAGTGATAACGGCAACCACGGTTGACGGGTTTAAGACAGCTGCCTGCACCGTTAAAGTCCGGGCTGATAAAACCGACCTTAACGCCATGATCAGTCTTGTTACCGGAACCAATCTTAACCCGGATAATTTCCCGCCCGAGGACTTTGCAGCATTCACCGAAGCGCTGCAGGAAGCGCTTGATATTCAAGTGCTTGAACTCGCAACCCAGGCGCAGTGTGATGCCGCGACGCGTTTTCTTGCGGCAAACTTCAACGCGCTCAACCAATACAGCCCCCTTCGTGGAATTGAAATAACTTATGACGGCGCTCCCGCGCCCGACTATAAATCTTACAAGGTAGGGATCTTCCAAATCTACTCAAACCAGTCTTTGCAGTTTTCACAGACAATTACTCCCGCGGATGCCGATTACAAATCCATCACCTGGAGCTCAAGCAATTCGAAAATGGATGTCGACGGCAACGGAAAATGCAACCCGAATACAAACAATGCCACATGGTCGGTGATTACCGTCACGGCCGAGGATTATTTGGGCAATAAATATACGGACAGTGTTCATGTGGCCTTTGCCAATGTGCTCGCAACCGGCATAAGCCTTAATACCAATTCGATAAACAACGCGCTTATCCACAACACAACCCAGTTAACAGCCACCGTTACCCCTACCGGTACGCCGCTGATAGGCGCGGACATCACCGATGTTCAGTGGATTTCGGACAATCCGGCTGTTGCAACCGTAAGCGATACCGGCCTGATCACCTATGTGGGCCCAGGTTCCGCCACAATTTCGGCAAAAACGAGGGATGGCGGATTTACGGCAACCTGCGGGGTTACGGTATTTATCAATAAAACCCTGCTTAAGGCGGCTTTGGATACGGTCAACAACGCGAACCTGAATTTCGAACGGTATACACCTGTCACCAGAGATGCGTTGTATGTGGCCATGATAAGGGCGCAGCAGGTTTATGACAACCCGGATGCCCTTCAGACGGATATCGATTCCGCAACCGCGCAGCTGAACGCTGCTTACAGCGGCCTTGTGTTATATATCTATATCAACAGCGTCACCATTTGGAACGGCGACAATGCTGCGGGAGACTTTGTTTCCAAAAATGTAACACTGCTTCAAAATTACACCAACCAGACAATAGACCTCACCCTGCGGCTCAGCCCGCTCGATTCCTATTACGAAAGCATTGTCTGGACTTCAAACAGTTCTGCCGTCAGTGTTGACCAGAACGGTGTATGCCGGCCGACTGCCAATTCCGCATGCTTTGCGCTGATAACCGTCACGGTTACAACCTACTACGGCAGAACGGTTACCGACAGCGTTTACGTTGCTTTTGCCAACAACTCAGCCACCAGGGTTGATGTCACGCCGGCAACCATCAACGCGAGTGTCGGCAACACACCTCAAAACATCACCTATGTTGTCAAGAGCGTTGGCACGTTATCAACGGTTAACGCGACATTGCAAAATGTTATTTGGTCGAGTGATAATCCTGATTCTATTCCGGTAACCCAAAGCGGACAGGTTTCCTTCCTGAACGCCGGCGCGGCAACTATTAAGGTAACCTCTGTCGACGGCGGTGTCTACGGCACCTGCTATGTTGTTGTCAGCGGAGATAAAACAGCGCTTGCGGAAGCGATTGCCTACATCGACGCGCAGCATGTCAATGTTCAGGATTATGAGTACACAACAAGCACCGCGTTTTCAACTGCGTACGCTCATGCCGTCGAGGTATATAACGGTGTTACTTTTAACCAGCAGCAGATAGATGCCGCTACCGCCGGGCTGAACAGCACCTTTGCAGCTCTGCAGCCGTATATTCACATGTCCAATCTTACAATCCTTCGAAACGGAACCCCTGCCCCGACTCATATTCCGTACAAAGTTGAACTGTGGCAACAATATAAAAACCAAAGCGTGCAGTTGAGTTACAGCTTCGCGCCTTCAAACGCAATGTATACATCCATTGTCTGGTCATCCAACGACAGCTCCATAACGGTTGATCAAACAGGCAAATGCAGCCCTTCGGTAGCGGAAGCCGGCGGCGCTCTTATTACGCTGAAAGCAACCGATCATTTCGGAAACATTATGACCGATACGGTTTTCGTGGCTTTTTCCAATTATCCGGTAACCGGGATATCAATTGATAAAACATCTCTCACCGCCACTGTTGGTGATGCCCCCGTAACAATCACCTCCAGCTTTACCCCAACCGGCACCTTCGGCGCAAGAGTGAAGAAGACCTACTGGACCTCGACCGATCCTTCCGTTGCGTCCGTGAGTCAAAGCGGAGTTGTCACTTATGCGGACGCTGGTCAGTGTGTTATTACGGCCACTTCCTATGACGGCGATTTTTCAAAAACCTGCCCGGTGACGGTTTATGCCAACAAGGTGGCGTTAATCAACGCGATCAACGCCATCGTCAGTTTTAATCCGAACGAGGAACTGTACACACCCGCGAGCTGGGCCGTATTTATCGCCGCATTGGCAAACGCGCAAGCTGTAAGAGATGTCGTATATGCCAAACAGGCCGATGTTGATGCCGCTAAAGCCGGCCTGCTTGCCGCGTTCGACGGGCTTGTCGAATATGTTCTGATTAACTCGGTTCAGGTTACCTATGACGGTGCCACAACAAACGGCTATGTCACAAAGGATGTGCCGTTGACAAGCACCTATCAAAGCCAGAGCATCCAGCTTGGATATGCCCTGTTCCCGGCCGACACCACGCTCGGTACGGTCACCTGGGCTTCCGGCAGCTCCTCTATATCCGTGGACCAAAACGGCCTATGCAAGCCCACGGCAAACAACGCCTGTATGGCTGTTATCACGGTAACCGCCACCGATTATAAAAACAATGTGCGCACCGGCAGCATCAATGTCACATTCGCCAACTATCCCGTTACCGGTGTCAGTGTCTCCCCGTCTTCCATTGCAACTGCTGTCAACGGAGGCACCGCAACCCTCACCGCGTCGGTGACACCCGCCGGCACCCTGGGTATCGGCTCGGCGAACTTTAAGGGGGTTAACTGGTCAAGCAGCAATTCTTCTGTTGCGACAGTAACTTCCGGCGGTGTTGTTTCCTACCATAATTCCGGAACTGTTTCCATTATCGCGACGACACTGGACGGCGGCTTTACAGCAAGCTGCGAAATAACGGTCAGTGCCGAGAAGACAGCGCTTTTAGCCGCTATCAGCACCCTTGGCACCCTGCAGCAAACGCACAGCACCCCGGAAAGCTGGACGGCTATGATGCTGGTTTACAATGTTTCAAACACCGTTTACAACAATGCCCTTGCCACCCAGGCCGAAGTCGATACGGCCGCATCCAGCCTGATTGCCGCTTATGCGGCGCTGGTGCCCTATGTCTATGTCAATTCAGCCGCCATCAGTGTGGACGGTGTTGACCAAAACGGATTTGTTGTGGTGCATGTGCCTTCCGCCTCCGCTTATACTTCGTCAAGTGTCGCGTTGGGTGTTCTGTTCAACCCGGTGAACGCCATGTACGCCAATATCACCTGGTCAAGCAGCAGCGCCGGTGTATCGGTAACCCAGGCGGGCATAGCGAAACCGGCGGCAAATGCGGCTTGCTTCTCAACCGTAACCGCTCATATAACCGACAACTTCGGCAATACCTATACTGCCTCGGCGGTTGTTGCCTTTGTAAAGGTTGCAGCGACGTCCATCACAGTTTCGCCCGATGTTCTTTATGCCGCTATCAACTCCGGTACAGTTCAATTAACGGCTGTCATGACCGGCGAAAACGGCTTGACACCGGATTTCAATACAATCGTATGGACCTCAAGCAATTCCGCTGTTGCCGCGGTGGATCAAACAGGGCTTGTAACAATTGGTATCGGCGGGGTTGCAATCGTAACCGCTTCGACGCAGGCAGGCGAACTTTCAGCCTCCTGCACCGTAAACGTTACGATCAGCAAAACAGCGCTGGCCAACATCATCAATCAGGTGATGCAGGCTGATTACAAGCAATATGACTATACCGCTGCCAGCTTTGCGGCTCTTACCGCGGCGCTGGTTAACGCAAGGGCGGTGTATGCCAGTTCTGTCTCGGACCAAAACACGGTTGACCAGGCCGCTGCCGCTCTCACAACGGCTCAAAACGGCCTTGTTGTTCACCATAACATCGAATCGATTGTTATTACCTATTCCGGTTCGGCCGCTGCCGATTACATTTCGCGTATCGTTCAAGTCTATCAGACCTACAACTCCCAGAGTGTTCAGCTTGGCGTAACGATTGCCCCGGCAAACGCGGAATATCTAAGCGTTGTTTGGAGCTCGAGCGCTTCCTCGGTGACGGTTGACCAGACAGGAAAATGCACCCCTTCGGCAAACAGCGCGTGCACGTCGATTATCACCGTAACGGCAACGGACATTTTCGGCCATGTTTATTCGGACAGGGTCACGGTTGCCTTTGCCAACGTTCAGGTAAACGGTGTAAGCCTTGATAAATCCTCGCTGACTTTCTTCTTAGGGGATTCGGCACAGACTTTAACCGCTTCGCTTACCCCCGCGTTTGCCGGCTATACGACCGCAAACATTAAAACCGTTACCTGGCGCTCCGGCAATACGGATGTCGCGACGGTTAATTCCTCAGGAGCCGTCACGCCGGTTCACACCGGAACAGCAATCATCACCTGCTATACAGACGACGGCGGAAAAACGGCAACCTGTACGGTAACTGTAAACGGCCCGAAGGTGGTCGCGGCATCCGGTTCGACGGCCACGGTAAACATCCAGAAGAAATTAGTTTACGGCGTACCGGAAGGAACGACGAACCTCAGCAGCTATTTAACCACGCCTTACGGCTCGCTTGTATATACCCCCACCCCTTACGGTTACGGCACAGGCACAAAGGTTGATGTTGTGTTTAACGGCGTAGTGGTTGACACCTATTATCTGGTTATTTTCGGCGACGGTGACGGCGACGGTTTTGCCGGCGGCAGCGATGCCAGCCTTGCTGCCCTTGCAGCCGCGCATATGCTTGAACTGGACAGCTTGCAAACCTTCGCCCTTGATGTAAACGGCGACGGCAATGTCGACACCACCGACAGCGGGTTGCTGAAGCAGGCCGGCCTGTTCCAATATACCATTGACCAAACTCACCCGTATTAATTCACGAATGATGTTTCATACTAATTCACGATAAAAAACCTCTAAAAATCAAGCAATATCTTTAATTTATGCGGTTTTTTGCGGAATTTTTAGTTAGGTTTTTGTGAGTAATTAGTATCGGCCTGCCGGATTCAATGAATCCGGCAGGCTTTTTTTATACCCGCGAAGGGTGAAAATATGTTATACTAAGCGGCGATGAAAAGCGTTGTTAGATTTGCGATGATTTTTTGTGCTGCACAAAGCGGACGACGATGCTTTGCTGTCGCAAGGCAAGGAGGACAACGCAGTACGGCGCA
>CAZVJW010000016.1:0-75105 GCA_964627535.1 uncultured Eubacteriales bacterium
TCTTTTTTTAACTTTCTTTATCTTTTTTTCCTTCCTCTCAACCTATCCGCGCGTTTCATTTCTTGGCGTTAGCGATTTTGAATACCGTTTTCAATTGTTTCCCCGTCTTTTTGATACGAATTTTGTTGTTTTATACTAATCCCGATTATAAAATCTCTATGGAATCAAGCAAAAACCTTTGACAAATGGGTTTGTGTGCCAAATTTTTATCTATGTTTTAAAGTGGGATTAGTATAATAATTGTGGCTATCTGTCTCCCTATACACTATATGCAGGGGTTCATTTCACCACGGTTACAAAAGCCTGCCGGCATAATAATTTTAGATGATAATCTGTTCCCTTTTTTGCTTTCAATGTGTATAATAGGTATCGGTATTTCAATATTAGGAAGTGACTAAATGAGTTACAAGGTAAACCCGTCCGCATGGGGCGCCGCTTTCCCCATACCCGCTCAAATTGTGGATAAACATATACGCATGGCGGGCGCAACGCAATTGAAAGCATTGCTTTGGCTGCTTCGGCATGCTGCGGAAGAAGTCAGCATTGACGAGCTTTCCGCCGCAATCGGCCAAAAGCCCGCGGATACGGTTGACGCGCTTCAGTATTGGGTTGAAAACGAAATCCTGCTTCTTGACGGTTCCGTTCCCCTTTCACATAAAAGCGAAAATACGGGAACCCCTGCCGTCTTCCATCCTGCCACCGCGACGCCGGCACAGCAGGTATTATATACCGAAGCTGAGAGTGATGCGCCAAAAAAAGAATTTGCGCCTTTAGCTGCCGCAAAACCCACCAGCGAGCAAATTGTTGCACGGGCAAAAGAATCCAAAGAAATCAAATTCCTTTTCAATGAAGTACAGCTGAAATTGGGGCGAACTATCGGTTACGAAGGTCAGTACACACTGCTTATGATGCATGACCAATACGGTTTGCCTGTTGAAGTTATTTTAATGATCATCGAATATGTCGTCTCAATAGATAAAATTTCATACTCCTACATAGCGAGCATCGGCAGAAACTGGGGAGAAAGAGAAATTGATACTATTGAAAAAGCGGACGAGCAAATAACCAACCTTCGGACAAGCAACACTCTTTGGAAGCAATTCGCAGCGATGGCAGGCATAACCAATCCACGCCCGACATCTGCACAAATACCTTATATAAAAAGCTGGGGAACCGAATTAGGATTTGACGCCGAAATGATCTATCTTGCCTATGAACAGATGGCAAACCATTGCCAACGGTTAAGTTTGCCTTACATTGACAAGGTGCTGAAAACCTGGCACAGTGCCGGAATTAAAACGCCGGAAGATGTTGAAAACTCGAATCAGGCAAGATCAGCGCAAAAGGGAAAGAAACAAAACGGAAAAGCCGGCGAAGCCTCCTATGATTTGGAAGAATTCAAACGGCACTCTTTACATGATGATATAGTATATGAAAAGAGGAAAAAATAATGAGTTACAGCCAAAAAACCTATGACCGCACAAATGCAGAGCTTGAGCGCCGCAGAGACCGTGCCTTGGCAGAGCAAAAGAAACGCCATGACGAGGCGATTAGAAAGCTTCCTGAATTGTATGAAATTGAAAAAGAAATGTCTGCCACGGGGCTTGCGGTTGTGAAAGCAATCGGTATGGGCGGCGATGCCAAGGCGTATATTGAAAAACTCGCAGTACAAAACCTTACCGCGCAGGCCAAACGTGTTAAACTTCTTGCAAGAGCAGGTTATACGGAGGATTACCTTGAAATCCACTATGTATGCAAAAAATGCGAAGATGAAGGGTTTGCAAACGGAAAATCCTGCGACTGCCGCACTCAGCTTTTACGTTCGCTTGCTTTTGCCGAGTTAAGCGAGCTTTCCCCCATTGTGAGTTCAACCTTTGAAAGTTTTAAATTAGATTATTATCCGAAAGGAACAGACGCAGAAACCGGCCTTTCGCCCAATAAACGCATGAAAGAAATCTTTGACTTTTGTAAAGATTATGCCGAGGATTTTGATACCTCTTCGCCCAGCATATTTATGCACGGTAAAACCGGTTTGGGTAAAACGCATCTCTCTTTAGCTATTGCCGGATATGTTGTCAACCAAGGTTATGGCGTTATTTACGGTTCCACGCAAAATTTAATAAATAAATTGGAGCGGGAACACTTCGGACGCAACAACGAAGATACAGGCAACGCCGAGCAAGCCCTGCTCGACTGCGACCTGCTTATTCTTGACGATTTAGGCTCGGAGTTTTCAACGACATTTACCGTTGCGGCTATATACAATATTATTAATACCCGAATTTCACGGGGACTGCCTGTTATCATCAACACAAACCTTACGCCCGAGGAGCTTGAGCAAAAGTATACCCAGCGTATAACTTCAAGAATTACCGGAAACTATGTTTCCCTCCAGTTCTGCGGCAGGGATATTCGGCAGCTTAAGTCAAGGCACTGAGCTCAACCACTAAAAACTTATTCTTCAAGGAGACTAAAATGAACATCATTCAGGCTTTGACCACGCAATTTCATCTTCAAACCTGGCAGGTCGAAAACACCGTTAAATTAATTGACGAGGGTAACACAATCCCTTTTATTGCAAGATACCGCAAGGAAGCGCACGGAACGCTTGATGACCAGATACTGCGGGAGCTTTCCGAACGGCTTGAGTACCTTCGAAACCTGGACAAGCGCAGAGATGAAGTGTTTGCCTCCATCGACGGACAAGAAAAAATGACAGACGAAATTTCTGCCGCTCTTCAAAAGGCAGAAACGCTTGCGGAAATTGAGGATATTTACCGCCCGTTCAAACCAAAGCGCCGTACAAAAGCTTCCATCGCCCGCGAAAAAGGGTTGGAACCTCTTGCAGACGCGATATATATGCAGGCTCCAAACAGCCCGGCACCGCTTTTAATGGCTGCCGGATATGTTGATGAAGAAAAAGGCGTTGCAACAGCAGAGGAAGCGATGCAGGATGCAATGGATATTATCGCCGAAAATATTTCGGACGACGCTAACATTCGCCGTAAACTGCGTCAGCTTTTTATTGCCGCCGGTGTTCTTGAATCCAAAGCGTCAAACGAAACTGCCGAGAGCGTCTATACAATGTATTATAAATTTACCGAACCCGTTAACAGAATTGCAGGACACCGCATACTTGCGATTGACAGGGGCGAAAGAGAAGAATTTCTTAAAGTCGGCATTCTATTGGATGCTGTTAAGGCAGCAAATATCATTACAGCCGAGACACTTTCACCGAAAGGCTCACCATGCACCGAGGCTGTGAGAGATGCAGGGAAAGATGCTTATGACCGGCTGATATTCCCTTCTATTGAACGTGAGATCAGAAGCATGCTGACAGAGAAAGCCGCGGCGGCAGCTATAAAAGTTTTCTCCGTCAATCTGCGTGAACTGCTTTTACAACCACCTGTTAAAGGCCATGTCGCTTTGGGGCTTGACCCCGGTTACCGCACGGGCTGCAAAGTTGCTGTTGTTGACGGAACAGGCTTAGTGTTAAATACCGGAGTCATTTACATTACCCATTCCGACGCTCAAAGAGAGCAAGCCAAAGACACCGTTAAAAAACTTATTGAAAAACATAAAATTACAGTCATCGCTATCGGCAACGGAACCGCTTCGAAAGAAACAGAGATTTTCACCGCAGAAGTTATCAAAGAGATTAAAAGCAAAGTTGCCTATATGGTGGTTAGCGAAGCCGGCGCGTCGGTTTATTCCGCCTCAAAAATAGCAGCCGAGGAGTTTCCTCAATTTGATGTTTCTCTCCGCAGTGCCGTTTCGATAGCCAGACGGCTGCAGGACCCTCTTGCAGAGCTTGTCAAAATAGACCCGAAGGCAATAGGTGTCGGGCAGTATCAGCATGATATGCCCAAAAAAGAGCTCGGAAGCGCGCTTGACGGAGTCGTTGAATATTGTGTTAACAGCGTCGGCGTTGATTTGAACACTGCCTCCCCTTCCCTGCTATCAAGAGTTGCGGGCATTAACGCAACAGTCGCCAAAAGCATCGTCAGCTTTCGGGAAGAAAACGGAGCTTTTTCAACACGAATCCAGCTCAAAAAAGTACCGAAACTCGGTGCAAAGGCTTTTGAGCAATGCGCCGGTTTTATGCGTATACATGAAAGCAAAAATGTACTTGACGACACAAGCGTTCATCCCGAAAGTTATCCGGCAGCTAAAAAGCTGCTTGAACTATGTAATTACAGCCTTAAGGATGTAACTGCCGGCAACCTTTCGGAGCTTCCCGCCCGTATTGCCGAAAAAGGTGAGGGAACCGTTGCAAAAGAAGCCGGAATCGGAATTCCGACAATGCAGGATATTGTTAAAGAACTGCTTCGTCCGGGGCGTGACCCTCGCGACGAGTTGCCGCCGCCGATGCTTCGTACGGATGTGATGGATATTAAGGACCTTGTACCCGGCATGGAGTTGAAGGGAACTGTCAGAAATGTTATTGACTTCGGAGCGTTTATCGATATCGGTGTGCATCAGGACGGCCTTGTCCATATCTCGCAGATAACGGACAAATTTATAAAACATCCGTCCGATATGCTGAAAGTCGGAGAAGTTGTAACCGTATGGGTAATTTCCGTGGATATACAAAGGCAGAGAATAGCTTTGACGATGAAGCGGCCGGCTGTTAGTGGGTAATAATTGAGAAGTGCGGCTTTGCCGCGGGAAGAGTGACTTCGTCACGAGAAGCAGTAGGAAAGCAATTGGAGTACGATAATTATTTTTCTTATTGTTACACTTTCGGTTAGCTATCATCCCACAATCGCACTACTCTTAATCAACCATCATTTAACAATCGTTCTAATATCGTTAACCCATTGCTAACCTATCGCTCACCAATTCGTATGAAAGGATCTATTGGAATGAATAAGAAAAAAGCTTCTCATAGGCTTTCATTGGAACGCAAGGTTTTCAGCGCAGTTTCACCTCTGATTGAAAAGCTTTGCGAACCGCCGAAAATGAAGAATATTAAGCGGGCACTTTTCATACAACCCCATCCGGATGACAATCAAATAGCCGCGGGCGGCACCATCGCAATGCTTATCGACCAAGGGGCTGAGGTTTACGAACTGACAGTGCTGGACGACCGTTTTATTGACCTAACTTACAGCGGTAACGGTTTGACTGTTCGCCAAAAGGAAGCGTTGGCCGCGCAAAAATGCCTTGGGATGAAAAATGCCGGGTTTTTGGGCTTTGGCGACAGAACCGAGGCAAGCGCGAGGGAGATATCGCAAGCCATCGTTGCTATTATCCGGGAAGTCAAGCCGGACGCTGTTTTTACGGCTGACCCCAACTTGGAAAACGAATGCCACGAAGATCATATTAAGGTTGCCAATGCAGTTAAGAACGCTGTGATGGATGCCACTTTTCCCTTTTATCCGGAATATATTGACAACAAGCCGCGTGATGATGTCTGGACGGTTGACACGCTCGGTTTTTATTATACAGACAAGCCGAATACCATTGTGGATATCTCTGATTATGAGCAAAAGAAGTTGGAATCTATGCGTTGCCATGCATCCCAGCCGATTGCGGCACTCGAGCCGGTGATTATTTTACTTGCTCAACAGGTAGCAAAAGGAACTGATTATAAAGCCGCAGAAGTCTTCCGGATCATATCAAAATTTCATATGCACTGTTTTAATTTGCCTGTCGGGTGACATTGGACAAAAAAACTGCCTGCCTCGAAACAATTCGAAGCAGGCAGTTTTAATTTTATTTTTTAAATCTCCGGAATAACGAGTTTAATTTCCTCGCCGAGTTCCGCGGATTTGGCTACGCCGTCAATGATGGCTTGATTGTAAAGAATTTGACTGGACGGCACCGGTGACGGGGTGCCGTTTTTGATGGCATCAAGAAAATAGCGTACTTTCAAATTGAACGGATCTTGCCCGTTATTGCTCTGCTTAGGTACGAGCGTTTCGACCCTTTCACCCGCGATATCGTGGTAAATGACGATCTGTCCGTCATTTTTCACTTTCATCCCCGCTCTGGTTCCCAAAATCATGGTGTCGCCCAGGGAGTCCATATGCATTGCCCATGCGATTTTGAAATCCAGAACGATGCCGCCTTCAAGCCGGACGAATCCGACGGCAAAATCATCAACGCTGAATGCAGCCGCATATTCCGGTTTTTCCATATATTCGGGGTTTTTACCAAAGAAGTCTGATTTATAGCCGGTAACCGTCAACGGCTTCGGGTAACTGATTGCATCAAGAACCATGTCCAGCGAATAACAGCCGATATCGCCTAGCGCGCCGATGCCCGCCGTTTCTTTGGCAATAAAAGATGTGCCGAAAGGTGTCGGGATACCTCTGCGGCGGCCGCCGCCTGTTTGGATGTAATAGATTTGGCCAAGCTCTCCGGAATCAACGATTTTTTTAAGCATTTTTGTGTTTTCGTCAAACCGGGGTTGGAAACCGATTGTGAGGACTTTTCCGCTCTTTTTTTCGGCTCTGCAAATTTCAACTGCTTCTTCCAGCGTCACACACATCGGTTTTTCCAGCATAACATTTACGCCCTTATTCAGCGCATAAATGGCACATTCGGCATGGGTCATATTATAGGTGCAAATACTGACCGCGTCCAGTTCTTCATTATCGAGCATTTCCTTATGGCTGAGATAGAAACGCACATTATCGCTGGGAATACAATGTTCTTCAAAAAAAGCTTCCGCTTTGCCCGGAACAAGGTCCGCCGCCGCGACTACTTCAGCATCGGGGCAGTTTGAATAAGCCACCATATGAGCTTCAGCTATCCAACCGGTTCCTATAATGCCTACTTTGAGTTTTTTGTTTGTGTCAACCGTAACTTTTTCATCCTGCTTTTCCTTGTATTTGTCAAGAATGCTGTCTGCCATTTTATTTGCCTCACTTTCAACTGATTGTTTACAAGCCGGCAGTCATAAAACAACACGGCTCTTGAAAAAAATTATATCAAATTAACTATTTGTATACAATACTGTTCTTCGCATATTTCAAAAATATTTACCTGCCTCAAGACTAAGCATCTGAGGCAGGTAAAATTCCAATTTATTTTTATAGTTAGATTTATGTTATGTTAAAACTCTTCTCAATGCTTCGATTTCATTTTCGCCGGACTCTAACGGCAAGGTGATTATTTTGCGCTCAATACCGGAGCGGAGCAGCGCCATGGCGATTTCAAAACCTTTAAAAGCGCTTTCGCCGTTGCAGGAATGCACGCATTTACCGTCAAGCCAATCGGCAATTTCATCCACATAGCACGCCTGGTCATGAACATAATCGAACTTGCCGCCGCCGCTGAGAACGCCGTTCTTGGTGACGGCTTTCCAGCCCTCGCCGATGAACACTTCGGCAAAGCCGTCCGTGCCCTGAATCATGAAACGGCCTTTATGCCAGTTGTATTCCATTTCGGGCACATCGGGCGCGTTCTCGCCTGTTTCGATAATTCCCCTTACGCCATTTTCAAACTGGATAAATCCGCCCGCATAGTCCGGCGAAGGATGGTTATCAAACAGTTTCTCGCGCCCGCTGACAGTGCCGGCAACCCACAGCGCTTCCTCATTATTGTTATACATTCTGATGTAATCAATTAAATGAGTAACCATGTGGAAATACCAGCCCCAGCAATGCGCATAAATAGTTTTGATTGTGCCGAGCTCGCCGCTCTGCACAAGCTTAAGAACAGCCTGATGATGTTCACCGTATTTTTGCTGATGGCTTAAAACGGTCTTAACATCTGCCTTGCGGCAGATCTTCATAATCTCCTGAGCTTCCGCAAAGTTCGTCGACATCGGTTTTTCATAAGAAATCAGCTTTACGCCGTGTTCAACGCCGAGTTTAATTAACGGCAATCTGATGGCGGGCGGAGTAGCGAACACAAAAATGTCCGGCTTTGTTTCATCCAGCATCTTTGCCGCGTCGGTATAAAGCTTTGGGTTGCCGCAAACGGCGGCCGACGCGTTAAGCCTTTCAACATCAAGGTCACAAAGGCCGACGACTTCAAACCGCTTGTTTTCGAAATGGGACTTCGCGTGAAGTGTGCCCCTTTTACCGGCGCCCAAAACAGCGACTTTATAAATATTGCTCATAAGTACACCCGCCTTAATTATTTATTTCTGGAGAGCAACCCATTCTTTGACGCAATCGCAGACATAAGTGACTTCATCCGATGTGAGTTCCGGATAGGTCGGCAGCGAAAGAACTCTGGCTGCATGGCGCTCGGTGAGCGGAAGAGACGGATTCGGGTCGCCTGCGCCGAACGGGAAGCCTTCCTGCTGATGGATAGCGATGGGGTAATTTGTCAGCGCAATAACGCCCTTTGAAAGCAGATATGCCTGAAGGTCATCTCTGTTATCGGTTTCAATAACATAAAGATGGAAGACATGCTTAAAGCCCGGGGTAATATAGGGCAGCTGAATACCGGTATCTTTTAACTGCTCCGTATATTCAGCGGCTCTCGCGGCACGCAAATCACTCCATTCGTTAAGGTGCTTGAGTTTTTCGCTGAGGATTGCTGCCTGGATTTCGTCCAGCCTGCTGTTCCAGCCGACGCTGTGGACCGATCTTTTAACGGAGCCGTGGTTTCTGTATCTCAACATTTTTTCAACGATGTCGTCACGATTTGTGAAAACCGCGCCGCCGTCGCCGAAGCAGCCGAGATTTTTAGCGGTAATAAAGCTTGTGCATAAAGCATCGCTGTATTCGCCGATTCTGAAAGTGTCGCCCCTTGAGCCTAAAGCCTGGGCGGAATCTTCAATAACGAACAAGCAGTACTTATCAGCTATCTTTTTGATTTCTTTCATGTCAACGGGAAGCCCGTAGAGATGAACCGGAATAATAGCCTTTGTATTCGCTGTTATTTTTTCTTCGATTTTTGACAGGTCGATGTTTCTTGTCGCCGGGTCAATGTCGACAAAAACAGGAGTCGCGCCGATGAGCCAAATGGATTCCGCAGTTGCCCAGAAGGTGTTGGAAGTCGTTATGACTTCGTCGCCTTTGCCGATGCCCAGTGCGAGCATGGCGAACCACAAAGCATCCGTTCCCGAATTCAGCGTAATTGCATGTTTCATGCCGGTATATTCCTGCAACTCGGCTTCTAACTTTTTTCCTTCGGCGCCGGTTGTATAAACACCGCTTTCGAGAACGCGGCTGATTGCGCCGTCAA
This sequence comes from uncultured Eubacteriales bacterium, assembly GCA_964627535.1. GTDB lineage: Bacteria > Bacillota > Clostridia > Oscillospirales > Acutalibacteraceae > UBA1447. The sequence continues at coordinate 9,151 of CAZVJW010000016.1, forward strand.
TCTCGGTTTTTAAATTGTGATACTGTCTTACATGCCCGTAAAAAGGTACTTTAACTTCTGCCATGGTATTATCCCCCTAAAATTCTATTTAACTTCTCCAGCAATTTTATATTTTTTCATAAGTAATGTCAAGCATATTAACCCTATATTTGTCCATATTTACAGCATTTTTATATTTTCATGTTTTATTTGTCAGACAGTAAATTAAACAATTCAAGCAGTTATTAAATATAATAATCGAGCCTCGGATACCGTATATAACAGGTATCCGAGGCTCGGCATTTATTCATTTGATCAGCGTTTAGATTTCCGGAATAACTATTTCGATTTCTTTGCCAAGTTCGGCGGAACGGGAGATACCGTCGAGAATTGCCTGGTTGTAGATTATCTGTTTTGATGGAACGGGAGCCGGCCCGCCGGTTTTTACCGCGTCAATAAAAGTGCGGATTTTTATGTCGAACAAATCTTTGCCGTTATTGCTGAGGATAGGCATGACGGTTTCCACCTGCTTGCCCGCTACATCATGGTAAACCTTCAGCGCGCCGCCTACACTGCCGTTCCAGCAGTCTGTTGACGGAATACGCAAACCACCCTCTTTGCCGAAAATCAACGAATCTCCCGGCGTATCCATATGCATAGCCCATGCAATTCTGAAGTCGAGAATAATTCCGCCTTCAAGGCGCACAAAACCCGCCGCGAAATCGTCAACGCCGAAAATGTCGACATACTCGGGTTTATTGGAATATTTTTTACTTTTTCCGAAGAAGTCGGATTTATAGCCGGTAACGGTTAAAGGCTTTGGATAACCGATAGCGTTCATTACCACATCCAGCGAATAGCAGCCGATATCGCCCAAAGCGCCGAGTCCTGCTGTTTCTTTTTCAATGAAGGAAGTGCCAAACGGAGTCGGAATGCCTCTGCGGCGCCCGCCGCCTGTCTGGATATAATAAATCTCGCCCAATTCACCGGACTGGACAATTTTCTTGATCATCTTCATGTTTTCGTCAAAACGGGGCTGAAAACCGATTGAAACAATTTTTCCGCTCTTTTTCTCTGCTCTGCAAATGGCGACAGCTTCATCCAGCGTGACGCACATCGGTTTTTCAAGCAGAACATTGACACCTTTTTCAAGCGCATAAACTGTGCACTCCGCATGGGTGGCGTTATATGTGCAGACACTGACTGCGTCAAGCTCTTCTGTATCCAGCAATTCCCTATGGCTAGGATAAAATCTCAGTTTCTTTACGTCAACGCCGCAATTTTTAAAAAACTCTTCGGCTTTGCCGGGAACCAAATCGGCAGCCGCGACAATTTCCACATCGGGGCATTTCAAATAGCTCTTAACATGCGCCTCGGCTATCCAACCGCAACCTATGATAGCGACCTTCATTTTTCTTGCCGCGTCAATCTCTTTTCCCTGCTCCTGTTTCTCCTGCCATTTGTCCAGAATGTTATCTGCCATTTTATTTGCCCCGCTTTCAATTTCATTCGCCGCAAACGTTAGACCCCGCGGCTCAAAAAAATTATAACAAATGCTTTTGAGTTTTGCAAGAACAATCACAGCTTTGTTTGATTTTGTTTGATTTTAAATTTTATCGTTAAATCATCATGATAATATCAATAATCCTGTTTACATTCCCCACGATTATTGTTATTATGATAGCGTCAGTTTTGAAGATTCTAAACTGTCACTATTCAAATTCGGAGGTAAAAAATGAAGAAGATAAAGGTTGCCATCATCGGCTGCGGCAGCATTGCGCACGGGTCACACACTCCCCACTATATCTCAAACGAGAATGCTGAAATTATTTATTTCTGCGATATCATTCCGGAACGCGCGGATCGATATGTTGAGGAGTTCGGCTGCGGAAAAGCAGTTTACGATTATCACGAATTTTTGAATGATCCTGAGCTTGACGCGGTTAGCGTCTGCACCCACAATGATTTTCATGCGCAGATTTCCATCGATTTTATGAGAGCCGGCAAGGATGTTCTCTGCGAAAAACCACCCGCACGCACCCTTCCGGAAGCGCTTGAAATGCAAAGAGTTGCGCACGAAACGGGCAGAACACTGAATATAGGGGTCTGCAACCGCTTCGGCACTGCCGTTAATATGATTAAGAAATTAATCGACGATGGTGAGCTTGGCGAGGTTTATCATGTATATGCCAGTTTCAGGGCCCATCGCAGCATTCCCGGTTTAGGCGGAGATTTTACAACGAAAGCTATTTCGGGCGGCGGTTCCCTTATCGACTGGGGTGTGCATTACCTTGATTTGATTCAGTACTGCTGCGGAGACCCAAAGCCCCTGACTGCTTCCGGCGAAGCTTTCTGTAAACTTGGCAAGGATATCCCGAATTATATCTATTTAGGTATGTGGGCAAGAGATTCGGCTAAAAATGAAGGCATTTATGATGTTGACGATTCCGTCACAGGTCTTGTAAGAACTACCGGTCCGGTTATCAGCTTCACCGGCGCGTGGGCGCAAAACGTCTATATAAACGAAACATATATTGATTTCATGGGCGATAAAGCGGGTATCCGCTTAAACTATTGCGGAAACTTTAACTATTTTTATATTGAAGACCGGGCGCTTATGTCCGATGAACCCGACTTTGAAGCAAATGACTTTTATAAGGCTGAGATTGATTCCTTTATTCATTGCGTGATGACAGGCGAAAGGAACCAGGCTAATATCGATTATGTAATAGAAACTTCGAAGATTATGCAGGCTATTTATGACTCTTCGGAGCAGCATAAAGAAATTAAAATTCAGGGTTAAAACACATCTTATACTAATCCCGATTATAAAACCCCTATGAAATCAAGCAAAAACCTTTAACAAACCGGTTTTTGTGCCGAATTTTTAGCTATGTTTTAAAGAGGGATTATTATTGCCGGGTCTGATTCAGCGGCACATGCATCTGTAATTTTTTATATGAATTTTTCAAGCTCCGGATATTAAAAACCGGAGCTTGAAATTTATATATTTACTGATTTAAAGTTAGCAGCAATTCAAAGTGATACGAGCGTGATTTCATCGTTTTCAGCAACGAGTGTCACAACCTTCAGCGGTTTACCGATACTGTTTACAATTAATGATGCTATTTTATCTTCAACTTTACGTCGGATAACATTTTGCAGGTCTCTTGCCCCTCGGGTACCTCCGATAGAAGATTTTGCCAGCACGCCGGGAACATTCGCTTCCCAGGTAAAGGTTATTCCTTTATCACGCAGAGGTTCAACAAGTTCTTCAAGCATCAAGGTTGATATCCGCTCAAAATCCTCCATGGACAATTCGTTGAAAACAGCAATCTCATCAACACGCCCGATGAATTCGGGACGCAGGAAATCCGAAAGTGCTTTCATCACTTTTTCTTTCGAAGCATCTCCCTTACTCTTTGTGAAACCGAGAGCGCCCTCTTTCCTGTCGCTTCCGGCATTTGATGTCATGATAATCACCGTATTTTCAAAACTGACTGTCCTGCCTTGCGCATCTGTAATTTTACCTTCGTCAAGGATTTGCAGGAGAATATTCATAACATCAGGATGTGCTTTTTCAATCTCATCAAACAAAAGAACAGAATAAGGCTTGCGGCGCACCTTTTCGGTCAGTTGGCCTGCCTCGTCATAACCGACATAGCCCGGAGGGGAGCCGATTATTCGGGAAACGGAATGTTTTTCCATAAACTCCGACATGTCAAGCCTGATAAGTGTTTCAGGGGTGTCAAAAAGCTCACTTGCAAGCTGTTTGACCAGTTCGGTTTTGCCCACACCTGTCGGACCGACAAAAATAAATGAAGACGGACGGCGGCGCGGATTAATCTGCACCCTTCCCCTTCGAATGGCAGCGGCAACAAGTTCCACCGCAGCATCCTGCCCAATGATTTTATTTTTTAAATTTTTCTCCAAGTCTGCAAGTCTGCTAAGGTCACTTTCAATTACCTTTTGGGCAGGTATCCCTGTCCAAAGCTGAATAACCCTTGCGAGGTCTTCTTCTGTGACCGCATTATCCGAGGCTTGCCTTATCAGCTCGTCCATGCCGTTTTCAAGGTTTAATACTTCGGCTTTTATTCGTGCTATTTCTTCATAATCCACGTTTTCGGTGTTTTCCAGAAGCTGTTGCTGTGTTGTCTGAAGTTCAGCCAGCTTATTTTCCGCAAGTTCTAAATCGCTGATATGTTTATTGCGCAAATTTGTGCTTGTGCAGGATTCATCTAATAGATCAATAGCTTTATCAGGTAAAAACCGGTCATTAATGTACCTTTCAGATAGAATGACCGCACGATATATCAATGAATCGCTTATTACAACGCGATGAAATTTCTCATAATAGTCTTTTATGCCAAGAAGCATTTGATAGGTGTCTTCAACCGATGGTTCCTCAATTCTTACCGGTTGCATACGACGTTCAAGTGCGGCGTCCTTTTCGATATACTTACGGTATTCATTGAATGTGGTCGCGCCGATAATCTGAACCTCTCCCCTTGAGAGAGAAGGTTTTAGGATATTAGCCGCATTCATTGAACCCTCAGCATCACCTGCCCCGACAAGGTTGTGAACTTCATCAATGAAAAGGATGATATTGCCTTCCGTTTTTACCTCGTCAACAAGACCTTTGATACGGCTTTCAAATTGACCTCTAAACTGTGTTCCCGCAACCAATGCTGCTAAATCAAGCAGTTGTATTTCTTTTTTCGATATTTTTGCCGGCACTTCGCCATTTGCAATACGCAAAGCAAGCCCTTCGGCTATAGCTGTTTTTCCGACACCCGGCTCGCCGATCAGGCAGGGGTTGTTTTTTGAACGGCGGCAGAGAATTTGAATGGTTCTGTATATTTCATTATCTCTGCCTATGATTCTGTCTATCTTGCCCGCTCTTGCTTTTGCAGTAAGGTCCGTGCAGTAAAGAGGAAGGAATTTGCGTTTATTTTCTTCCGCATCCCTGTTCTTCCCCTTCTTTTTACCAATCGGTGTGTGTTCGTCCTTACGGGCAGTTTGTCCTGCATCCGCATTATCCGGAATATCTTCAGAAGTATTTTCGGGCTTATATTCGCCCAAATTCATTTGACCGAGAGACTGAAAAAACGGCAATGTGCCCGCACCGCCGGGCTCAAAGCCTGTACCTTCAGCATTCTCAAGCATATTGTTAAACTGATTGCTGACATCCTCTAATTCTTCCTCGCTTATTCCCATGCTCTGCATGATTTGTTTCACGGGACCTATATTCATTTCCATAGCGCATTTTATACAAAGCCCTTCCTGTGTAGTTTTTTCGCCTTCCACACGGGTTATAAAAAATATAGCGGGTCTGACTTTGCATTTAGCGCACAAAACCTGTTTCATTTATATTTTCTCCTTGTTTGGATAATATTACCCGATAAACATTATTTCTTTAGCTTTTTTTCCAATGCTTTTTCCTTAAACTGGCGAAATGTTTCCGGTAAATAACCAAGCAACGCAATAAATGTAAGCAAAGCTGAAATTATTACAAGAGTCATTACGGACCAATCCGGTAAAACGAGTGCCGGATTTTCGGCATTTCTTACAAACGCCCCGATTTCCGGACCGAATGCGATAATAAGAAGCATCGTCCCGTAAAAAAAGAATGTGGCTATTTTCCCCCATATTTCCGCCGCACCCGGACGGATACCCTTAGACAGCATAACTGCACCGCCAACCACCATAATACCCTCTTTAAAAAGGAAAAACAGAAAAACCCAGCTAAAGGCTCTTAAAGTACTGCTTTCAACCCCTCTAAACACAAAAAATAGCATGACTGCAATTGTTATTTGAGTCAGTTTATCCGCAATAGGGTCAAGGACTTTTCCAAGATCGCTTACTTGATTGAAACGGCGGGCAATTTTGCCATCTAAAAAATCGCTAAGCCCCGATAAAAACAGAGCAAAAACCGCCCAAATATATTTTTCGTTATAGAAAAGAATTGCAAAAACCGGAATAAGAAAAATTCTCAGCACAGTCAGTAAATTTGGAATTGTAAGGCTGCCTTTAAACAGATCTTTCATATAAATTTCCTTCCTATTGAAAAATAAAATAACAGATCACCAGTTCTGCGGATATTGAGCATACATGGTATAACCGTTTATTCGCATTACGCATTGAAATCCTTCAGCACAAAGTTGTTTTCGTTTATAAAGCTTACGATCTTTGAAGAATCAACCGCTTGAGCAACAACCGATTCTTTGCCTATCCCGGCAATGATTTCGAACAGCACACAGAGAAGAAAAACTAAAATCACGCCTTTTACTGCGCCTAAAACTCCTCCCAAAAGCCTGTTTGCGGTTTTCAGGAAAGGAAGTTTGAAAAATTTATCGATCAATCTAACAATAATCATGAGCAAAATATATATCAGCGCAAGTAACAGTGCAAATAAAATCGCATGTGTAACAGCTGTAATAATTGGGGATGCAACAGTGTCAGTAAGTTCTCTTGCAATAGTCGTACTTTTATTGTCGAGTCCATTAATTTTTTCGGTTATTCCGTTTGTATCAATTCCCAATGATGCGGCAATATTAATAACAAACTCCGGTATTGAGGTTATCACCGCGGAAGCCTGCTTTGCCGCTGCGGTTGCCCCGGAGGCATCGACAAGGTTTTTACTGATTAAATCGAATACCCTTTCGCTTAAAAACCTTTCATAAATAACAGGAGCGAGAACCGCACTGAATTGATATGCAAGAAAAAATGCTGCCGCCATGGCAATCATTCCAAGCACCGATTTCACAAAACCTTTTACAATTCCGGTAATAAGCATGCTTGCAAACACCAATAATAATATTATATCTACCGCAAATTCCAATCAGACAACCTCCTTTGCATAAAATAAATTATAACATATTACAGATAATAATATCAAATAATTTTATTGGTTCAATCCGACAACCGAGTATTGGTTTATAGCGCAATCGTCAACAATATATATTTTTTTCCCTGCGCCAAAAACTTTTTCCGCTTTATCATTGGTTTTTATACTGCCCATTTGTTTCCCTTTGTTGTCGAAACTCTGCACCTCATTGTCGAGGAGAACCGATGTGTAATTTTCATCGCACGAAACCCAGCTGACTTCCTGATCAAAGCTTTTTTCAAAAATTGGCAGACCTTTTGAGTCGAAGACCTTGAGCTCATTTTGTGCAATATTTCCAAAGGATGAAAGCACCAATGAAATTTTTCCTTTTTCATCTATGTGCAAGCGGTGTAAAACCCCAACGCCATATGCAACATCCTGCTTTTGCTGTGTTTTGAGAGTAACTACGCTAAGTAAATTATCACCGATTGCATGAACAGTTCCCCTGCTGCCGAATTTCACTTTTACCAATGTCGTCTCCGGATATTCAAAGCTTGCCACCGCTTCGTTCTTGTCAAAATCAAATACAAAAAGTTTGGAATAAAGCTCTGCATCTTTTGCGCCTACAACAGCAACGGCAACGCTTTTACCGTTATCCGACAGTGCGACAGCCGCAATATGCTCAACAGCACATTTCCAAACAAAAATATTTTTTTTGTCAGTCAAATTCGTGTTTTGGCTGTAATCCGCCGAGAAAACATCAGAGTCAATTTCCGAATTGCCTTTATTGTTCATTGATGCAACAAGCAGCGATTTGGATGCTATTGCCAAATTACCTTTTCTGCCAATTGACGTGGCAAGTATATTCACCCCAACATCTTTTTCAAGCAAAACGCTAAAGCGGCTTAATACTTTAAATCTACCCGAGGCCATGTCATACACTATTGCACGCCCGTTGCATGTATCCATAACAGCATTGGAAAAAGTATGCTGAAAATATGAGATTTCTTTTGCGGTTGAGTTTAAAACTCTTGTTGAATCGTTATCCAAAACTATTATATCAGAGCCTATCATATTAAATGAACTCGAATTCGCACCTAATAATTGATATGGATATCCGGTTCCGCTGCCTATGTTTGAAAATGAAATGTCGCCAAACTTAATAACCGTAATCAAAGCAACCGCAATAAGCAAAAATACAATTAAAATATTTTTTGCACGCTTTATTGTTTTACGCTTTTTTGAAATCTTCTTTGCAATATTTGGCATGGTTTTCGGTAAAGATTTATTTACCAAAGGACTTTTAGAATGTTCCGTCGGCAATACTTTACTGTTATCGGGCATTTTTTTTTGCCCGGATTTGGTTTTAGATATTGGGACAACTTTCGTTTGCTTTTTCAAAGAGGATTTTGAAACGCTCTTTTGAGGGTTTGAATTGATTTTATTTCCTTGTTTTTCTTCTTTCAAAAACGCCATCCCTTTCAATGCTGCCAATGTGGCGAGCAGAGTTCCCGTCTTTCAAAATCAAGACTTTAGATCAAAAATGTAATTCACTTTATTTAAATACAAACCATGCGCCGGTGCTGTTATCCCTGCCCGCGAACGATCCTTTGAGGCTATAATATCACATATACTTCCCTGTTCAATTTTACCCTGCGCGATTTTTAGAAGGGTACCCACCATTATACGAACCATGTTATACAAAAAGCCGTTCGCTTCGACAGTTAGTATAATTTCATCACCAAACCGTTCAACAGTAAAACTGCTGATATTCCGGACTGTACTCCCGATTTTACTGTGTGCCGAGCAAAAACTTGCGAAATCGTGCTCACCAAGGAATGCTTTCGCTTCGTTTTCAAGCATCTTTTCATTAAGCGGATATTTATAGTGCAACGCATAACCGTTTTTAAACGGGTTTCTCACAGGCGAATTCCAGATTTTATATATATATTGTTTTGAAACGCAGTCATACCTCGCATGAAAATCATAACCCACATCACAGCATGATGTAACCGCTATATCAAACGGCAGGTTGGCATTGAGCGCCGAAATAAGTCGGTCGCAATTCCAATTGCTTCCCGTACGCATGTTGAAGCAATACATATTTGCGTGCACGCCTGCATCGGTACGTGAGCATCCGACGATATTTCCCCGTTCGCCCAATATCTTTTCAAACGCATCCTGGATGATTTGCTGAACGGATATTCCGTTTTTTTGAACCTGCCAGCCATGGTAAGCAGTGCCGTCAAAAGCGAGTGTGAAAAAAAGATTTCTCATGATATCACCGAAGGAAAAAATATATTCAGCACAATAATACCTGCAAGCAAAACAAAGTTTACGGCTAGAGCCCCAAAATCACGCCATTCAAGTTTCATCAGTTTCATTCTTGTTCGGCCTTTTCCGCCTCTGTAGCAACGGCACTCCATTGCAAAGGCAAGCTCATAAGCCCTTCGGAATGATGAAACAAAAAGCGGTATCAAAACAGGAATCAATGCTTTTGATCTGCTGACAAGCGAGCCGCTTTCCCAATCAGCTCCCCTTGCTTTCTGGGCATTCATTATTCTGTCAATTTCTTCTATCAGCGTTGGAATAAAGCGAAGTGCCAATGTCATCATCATGGCAATTGTATGGACTTCAATTTTAAATACTTTCAACGGTGAAAGTAACCGTTCCAGAGCATCGGTAAGTCTGGTCGGCGTTGTTGTATAGGTTAACAGCGAGCTTACTATGATTAAGCAAATGATTCGTATGGCCATAAATAATGCCGTAAAAAGACCTTTTGCCGTTATCTTGATAATCCAAAACTCAACAAGCACCGCACCACCGGTTGTGTAGAAAATATTCAGTACGGCAGTAAATATGACAATAAGCACGATCGGCTTAAGGCTTTTAAGTATTGTCTTTACCGGTACTTTTGAAACCAGTATAAGTACAATAACAAAGGTGACCATAATGCCCATAGAAAAAAAGCTTTTACAGATAAAAATTATGACAATCAATGCAAAGGTCAATACCAGCTTCATTCTTGCGTCAAGGCGGTGAAGCATCGAATTGCCCGGAAAATATTGACCGATAGTAATATCCTTAATCATGAATCCGCCTCCTTTCCGAAGAAACGAAGCAATTCGCGCCTGCCTTGTTCTACCGTAAACACATTGCTGCTGACATCCAACCCACGCTTACGCAATCCCGTAAAAATTCGAGTAACCTGAGGAACATTAAGTCCCATCTTCAGGAGTTCATCTCCCCTTGAATATACCTCTTGCACAGTCCCGAACATTGCCACTCTTGAATTTTCGAGGACAAGCACCCTGGAAACAAGCGCTGCAATATCCTCCATACTATGTGAAACGAGCAAAACAGTACTGCCGGTATTATTTCTGTATTCATTAATCAGGTTCAGAATTCGATCGCGGCCGCGAGGGTCCAAACCTGCGGTAGGTTCATCCAAAATCAATACCTTTGGCTCCATAGCCATAACACCGGCAACAGCAGCTCTTCGTTTTTCACCACCCGAAAGGTCAAACGGTGATTTTTGAAGATGCTCTTCTTTCAACCCGACAAACTCGGCAGCCTTATGAACCCTTCGGTCTATTTCCTCTTCATCAAGCTTCATGTTTTTCGGTCCAAAGGCAATATCCTTGTACACCGTTTCTTCAAAAAGTTGATATTCGGGGTACTGAAAACACAAACCAACCTTAAAACGGGTTTCTCTTATGCTTTGCTTGCTTTCCCATATATCTTTTCCTTCCAAAAGAACCGTGCCGCGTTCCGGTTTCAAAATACCGTTTAAGTGCTGAATCAGTGTGCTTTTTCCGGAGCCGGTATGTCCAATGATGCCAACAAGCTCTCCGCTTTCAATATCTATGTTTATGTCCTTAATTGCAGCAACCTCAAATGGTGTTCCCTTGCTGTAAAGGTGAGTTAAATTGCGAGTTGAAATTACAGACATTCGCTCATCCTCCCGATACTTTGATGATTGCTTCAATACATTCTTCAACATCTAAAACATCTGCAGGAAAATCCAATTCGTCTTTCCGCAACAAAAAGCAAAGTTCCGAAGCCTGAGGCACATCCAAGCCAACAGACTTAATCAGTTCAACTTGTGAGAAAACCAGGCGCGGATCTCCGTCGAGAATTATATTGCCGTTATTCATAACCAATACTCTGTCCGCTTTAACAGCTTCATCCATAAAATGAGTAATATACACAATTGTTATCCCTAATTCTTTATTTAACCGAATAACAGTTTTCATTACTTCAATCCGCCCCCGGGGGTCAAGCATAGCTGTCGGTTCGTCAAGAACCATACATTCGGTTTTCATTGCCAAAATACCTGCAATAGCAACTCTTTGCTTCTGCCCGCCCGAAAGCTTGTGCGGTTCGCGCAACCGGAAATCATACATACCGACATCCCTCAGCGCCTCATCAACTCTTTTACGTATTTCGGCTGGCGGAATACCGAGATTCTCAGGGCCGAAAGCAACATCATCTTCAACAATAGTTGCTACAATTTGATTGTCCGGATTTTGGAATACCATTCCTACTGTTCGGCGGATATCATAAATCAGCTCTTCGTCAGCGGTATCCATTCCATTAACAAGCACTTTGCCTTTTTCGGGAATTAATATGGTATTTGTTAATTTTGCAAAAGTGGATTTGCCCGAACCGTTATGGCCTAAAACCACGACGAATTCACCCTTTCGGATATTCAGGCTGATATCCTTAACGGCGGGCATTTGTGTTTTTTCTTCACTATCATAGGTAAAACTCACATTATTGAAACTGATGATATTTTCATCCATTTTGTTTTCTCCATATCGATGAGGCTCCGCAGGGTAAAACCATACCCGAAACGGTAACGGGCAACCCTATTTCATCGCTCGAAACGCAACCGCCGAATTTCGGAACAATCAGCGACCCCAACATGTATTGCATAACCGACGGAGACAACCCTGTCGTATAAGAATTAATCAGAAACAGCTGAGAATTATCGCTTAAAAGTGCCGTACAAAGGCAGACGAGCGGGTAAATTTCATCTTCGAGCTTCCAGATCTCGCCGCCCGGTCCTCTGCCGTAAGACGGAGGGTCCATAATAATAATATCATATTTGCTGCCCCGCCGGGTTTCACGCTGAACAAATTTAATACAATCATCCACAATCCACCTGACAGGCTTCTCGGAAACTCCCGAAGAGACGGCATTTTCTTTTGCCCATGCAACCATACCTTTTGCCGCGTCAACATGAACAACCTCCGCGCCGGCTTTAAGGCATGCAACCGTTGCCGCGCCTGTATAGGCGAACAGATTAAGCACACGCACCGGTCTGCTAGCCGGCTTTACAATGTCGGATAATAAATCCCAATTGGTTGCCTGTTCGGGAAATACACCTGTGTGTTTAAAACCCATCGTCTTAAGGCTGAAAACCAATCCTTTATATGCAACAGGCCAGGTATCGGGTATTGTTTTCATTATTTCCCAACTGCCCCCGCCTGTTGAGGAACGTATATAACGAGCATGCGGGGTGTTCCAAAGAGGATGGTTTTTTTCTGTTTCCCAAATTACTTGAGGGTCGGGGCGGATAAGAACCACTTCTCCCCACCGTTCAAGGCGTTCTCCTCCCGAGCAGTCAATCAGTTCATATTCTTTCCAGTCAGCAGCAACTCTCATCTGTCAGCCTTTCAATAATATATGATCAAACGTCAGATTAATCTTTCTCTGACAACCTCGGCAATTTGTTCCGCCAGTTTTGTGATAAGCTCTTTGTCCTTGCCCTCGAGCATTACTCTGACCAGCGGTTCGGTGCCGGAAACACGAACAAGAACCCTACCGTCATCTTTAAGTTCTTCCTCTGCTTCTTTTATAGCAATTTTAATTTCTTCATCGGCAGAATAACGCACCTTTCCGATGTTTGACACTTTTACATTAATCATAATTTGAGGATATATTTCAATCCCTGACGCCAATTCTGAAAGACTTTTTCCGGTTAACCTCATCACTTGAAGCAACTTAAGTGCTGTTAATTCCCCGTCTCCTGTTGAAGCATACTCAAGAAAGATGACATGTCCCGATTGCTCGCCGCCGATTCTGTATCCTTTTTCGAGCATTCTTTCCAATACATATCGGTCACCGACCTTGGTCGTTTCATAGTCTATGTTGTTCTCCCGGAAATACTTAAACAAACCCATGTTGCTCATAACCGTGACAACGGCTGTGTTCTCATACAGCTTGCCTTTAGCTTTCATCGCCTCGGCACATATTGCTATAATTTTGTCGCCGTCAACTATATTTCCGTTTTCATCAACCGCAAGCAAACGGTCGGCATCGCCGTCAAACGCAAACCCGGCCATCAAGCTTTTTTCAACAACAAAATTGCGTAATGCTTCCAAGTTTGTTGAACCGCAATTCTCGTTTATATTTGTTCCGTCCGGCTCATTGAACAATGTGCTGCATTCCGCTCCCAAACGCATAAACAGTTCCGGCGCGGTTACGGAAGCAGCGCCGTTCGCGCAGTCAATCGCTATTTTCATTCCCTCGAAAGTAACATCAACCGTTGATGCGACATGCTCTATGTAGTCAAAAATCGGCATTTCGGACGTGGTTATTCTACCGACATCACCGCCGATTTTAACCGGAGGTATAACAGTTTCATCAAGTATAATTTCCTCGATTCTCTCTTCCAATGCATCCGGCAGCTTATATCCGTCCGACTGAAATATTTTAATGCCGTTATATTCGCAGGGATTGTGTGATGCGGAAATCATTACACCTGCATCATAACCGTACTTCTTCACAAGAAACGCGACCGCCGGAGTCGGGACTTCGCCTAAAAGCAGAACATCAACGCCAACCGAGCAAAGGCCGGCAGCAATCGCCGCCTCAAGCATTTCAGAAGATGCCCTTGTATCCATACCTATAAGCACTTTTGGTTTTGCACTGACTTCTTCGGTTAAAACCATTGCAGCGGCACGCCCTATTTTCATGGCAAGTTCACAAGTTAATTCACTGTTTGCCACTCCTCTTATTCCGTCTGTTCCGAATAATCTGCCCATAATTTATCTTCTTTCAAAATATTATATCAGACATTTTAATTGCAAATTTAAATATTAAATTTTTGCTGTCCGTTCATCTGCATACCGACATGCGCATAACCGGCAGATGTTACCATCCGCCCGCGCGGAGTGCGGCTTAAGAATCCGACTTGCATCAGATAAGGTTCGTAAACATCCTCAATAGTTATCGCTTCTTCCCCTATGGCAGCGGCAATTGTTTCAAGCCCAACGGGGCCGCCATTATAATTTTTTATCATGGATGTTAAAATTAAACGATCTATCGAATCAAGCCCCAAAGCATCTATTTCCATTCTGTCAAGCGCATTTTTCGAGCTTTCGTGGGTAATGATTCCATTTCCTATTACCTGTGCGAAATCTCGTGCGCGTTTTAGAAGCCTGTTCGCAATTCTCGGGATTCCTCTTGAACGGGTTGCGATTTCAACAGCTCCGTCATGATTAATTTCGATATTCAGAATTCCTGAACTGCGGTTGACTATTTGCGCCAATTCCTCCGGTGTATATAGATCAAGCCTGAAAATTACGCCAAAGCGGTCACGCAGGGGTGCGCTGAGCTGGCCGGCACGGGTAGTCGCCCCGACAAGCGTAAAATGCGGCAAATCAAGCCTAATGGACCTGGCGGAAGGGCCCTTACCTATAATAATATCAAGAGCGTTATCCTCCATCGCCGGATAGAGAACCTCCTCGACATTCCGTGAAAGACGGTGAACTTCGTCGATAAAAAGCACATCGCCGTCATTGAGATTGGTAAGAATAGCCGCTAAATCACCCGGCTTTTCTATTGCAGGGCCGGAGGTAACACGGATACTGACACCCATTTCATTGGCTATAATGCCTGCAAGGGTGGTTTTTCCGAGACCGGGAGGCCCGTAAAGCAGGACATGGTCAAGAGATTCTCCTCTTTTGCGGGCGGCCTCAATATAAACAGCAAGGTTTTGCTTTACCTTTTCCTGCCCGATATATTCACCAAGATTGCGCGGGCGCAAAGTAACCTCAAACTCAGCATCCTCACCTGTATACTCCGGTGTTGTTATTCTATTCTCATAATCCGAATCCATTCAATTCATCTCCGTCACATGGATTATTTCCTCGAAAGGCTTTTCAGCGCTTGTCTGATAAGTTGCTCAGTGGATTGGCCGATTTCAAGCCTGCTGACGGCAATGCTGGCTTCAGACTGACTGTAGCCGAGCATAACCAAAGCACTTACAGCTTCGCCACTCGGACCTGATTCCGAAGCAATGCCTGCAGCCTCTGCTTCCGCCGAACCTATCCCGCCGGCAACGTTCATTTTCATTTTATCCTTTAATTCGAGCACAACACGCTGTGCAAGCTTTGTCCCAACACCTTGCGCACCTGTAATAGTTTTTATATCTCCGGTGGCTATGCATATGGCCAGACTTTCCGGTTTTAACTGCGATAAGATTGCAAGCGCAGCCTTTGGTCCGACACCCGTTACCGAAATGAGAAGTTTAAAACAGTCGAGTTCCCTTTTATCGAAAAACCCGAAAAGGTCCAACGAGTCTTCACGCACATTTAAATGTGTGTAAAGTGTTGTTTTGCTGCCAACGGGGCCAAGCTGTTTTAAGGTGTTAAACGTGGTCGAACAACGGAAACCCACACCGTTACAGTCAATCGCTACACTGTTTTCATCTGTAAACAATATCTCGCCTGTTATGCTGTAAAACATAATCGTTCATCCCCTACACCGGTTTTTTATTTCAAATACATAAGCGAACTGCTGCAGTGAGCATGACATATAGCCAGAGCAAGTGCATCTGCGGCGTCATCCGGCCTTGGAATTTTTTCAAGATTCAAGAGAATACGTGTCATCTCCTGCACTTGTTTTTTATCCGCTCTGCCGTAACCTACCACACTTTGTTTAACTTGAAGAGGCGTATACTCGCAAACACGCAAGCCTTGCTTCTGCGCTGCCAGTATTAAGACTCCCCTCGCTTGGCTGACATCAATAACCGTTTTTGCATTGCTGTTGTAAAACAATTTTTCTATTGCTAATGATACAGGTTTATGGCTTTTAATTATTTCGGATACGCCGTCGTAAATAAGTTCAAGCCTATCATTAAAAGGCATCCCTGCAGCGGTTGTAACCGCCCCGTAGCTCAACACTGTAAAGTGATTGCTTTGATATTCGACAACCCCGTAGCCTACGATGGCATAACCCGGATCAATCCCCAAAATGATCATTATTTCTGTTCCCTTTCGCGAATAACCATACATGTCGGAGTGCCCTCCAACCCAAAAACCTCACGGATTTGGTTATCAATATACCGCTGATAACTGTAATGGAATAAATCCTTTCGGTTAACAAAACAGACAAATGTCGGAGGCCGTGTCGAAGCTTGGGTCATATAATAAATCTTAAGCCTGTGTCCTTTGTCAGTGGGAGGCTGCACGCGCGCCGTTGCGTCGGCAAGAACATCGTTGAGCTTGCCGGTTGATATACGCATGGCATTCTGGTTGTCAACAAACTTAATGAGCTCAAAGAGCCTGTCAAGACGCTGGCCGGTTTTTGCCGAAATAAAGATAATCGGAGCATAAGACATAAAGGAAAAATCACTCATCAGGTTCTTCCTGTATTTATCCATTGTTTGCCCATCCTTTGAAACAGCATCCCATTTATTAACGGCTATGATGCAAGCCTTGCCCTGCTCGTGGGCTATTCCCGCAACTTTGGAATCCTGCTCAGTAAAACCTTCAATGGCGTCAATCATGATAACACATACTTGAGCGCGCTCAACAGCCATCCTCGCCCTTATAACGGAATATTTCTCGATATCATCATCAATTCTGCTGTGACGGCGAAGCCCTGCGGTGTCAATAAATACAAATTTACCGTATTTATTATCAATAAAAGTGTCCGTTGCGTCTCTTGTTGTGCCCGCAATATCCGAAACAATAACTCTTTCTTCACCTGCAATGGCGTTTACCAATGATGATTTTCCCACATTCGGCTTACCTATAACAGCAACCTTGATGGCATCGCTCTCTGACTCTTCTTCATTATAATTGGGAATTTTTGCCAAAACAACATCAAGCAGGTCGCCTGTCCCATGGCCGTGTACGGAGGAAACGGGCATCGGATCCCCAAGCCCGAGATTGTAAAATTCATAAAACTCCGGCGGGAGATCCCCGACAGAATCACATTTATTGACACAAAGCACAACAGGCTTTCCGCTTCTTTTCAGCATTACCGCAACTTCCTCATCGGCGGGAAGTATCCCCGTGCGGATGTCCGTTACAAAAATGATCGCATCAGCAGCATCAATGGCAAGCTGAGCCTGTCGGCGCATTTGGATAAGAATAACATCATCCGAAAACGGTTCAATTCCGCCGGTGTCAACCAGAAGAAATGTATGGGACAGCCATTCGCATTCGCTGTATATTCTATCTCTTGTTACCCCCGATGTATCGTCAACAATAGATAGCCTGCTGCCCACAAGCTTGTTGAAAAGAGTTGATTTCCCGACATTCGGACGCCCGACTATTGCAATAACCGGTCTTGCCATTTTTACGCCTGCCTTCCGATAACAGCTTTTATAAATTCCATACCGGAGTTCGGCACGGTTACTATCTTAATTTTAAGCTTTTCACTCAGTTCATCAATTGTGACATCGTCAAGAAACATGTCGCCTTCCCGGCGCAGGGTGACAGCAGGGACTAACAGCTCCTCTCCGAGTTCCAGAGACGCTAACTGTTCCAAAATATCTTTTCCCGTCAATAAACCCGCAACAGTAATGCTTTCACCGAAAAAGTTATTTTTAATTTTTATTATATTAACCTTTAAATTATGCCATTTTTTTACCGTTTCGTCAACCAATTCTTCTATAAGCGTATATGCCGCCTCACCTGTTGCAACGGATATCTGTCTTTCTTCAAAGAGGATGTTTTCCCCCGCAGCTTCTTTGACCAGCTCTTCATCATGAAGAGCCTGAATAAATTCATCCTTAAATAATGCCCAAAGACCCACTCCGTTTTCAAGCTGAGGAAAATCACCGTAATACTCCGCATTCGGAATCTCCACACCTGCTTTGAGGTAAAACTCATCGGACGGATATGCTAATTTTGTTTTATTATACCATAAAAAGTGAGCGTTAAAGTCATCAATTACATTTATAACCCGCTGAGCCGAGTCTTTTTCATATGCTTTCAGTTCATCAAGCCCGGCACGGTGACAGGTAAGCCCGACGGGAACAGCAGCAATGCTTTGCACGGATGGATACATCTCACCAAGTTCTTTCAGACTGGATACGAGTTCCTCCCCGTCGTTTATACCCGGGCAAAGCACCAGCTGTGTATTTATTTTTATACCCGCGTCAGCAAAACGCCTGATATATTGAAGACTTTCGCCTGCTTTTGAGTTTCGCATCATTTTGGTGCGCAGTTCAGGGTTCATGGTATGCACTGAAATATTGACAGGGCTGATATGCATTTCTATTATTCGTTCAACCTCAAGTTCGGTTAGGTTCGTAAGTGTAATATAGTTGCCGAACAGAAAGGAAAGACGGGAATCATCATCTTTGAAATACAGGCTTTCCCGAAGCCCTGCGGGTAACTGGTCAATAAAACAAAAAATACAGTTGTTCGCACAACGGCGCTGACTGTCCATCAAATATGTTCCAAAAAGAAGACCCATATCCTGATATTCATCTTTTTTCAGAAAAATGTCCTGCTTGTTTCCGTTGCTGTTAATCTCAACAATCGGATTTTTTTCATTTGCATAAAACTGAAAATCCAATATATCATTTATCGGGTTACCGTTTATTGATATAAGTACATCCCCCGCCTTAATACCTTTTTTGGCGCAGGGTGATTTCGGTTCAACCGACAATATTTTAACAGGCATGCAATCACCTCTTTTAAGCGGATAGTGGATAGTGGTTAGTGGTTAGTTTTTTAGCGGACGTAAACGGAACAAAGAAACGAGTAGAAGCAAATAAAACATTTTCTTAGAATCGTTACACTGGCCACTGATACTAATTAACGATTAAAAAGCCTCTAAAAAATCAAGCAAAATCTTTGATTTATTAGGTTTGTGCGGATTTTTTAGTTAGGTTTTTATGAGTAATTAGTATGACCACTAATTACTATCCACTATGAACACACATTAAAAAACTAAAAGGCAGAGAAGAACGTAGCAGTACACTACTCCTCCTCTACCCCTGAGTTCTCAAGCTTACGCCTGCTTTAAGGCTTCATGCTTCCTTTTTAATTACTTGCCTGCCGTTGTAATAACCGCAAGAGGAACAAACCCTGTGTGGTCTTTTCAATTCTCCGCACTGAGAGCACTTTACGAGCTCGGGCGCGTCAAGCTTCCAAACACTTGAACGCCTTTTGTCACGCCTTGCCTTTGACACTCTTCTCTTTGGTACCGCCATGTGAGCACCTCCTTAACATGCAATAGAAACATAATCACTGATTATCCAAAAGCTGCTTTAAAGCCTCTAAACGGGGATCTCCGGTTTTCGAGCAGCTGCACTGGCCGTTATTTAAGTTTACGCCGCATTTTGAACAAAGCCCTTTACAGCCGTCTTTACAAAGAATTTTTGCGGGCAATTCAAGGAATATATCCTCAATGACAAGAGGATCAAGTTCAAAACGCATTTTTTCGATAAGCATGAAATCATCATTTTCTTCGTCGTTCAGCTGAGTAACAAAAACATGCTCGACAGGCACCACAATTTTTTTATCAAGATTACACGCGCACCGGTCGCACATTGTGCTTATTTCAACATAAGCTTTTGCTTTCAGCTTAACAATTCCGGTGAAGTTGCCGATCAAGCCGCAAACCTTTACCGGTTTAACAAAGGGCAGTAAGCCGTGGAATTCACAGGATGAACAATTAAGTTCATAATCAAACGCGAATTTGACATTCTCATTGTTAAAAATAGGTTCCAATTCAATAAACATAATTCACCAAAAATCGCGCAAAAGTAATTATATATTTATACTGACCGTTTGTCAACAAAAATTTCGGAACGGTCAAAGCCTTTTACAATACTCATAAATATGTTCCGGGAGTTCACTTTCATCGGCAGAAACGGTAAATGTAAAATCATTATCCGAAAGTTTGCTCAGTTCATTAACCTTCTTCAGAAATACGGCCAGTTCATTATAATCTTTGCCGCCTATTTTTAGCGTTGCGTCAACAAAAACATCCGTAATATCATAATCGCCGGCGCAAATTCCGCACAAGAAACCAAAAAACGCCTCATAGCCCTTAATTCCAAAGTGGTCCGTATCGATAAGCCTCGCCCTGTAATTGACATCATGAGTAAGTTTGGTTTCTTTTTCTATACAAACTACATTGCCTTTCGAATTTTCAACCGCCTCGTTTACCAGCGTAATTAAGTGCTTTGTTTTACCCGATCCCTTGTTGCCGATTATCAATGAAATCATAATAATCTCCTCCTGTATGTTAATTTGTTTATATTACATTGTTTGCTTCAAGTTTTATGCGTAAATCTTCATAACCTTCTTTACCCAAGAGCGCAAACATATTGCGTTTGTAGCTTTCTACTCCAGGTTGGTCAAATGGGTTAACACCAAGCAGATAGCCGGAAATACCGCAGGCTTTTTCAAAGAAATAGAGAAGCCAGCCAAGGTTGTACTCATCCATTTTCCGCAGCCGCAGGATTATGTTGGGCACACCTCCGTCCACATGGGCGAGCACGGTGCCTTTAAAAGCTTTTTGATTGACATATGACAGCGTCTTGCCGGCAAGAAAGTTCAGCCCGTCAGCATTTTCCGATTCGGCATTGATGGTAATGTCTTCTTTTGGTTCTTCGAAAAAAACAGCTGTTTCAAATAGAATCCGCTCGCCTTCTTGAATATATTGCCCCATTGAATGCAAGTCGGTTGAGAAAATTGCCGAAGAAGGGAAAATCCCTTTGCCGTCTTTCCCTTCGCTTTCGCCGAAAAGCTGCTTGAACCATTCGCACATCATCGCAAACTCCGGTTCAAAGCTGGTTATTATTTCAATCTTCTTTCCGCTTCTGTATAAAAGATTACGGATAGCAGCGTATCTGTAGCAAACATTCTCTGACAAATCAGGTTTTGAATATGCCAGCCTTGCCTCGGCAGCGCCTTTCATAAGGGCATCTATATCGATGCCTGAAACGGCAATCGGAAGCAGGCCGACAGCTGTCAATACAGAATATCTGCCGCCGATATCGTCGGGGACAACAAAAGTTTCAAAGTTTTCTTTTGCGGCCAGTTCCTTTAAGTTTCCTTCATCATTATCCGTTGTGACAAAGATTCGTTTACCGGCTTTCTTCTTACCGTATTTTTTCACAAGAAGCTCCCTGAAAACTCTGAAAGCAACGGCGGGCTCTGTTGTTGTGCCTGATTTTGATATAACATTGATCGAAAAATCTCTGCCTTTGCATATTTTGATAAGATCAGCGAGAACAGATCCGCTGATAGAATTGCCCGCAAAAAAGATATCCGGAGTTTTTTTCTTTAACAAGTTGTAGTTTTGAGATTTTATAAACTCAATTACCGCCCGCGCGCCTAAATAAGAACCGCCAATACCGATAACAATCAGAACATCCGAGTTCTTTTTGATACGTTCGGCGGCAGCTTTTATTGCGGAAAACTCCGCTTTATCATAATTGACAGGAAGGTCTATCCACCCCAAAAAGTCCTTGCCGGCGCCGGTGCCGAAGTGCAGCATATTGTGCGCTGCGATAACTTCCGGTTCGATAGCCTTCAATGCACCGGGTGAGGCAAAATCACCCGTATAGCTTTCAACTAAACCAATCGCCACTATAAATTCCTCCGAAATAAAAAATTCATTGTTGTGTTTCTATTGTAAACTATCGAAAAGCTTATTTCAAGTGAACAGACCGTTTTTTAATAAAATAAACACAATTTATTTAATTGTTCAGTTAAACTTGTAAAAATCCGCTTCGGCTTTTACCCGAACTCTCCTGCTGGTAAATTATGATTGAACAACGCAGGCTTTTAAGATATAATTTCAATTATTAAACAGAAGGGCTTGTATATGAAAGTTGCGTTTTACACCTTGGGCTGCAAGGTAAATCAATATGACACACAGGCTGTTACCGAAAGCTTCACGTCGAAGGGGTATGAAACAGTCGGATATTATATGGATGCTGATGTATATATCGTAAATTCATGCACGGTTACCGCCGAGAGCGACAGAAAAACACGGCAGGCTGTGCGCAGATTTAAGAAATATCATCCCGATTCGGTTGTGGTACTTACAGGCTGTATGCCGCAGGCGTTTCCAAACACGGCAGATGAGCTGCCGGAGGCTGATATTGTGCTTGGAAACCGTGACTATGATGAGTTGTTCCGCCTTCTTGAACAGTACTTTTCCTGCGGAAACAGACAGGTGCAAATCACCGAGCACATCAAGGGCGCCACATATAAAGGTATCAGCTTGACGGGAGCCGGCATAACCGGTTTTAGGGAACGCACAAGAGCCGCGGTAAAAATAGAAGACGGCTGCGACCGTTTCTGTTCCTATTGTATTATCCCTTATGCCCGCGGAAGAGTCCGTTCGAAACAGCTTGACGAGCTTCACGGCGAACTTGAAAGCCTTGAAAAGGCAGGATTTGCCGAGGTTGTTCTTGTCGGCATCAATCTTTCAGCTTACGGGAGCGATATCGGCAGCACACTTTGCGATGCCGTTGAGCTGGCCTGTTCGTTCGAGGGAATTAAAAGAGTTCGGCTTGGCTCTTTGGAGCCCGACAGAATAACGGCCGGTATGATTGAACAGTTAAGCAGGCAAGCAAAACTATGCCCGCAATTTCATATATCGCTGCAAAGCGGGTGTGACGAAACGCTGCACACGATGAACAGGCATTATACCGCAAAAGATTATGAAGCTCTTTGCATAAAACTGCGCTCAACTTTTAAGGACTGCACACTGACCACAGACGTGATGGTGGGCTTCCCGACGGAAAGCGAGGATGAATTTTACGAATCGCTGGAATTTGTCAAAAAAATCAAATTTGAGAAAGTGCATGTGTTCCCCTATTCTCCCCGCTCCGGCACAAAAGCAGCCGATATGAAACCGCAAATTGCCAAAGTGCAAAAAGAAAAGCGCAGCCGCGAAATGATTGCAGCTGCGCAGGAAATACGAAATAAATTCTTAACGAGCCAAATCGGCTTAACGGTTGAGGTTTTAGTTGAAGGGAACATTGATATCGGTATTGCACAGGGTTATACACCGAATTATACGCCCGTGAAGGTTAAAAGTGCCGATATCCCTGCGGGTACTGTTTGCAGGGTGAAGATAACAGACGTTGAGGATGATTATTGTGTTGGGTAAATTTATGTCATTAATAATGTGATGTAAATAATGTATCGGGAAGCCCTTACATAGGCATATGGAGGAGATGTTATGCCACTTGAAATCAAACTTGCTTACCAAGATATTGATAAAGTCAAATTACTCTTCGGAGAGTATACATCCATGTTAGGGTTCGATTTAAGGTTCCAGCATTACGATGAGGAACTTCAAAAGCTTCCTGCTGACTATGCATTACCCCGCGGCAGACTCTACATTGCTAATTATGACAACCAACTGGCCGGATGCATTGCTCTTCGCCCATTTGACAATAATTGCTGCGAAATGAAGCGCTTATTTGTTCGACCGGAGTTCAGAGGAAAAAGGATTGGGAAAGCTTTAGTGGAACAAGTCATCTCTGATGCAAAAGAAACGAAATATCAAGCTATGCTTTTAGACACTTTAACCTCACTTGCAGCCTCTGTTGCGCTTTATAAACGCCTTGGTTTCTACGAAATTGAGCCTTACCGTTTCAATCCTTTGCCTAATGCCTTATTTTTGCGATTAGCACTTTAAAACATCATGTGTTCAATGTATCTTTCGGAGAATTCCGCGCTGTTTGCAAGGTCCACATAATCGGTGCTTGCCGCTATTGTTTCGGCAAGCGCCATTTTATCCGGAAAAGCGGCGCATAATATTCCGCCCGCCAGGCTGCTGTTGCCGACAGCGGCTGTTTTTTTGCGGAGTTCCGCCGGGAACAAGCCGATTAAAGCCGCGTTGCCGGGGTTGATAAAGCTGCCGAAGCCGCCGCTTATCAGCACGCGGTCAATGTCGCCGGCTGTCAGCCCCGCGGACAGTATCAGCATATCTATTGCCGCTGCTATCGCCGCCTTAGCAAGCTGCAGTTCCCTGATATCCTCCGCGTAAACGGTAACTTCCTCGCATACATCAAAGCTTTTGCCCGTCATCAAATATCCGGTATCATCAATAATATTGTTCTTGAGTAACTCCGCAACAATATCAATGAGCCCCGAACCGCAAATGCCGACGGGGACCGCATTGCCGATTGTTTTCACCCGCCCGTTGCCGTTGACAAGTTCATATGAGCAGATTGCGCCCGGTGTGGCGCCCATCCCCTGCTTGATACTGGCACCCTCAAAGGCCGGGCCGGCCGCCGCGGAGGATGCAAGGATGCGTCTGCCGTTAAAAAGAGCAACTTCGGCGTTTGTGCCCAAATCAATTAAGAGTGCATATTGATCGGTATCCTCAAATTCGCTGACAATGCCGGCTGTCAGGTCGGCGCCGGCAAAGCTTGCGATACACGGCAGAGAGTAAACGGGAACATCCAGCCCCAAACCCAGCGCCAAGCCGTTTTCTGTTTGGCTTGCGAGGAAGTTCGCGGTATAAGGGAAAAAACCCAATCCGGTACAATCCCTGCCGAAAAAAAGGTGCAGCATTGCCGTATTGCCACAAACGGTTATATCTTCGATTTTGTCAATATTGTTCGCTGACAGCAAGTTTTTGAGCATACCGTTTATCTGCCGTGTCACGACGGTATGGAGTTCTTCCAGCCCGCCGTTGGCTACATATTTTACACGGGCGATAACATCCGCGCCGAATGCCGCCTGTTTATTTTTTTCGCCTGTTGTTCCGATGACGGAAGCATTTTCGTCAATCAGTGCGGCAACGAGGGTAGTCGTGCCGATATCAATAACAACCCTTACCATGCCTGCTGATTTTGACGAGCTTTCCGTTGCCGATGATGACTTTAAGACTTCCATTCTCCCGTTTGACAGAATTTCAACCGAAGTGTCCGCCTGCAGCTTAACATCGCAGGCAAGCCTGATACCCAGCTTGATTTCGTCCGGTGTAAGCACTGAAATCTCTTTTCCCGAGGGTTCCGGACATGAGCTGACGATTCTTACCTTGCACTTGTAACATCTGCCGTTGCCGCCGCAGAATGAGTTGATATCATAACCAAGACCCGTCAGAATTTCAAGGAGATTATCCCCTTTAAAAAAGTCAACTGTTTCGATGCTGTTATCTGCTTTGATTTTCAGGTGCATACTGACCCCCATATGATGATGATTTATATCCCCAAAACAACATTCGATATCTGTTCCATACCGCACGGCAGCGGTTCAGGCAGCGACAATGCGAAAATATCCGCAGCTCTGCATTCAATTTCAAAAATATGCTTTGCTCTTTCATCAAGCACCTTTACATCCGCCGCCTTCATAATAACCGGCAATGAGGCGGTTTTTCCGGCTGTACGTAAAAGTTCCCTGCCTTTCAGACTAACACCGAGTATCCTGATATACGGCGGGAGGTTTTTGCTGTCTTCAGCCTTGATGCCAAGAAAAGAGTGCAGAACAATCCGGCGGATTCTCGCGTGCGAATACCTTTTTGTTTTTGCAAGTGAAAAAAGTTCTTCCAAAGATGACGATTTTTTAACTGCATCAAAAATGCGGTTTTCAATACCCTCGGAAATATCGGGAGCATTCGCGATATCATCAGATGACATACACCGCAAGGCACATAAAACGGCCGTCTCTAA
Source organism: uncultured Eubacteriales bacterium (assembly GCA_964627535.1). Classification (GTDB taxonomy): domain Bacteria; phylum Bacillota; class Clostridia; order Oscillospirales; family Acutalibacteraceae; genus UBA1447. The sequence continues at coordinate 34,857 of CAZVJW010000016.1, forward strand.
CTTAGTGTAATCAGCGGGTGCTCGTTTCATATTAATTTCATCCGCCAAAATATCGAAGGTGGCTTTCGGTAAATATTGTTTAAAACCGCTCCCGCTCAAAAGACTGTTTCTGATTTGTGAAGCCGAAGCGAAACCGCCTTCCGTGCCCATTTCATCGTGCCCGGAGCCGAGGCGTTTGACCGCAAAAGGTTTCATCGTTGCACCGAGCACGTTCACAGCGCGGATATATTCGACGGCGAGGGTATCGTTCGGCCGTTTAAGGATATCGGCAACCAAATCCCCGAAAAGCTCTCTAACCGCCGTTTCTCTTGCCGAAGCAAAGCAGCTCCCTTCTTTCAGCAGGGATTTCATTAATTCGTTGTTCACTTGTTTTGAGTCAACGGCCGAGGCGGCGCTTTTTAAAAGTGTGAGGTTTCCGCTCTCGCTGCCGAAACTTAACAGTTCAACAAAACCAAGGGCGTTGAGCAAGCTCACCGCTCCGGATGCGAAAGTATTGGCATTGGCGGTTGCCCACGGCAGGGGCAGTTCAATAACCAAATCAACACCGTTTTCAATCGCCATTTTTGCCCTCGCCTGTTTTGACGCTATGCCCGTCTCGCCGCGCTGAACGAAATTGCCGCTCATTACCGCTACCGTATGCGTTACCCCCGCCTGCCTTGTCTGTTCAAGCTGATAGGCGTGGCCAAGATGGAACGGATTGTATTCAGCGACAATTCCTGCAGTCAGCATAATTTTACCTTTCCGGAATTTTTCAATTTAAGACACATTGAAGCGCGTTATTGTCCCCGCCTGTTTATAATCCCAGGGGACAAATCCTGCTTTTATCGCAGGAGAATTCGGTAATAGGGTAAAATCGCGGTTCTCAATATCCTTAAACAGCGGATCCTTGAATATACCTTTTTTATAATACCCCCTGAACCACATGCCAACCCAGTAAATCCTGTCTTTGATTTTCGTCGATTCTCCGCTGAGCACAAAGCCTTTTCGCTGATAATCCCAATAGATGTTGCCGTAATCAACAAATTTGCCTTTTTCCACACTTGTATACATCGTGGTATTTTTGGAAACAAGGATATTTTTATAAAAATACATGGATGTGTGTGCTTCTTTGCGGGATACCCTGATCTGTCCCTCGCCGTTCATGGCAAAAATGTTATTTTTAACAAGATTGTTTTTGCCGTAATGCTGGTGAAAGCCCTGGGAGGAGCAGTTGTAGGCGATGTTGTTTTTCACGGTCATATAGGAAGTGCCTTCATCGAGGTAAATCCCCCAGCCGCCGTAGCCGCTGCCGCCGCTGTAGCAGCCGACATCATGAATAACATTGCCGGTGATAAACGAATGCGGCTGCATACCAAGTGTATAGATGCCGCCCATATCGGCTAGCCATCCCTGCCCGATGTCATAAATCAAGTTATCGGATATATTGATATAATCAGTGACATTATAGGAATATCCCCAAACCCAGCCGGATGAAATACCGGTATAAAAACCGTCGTGAATTTCATTGTGGGAGATTTCGCAGTTTCTCGCGTTGATAAGCAAAACGCCGATAGCGTTGTTGAATATTCTGCCGTATTTGTAGATGTGATTATCTGTCACAACAATATCCTTTGTGATTGCCGGATCTTCCGGCTGCACATTGCCGCCCTCGATAAAAATTCCCGTGCCGCCGATGTTCCTGAGCAGGCAGCTTTTTACAAGGCAGTTTTTGGTATTGTCTCCGATTTTGATGCCGGATGCGCCGATGTTCTGAAGCACGCAGCCTATGAACGAAATATTGTTTGCATTCGTCGCCAAAATCGCTGATGCGACGCCCCAGGCTGCCTGTGAATTCTCCAGCTCGACCGGGACGATATTCCATCCGGTATCCCTGAAGGAGATGCCGTTGAACGAAATGCCGCTGACACCGTCGATTTTTATCACGGTTTCAAGCTTTCCTGCATAAAGAACTGTGGTGCTGATATCATCGGATGGCTGCGGAATATAATAAAGTTTACCCGTATCCCTTTTGAGATACCACTCGCCCGGCACAGACAACGCCTCGAAAACATTTTCGAAGAAGTATCTGTCCCCCGGGGAAACGGTCATGCTTGTTGGCTTGCTCAGTTTAATATAACCGGTCGCGGTGTTGCAGCTTTCAAGAGGGATGAGTTCATCCTTCCAGTAATGCAGAATGCGGACATCGATATCCTTAATATTGGTAAACGGCTGCAAATCCGAAGGATTCGCGTTGAAGGATGTATCACCTTTGAAATAATCGCTTTCCGGATGCATCCGCTCGGCATCAATAATGGATTGAACCGCCATCTCTCCGGTTTTCGGGTAGCGCGAACGCGGCAGAGTTGCGTCGCCCTTATAAAGGATGTTGAAGTACCAATTATCGCCGGAAGTGCTGACATTCGCCGTCCACATTTGGATGCCGTTGACGGTTTCGGGCGTCCAGCCGCTGACAGGCACCGCACCGCTGATCACTGGAATTTCGCCGGGATACGCCTTATAAGCGTAGTTGCCCAAATCCGCGGCTGTGTATTCGAGGGTGTTTTCGAGGAAATATGTGCCGCCCCTGAGCCAGACGGTCAAATCGGTCAGAACGCAGTCGGCATCGCCGCCGCAGTCAATGTCTTTGAGTTTTTTCAGGCGTTCCTTGGCTTCATTGATTGTTGCAAGCGGTCCGTCGGTGCCTTCGGCGTTGGGTTCGGCAAGTTTTCCGCTCCATTTATCGTCGCCTTGAGGCGAGACGACCAAATCGAAGCTTCCCATAACAAAATCCCCCTCAGATGATTTGGGGCTTTCCGCCATGCATGTTGCGTTGATGGAAAGCAGCAGGATTAAACTCATCAACGCGGCCAGAACCCTTGTGAACGGTTTTTTCATGTTAACACCTTCCTTGTAATATTTTGTTTGGGAAGAGGTTGAGAAGGAGTGAGATCCTTCGCTTCGCTCTGGATGACATACGGGGGACGATAGTGGGACGATTGTAGAACGGTAGTGGAACAGTTGTCAAACCGTTGTCGAACCATTGTCGAACCGTTGTCGAACCGTTGTCGAACTATTGTCGAACTATTGTCGAACCGTTGTCGAACTATTGTCGAACTATTGTCGAACGACTAAAGCTTGCCGAGCTTGGCGAAGCTTGACTTGAGGGCGGGATAAACATCTTTATAAAGGTCATAATATTTTGCGTAGTCTTTCGCGTTCGCTTCGTCAGGTGTTTGCGAGGAGCCGTATTTGATGACCTGCGCGCATGCCTGCGGGACACTTTCGTAGATCCCCGCTCCCACTCCCGCCAGAAGCGCAACGCCGAGCGCCGGGCCTTCTTTCGAAGCGATTGTTTTAACGGAGCAGCCGTAAATATCGGCAAGCATGTGCCGCCAAAGAACGCTTTTGCTTCCTCCGCCGCAAATAGCCATATTATCGACAGCGATGTTCATTTCTTCAAGCACTGTCAGGCAGTCCTTCAGCGAATAGGATACGCCCTCCATCACAGCGCGCAGCAAATCGCGTTTTAAATGCATCGCCGAAAGCCCGAAGAAAACTCCCCTTGCATTCGCGTCAAGGTGCGGGGTGCGCTCGCCCATCAGATAGGGCAGATAAAGCAGCCTGTTCGCGCCTATCGGGGATTCACTGATTTCCTTGTCGATCAAATCATAACTGTCCATATTCAATCCGCCGGCGGCTTCGATTTCCGCTTGGCAGAAATTATCCCTGAACCATTTCCTGGAAAGCCCCGCGCCCTGCGTAACACCCATCACATGCCAAGCGCCCGGAACCGAACAGCAGAAGGTGTGAACCCTGCCTTTCAGGTCGATGGAAATGTTTGAGGTGTGGGCAAACACCACGCCGCTGCTGCCGATGGTGGTGAAGGCTTTGCCGTCTTCCACAACGCCTGTGCCGACCGCGGCGGCGGCATTGTCTCCCGCCCCGCCGACGACGATTGTGCCCGCTTTCAGTCCTGTTAACTCGGCAACCTTCTGTGAAATTTCGCCGGTAATATCCGGGGACTCATAAACCTTGCCCAAAAGTGTTTTATCTATTTCGAGTTTTTCCAAAACCTCGTCAGACCAGCAGCGGTTCGGGACATCCAAAAGCTGCATTCCCGAAGCGTCGGAAACCTCTGTGGCAAACTCGCCGGTGAGCATATACCGGATATAATCCTTCGGCAGAAGGATATGCCGGCACTTTTCGTAAATCTCCGGCTCGTTGTTGCGCACCCAAAGAATTTTCGAGGCGGTGAAGCCGGTCAGGGCAGGGTTGGCGGTGATTTCAATCAGCCTCCGGGCGCCTACCCTTTGGGTGATTTCTTCGCATTCCTTTACCGTTCTCTGGTCGCACCAAATAATCGAGCGGCGCAGAACCTCTCCGTTTTTGTCGAGCATAACGAGGCCGTGCATCTGCCCGGAAAGGCCTATGCCGGCAACGCTTTCCTTTTCAACACCGCTTTTTTGCATGACGGCTTTTATGGAGGAGACCGTCGCGTCCCACCAGTCCGCCGGTTCCTGCTCCGCATAGCCGTTTTGCGGCTGATAAAGCGGATATTCCACTGTTTCGGAGGCGACGACTTCTCCCGCCTGGGTAAACAGCACGGTTTTTGTGCCGGATGTTCCTATATCGATACCGATTAAATATTTCACAATAATCCCCCTAAAATTCAATTTCAGCCGAACATAATAGCGTTCATGATATTTTCAAGATATTCCTGCTTACCGCTTTCGACCGAATCGATCACATCGCCTTTCGCGAGGGCATACTTTTCCAAATCGCCCATCGTCACTTTTCCGGCGACGATATCCGCGCCGATGCCCGTTTTGTAGCTTGCGTAGCGGTTTTCGACAAAGCTGTCCATCCTGCCGTCTTCCATAATCTTCGCGGCAATCCGCAGGCCGAGCGCGAAAGCATCCATCCCGGCGATATAGGAATGGAAAATATCTTCAAGCGTATACGACCCGCGGCGGGCTTTGGCGTCAAAATTGAGGCCGCCGTGAACAAATCCGCCTGCCTTAATCACCTCAAGCATGCAAAGGGTCGTGTCATAAACATTAGTCGGGAACTGGTCGGTATCCCAGCCGAGCAGCATATCGCCCTGATTGGCGTCAATAGAACCGAACACACCGTTCAGGCGGGCAACACAAAGCTCATGCTGGAAAGTATGCTGCGCCAAAGTGGCGTGGTTCGCCTCGACATTCATTTTAAAATCTTTATCCAGGCCGTATTTGCGAAGGAAAGCCAGAACAGTTGCCACATCAAAATCATATTGATGCTTGGTTGGCTCTTTCGGTTTTGGCTCGATATAGAAATAGCCCTTGAAGCCGATGCTCCTGCCATAATCCACCGCAAGGTGCATCAGGCGCGCCATGTTGTCCAGTTCCAACCCCATGTCGGTGTTCAGCAGTGTATCATAACCTTCCCTGCCGCCCCAAAAAACATAGCCGTTGCCGCCGAGTTTGACGGTGATTTCAAGCGCCTTTTTAATCTGCGCCGCGGCGAATGCGAACACATCGGCATTGCAGGCAGTACCGGCACCGTGCATATAGCGGGGGTTGCTGAAGCAGTTCGCGGTGCCCCAAAGAAGTTTCTTGCCGCTTTTCTTCATCAGCCCATCGATAACCGGAACAATTTCATCAAGGCGCGCGTTTGTTTCGGCAAGGTTCTTGCCTTCCGGCGCTATGTCGCGGTCATGGAAGCAAAAATAGTCAATGGAAAGCTTATCCAAAATCTCAAAACAGGCATACGCCTTATTCTTAGCAATATCCATCGGAGTATCGCCGCCAAAGGTTTTATCGGCAGTGCCGGGGCCGAACATATCGGAGCCTTCGCCGCACATGGTGTGCCAATAAGAAACCGCGAACTTCATTTGCTCACGCATGGTCTTACCGTTGATGATTTCCTCCGGGTTATAGTAGCGGAACGCAAGAGGATTCTTCGAATTGGCTTCCTCGTATTTAATTTTTGGAACAGTCGTGAAAAATTCTTTCATGTTTATGTCTCCTTTTAAAAATAGTCCTTGAAATATTAAATGCTTGTGTTTATAATATATCAGTTATGTTATTGTTTCAAGTAAAAAAATATCAACGGAGGCATTTATTTTGAAAATTCTTGTCATTAACGCCGGCAGCTCGTCTTTGAAATACCAGCTGTTCACCATGACAGGCGAAAAAGTTCTGGCAAAGGGCGTCTGCGAACGCATAGGGTTAGACGGCAAAATCAGCGGTTCAACTGCCAAAGGCAGCAAGTTCGAATACGATGTTGTCCTCAACAACCACACCAAAGCGTTTTTGGAGGTTGCAAAGGTCCTTACACAGGGTGAATTCAAGGTGCTTGACAGCCTTTCCGAAATTGCTGCAATAGGGCATCGTGTTGTACAGGGCGGGTCTATATTCAATAAAAGCGTGCTTGTTGACGAAGAAGTCATAGCCGGCATTGAAAACCTGATTGACCTGGCTCCCCTGCACAATGCCGCGCATTTGCAGGGAATTAATGCCTGCCGCGAAGTATTCGGCAAAGATCTGCCGGAAGTAGTTGTTTTTGATAACGCGTTCCATTCCACGATGCCCCCGGAAGTTTTCCTTTTTGGCGTACCTTACGAGTATTATGAAAAGTATAACCTTCGCAAATACGGCTTCCACGGCACATCGCACCGTTTTGTCAGCCAGCGCTGCGCCGATGTGATGGGCAGAGACATAAAGGAACTGAAAATAATCACCTGCCATCTCGGCAATGGCTGTTCTATAACCGCTGTTATGCACGGTAAGGTACTGGATACAAGCATGAGCCTTACACCGCTCGACGGCTTTATTATGGGCACCCGTTCAGGCGGCATCGACCCGTCCGCAGTGCTTTACCTTCAGCAAAAGGAAGGCTGGACGCCGCATCAAACCGATGAGATTCTCAATAAAAAATCCGGCATTTTAGGGGTTTCCGGCGTTTCCAGCGATGACCGCGATGTGAAGACCGCTGAGTTAAAAGGCAACAAGAGAGCCGCACTTGCGAGAAAAATGCAAAGGTACCAAATAAGAAAGTTCGTAGGCAGCTATGTGGCAGCAATGGACGGTGTTGACGCGATCGTTTTCACCGGAGGAATCGGCGAAAACACCTTGGACCTCAGAGCAAGCGTCTGCAACAACTTAAGCTTTTTAGGCATTAAGATTGACGAGGAAATGAATAAAAAGCTTGTTAAAGGCAAAGAGGGAGAACTTTCCACAGCGGAATCCAAGGTAAGAATATTTGTTCTGCCGACAAACGAGGAGCTGGTTATCGCAAGGGATACGAAGGAAATTGTAGAAGAATTGACGAAATAGCGGTAGGGCGATGGTTTGCCCTCGCCGTTGCAAATCTATAATAATGTTGGGGCCGCCTTTGGCGGTCCTTTTGTCTACCTCACAGCCGCCAAATACTAATCTCTTGTTATTTGGGATTAGTATATCGGCAACAGCTACTTTGAAAAAGGAGCCTTTACTTGCCTCGCTTGCGACAAGAGATCCAAAGATGGGTTCCTATCCAACACCTAATTGCACCGCACCCGGGTGCAGACCGGCAAAAGGAGAAACTTTACTTGTTTTTCTAAATTAAAACATTGTAAAGATAGAAATTAAGTGATATAATTTTACAAAAGAATTCGCAGAGCGGTTTGCTGACGCTGGGTTAATCCCGCAAAAACAAAACCAAATTTGACAGGAGGACATAGAAAATGAAAAAAATCTCCAAACGGCTTTTCGGCGCAATGCTGGCAATCATCATGGTGGTATCAATAGCCCCAGCCGGTGTTTTTAATGCCTCTGCAACCCCCGCCGCTCAAAGCGATTACGTCACCGGCGACATCTTCACCTACGGCTCCTACCCCCAGTCAAAAGTAACAGACGCGGCATTAATCACCAATCTGAATGCCCAAACGCTTCAGCCGGACAATACCGTCACATACGGCGGTTCAAAATACAAACGGGTCTTTTTTACGCAGTACACGCCATATTATGTTGGTATAACTGGAACTGAAATTAATAGTTATCAAGACGACAACGGCTATTTTATCAACACTGTTTACTGGTTCAAATTCGAACCGCTGCAGTGGCGAGTACTTTCCAACACAAACGGTGAGCTGTTCGTCATGGCAGAGAAATTATTAGATTCAAAGGCATACAATCAAGCTTATACGAGTGTCACATGGGAAACTTGCACATTGCGCACTTGGCTCAATAATGATTTTTACAGTACCGCCTTCTCTTCAGCCGAGCAGGCGGCAATAGAAACGAGCGCCATTGTCAATGAAGATAACTCCTTGAACGATACAGACGGCGGTAACAATACAAGCGATAAGCTGTTTTTACTCTCGTCATCTGAGGCGCTTAGTACTGCTTATGGCTTTGATTCGAACCCAAACACTTCTGATACTGCCCGTAAGGCACAGGGGACGGACTTTTCAAAAAGCAGCGGGCTTTTCGTAACTGCAGATAGTCCTTATTCGGGAAATAGCAACTGGTGTTTGCGGTCGCCCGGATGGGATCAAAAATATATCCGTATTGTCAACATCGATGGCTATTTCGTCGACAGCATGAATGTCCACTTAACATACGGCGGTATCCGCCCCGCTTTCAAAATAAACCGGACATCGATTATCCCCACATCAATCAAAATCGCAGCTGACAATTACACACCAGCTTTCGGGTCAACTTTCACGGTCAGCGCGGATTTCTCATCATCAACCTTGGCATTCGACTCAGGCACGGTCAGCTATTCTTTCAGCGACCCATCGGCATTTTCGGTAAGCGGCGGTATGACCTTCACCGGCACTGCCTCGAGCGGAACAGCGTCGATTAATGTTACTGCTTTGAAAGCCGGTCACTATACGGTGACATTTTCCACAACCGATGGTGCAAGCTCGACGGGCACAATTGATGTGCAGGGAACCGTCAATATTACAAAAGGCGGCATTTTGCTTGGCGATACACTCAAAATCAAAATCCCTTGGTACACCTTATATAAGAACAGCAAAAATGACATCCAACTGGGCATTACACCGGCACCGGGTGCGGGTGAGACCGCTGTGTGGTCATCGGATAACCCGGGCAAAGTCCAGGTTGACCAAACCGGCAAGGTGAAAAACCTTGATTTCTTTGCCCGTTCAGCTAATATTACGGTTAAACTGCTGGACAGCAATAATAATGTTCTCGCAACCGATTCTGTAAAAATCGTATTCTATCGATTCGATTATGAACCAATAATCCAGTTGCTGCTGAAGATACTTGACATGTTTTTAACCGGCTGAGGATTATTCAACACGTTAGAATTTTAGGCTGACTGCACACGGTAAAATTATCGTTGCAGTCGGCTTTTGTGTCTACCTCTCAGTCGCCAAATACTAATCTCTTATAATTTGGGATTAGTATATCGGCGCCAGCTTTTTTCATCTACCTCTCAGACGCCTTTGGCGCCAGCTCGCCTTCAAAGGCGAGCCAAAGCGGGGGTTCCCCGTTCTTGCCTCCTCGTATAATATATTTACGGTGTTTTTAACAAGGATACCGTAGAAAAACTTGTTATCCTGAAATGGATATGGGATAATAAGCGTAACAGACAGAGGGCGCAGGAACTCCACCTTGAAGCGATGCTTCGCAAGAAAGAATTGCGCCTCTGTCCTTACGGTTAGATACGAATGAGCTGGATAGCTGCCCAAGTGGATGCGCTGAATATCTAACGAGGTTGTATTGCCGCCAAACCAAGAATGACAGCAAGGACAGCTTCATCATCGCCGAAGAAGAACCAGAGAACAACAAATGAAAGCGAGGGAATGTCATGAACTTTAATACTATTTCAACAACTTGGACTTTGCTTGAAAAAACCGCAAAAATCTTAATACTCATCGAATCAGAAAGGCTATCCATTGCCGAGAAGATAAAAAAAGACAATCTAATTAACGTGGCAGAAGTAAAGATTATTGACATAAACATTGACAAGACATATGATCAGGAAATGATGGCTTTGACGGATAAAGATTTGCTAATTGTTTTGCTAACCATGGATGGTTTTATGAGTAAGGGCTATCGTAATAGATTTTCCCCTTTCTCAAAGCCTCCTGGGTTTGTGGGAAAATACATCTTTATTCGCTTGGGCATACCGGAAGAGTCTTTGCTGTCTGGACTTAATACCAACATCGACAAGGTGGAATCCATTATCCATGAATATCAAGCATTTGACAGCGGCAAAAAGGTAAGGGTTACCACTGATAGAGGTACGGATATCACCACGCAAATTGCATATCAAGAACTGCTTCCTTACCATGCCCGTTCATTAGGAGGCAATGCTTTTCTTCCTCCGGCAGAAATATCAGAAGAGTTGAAACCTTCCTCAACCAATGGGATTATCGTGGTGGATGTTACCGTGGGGGAAATTAGATTCGGACCTGACTTAATTGATTCTCTTGGCATAGTCGACAGTGAAGTTAGAATAACTGTTAAAGACGGGCTTGTTGTAGATATTGATGGTGGTGACATAGCACAACGTTTGAAAGCTGGTTTGGGCAGGTTAGATAGGAATCTACAATTATTGGTGGAATTAGGTCACGGATTATCCGACCTCTCTCCCACAGGGATTATCGGGGTTGATGAAAGCATGAACGGAACCTGTCATTTTGGCATTGGCAATCGCAATCCATATCACGTTGATGTTGTCATTTCCAATCCTAAGTTTGAAATTATCAGCAAATAATTCTTTCATTTCCCCCTTGACTTTTTATAGCTGGTCTATCGAAAGGAAGTGGCACACGGAGTGTGACGGAGGATTCTTCATCTATTGTCTAACGTCTAATATCTAAAATGACTTCCCTATGGCAAACTAACAATTGTGCCAAAATCGGAAATATTTTATTTCATTTTATAGATAACCATATAGAAATGTGATATAATTCAAAATTAGTATTGTTGATTATAAGTTATATAGCCTTATCAATCGCAAATGGGAGGATTGTTATCTGCAATCTACAGCACATTACCCGGATATAAAGCTAATAGCAGAAGGTATAGCTGCCCAGCAACAAATAGAGAAATTGCAGTTCGGTAAATAAGTCCCTGTCATCCTGAGCGAAGCGAAGGATCTCGGCTTTGCAAGGCGAATGAGATTCTTCGGCGCTGTGCGCCTATGAAAGACATACGGCGAGAACGGTGGGTACGCAATGAGCACCCCTCCCCGCCCTTTTATACATTAGACAAAGAAGTGATTTAAATGTTTGAATGGAATGCAAATCAATATTTGAAATTTAAAAATCAGCGGACACAGCCGGCCGTTGATTTGGTTAACCGCATCAATATAGAACATCCAAAGAAAATCATTGATTTGGGCTGCGGACCCGGCAACAGCACCGGAGTTCTTGCCGAACGGTTCAAGGACGCTGCTATTTTAGGTGTTGACAACTCGGCGGATATGATTGAAAAAGCGAAAGAGAACTATCCCCGGCTTGATTTTGCTTTCTGCGATATCGGCGGGGATTTATCCGGCTTAGACAAAGATTTTGACATCGTGTTCTCCAATGCCTGCATTCAATGGGTGCCGGAGCACAGGCTGCTGCTTAAGAACCTGTTAGGGCTCGTTAAAAACGGCGGCGTTTTAGCCATTCAAATCCCGTTTAATTTCAGCGAACCGATTCAGAAAAACATTGATGAAGCCGCCTCCGGCAACCCATATCTGCCGAATAAGCGTCCTTACCATGTTTTAACGACGGGCGAATACTATGATATTTTTTCCGAGTTGTCGGATAACTTTGAGCTGTGGGAAGTGGCCTATACCCATGTTTTAGATACCCACGAGGATATTTTGGAGTGGTACAGGGGAACCGGGATGCGGCCTTACCTGAGCGCGCTGCCGGAAGATGAAAAACCTTTGTTTGAACAGGCAGTTTTAAGCCGGATTATTCAAAGCTACCCAAAGCAAAAAGACGGGAAAGTGCTTTTCCGTTTTCCACGTTTATTTATGATGGCATCTCCAAAATAATGGTGTTGAAAGCAAGCCTGCCGGTCCCTGTCATCCTGAGCAAAGCGAAGGATCTTTCCTTAATTTTTAAGAGGTGATAAAAAATGCTGCAAACCCCGTTGGGCGAAGTAATAATCAAGAAAAACAATGAACCCATGGAATACACCGTTAAACCGCTCCCGCTCAAACCGCTGGAAGATGCGGACTTTATTGTGGAAGGCCGTTATGCCGTTAACCTTGACAAGTCAGCAATCAAAGCCGGCGACACGCTGCAAATCTTTTTGAACAATCTTTTTATCAGCGGCGACAAAAATGATGGAGAAAGACTCAAACAGCTCAATTTTGAAACCGATGATTTTATGGTCGGTATCGGGCTTTATGATGTTCAGGTTGGCGGGGGCTGCCCGGACGCCTATTTTATTGAATACCTCAATAACGGCTTTGAGGTTAAATTTGCCGGTCTGCGGCATATAGAAGAATTTACCGTTGCGGCCGCGTGGATGCCGCTTGACGAAACTGCCGATACGACTGCAATCTGGTTTGCCGCGGACCCCTTTTTAATATTAGATTCCGCAGCACTTGGCGACTAAAGCCACAAGTATAAGTATGTGATTACATTCGGCAGGAAACGGCGGTCGTTTATAAGAGAAAGGAATTTTACCACATGCTGTTTAAAAGGAAAGAAATGCAAAAAGAAATACCGGCGGAAGGACTCCTGTATTTTTATATGAAGGGCTGCCCTTACTGTAAAATGGCTGACGGTTTTATTGCCGAACTTGTTACCGAAAACCCGGATTTTGCAGCCGTTAAGATTACAAAAGTTGAGGAACAGGAGAACAGAGATTTTGCCCGTAATTTTGATTACTACAATGTCCCCTGCCTGTGGCTCGGGAAACAGAAACTGCACGAAGGCGTTCCGACAAAAGAAAAAATTCTTGCTTGCCTGACAGCGGCTTTGGGAAAAAACGGTTAAAAGACAAGGATTGTTTGTTCAACATCTATGCCGATGAAAGCGATGTGAGAGTTGCTTAACATATACAACGGCAGTTCGGTCAAATACCCGCTCAACAACGGGCGGATATTCCAACATAACATTAAAGAACTTGGAGGTCAAAATTATGCTCGATTTGGATATTGAACAATTTTGGGAAGACGATGATAAGTCACATAAAGACAGGTGTTTCAGCAAGGAAGCGCCTCAGGTTGCTTTAGGCATTCGAATGAGCAACGAGTGTGTCTTTGCCGAACTTGGCGAAGAAGGAAACCCCTGGGGTACAATATCCAGAGAACGCAGGATGGAGCTCAATAAAAGATACAACGAAAAAGCGCGAAAAATTGTCGGACGCGATTTGCTCCGTGAATATTTCCCGCCGGAAGAAGAAAACTTCCCGGATATTCGAAGAATCGGCGAGGTTTTTGGCGGAGAGTATTTGTTTGACGGCAACTCCGAATGGCTGAAAGGCAATTGCGATACACCGGCTGCGCTTGAAAAACTGCTGGACTATATTAACAGAATGGATTTACGCAGCTTTATTTTACCGGGAAACTGGGAGAGTGAAAAAAAACGGCTGTTTGAAATGTACGGCAAAAAGCCATCCCTGTTCCACGGCATAAGAGGCCCCGTAACGCTTGCGACATCGGTTTACGGCGCGGAAAACCTGATTTTTTTGATTTACGACAAGCCGGATTTGGCAAAGTGTTTCAGCGAAACGATCAGTAAAGTTATTATCGACTATATTGATATTTTTATTGAGGAAGCCGGATATACACAGGAAAATTTCCCGCACGGTTTCAGTTTTGCCGACGATAACTGCTGCCTGCTGACGGCAGAGATGTACGAGCTTTTCGGTTACCCGATATTAAAAAAGGTATTTGATAAAATGTCTCCGCTCCCGGAGGACGACCGATACCAGCACTCCGATTCCGCTATGGGGCACCTGCTGCCTTTATTGGCAAAAGCCGGCATTAACGAATGCAACTTCGGGCCGACGGTGATGATTTCGGACATCAGAAAGTATATGAAAAACACGAAAATTGACGGTCAGCTTGCACCGTTTACCTTTATGAGCAATGATGAAGAAAAAATAATTGCCGAGGTTAAACGGGACTGCGAAATGGCGCAGGCGGACGATATCCGCGGAGTGAATCTTTCCACAGCGGGTTCTATCAACAACGGTTCACTTCTAACAAGTATGCGGACTGTGATGGCGGCAATACAGAATTACGGGAGATATTGATATTTATCAACAATAAAAGAAGCGGAAGGCTGATGAAAATCAACTTTCCGCTTTTATCTTTTATGATAAGCGTTTGCAAACTTTAGAACAACACAGGGGTTGTTCCCTGCGGGAGACGTGAATCCCCCTCCGGCTAAAGCCGGTCTCCCCCTTTAACAAGGGGGACTTTTTTAGTGTATTGCTTTAATTAGCATTTGGCAAGAGCGGTAAAGTTAATTTTCCACCCTGCCAAGCAAAATTTTTGTTTCCACGGTGGGTCTGTCATCGATTTCAATCGCGCCGAGAAACTCCTCCGTTGCCGGTTCAAACAAATCTTCCTTTTCGGCATACATGGTGGCAAGTGTTTCGCCGCGTTCCACCTTTGCGCCTATTTTGTTTTCCAGCATGATGCCCGCGGCATAATCAATGATGTCCTCCATTTTCGTTCTGCCGGCACCAAGCATAACAGAAGCCAGACCGCAGCGTTCGGTATCCATTCTTGTTATATAGCCGTCCTTGCGGGCTGTGATGGTGCGGAAATATCTCGCGTTGCCGAACTTGTTAGTATCCTCAATATAGGAAGCGTCGCCGCCTTGCGCGGAAACCATTTTTTTCAGGCTTTCGAGCGCGGCACCGCTGTAAAGCGCTTGTTTCGCGAGTTTTTTGCATTCCTCAATGGTACCTTTATCCGCCAAATACAGCATATTAGCGGCCAGAATAATGCAGATTTCGGTTAAGTCCTCCGGCCCGATCCCTTTCAGCGTATTTACCGCTTCAATAACCTCAAGAGAATTGCCGATTGCGTGCCCCAGCGGGACATCCATGTTGGTTATCAGCGCAACGGTTCTGCGCCCGACGCTCTCCCCTATCGCAACCATCGTATTTGCCAGGGCTTTGGCATCCTCATATGTTTTTGTGAAAGAACCGCTTCCCATTTTAACATCCAGTAAAATACGGTCCGAACCGGCAGCAATTTTTTTACTCATGATGCTTGAGGCAATCAGCGGAATGGATTCAATTGTAGCGGTTACATCCCGAAGGGCGTAAAGCTTTTTATCCGCAGGGGCAAAATTGCCGGACTGCCCTATGACGCACAAGCCTGATCTGTTGACAATTTCAATAAACTCATCCATCCCTATGCTTGTCTGCAAACCCGGAATTGATTCCAGTTTGTCCACCGTACCGCCGGTATGCCCAAGGCCCCGACCGGACATTTTCGCGACTTTCACACCACAGGCGGCAACAATCGGCGCAATGACAAGCGTGGTTTTATCCCCTACCCCGCCGGTGGAATGTTTGTCAACCTTAATACCCTCGATTGCCGATAGGTCGACCCGTTCGCCCGAATTCGCCATAGCCATGGTTAAATCAGCCGTTTCCCTGCTGTTCATGCCTTTGAAATAAATTGCCATGAGCAGAGCGGAAGCCTGATAGTCCGGAATATCGCCGGCTGTATAGCCTTCTATGAAGAAATTGATCTCTTCTGTGGAGAGAAAACTTCCGTCGCGTTTTACCTTAATAATGTCATACATGCGCATTGCAATAACTTCCTTTTTCCGGCTACCTCAAATGGCTTCAAGGCTGCCGTTTTTTATTTAATTTCCGCTCTTATTGTATGGCTGACCCGAGGCCTTGGGTGCCTGCGAACGCTTCGATGAAACTGCCAGGACAAGAAGGGTTGCTATATAAGGCAACATCTTGTAAATCTCATTTGAAACAGACCAGTCTTTCATAAACGGAATGGAGGAATATGTTGAAGCAACGGTTTTCATGATACCGAAGAACAGAGCCGAATAAAAAATTCTCCATGGCTTCCACTGTCCGAAAATTAAAACCGCTAACGCAAGAAAGCCGTAGCCGGCAACACTTGCGTTGAAATCCGTCGAAGTCGGAATGACGAAAATCAGGCCGCCGATACCACCCAGCATACCGGAAATCATTACACCCATATAACGAATTTTATAAACACTGATACCAACGGAATCCGCTGCCTGCGGATGTTCACCGCATGCTCTTAAACGGAGGCCAAACCTGGTTTTATAAAGCACAATTGATGAAACGACAAGGATACCAAACCCGATATAGGTTGTTATATAGGCGTTTCGGAACAGCATCGGTCCGATTACCGGAATTTTGCCCAAAAGCGGAACCGATTTGATATGGAACTGGTTCCTAAACGGGATTTGCTGAACACCTCTCACCATCCTGGCGACAAAAATCGCCACAGCGGGAGCCATCATATTCAAAGCCGTGCCGCTGATGACCTGGTCGGCTTTCATGTTGATGGACGCGTATGCGTGAAGCAGCGAGAAAACCAACCCCGAAGCACCCGCGACCAAAACCGCCAGAATCAGCAAAAGCTGCCCATGAATCGTTTCCTGCATAAAATAGATGAACAATATGCTGATAAATGCACCCATGATCATAATGCCTTCAAGGGCGATATTGACAACACCGCTGCGTTCCGAGAACATGCCGCCGAGCGCGACAATCAAAAGCGGCACTGCGAAGAACATGGTTTGCTGAGCCAAAAAATATAATAATTCCATTCCGGTCATTGCGCGCCACCTCCTTCCGAAGATCCGGTTCGCTGTTCCTCTTTTTTGGGCTGAGCAACAATGTCCGGCGGCGGACTTTCATCCGCATCGCCATCGTCCCTGCTCCTTCGAAGCGTTATTTTAGTAATTACCGATTTAAACAGCAGCGCGAAAGCGCTGAAGTAAATAATCGAAGCGGTGATGATGTTGATAACCTCCGGCACGAAACCGTAAAGCTGGAGATTAAAACCACCGACCGTTATATTCGCTATAAACAGAGCCGAAAAAAGAATCCCTATAGGGTTTGAAAGGCCGAGCAGCGCAACGGGTATCCCGTTGAAACCTTCAGCCGCCAGCGTATCCACAACGCTGATATATTTACCCGAACCGGCAAGATAAAGCAACCCGCCGCCAATACCGGAAAGTGCCCCGGCAATAACCATTGAAAGCACCACATTGCGTTTTGCGTTGATGCCCGCATATTTGCTTGCGTGAGGATTGTGGCCGCACGCTTTCAGTTCATATCCGAAAGTTGTTTTGTTTAAAATAATGTACACAATCAGCACAAATAATAATGCAATTAATATTCCGCCATTCATGCTGTTATACGGGAATATTTTATCAAGACCCCAATTTGGTATGTTCGCGGTTGACGCCACGGGATATGACTGGTTTTGCAGCTGATTATAAATCCCTTGTGTTTTCTTGACCAGCATATTGACAAAGCTCATACCGATGTAATTCATCATGATGGACGAAATAACCTCATGCACATTGAAATACGCTTTCAGTATGCCGGGTACAAGACCCCATAAACCACCGAAAACCATAGCCGCCGCCAAAGCTGCAATCCAATGAACATTACCGGGCAGCCAAGTCCATTTGATACCGACATACACCGCGGCAAAGGCACCGAAAATGAATTGCCCCGAGGCACCTATGTTGAAAAGCCCTGTTTTAAAGGCAAAGCCGACCGACAGGCCGGTAAGCAGGATTGGTGTGGTAAAATAAAGCACCTGGCCGATACCTGACAAGCCATCCGCAAAGCCTCCGCGCACAATCGCTATAAATCCGTCAACCGCCTGAGAGGAATCAGATATCAAAAGGATTACAAAGCCTAAAAGCAGACCGACTATAATTGCGAGAATCGAGGATGAAAAAGTTACAATTCCGGTACGCGTAAGTGGATTTTTATTAGGCTTTTTCATTTTCGCCCTCCCTCTTGGAGCCGGCCATATAGAGCCCGAGCTCTCTGACTGTTGTCTTCTCCGGGTCGAGATCCGCTACAATTTCGCCTTCATGAATGACAAGGATTCGGTCGCTTACATTCATCACCTCATCCAATTCAAGAGAAATAAGCAGCACCGCCTTGCCGGAATCTCTTCCTGCAACAAGCTGCTTATGAATATACTCGATAGCACCAACATCAAGGCCTCTGGTAGGTTGAACCGCAATTAAAAGCTCGGGGTTCCTGTCAATCTCCCTTGCAAGAATAGCCTTTTGCTGGTTGCCACCGGACATGCTGCCGGCTATGGTTCCGGTTCCCTGCCCACTGCGGATATCGTACTGTTCAATTAAAGTGTTCGCATAATTTTCAATGCTTCTAAATTTTATAAACCCGCCCCGTTGAAAACGTTTATTGAAATAAGTCTGCAGCACTAGGTTTTGTGCAAGGGTGAACTGAAGCACTAAACCGTGTTTTTGCCTGTCTTCGGGAATATGAGCCATACCGCTTTTTGTTCGTTTGCGTATTGAGTATTTTGAAATATCATTGCCGTCAAGGCTTATTTTGCCCTTTTCGGCTTTTTCCATGCCTGTAAGAGCATATACAAGCTCGCTTTGACCGTTGCCGTCAATCCCTGCAATACAAACAATTTCGCCCGCTTTCACCTTAAACGAAACATTATTCACCGAGCGTTTGCCGCCATGCCGGCCTTTTACGAAAAGGTTTTCCACTTCCAAAATAGTTTTACCGATGTTCTCCTCGCCTTTGTCAACTGTAAAACTGACCGGGCGGCCCACCATCATTTCCGACATTTGCTCTACTGAAGTCTCCGCCACATCAACTGTTCCGATCAGTTTTCCCTTTCTTAAAACCGTACAGCGGTCGGCAACAGCTTTAATCTCATTTAATTTATGGGTGATAAAAATAATGGACTTGCCTTCTTTAACCAAGTCCTTCATAATTCGCATCAAATCGTCAATTTCCTGCGGTGTTAAAACGGCAGTCGGTTCATCAAAAATTAAAATTTCATTCTCGCGGTATAGCATCTTAATAATTTCCACGCGTTGCTGCATTCCGACGGTAATCTCCGATATCAGCGAGTCCGGGTCAACCTTGAGGTTATAGCTCCGGCTTAAAGCAACAACTTTTTCGCGTGCTTCATCCATTTTTAAAAAACCTCCGCCGGTTGTCTCAACGCCCAGTACGATATTTTCAAGAACCGTAAAATTGTGAACAAGTTTGAAATGTTGATGCACCATACCGATATTTAATTCGTTCGCGTCGTTCGGGTTGCTTATTTTAACTTCTTTGCCGTTAATTTTGATGATGCCTTTCTCCGGCTGATAAAGGCCGAAGAGGACGCTCATCAATGTCGATTTGCCCGCACCGTTTTCGCCGAGCAGGGCATGGATTTCGCATCGCCTAACCTGAAGAGAAACATTGTCGTTCGCCTTAATGCCCGGGAATTCTTTGGTTATACCGAGCATTTCAATAATATAATCATCCATCGTTTCACCCGTCCCATAAATATTTCGGAGGGCAGCAATCCCGCGATTATTCCATAAAGGGGCGGACAAACTGCCCGCCCCTTTACAAAGTTGATATTGAGTCTATGCCTTAATATAGTCAATCTTTACATATTCGGTTGACAGTGCAGGAAGTTTTTTCTCCGTATCCGCGGTAGTCGGGTCGCCTGCTTTGCCTGTTTCGGTGTCCTTAAGAATTTTGATGCTGCCGGCGACGATTTTTGCAAAAATCGCATTGTAATCAGCTTGTGTGAATTTTACAAACTTGGATGTTGCCATCGGAAGACCGATACCGTTGACTTTTGCATCAAGAGTTTGAGATACTCCGCCTTTGAAAGTGTTTTTGTAGAAATCCGTAAGGTTGTCATAAACAGACTTTTTAAGCATCTTCATCGCGGATGTGATAACAGTATCCGACTCGTTGGACTGGTCAACATCAACGCCGATAACCTTTTTATCTGCTGTCTCTGCTGCCGCCATAACAGAATTACCCAACTTGCCGCCGCAGCCGAAAATGACCTGCGTTCCGTCCGCATACCAGCCTGCCGCTTGAGCTTGGGCTTCCGGAGTAGCTTCGAACTTGCCGGTGTAGTTATACTTAAGCGTAATTGCATCTTTTGCAAGGCCCATTTCTTTCGCCGCGTATTCCGCGCCCTGGATATAGCCGTAACCGAAACGGATAACTGCCGGAACAGCCATGCCGCCCATAAAGCCAAGGCTTGTCATGCCGTCTTTCACAGCAGCATATCCGGCAAGGAAACCCGCTTCCTGCTCGGCATAAAAGATGGAAGCAACATTAGCTTCTGTTTTATATGTCGCATAATCCGCCGTGTGAGGCGCACCGTCAAGAAGAATAAATCTGACATTGGGATACTTCGTTTGTGCTGTATAGATGGGAACCTCAAAAAGATAGCCCGGGCAAACGATTATTTTCGCACCGCCCTTGACAGCGAGGTCAATAGCGGCAACATATGCGTCGGTATCTCCGGTTGCCGGTTTGTAATATTTGTATGTCTTGCCGAACTCGTTAGCGTATTGCTGCACGCCTTCCCATGCGCCCTGATTGAATGATCTGTCATCAATGGTTCCAAGGTCGGTAATCAACGCAATTTCACTTGTACCGTCTGCTGATGTAACGGGAGCTTTTGTAGTTGTTTCGCCTGCTTTGGTTGTCTCATTTGTGTCTGCTTTGCTGCATCCAGCAAAGGCAACGATAAACGAACACCCGAGAACGATCGCCAAGATAATGCTGATGATTTTTTTCATTATTTTCCCTCCTATTATTTTCGGCTGACGCCGATTTGGTACAAAAACATGTTATCACATAACTCTAATTTATTCAACATTTATATTTAATTTATATACATTTTCAACTATTGTTTCATAAGTTTCACTTTAATCTCTCCGGGCCGAAACTCATCGGCAAAAGCTCTTCCAGCGTTTTGACGATATACTCGCTCTCGGATTTCGCGAGAATTATTTTAAAGTTTTGAGGTTTGCAAAACTCGGCAAACATTTGCCGGCAAACACCGCAGGGAGCGCAAAAATCAAGAACAATTTCGCCAATCTTGCCTCCAACAACCGCAATTGCCTCAAATTCCTTAATCCCTTTTGCAACCGCTGTAAACAGAGCGGTTCTCTCTGCGCAGTTTGTCGGCGAAAAAGAAACCGATTCAATATTGCATCCGCTGAATATCTGGCCGTCGCAGGCGAGCAAAGCCGCGCCGACGGCAAAGCCGGAATAAGGCGCATAAGCCATTTTTCTGGCTTGAAGAGCATTTTTTATGAGAATTTCATAGTTCATGATACATCATATCCTTACATATAATATTGAGAAGTTGTTGAGAAGTGCGACTTCGTCGCGAGAAGAAGTTGAGAAGCAATGGGAGTTTTCGGTCAATTTGAAAGAACCGGTCATACTTTGTTCTCCAACTTCATCTCTAATTCTTTTCTGTTTTTTCGTTACTACAATCGAACTTCACTAAAAAAGCTTTTTCCGGGGAGACTGTTCTCCACCCCGAACATATCAAGAACCGTTGCGGCAATATCCGAATAGCTCTTTCTCGTGCCCAAATTGACACTTTTTTTGAGTTCATTGCCAAAAATAAGCATCGGGATATATTCCCGCGAATGGTCTGTGCTTACCGTCGCCGGGTCACAGCCGTGGTCGGCAGTTATAATCAGCACGTCACCCGGTTCCATTCGTCTCATAAATTCACCGATTTGAACATCCACCTCGGTGATAGCATTTGCATAGCCGTCAACATCGTTGCGGTGGCCGAAAAGCATATCGAAATCGACCAGATTAACAAAGCAGAGACCTTTAAATGCCCTTGACAGCAATGCAATGGTTTTTTCCATACCGTCACGATTATTCTGAATCCTTTGCGTCCATGATATGCTCTTACCGGCAAATATATCGTTGATTTTACCGACCCCGAGGGTTTCGAAACCGCTTTCGGAAAGCAGGTCGAGCATCGTTGTTTTCGGAGGAGCCAAAGAAAAGTCATGACGGTTCGGGGTTCGTTTGAAATCGGGGTATTCACCCGTGAACGGGCGGGCTATGATTCTGCCCACTCCGTATTCACCCTGCATGATTTCGCGGGCTGTCCGGCAAAAATCATAAAGCTGTTCCAATGGCACAACCTCTTCATGGGCTGCGATTTGAAATACGCTGTCCGCGGAAGTATAGACAATTAAGGCGCCGGTTTCGACATGCTCACGCCCGTATTTTTCAATAACTTCCGTACCCGAATAAGTCCGGTTGCAAAGGATTTTGCGTCCGGTTGCCTGTTCGAATTTTTTTATCACTTCATCGGGAAAGCCGTGCGGAAAGGTCGGCAGCGGTTTATCCGAAATGATTCCCGAAATCTCCCAGTGGCCAATGGTGGTATCTTTACCTTTTGACATTTCATTCATGCGGGCAAAGCAACCTTCGGGTGAGGTTGAGCGCGTTCCGGCTGTTACCCCGTCAATATTCAACAGACCGAGCCGGCGCAAGTTTGGTGCGTTGAACTTGAGCGATTTTGAAATTGATAAAAGAGTGTTGCTGCCGGTATCGCCGTAATCAGCCGCGTCCGGCAAAGCGCCTATACCGAAGCTGTCGAGAACGATGAGAAATACGCGTTTGATCAACTGAAATCACCCCCTTATTTTTGAGAAGATGTGGAGAAGAGCGGCTTTGCCGCGGGAAGAGGTTGAGAAGAATGGGAGTTACGAATACTTGGAGACGCTTGAGAAGTGCCGCTTTACCACGGAAAGCAGTGGGAGGAAACCGAGAAGAGTGATTTCGTCACGCGAAGCAGTTATGAAGTGCGGCCTTTTAATAGTATTTTTTTTCGTTCCCCAACCGCTTCTCTACATCATCTCTACTTCTTCTCTACTTCTTCTCTACTTCTTCTCTACTTCTTCTCAACCTCTTCACCACTTCTTCTCAATACCCTGCAACTTCCTGATTCTTAATAATCTTGACAATAGAGCTTGTGCCGAGCCTTGAGCAGCCTAAATCAATATAATCCTGAGCGTCTTGCAGACTTTTAATACCGCCGGCCGCTTTTATTCTGACATTCGGGCCAATTTGCCCTGCAAACAGTTTGATGTCTTCCCTTGTCGCTCCGCCCGTTGAAAAGCCTGTTGAGGTTTTTATGAAATCGGCGCCGGATTCGGTTACGATTTGACACATCTTGATTTTTTCCTCATCGGTCAGCAGGCAGGTTTCGATAATTACTTTCAGAATTTTTTTACCGCATGCGGTTTTAAGCGTTTTTATTTCATTTAAAATGTAATCATAGTGTCCGGCCTTCAAAGCGCCGATGTTGATCACCATATCTATTTCGTCCGCGCCGTTTTTAAGCGCGTCCTCGGTTTCAAAAAGTTTTACCGCGGTTGTATTATAACCGTTGGGGAAGCCGATAACCGTGCAAACAGCTAATTTATCACCGATGTAATCCTTGGCAATTCTAACAAATGACGGCGGAATGCAGACTGATGCGGTTTTATACTTCATGCCGTCATCGCATATCACCTTGATATCATCCCATGTGGCCGTTACTGAAAGCAGCGTATGGTCAACACTGCTTAGAATTTTTTTAACATCCATATCGAATTAATCCCTTCCTTATTTTAATATTGCATGCAATTCATATATTTATATATTATCACAAATCACTTGCTGTGTACACCGAAACTACACCTTAAAATAATTATCGAAAAAACTTGAACTGAAAACGTTATCATGTTATGCTATTTTAAAGAATTATAATTTGAGGTTTAAATATGAGAACATTAGGTAATTTTTTTTGGTTGTATGCAATCATGCAAATTATAGTAATATTTTATGTATGTTTCGTGAATATTTTTATCCGTGTCAGGTACAAGCACAGCATCGTTGCGATTGGAATTCATATATCATCCGCATTTTTAATTGTTTGTGTGTTTTGCTATATGATAGACATGGTTGTTCTTGACTTGCCATTTGAATCATTTTATAAAATATGTGCTTTGGTGTCTCTTATTC
The DNA here is from genome assembly GCA_964627535.1 of uncultured Eubacteriales bacterium. GTDB lineage: Bacteria > Bacillota > Clostridia > Oscillospirales > Acutalibacteraceae > UBA1447. The sequence continues at coordinate 58,826 of CAZVJW010000016.1, forward strand.
TTTTCGGTGTCAGCTGTGCAGGCAACGTAATGATTCTTTGTTATCAGCATCGAAAAGAACACCGTTTTTTTAATCTGCCGCCCAATCTTGAGATGATTTTCTCGTCAGTTGAGGATTTAGCGTTTGTTGCGGATTATAAAGGAAATATCATACAGGTCAATCATCCGCAAAAGTTCAGCATATTGTTTAGAGAAGAAAATACCCTGGGTGGTATACTGAACAAACTCAACGGATGTTTTTGCGAAACAGCTCCGCGGCCAGAGGATATCACAAACGCTAAAAGCAGTATGCAATATGAGATTTATATAAATGAAACCGACGATTATTATAATTTGATTATTTCGCCTATTTTCGCAAGTGAACTCCGAATCGGCTTTTCGGTATTGATTTTTGATATTACTGCAATCAAAAGAAGTGAGATTACCCTGCAGGAACAAAACACTGCGCTTGAAGAGGCCAATAATACGCTTATAAATTATGTTAAAATAGCAGGATCGTTGGAAGCTCAGACCGAACGTCTTCGTATTTTAAAAAACATTCTGTCGCTTTTAATTGTAAAAATCGAAAATTCGAAGGAAAATATTCATAACTTACAAAATAATTATAATAATAAAAGCAGTACCGAATACAAACAGAACATTAGAGAAATCGCCGGTGAGTTACGGAACATTTACATGGACGTAAGAGCCTCTGTATGTCAAATTTCCAAAGGAGATAATTAAATGATACAAATTGTTATAGCCGACGATCAGCAGTTGTTTCGGACTATGTTAAAAGATATGTTGATGAAAGATCCTGAAATAAACATTGTCGCATTATCTTCCAATGGTGAGGAAGCAGTTTCGGATTGCTTGAAACACAAGCCCGATATTGCTCTTCTGGACATCGGTATGCCCGGAAAAGACGGTATTGAAGCATTGAGCGAAATAAAAAAAGCACTGCCTCAAACAAAGGTAATTATCCTTACCACATTTGAGAACAGTCAAAATATTCATGACGCTATAATGCTCGGCGCCGATGGCTATCTGATTAAAGAAATGACTCCGGAAGTATTGATATCTGCTGTAAAAAGTATCAACAATGGCATGATTCTTTTTCATAAGAGCATATACAAAGTGCTTCAATCGGTTATTTATGATTCACACACAGCAAAGGCACGGAAGTTTGAAGTCGGCAGTATCATATTTGATTCTACCGACATCAGCATCATCAAACTGATTGGAAAAGGAAAAACAAACAAGGAAATCGCGTTGACATTGAATTACAGCGAAGGTACCATCAAGAATAAAATTTCAAAACTATTGTCTGTAACCGGGTTGTCAGACAGGACAGAAATCACAGTGTTTGCCATTAACAACGGAATTATTTAGGTAAAACCGCATGAATGCTAAATCCGCTTTCTCCGTCTGAACTGAACTCAGCAGTTCCTTGCAGATCAAAGATTCGTCTTTCAATTCCCGACAAGCCGAAGCTCTTCTCTATCATTTTACAGCCAATGCCGTTATCAATAGCAAACACCTCAACCTCCTTTTTTCTAAACCGGAGAATAATATAAACGGTTTTTGCTTTTCCATGTTTTATGGCATTAGTTACCGCCTCCTGACAAAGTCGGAACAAAGCTTCTGTTTTTGCATTGTTTAATTCGTAAACATCGCCATGCACAGCGATATCCACTTTTATGCTCTCGTTCTTCAAGTGGTCAATCGCGCTGATAAGCGATGTTTTATCCCATTTGGCGGTATCACTTTCTATAGCGATTTTTAAATCATTCAAGCTGCTGCTTAAAAGATCGTCGGCATATGAAAGCCGTTTTCTTGCGTCATCAATATTTTCTTCCGATGCCGCGAGTTCTGCCATTCCAATCACAACAGTGATGCTGTGCCCCAAAATATCGTGAACATTCTGCGCAATTTGTGATTTAATTTTAGCTGCCGCAAGTGCTTTTGTACTGTCCGCCATATGATCCAGTCTGCGTTTTATATCGTTTAATTCCGTGTTTTGCTTTGAAAGCAAGGCACGGTTTTTGTCTGTTTCGGTAATATCGGCAAAATAGAGCAGCAGATGCCTTTTGCTTTTCATATTTTTTCGAATTCTGTATGATTTACCTGACACCAATGTAAGCTCAATCTCATCCTTATCTTTATTTCCTAAATACGCAACAACCTTTTTACCTTCGTTCTCATTGAAAACTTTTTGTAAAAACCGTTCTAAACCGATGTTCTTCATGTCCAGCCCGAACATTGAATAAAACACTTCATTACCGCCATACAGAACGTTTTTTTTGTTCATAAAGATGATCCCATACGGCATTTGTTCAAACAATTTTTCGTATGATACAGGCAAAATATCAAAAAATCGGAATTTATATGCAGGAATGGTAAAAAGAATAAGCGCTATGGTTCCGGCAATAGGTGTTATATCAAACACCGGGAACGGAAAAATCCAACCAAACACATCAAGTTTATATAGAATATAATACAGATTTGTAAACAATGGAATCAAAGTGATTATTGCAAAGAGTACCCCGAATCCTCTTTTTGAACGAAAAGCGGGCTGTTTCGTGTAATTATTCGAAAGCATGATGATCCCAATCAGCCAAAAGATATACTGTACGGTCTGTGTAGGAAAAAAAAGCACGCCGAACCGGTCTCTATAAAAATCAAATTGGGAATAAAATCCCATGTGTAAAGGATTTGTCATTATGATTAAAATTGCCGTGAAAGATGGAAGTGACCATAAAATCAGCTGCTTTTTGCACGGGACTCTTTCTTTTGTATATATATAAGCAAAAATCAACAGAAAGAAGCCCAAAAAATCAGCTCCGAAATATTGCATCAGAATAAAAAGCCATCTCAACTCTTGAGTCGGCGCAACAGTCTTCAGAATCTTTGAGACAAGCCATATTCCTATCATAGCCGCCAGTAAAAGATAACTGAAAAGAAGCGGGCTTTTATTGGCATGAAAATATATGTACAAACAGAAGGAAAAAAGCACAATCAAGGCTGACATATGAAAAATTGTAATAATAAATATTTCATAAGCCAACATGTCCGATATAAGCATTTTTCTGCCCCCATTCAATTGCTATTATTATTCTATCATACATAATTTTCCTGTTCAACTTCTTTATAAATCATATGCAATACCATCACTTTTTATGACCATGCAAGTCATAGAAAATGACTTCATTTTTATTCTAATTACTTTTCCCGTTACTAACAGCACTATTTCAGCGATTGATATATTTTGTATAATACAAAATAAGGTGGTGAATTGTATGGTCATACTAGTTCACGATTAAAAAACCTTTAAAAAATCAAGCAAAAGCTTTGATTTATGCTATTTATCGCGGATTTTTTAGTTAGGTTTTTATGAGTAATTAGTATCAACGCTTATTTTGAAATTAGGCAAAATGCTGTCGGGAGATATTATTTTGTTTTCAACTCGGATGAAAAGTACAATCTGATTATCACCGTAACTTTTTTAAAACGTCCAGAACTGGAAAATTGCATCTCGGATCTGCGGAAAGCAGCGGCAATGGCAGAAATATGTGATAAAAACGGCAATGCAAAATAAACAATCCAAAAGGAGAAAAAACAAGATGAAAAACATTAGAAAAACGGCTATTATGTTCGCTGTCATTGTTACATTGCTATGGGGAACTGTGGCAGTTTTTGCACAGGGTGCAACGGATGGCGCTGTTACTAAGGACGGTATAGAAACACAATTATTACTTGACAAAGATGAATATGGCAAAGACGAGGCAGTAGCAATCAGTGCCAGAATTCGCAACAACAGTTCCTTTGATGTTAATGATGTCAAAGCAGAATTGAAATTACCGGGCGGATTTGAAATAAAAGGCGAAACAACAGTGGAAAGAACCGTGCTCCATGCCGAAGATTCCACAGGATTATCATGCCAGTTATCTAAAAGTGCCAATCCTTTTTGCGGTAATTGGTTTTCCATTCTCATGCATTTTATTCTACTTTGCATTTCGGCTGTACTTTCCTTCTTACTTTCCTGGAGTAAAATTATCCGGACAAAATCAATAGCTTTTCTGCTTTGCTGCTCCATGAATTTACCTATGTTAGGCCAGACCGGGCAGCAGATATCCGAATTGTTTGATCACTCGTATACGGTCAGCAAATCCTTTACGATGGATAAAAACATATATGAGGTCAAGCTGAAAGTTTCCTATAAACTGCTCTCTCAGAACGGTCCTCACCTTCAATCCATCACACCTTCCACCGGGAGTTTCGGCACAAAGATTATTTTAAGCGGAACCGGCTTTGCCGACACTACCAATGTGGTGTTTAAAAGTGATGCATTGGGTGAGGTAAGCGTAACACCGGTCAGGGATGAACAGGGTAACTTATGCGTAGTTTCTCCCACCATTTATGTGGAGACCGTGCAGGTTTACGCCGTGTGTGACGATAAAAATTCCAACGTGCTTGATTTTGAGGCAGTGGCATTGCCTGCTGCCGATGGCAATGAGTTCGAAGAGTTCTCGGAGGCTTTTAACAGTGTATTCGGTGAATTCGGAAATGAGTTGGAAAACGTTTACAGAACCGCTGACACCGCGGACAACCTGCAAGAACAGCAGGAAATGATAACAGCGCTAAAAACAGCGATGGATGATGATGTTGCCTATTACAACTCACTGTTAACCGACGAGGACAAGGCGATTGTGAACCAGATGTTTGCAACCGAGGCGCTCAAGGAGGCCGGTGATAAGTTAAAGCAGGCCGCCGAAGTGTTATCCCACTCCACGACATCCGAAGCGCTTGACAACATAGAGAAAACCAAGGAAATGATTGATGAGCTCATTGGCGCTTTGAAAGAGATCAAAGATATCATTAACAAAATAAAAATCGCTGCCGCGGCGGTCGCTATTGCGCTGGCTGTTGTGTCAGTATTCACCGGAGGCGCCACAGCCGATGCCGCGGTTCAGGCCGCGAGAATTACAAACAACTGCAGAAAGTTAATCAACAACCTTCTGAATCCGGCCATCATCGGGCTTTCAGCGGTCCGCTCGCTCCTTGAGCTAGCTCCCACGGTTGCTGTCGGCGATTCTATGACAACGGCGGACTATGAAGGCGACATCAGCATAAACCAATATTTCGGCTCGCTCGAAAGCGGTATAAAAAACCCCATTAAATCGCTTGCCTCTTACACAAGCACCTTCGGCACCCTTCCTGATTCCGCGTGGCAGGCAACGCAAATTTTAGATGATGTTGATACGCTCATTGATGAATTCGCCGGTACGGACTCGTTTTCCGGCGAAGAGGAAATAACACAGAAGTTCAATGCCAAATTCAATCAATTCATCTGGGGTGAAACGCTCGAAACCCTTTCGGAAAACGGCGTTCCCTCCTCAAACACCCAGCAATTACCAGAAAACCCCATCAGCCTCTCCCTACAGGACTATATAAAAACCTATTTCCCTGAAACTTATTTAACCTGTATTGAGAAAGACAAAGAACGGCATGAATTTGAGGCCGGGAACAATCTCACCTTTAACGGGCTGTTTGGCACCACCGTCCGGCTGGTAGAGACAGCTGAAAACGAATCCCCTTACACGGCGGCCGGGGATACCAGGAACGCCAATGAATATACGTTTTACTGGAGCTTTGAATCTGTTCTTTTCGCAACAAAATATTGGCCTTTTATTGCCGATTCCCTAACCAGCGGACAATCGGAAGCCCTGATAAAGGATATCACATTCTCTGCCATCGACTATGTTAAGCAGATTTCTGACAGCCTGGATGTTCTGCGTAAATTCTGGAACTCCGCCGATTACGATATAGGGAGCTTTGTTGAAGGCAGCTCCGAACGCATTCTGTTAACACAAGAGCAAAACACGGCTTTAAACCGCCTGTCCGGCGTAAATACGGCGCTTGAAGCTTTAAAAGATAAAACCATTGATGAAAAAGTGAGTGGATTCCTGGACGCTTACAACACCGCCGCGGGAGTTCAGGACGAAGTGACCCAGATGATCGCCACTATAACCAGACCGTTCAATATCCTGAATTTAATTCAAAACGTCGCGAATCTCAAGACGATTGACAAATTCCTGGAAACCGGTTTTGCCGATATTAAACCCGATGATACAAACGGCAGAAAGCTGATGGAAATTTCATCAATCATCAACTCCGGATACGATGAAATGGCAGATTTAAAAACACTGTTCAGCATGACACATGAAGATTTTAACGAATTTCTGAACTACATCTCGCCTATGACCGAAAACGAGCTCAAATCCATGATTCAAAGAGGTGAAAAGGCTGACGAGCCGCTGGCAGCATATGTTGGTGAACCTTACAGTTTCAAAGCACATATGGATTATACAACACCGGAAAATGCCAACATTGATTTTATTTTGGACAATATCTGGGATGAACTCGCAGATATTGCCGTAAGTGAAATTTCGGATTATTTGCCCGAAGAGCTTGACATTGCCTCTAACCTGATGAGCTATTTAACCGATAAGGTGGTCTCTAAGGTTTTACGGCTTGTCATAGATGAAACCATCGGGGACTGGTCCAGAGATGCTTTGAAAAAGTATATCTGCTTGACCGACGTTTATGTCGGTGTGGTTCTGGACTCCGACAATGAAGAAGTCATCCCTGACAGCCATGGCGACAGGGTTACCCTACGGCCGTTAAAACCGGGTACAGCAACTGTAAGAATCTACCCTTCGGGTATTACCGACCCCGAAGTACTGAAGGTTTGCACCATTGAGCGTCAAGTCAATGTTGTATCGGGCGATAATACCTCCGCGCCGTTTGATAAAGGCGCGAAGGTCACCAATGTGTTGGATGAAAATGGCAGCACAACAAACGCTGTATATATTGGAAGTAATGTGAATTTTATAGGACAAGGATTTTCACTCTACCCAACTGATTTATCAAAGCAAAGACTTTTCTATAGCATTCCTTCAACCGGGTTTACCCCTTTTAAGATATGGATGGTTGGGGAAAGCGATTATAACAACGTGCGATTTGAGGTCCCTGATTCCATGCCGGGTAAAATCGGTGTTGAAGTGAAAGGAAGCCAGGCGAATTCATGGTGGAAAAGCAATTCCCTGCTTGATGTTTTAGCACCGTCTTTAAGCACAAAGCTGTCAAGCGCTTTTGCCGGTGAGGGCCTCACCATAAACGGAAACGGTTTTTCCCATACGCCGCAAAACAACAAGGTGATTTTGGATAACACATCCATTCCCATTCGCGACCTGCCGGGTGGATTTGCGGTGCCGAACATTTTAGAAGATGTCACGGTTGACAAATACAACCACGGCGGCTACACCACCGGAGGCCAAGGCGAAGAAAACAGTGGAATTTCAATTGAAGAAGGCTATGGCAGACTGCACAAAAACTTGAATATCATAGTGCCGCAGGATACTGCCCGCAGCGAAAATTCCTCAATGAAGGTTTCATTGTTCGACAATCAGCTTAATTCCAACACCAATACCGTTGCTGTAAAAAAGTTTTATGAAAAAACCACCCTGACTCAAACAGGATTTGATGCAAGGCGTCCCGAACTTGCCGTTAATCCCGCTACCGGAGATGCAGTAATGATTTGGGCCAGAACAGGAAACAACAGTGCGCCAACTCTCTTCAGCACAAAAGTCTCCAAAGACGGCGGTACATTGATCGGAGAAAATAAAATCAGCGAGGATGTCGGCGGTATTGACACTGCTCCCATCAGTCCTAAAATTGTATTTGGCAACGAAACATATTACTGCGTGTGGTCTAACAAAGATTGTGATATTGTGTTTGCCTATTCGACGGACGGTGCATCCTGGTCAACCCCCCAAAAAATTGAAATAACTTCAGCAATCGATAAAAACATTTCAGCAGCCGCTGCCGATGCCGACGGCGACGGTGATGAGGATTTGCTGATCACTTACACCGCACAGGGCCTTACCGAAACCGATTCTTCTTCGGTTCGCATGGCTTATGTCAACACGGTTACTATGTCATCCTATTTTGTCACCTTCGCCAAAAGCATCGGTTCCGGCGATAATGATTATTCAAATATAACTGCTAAAGACGGGCATATCGCGGTAGCCCTTGCCACGAACAATAAACAAACACATACGGGAAACTTATATTATTACTGCGGCCGCATCGGCGATTATGTCACCGGTAACAATATCAGCTGGCAGCCGGTCATCAATAATTCCGATTCACCTTATACTTATGCAGAACACCCCGATCTGGCCATGACGGTAAGCGGTGCGGCTGCAAACGTATATATCACCTGGGAAAATGTCGAAACAACCGGCACAGAGGATGTTTATTTTGCTTCTTACACCAACAACGTCAAGGTGATCCAGCCTAAAAACCTGAGTGATTCCTCCAAGCAGTCTCAGACTCCACAAATCTTTGTAGACGGCAACGGCGTTTTGGGTATTGTTTGGATAGAAACAGGTTACGGCAGCCAGAACAACACCGCGCAAACCGGGTTTAAAAGTGATGTCTATATGACGAGAAGCTTTGATATGGGCGAGAATTTCAACAAGCCCTTTATGAAGCTGGCTTCCGCCACTGATGGCGAACGCATTGCCTTGCCAACTTTAGCAGCCTACGGCAACGCAAACATTCTGATTGCTTGGCAGCGGGGCAATATTCATCAGGAGATAGGCTTAGGGGGTCAGGACCAGGCGTATAAAATTGACCTGATAACATCCGACCGTATTTTGTCTGACACCGGCTTTGCCTATACCGGCGATACCATAAAGTCGTCCAATGAATATCTCGTAAGAACTTACAGCCCCGAAACACCGGACAGTCTTGGCGATATGCTGTATCCCGAAAATGTGAATAACGGTGATCTGTACCTGTCAAAGCTTGACGGCAGCTGTTTAATGCAGCTGACAAGAAGAGACCAGGCTGCAGGCATCACCGAAGCTTCACCAAACGGAAGAGGCTTGGTTTACGGGCTGGGGCACAGTGTCATTGTCAGCGAGGCGGACGGTGCAAACCCCATCGTTATTTACCGAACTACGGCTATGAATGTGGCCGGCGGCAAATGGTTTGAAACATATCCCCACCGCGCGGAAATAAGGGGCAGCAACAAAAAGCTGCACGTACTGCTCACCGGCGATAAAACGGACGGAAAAGCATCGGAAATGCTGATGACACTTCGTTATGACGGCTCGATACTGCCGGAAACAGATGCGGAAAGCTATTATTCCACCGGCTTTAAGTGGCGTGATATGGTACAAAGCGGGTTTAATACCGGTCAAAGCGGCACTACCTATTACAACAATCTCATCCGCTGGCAGACCTCTGATTTCGGTATGTATGTCTCCAACAAAGCCACCTTTGTGGAGTATTCGGATTATTCACCATACGATTCGGAATTCAAAGAAGCATACAGCTATACAAAGGGCGGAAACATAAAGGTTGTTACCCGTGAATACGGTGATACTTACGCAATACACCCACCCAAAAAGGCAGCGTCCAATGGCATTATGCCCGCCATTCTGCCCAACGATAACCGACTGCTTTACATCAGCAAATCAGACGACTCGGTGCAGTATATTGATGATACTACAGTCAACCAGCCGGTTTCCAAAAAAATCAGCAGTGATGGCGCTTCTTACGCGTATCCACAGTTCTCATCATCAGCCGAATGGGTGCTGGCACAGGAAATGAAACCGGGCATAGGCATGAGAATTGCCGTAATATCTCCCGAAACCGGTGAAAAATACCTGATAGGACCCGCAAGCGGCGTCAGCGGATATGCCTCCACCTTTAGAACCGGCCAAAACAAGATAACCGAAACGCTGAACTATTCCTCCATTACCGAAAATGGGAATTCTGTTCCTTTAACCGTTCGGCTGGCAGAGCCTCAATCACAGTCGATAACCGTCAAGGTTCGCGGTACCGATCCCAGAATCGTCATCACCCCCAGCCAAATTACGCTAAACGCAGGTGAAACTTCAGCCGGCTTTACCATTGCCGCTGCCGATGATATGTTAAAACAAGGGGATGCTTTAACTTCCATCATTATCAGCACTGCGGGGGGCTCACACAGTTATAACGGTGCATCGGTCGGCAGAGTGCTCACCATTATTGACGAGGATTCATTGGATTTCACCGCGCCTGCCTGGCCAGAAGGCACGAAAGCCGGTGTGCAGATTCGCCCCAAAAACGTCTTGGACTATACCATTAATTGGACAGCTGCCGACGACGGCGGTAGACCCATTAAGGAATACATTATTAAACAGGGCGAAGAGGAAATCGGCAGAACAAGTGCTCTCGGTTATGACTATACTATGCCGGCCGATTTGGATATAGCCCACCTTCAGGTTTACGGCGTGGACTGCGGCGATAACCTCACCGGACCGCTGGCAATTGATATTGATTCTTCCGACCAAATGAACCCATATGTTGAAAGCATTGAGGTAACAAAGATTGGAACTGATTTTGCTGAAATCACCCTAAGCGCAAGAGATAATATACAGGTTGGCATGGTGAAGGTGTTTAATGGTGAGGAACAAATTTTTGAAACCCTGAAGACGGTTGGAACAAAAAGCGAAACCTTGGTTATCAACAGCCTCTCGCTCAATACTCAGTATAGCTTTGAGGTGGTTGTGTATGACACGAACAGCACCCCTTCCAGCCGGACGGTTTCCTTTAAAACCAAATGCGGTTACACCAACGTGGCGTTCGAAACGAATACGGCAATGCTCAACGAAGGCTCTACCCAAACCGTTACCTTAATTCGAACCGGTGATTTGGATGAAAACACCGAAGTGCCGTTGATATTCGAGGATATTACAGCCACAAGGTATGTCGATTACAGCTTTGACGCCGGATCAATCAACTTCCAACCGGGTGTTGCGCGAGTGGATCTTACCTTAATTGCCACCGCACCGTATGATGACAATACAGCCGAGCAAAGCGAGAGCTTTATAATTAAATTCGGCACCATGGAAAACGGAACACCCGCCGGTGAAAATACGGAATGCACGGTGTCAATAACCGACAACGAGCTGCCGGTGAATAAGGTAGAAATGGCCAATTCGGAGTATACCGTATCGGAAGACGGTGGTTATGTCGATGTCCTTGTAAGGCATATTTCCAACACAGCCGGCGGCGGATTTTCAGTCGGATATAAATTCTCCAACGGCACTGCAACCAACGGAACAGACTACACCGGCACGGCTGGAACCTTGGATTTCGCATCGGGCGAAACCGAAAAGACCATCCGAATTCCCATTTTAAACGATGGTGTTTATGAAAGCGACTTTGAAACCTTTACGGTTTATCTAAAGGGCATAACAAGCACAAACGGTGTCGAACTGGGAAGCCAGATTTCCAGCACCATAAGAATCAACGAGGTTACCTCCAGCATCCCGATTCCGGTGTTAACGGTTGTGGATGATAACACGCAATGGCCTTCCATTACCGTAAGCAACATCTTGGGCGGCGGACGATTAAAGGTATACCGGTATAACGAAACAACCGGTGAATACGAAAACGTACCTACCCTCTATGTCGGCTCTTATCCCCACACTACCGATACCTGGGCCATTCCCATCAATGTAACAGGCAGATATGTTGTTACCAGAATAGACGCCCAGGAGCGGGAAAGCAACTATTCACAGTCGGTTTATGTTACCGTAAAAAGCAATCAGATTGTTCGCCCGCCTGCCTTAACAGCCTCTATCGATGTTGCACCCGGCACAAACAGCGGCACTATCAAACTAACCATTTCGGGCATGAAAACGGGCAAGGTTTATTATTATGGCGCAGGATATAATTCAATGCAAAACATTCTGGTAGAAAACGAAGTATTCGGCAGCCATTCTATGGATTTTCCGTTTGAAATTACAGCGGGAACAGCTGCGGTCATTGACAATATTCCTGCAGAGGTTGGCAAATTTTTAAACATTGCAGAACTTGACCAAGGTCAGGCAAGCGTTATTTATGGTTACACAATTACTGCCTGCACATCAATCTATCTGGATGATGGAATGGTAACAGAGTAGTCTCAAAATGATCTGTATCCATACACTGAAACCAGTGAAGTAATGTTTAAAAGACTATCACACAGCCAGTAAAAAACCGTGTCGCTAAAGTTTATCATCTAATACAAATCAGCGATAAAAGCGTTGTACGATTTGCGAAGATTTTTTATGACAGACAAGGCGGACGACGATGCTTTGCTTGTCGCAAAGGCAAGGAGGACAACGCTGTATGCGCAAAAATGTTCGCAAAGATGCATTGCGTTTTGTCGGTGATTAGTATATACAATTCCGGATATTGAATACTTCACCTTCCTTATTATCTGATTTTGCGTCTGTGAAATTTATATTTCTCAGACGCATTTTTTTTGGATTTTTTGTGATAATTCTTTACTAATACTAATTAACAATTATAAAGTCTCTATGAAATCAATCAAAAACTTTTGACAAATGGGTTTTAGTGCCGAATTTTTAGTTATGTTTTATAGAGGGATTCGTATCACTTGTTTTTTTAAGGTTCCTATGATATATTATTTCACAGATTATTAACTTTATGAGCCAAGGAGTGATATTTAATGCAAAAGCAAAAAAGAGTTGCCGCAATTCACGATATATCGGGATTCGGCAAGTGTTCTTTAACCGTCGCGCTGCCGATACTTTCGGCGGCAGGCATTGAAACCGCCGTTATGCCCACAGCCGTGCTTTCGACGCATACGGGCGGCTTTGAGGGTTATACATACAGGGATTTGACCGGCGATATGCGGCCGATAGCGCAGCACTGGAAATCTTTGGGGCTTGAATTTGACGCGATTTACAGCGGTTTTTTGGGTTCCTTCGAACAAATCGCCATCGTTATGAAATTTATCGAAACCTTCCGCAGGGACGGTGCCATTGTGCTGGTCGACCCGGCGATGGCGGACAATGGAGCAATGTACCCCGTATTCAATATGAATTTCGCCGGGGAAATGGCAAAGCTTTGCGCCAAGGCGGATATCATTGTGCCGAATATGACCGAGGCGGCATTTTTGCTTGGTGAGGAATACCGGAAAAGACCTTATACAAAGGAATATATCGAGGAATTGCTGAATAAACTGAGCGCCATCGGGCCTACAAAGGTGGTTTTAACGGGCGTTACGTTTGATGAAGACAGACTCGGAGCGGCATCTTATGACAAAATCTCCGGTGAGATAAGCTATGCTTTTTCCTCCGCCATTTCAGGCAATTACCACGGTACGGGCGATATTTTTGCCAGCGCCATGCTTGCTGCTTATTTAAACGGGCATTCCCTCGCAAATTCGGCGCAAATCGCAGTGGACTTTACTTGCGGGAGCATTCAAAGAACCAAAAAAGCGGAAACGGATGAGCGGTTCGGGGTGAATTTTGAAGCAGGTTTACCTGAGCTGATCAAGGATATCTTTGCGACCGGCTAACGCCTTAACTTTATTGAGTTTATTAATCTTATAAGAAATATGAGGAATTTGTTATATGGAACACAAACCTAATATTTTATTTGTTTTAGCCGATGACATGGGTGCCTGGGCGATGAAAAACGCGGGCAATAATGATATTTTCACACCCAATTTGGATGATCTGGCAAACCAAGGTGTTAAATTTAACAATTTCTTTTGTGCCAGTCCGGTCTGTTCACCAGCAAGAGCTTCGATACTCACGGGCACAATTCCTTCACGCCACGGCGTTCACGACTGGCTGGCAAGAGGTAATATAGAGGGCGAAGAAGAGGATAAAAAGAAGTTTTATGAAAGCCGGATTTATAACCTGAAACAAAATTGCCGCGAAACCGTACCGCAGCAATACCTGAACAATATCACAACTTACACCTCCCTTTTGGCAAACGAAGGGTATCAATGCTGCCTCAGCGGCAAGTGGCATCTTGGCGACAGCTGCACGCCTCAGCAGGGCTTCAAAAACTGGTACACCATAGCCACGGGCGGCGGCAGTTATATGGAGCCGAGAATTGTTGAAAACGGCGAAATTACGTACCCCAAACAATATATCACGGATTTAATCACCGAAAACGCAATTAAAAATCTTAACGAGTTCAAAGAGAAACCCGGCCCTTTTTACCTGAGCGTTCACTATACGGCCCCTCATTCTCCCTGGGATAAGCATGAACACCCAAACGACATATGGGAGCTATATGAAAACATAAAGTTTGACTGCACACCCGAAGAAAAAGAATACCATCCCTGTTTTTCATTCTCCGCTCCGTTCGGGCAAGGCGAAAAAAGAAAAGAGCTGCTGCGCGGCTATTACTCCGCAATAACGGCGATGGACAGAGGAATAGGAAAAATCATCGACACTCTCAAAAAAAACGGACTATATGACGATACGATTATTATCTTTACATCCGACAACGGCATGAATATGGGTCACCACGGACTTTTCGGAAAGGGAAATTCGACATTTCCTCAAAATATGTATGACACCTCCGTAAAAATTCCGTTTATCATCTCTTGGCCGAAAGCGATTGAGCGCGGCCGAGTTGCCGAAAATCTTTTCAGCCACTATGATATTATGCCAACGCTTATTGAATATCTCGGCCTTTCGGGCAAGGTTATACAAAAGCTCCCCGGAAGGAGCTTCGCGGATATTCTGAACGGAAAAGAGATTGACAATGCCGGCAGCATCATTACCTTCAGCGAATACGGATATTCCAGAATGATCAGAAACAAACAGTTTAAGCTGATTACAAGAGGCGGCAGATATTACGATGAATTTTATGATTTAGGAAACGACCCCGATGAGAAATGTAACTTGATAAAAGATAAAAAACACCGTTCGACCATCAATAATCTCAAAAAAGAGCTTGATGAATGGTTCAGGGAATACTCAAGCAAGCATTACGGCGGCAGAAAACACAAAGTGTTGGGCCACGGACAGCTCTACAACTTTGACTGCGGCAAGAAAGCCCTTTTTACCGGAACCGTAAAGTATAAAGACCCGTATAAAGCAAGGATGTATATTGTTAAAAACATGACATTACGGCAGCTGCTGAAGTAATTATCGCAAAATGTTGCGGTTTAACCCGCTTATAACAGGAGTATTTATGAGAATACTGATTGACGCCGACGGCTGCCCCGTTGTGGATATTACCGTGGCTGTTGCGAAGCAGAATAAAATCGAGTGTATCATTCTTTGCGACACTTCCCATGTGTTTGAGAAGGAAGGCGCTCAAACCGTAACGGTCTCAAAAGGTTCCGACAGCGTGGACTTCACACTTGTAAATATGATACAGAGCGGCGATATCGTCGTTACTCAGGATTACGGACTCGCGGCAATGTGCCTGGCGAGGAAAGCTATAACAATAAGCCAGGACGGCAGGATATATGACGATGATAATATAGACGGGCTGTTGTTGGTAAGGCATCATTCCAAAAAAATCCGAATGGCCGGCGGCAGAACAAAAGGGCCGTCCAAACGGACAGCCGAACAGGATGAGCATTTTAAGGAAACGCTGATTAAGCTAATCAAATACTACTAACCACCGATTAGTATAAAATAATTCTTTGATATTTTTGAGGCTGTCTCTTTCGAAACAGCCTCTTTCTATATGGATTTTTCATTTATACTAATTACTCATAAAAATCAAACTAAAAAATCCGCATAAACCATGTGTCAACAACCCCGTCCCCCTTGGCACATTGACTATGTTGCCACGCCCGTGCTCTGGTCAAGCGTTAACGCGAAATTTTGCACATCCAGAATAACGTCGAAATCGTTTTCATCAATAATACCGTCCCGGAAGACGTCCCCGGCTTTGCTATAAGCCATGTCTGTAACCGCGTCCCATTGCGGCAGCACATAATTACCGATATTAATAATGGTGTCCGCGTCGACGGTGTCGATAACCCCGTCACCGTTTACATCACCGAAGATAACAATTTTATAACATTCAACTATTGCCCCGTCTTTTATTACATTAACAACCGTGCCCGTCCTTAAAATGCCGGGTGCAGACACATAGGACAATTCGTATCCGGCTGCGACATCCACATAGCCGACCAATGAAGTTATCCCTGCTGGTAAGCCATAGACAAACCTATTATCATAATCAGCCACACAGTTTGTTCCCGCCGCTGCCGCCAAATAATTAGCCTCAAAGGGGACTCCGTTACTATTTGCATATTCTTCGGCGTAAGAACCGAAATAACCTTTTATGGTGATGTTATCGCACAAATAAAAAGCATGATCCCCAATGCTTGTGACACTATTTGGGATTGTAACGCTTGTCAATCCGGAGCAAGCGGAAAAAGCATAGTAACCAATACTTGTAACACTG
>CAZVJW010000017.1:0-74127 GCA_964627535.1 uncultured Eubacteriales bacterium
AGCACAAAAAATCATCGCAAATCTAACAACGCTTTTCATCGCCGATTAGTATAACCCTTTGAAAGGAGAGGCTCATAATATGAAAAAAGTCAAACAAAAAATAATCGATATGTGGAATAAGACCTCGGATTCAGAATGGTATAACAATTATAGGTCGGACGGGGCGATAAATGCTATCATAAAAAATCCACTATGCGCGTTTCATCCGACGGCATTCTCTTTAATTAAAGAATACTTTGGAGATTTTGAAGGTAAAAAGATACTCGTTCCGTCAAGTGGTGATAATCACGCAGCCTTTGCGTTCTGTCTTCTTGGCGCGAAGGTAACGTCAACGGATATTTCGGTAAGACAGATAGAAAATGCGAAAGGCATAGCAGATAAGCAGAGCTGGCATATTAAATTTTCCGTTGACAACACAATGACGCTTGATACTATCGACAACGATTCATACGACTTGGTATATACATCCAACGGTGTGTTTGTATGGATTGACGATCTGCCGTCTATGTTTGCAAACATTCACAGGGTTTTAAAAGAGGGCGGTCTTTATTTGACCTATGATATTCATCCGTTTACCCGACCGTTCAGCGACGGTGATCCGGCTGAGCGAACAAAACTTATTATAGAAAAGCCATACGACCAAACAGATGCCGGATTAAATAAACATTGGCGCGTGCAGGATTTGCTAAACGCCATTATTGCATCAGGAATGACAATTGAACATATTGAAGAAATGTATCCTGAATTCGGGACATATTGGTTTGAATCATCGGGTGGCAGAAACGGATTGTCGGATGATGAATTGAAAAAGCTATATAACTGGAAAACAAATCCACTTGCCGCGCTCCCGGCATGGCTTTCGGTTTGTTCAAGAAAGTAATAGAACAGGGGTCAAAGGAACGGGGTTGCTGACAATTAATTAACAGTTCAGATTGGAACATAAAAGGACGTGATGATACAGATGAAAACACACATACCGGAATATATGCTCTCTGCGTTCACTGCGCAGGGGGTAGACACCTCCGAACTTATATACGCAATACACACCGATTTAACACCGGACAGCGACAACGCCGATGTCTATACCGCTGTCAGCAAGGAAAACCTGTTTGTCCTTTATGGTGAGGAGAAGGTAGTGAAAACAACCGGCGCGCGCCGAATTGTCGCTGTTTTCGATGCCGAAAAACTTGAAAAATATACGCTTGATGAACTGGGTGAAATGACCAGCGAACGGTTGCTGTCAACAGGCCGCCTGTGCGGCGAAAAAGACGGCTGCCCGCGGATTCTGCTGCTGTTCTCTGTCGGGTTTTTAGCTGACGTTGAGCGGCTGATAAAAGTTGTTAAAAACATCGGAGAAGGCAAGTCTCCGCTGCATGAAATAGACATTGACGATGAGCTGTTCTGCCCGAAATGCGGTACCCGCTATCCGGAACCGGAGCGAAAGCTCTGCCCGAAATGTATGGATAAAATCTCAATAACCCGGCGGTTGTTAAGCTTTTTTAAATATTATAAGGGAAAGGTCGCCATTATTCTGCTCACGATGCTGGCCGGTTCGGCGTTTTCCGTCATCACGCCGCTTGTTGGGACAAAGTTCTTGTTTGACGATGTGCTTACCAAGGATGGCAGCTATTACGGCGCTATCTTTACCGCGGTTTGCCTGATACTTTTGGTAAGAGCTGTCGGTACGGCACTCAACATCCTGTATTCCTATGTGCTGGCGAGAACCGTACCGTGGATTGTTTACGATTTGAAGCTGAAAATATTTGAAGCCATGCAGCGGCTTTCTGTCGGATTCTACACATCCAAGCGCACGGGTTCGCTGATGAACCGTGTCAACAAAGATGCGACGAATATCTACTGGTTTTTCGTTGACGGGTTCCCGTATGTGATTGTTAATGGTATAACCTTCACAGGGGTGATAGTTTTGATGTGCGTGCTTAGCTTTAAGCTTGCTGCCGTATGTATTGTTATATTGCCGGTAGCCATCGGATTGTTCAGGCTTTTATGGAGTGTTTTTCGCCGCTTTCACCACAAAAATTGGGTATACAGCTCTCAGCTGAACTCCATGGTCAGCGATTCCGTCAACGGTCAGCGCGTCATCAAGGCGTATGCGCGCGAGGATGATGAATCAAAACGATTTTCCGATGTGGGCGGCAAACTGGCGGAGGTGGATACCAAATCTTTAAACACGGGCTTCACGGCGTTTCCGCTTATCTACCTGTTTATGTTTTTGGGTCAGGTTATTGTTACCGCCATTGGCGGTATGATGGTATTACGTTCCGAAATTACTTTAGGCACGCTTCTGACCTTTATCGCTTACCTTTCCATGCTTTACGGACCGCTGGAATTTATGTCATGGGTTTCCAACTGGTGGGCGAGATGTGTGGACTCAGCCCAGCGGGTTTTCGAAATCATGGATGCCGAGCCCGACATTGCCGAACCGGACGATCCGGTGATGCTGGACAGCATAAAGGGGGATATCGAGATACACGGCGTAAGGTTTGAATATGACCCGGCAACACCGGTGCTTAAGGGAATTGATTTATCTGTAGGAGCCGGGAAGATGCTGGGCATTGTCGGTAAAACAGGCGCGGGCAAATCCACATTAGCCAACCTGATCGCGCGGCTGTATGATGTGACAGAAGGCTTCATCACGGTTGACGGTGTTAATGTTAAACAGCTGTCCCTGACTCAGCTTAGAAAAGGTATTGGTATTGTATCGCAGGAGATTTATCTTTTTATAGGCACAATAGCGGATAACATTCGGTATTCAAGGCCGGATGCAACCATGGAGGATGTTGTCCGGGCGGCTAAGGCCGCGTCGGCTCATGATTTTATTATGATGCTTCCGGATGCTTACGAAACAAAGGTAGGCGCAGGGGGACAGGATCTCTCGGGTGGAGAAAAACAGCGGTTATCCATAGCACGCACGATTTTACAAGACCCCAACATTCTGATTTTAGACGAAGCGACTGCGGCGATGGATACCGAAACCGAAGCAAACATTCAGAAAGCTCTTTTCAACCTGCAAAGCGGCCGCACAACAATCGCTATTGCACACAGGCTCTCCACCCTGCGCGATGCAGACAGCCTTGCGGTTATAAGTGAAGGCAAAGTGGTGGAAAGCGGTACACACAAAGAGCTTCTATTGAAAAAGGGTGAATATCAAAAGCTATACGCCATACAATTGGAAGGCCTTAAAGTTATCAACATGGAAGATTAAGTTTGGAGGGATTCTCATGGAACCAATAATGAAAACAACAGCGTCATGCCTGTCAGATGCAATCGATATCGGCTTGCTTGACCTTGAAAAAGCCGAATTCTATGTCACCCCGGGCGGATTTACAGGTCTGAAATACGGCAGTGATAATTATAAACGCGTTACATTCAGGCGCGCGCTTCCCATCGGGCAGCCTATGGATTATATTTCGGTGGCTGACCATGAAAACAAGGAAATCGGCATGATACGCTCGATTTCAGAACTCATCGAAGAACAGCGCAGCATCGTTACCGCCGAACTTGAAAACCGGTATTATTGCCCGTCGGTATTTGAGGTTAAATCTAAGCTGGGCTATGTCTATTTCGAGCTCGCAATAGGCCGGGAAGATCATCAATACGACAAGACCTGCACGGTGAAGGATGTCAGCAAAAATATCCGTATGCTGAACGATGACAGGCTTATAATCTTTGATGTTGACGGCAACAGGTATATTGTAAATTCCTTAGCCAAATTAGATAAAAAGAGCCTGAGCCGGCTGGGACCCTATCTATTTTAATGTAAATACCGCTTGTCATTTCACCGGCGGCAAGTGATGAGCGCGGTTAATCAAAAAACCAGTCGCCGGAGAAATGGCGGTTTGACATGTTAAAAACACATGTATTCGAATATGATCTCAACCTGAATATGCAGCCCGCCGACGGGACGCTCAGTTTTAATGAAGCGGGATGGATTGTGTCCCGCATCGGGGATGAAACGCTGATGAAACTGTCCGCTGACGATATTGCGGAAACATCGGTTATCGCGGGTGTAGGGTGCGGGCTGCTTTGTGCAAAAATGAACGATAAAAGTGAACATCTGCTGTGTCGCTTTACGATGTCAGCCATGAAACCGGCGGGTGAGTTCTGCAAAATAGTCAACTATTATTTATGCACAAAACAATGTGCTATTCCCGACGAAAAAGAGAAGCCCGTTTGCGAAAAGTGCGGACGTCCCCTTGTGGAGGGGATGACAGTCTGTCTGTTCTGCTACAATAAAATAAGCGTCTTAAAACGCGCACTGGACCTTATGCGTCCATACTCAAAAAAAATCTTAATAGCTGAGTTATTTTTAACCCTGTCATCCATCATTTATCTCCTAGTACCGTTAATCAGCCGTTTTTTGATTGACGACTACCTGCGGCCGATGAAAGGAACATTTGCACAGATTATTATGCTTGCGGGCGCCATGCTGTTCGCCAGAATGATGGGTGAAATTATCTTTATCCTCAGTTCCAGAGTCTTTAACAAATCAAGTATAGCGTATGCCAATTACCTGCGAAACGCGGCATTTGAAAAGATTCAAAAGCTGTCAATGAATTCCCTGTCCAAACGGACATCGGGTGATTTGATTAAGCGTGTTATGGAAGACACCACAACCATCAAGGACTTCATGTCGGATGGCGGGCGATGGGCAGTAGAGCAGATGATTATGTTTGCAGTGGTGCTTGTTATTCTGCTTTTTACCAATCTTAAACTTACGCTGCTTGTGTTTTTGCCCGTGCCTTTTGTCATGTTCGGAATGTCCCGCTTTTGGAAACTTATTCATATCCGCTTTGAGCGGCAATGGCGCAAGAACTCAAAATGCCAGTCCATCCTGCATGATATCATCAAAGGTATCCGTACGGTAAAGTCCTTCGGCAAAGAAGAGGTTGAAATTAAAAAGTTCGCCCGTGCTACCCGTGAACTGGCGCAGGTGTCGTCCGATAATGAGGCGCTTTGGGCCCGCCTTTTCCCGTTGATGACATTCTTTACAGGTATCGGAGAATTTCTGGTGCTTTATTTCGGGGGAAAGGACATTTTAAGCGGCAGTCTGAGCTTTGGTGTTCTTGTTCAGTTCACGATGTATATTACTTATGTTTACGCGCCTTTGCGCTGGCTCGTTTCCTTTCCGCGCTGGCTGGCCGAAGCGATGACGAGTATGGTGAAGGTATTTGAAATTTTAGATGAAGAACCGGACATTAAGTCAATCGTCAACCCTAAAAATGTGCCGGTATCGGGCGGGTTGACTTTTGAAGGCGTTTCCTTCGGCTATAAGTCCTACGAACCGGTGCTCAAGGACATTAACCTGGATATTAAACCGGGTGAAATGATCGGTATCGTCGGGCGTTCCGGCTCGGGAAAATCCACCATGATGAACCTGATTATGCGACTGTATGACCCAAGTCAAGGCAGGATATGCATAAACGGCACTGACATTAAGGATATGTCGCCCGAGCATCTGCATGAAAATATTGGCGTCGTATTTCAGGATACGTTTCTTTTTGCCGGTTCTATGTATGACAATATCGCATATGCGAAACCGGACGCAACAGCCGCCGAGGTTTTTGCCGCTGCCAAAGCGGCCAATGCGCACGATTTTATCATGCAAACCGCAGACGGCTATAACACAATTATCGGCGAGAACGGATATTCTCTTTCGGGAGGAGAAAGGCAGCGGCTGTCTATCGCAAGAGCAATTATTACGAAGCCGGATATACTGATATTGGATGAGGCGACCAGTTCGCTGGATGTTGAAACCGAATCATTGATACAGGAAAGCTTAAACCGGTTGGTCAAAGGGCGGACCACTATAGCCATCGCCCACCGTCTTTCCACCTTGCGCAGCGCCGACCGTCTGTTTGTACTCGATGAAGGCAGGCTGGCGGAATCCGGCACGCACATGGAACTTCTGAAACAAAAGGGTATTTATCATAAGCTGGTCATGGCCCAGCGGCAGACAAGCAAAATTGCCGAATAAAAAATTGAAGCCGATTGAAATTCATCAATCGACTTCTTTCTTTTTATATGGTAAAATGCAACTGCATATTATATAATTGAGGGAAGGAAAGTTGACTGTGGCGACAAAAGACTGATGCGGTGAATATAACCATGATGTATGTATTCGTATTCGCACTTCGATAAATAAAACCACATAGCAGGGAGACAGAATGGAACAGGAAAGTTACAAAAAAACATATTCCTTCAAGGAGTTTTACAGGATACTTTACGACTTTCTGAGGACAAAAAAGTATTTGGACAAGGCGAAGAAAAACAATGAATTAAGCCGGCAATTTATTGAAAGAATCATGCTTGCAGTGACGGAAGTCAACGGCTGCGAAGTCTGTTCATATGCGCATACCAAATGGGCGTTGGAAACAGGAATGAGCAATGAAGAAATACAGCGGTTGTTAGCAGGCGATGCGAACGGGATACCGGTCAATGAAATGTCCGCAATCCTTTTTGCCCAGCATTATGCGGATACAAAAGGAAACCCCACCGAAGAATCCTGGGAACGGATGGTTGAAGTTTATGGAACAACAGCATGCGGAATATTAGGCGCGGTTCGGGAAATCATGTTCGGTAATGTTTACGGGATGACCGCCAGTGCCTTTTTAAGCCGTATCAAAGGCAAGCCATATAAAAAAAGCAATCCATTTAAAGAATTGGGTATGATTTTATGCATCTTCGTTTATTTCCCTGTTGCTTTCATTCACGCTGTTTTAGCCGGGCTTATAAAAAAGCAGATAATAAGTTTTTAAGTATTTATTAAGAAACCAACTTGCGTGGGAGGCTGTTTTGTCAGTGGTAAAGGTTTCTTTTTCGATAGAACTACGCTTGAAATTGATTTGGATACGGCAGAGGAATTTGATAAAAGCTTCCTGTAAAAGCGCTGTATCGTAAAACCGGGAATCCTGTAAACTGTGCCGGACGATATGCCGAAAGTGCGGTGATTAATTGAAGTTGAAAAAAGTATATTGGTTTTTTCTGGGAGCGGCCTGCTTTATCATATCACAGCCGCTGATAAGGCTGCCGATTCTGGCTCGTTTGCAGAAATCAACAGATTTTATTATGGCATATACCTTGAATTCGTTAATAATCGGCATTATCATTGCGTTATCGGCAGGCATTTTTGAGGAAGGATTTCGTTTTTTATTTAAACAGTTTCTGATAAAACCGGGGAAATGCGGTTTTTCACAGCCTGTTATTTTTGGTTTGGGGCACGGTATTGCTGAAGCTCTGATAATTTTAGTGCCGGCGTTAACCACGGTGCCTGTTTCACAGCTTGGCTTGGCTTTACTGGAGAGGATTTTGACGATTATTTTGCATGTGACTTTAACTATCGTCGTTTGGAACGGTTTCCAAACGAAACAAAGAGTTTTATTTCTGTTGGCAGCTGTTGCGATTCACGGGCTTATCGACTCGCTGATTCCCGTTTTATCACCGCTTGCAAATTCGGTGTTATTGATTGAGATGTCTCTGGTGCTGATTGATCTACTCATGGTCGTTTACTCATACCATTCAAAAAAATACTATATTCAGGGGGGAAACAAAAATGAAAAAACCAATATTTAAAAAAATAGGTGTTTTGGCGCTGTCTGTTGTGCTGTGTGCGGTTCTTCTATCCGGCTGTGCCGGTCAAAAGCTGTCGGGTGATTTTGTTGAAGCGGATGTTAAAAAGGCCGCGGAAAATGTTATTGCACTTATCAACAGCAAGGATTCGGAGGGTCTCAAAGATCTTTGCACGGTTAAAATGAAAGACGGGCTGACGGATGCTGTTTTGGAACAAATTTATGAAGCAATGAGTGAAGGCGGTCAATTCGACAAAATCGAAGAGATGAGCGTAGCGGGGCAAACCGACAAAGCAAGCAATGAGGAGTTCGCTGTGGTGGTTGCAAATGCAAAATACGAAATTAAGACATTTATCTTTACAATCAGCCTTACTAAACAGATGAAACTTGCAGGATTGTATTACAGATAAAAAATGTCGGGGAAGGAAGAAAATGACCTCATTAAACAATGACATTTCGGAATATATGACCCAGCTCGGTAAAGGGCAAATTCAAAAGGCATATAAAGGCATCATGACGTTTATGGCCGAACTGAAGACAACCCTTGACCGGCGCAACCCTGATTATGCGGCAAGCGCCGTGTATTTTGGTTATATGGATATGACCTATTTTGCTGTTACGCCGCCCGATTTGAAGAATAAAAAACTGAAAATCGCCATTGTATATCTGCATGAGCAAAACCGGTTTGAGGTTTGGCTTGCCGGGAACAACCGGCAGATTCAGGCACGGGTTATCGAACGGCTGAGCAATATAGAATTGGGCGGATATACACTGTCGCAGGTGGGCCCCGGTGTGGATTCCATTATTGAATCAATCCTGGTTGAACAGCCGGATTTTGACAAACCCGATGAACTCAAGAAATTTATTGAAACTAAGACCTCGGAATTCATCGCCGACATGGTGGTTTTATTGAGCGAAAGAGCGATATGATTAATAGTACAGAATTTCAAAGCAAACTGGTGAGTTGGTATAAAACAGAAGCCCGGGTTCTTCCATGGCGAAGCGACCCGAACCCCTATTATGTTTGGATATCCGAAATCATGCTGCAGCAAACCAGAGTGGATACCGTTATACCATATTTTTTACGGCTTGTTGCGGAGGTCCCATCCGTTCAGGCGCTGGCACTGATTGAAGAGGAAAAACTGTTAAAGTTCTGGCAGGGGCTTGGTTATTACAACAGGGCTCTGCGATTAAAACAAGCAGCGCAAACGATCGTTGAGAAATTTGGCGGCAGCATTCCTTCCGGCATGAAAGACCTGATGTCTTTACCCGGAATAGGAGCTTATACAGCGGGCGCAATTTCATCCATTGCTTTCGGCAAGGCAGTGCCTGCCATAGACGGTAATGTTCTGCGGATTGTTGCCAGAATCACTGCCGGCAGGGAAGATATCGATAATCCGGAAACTAAAAAACAATATGAACCTTTTGTTATTAAGCTGCTGCCCTCGAAAGATGTTGGGGATTTTAATCAGGCATTGATGGACCTGGGGGCAACAATCTGTTTGCCCAACGGAGAGCCAAGATGTAAAGAGTGCCCGGTGAACAATTGCTGTGAAGCATTCCGCAGAGGTTTGACCTCGGAAATACCGGTGAAATCAGATAAGAAAGCGCGCAGAATCGAAAATAAAACTGTTTTGCTTATCTCTTATCAAGACATGTTCGCGTTGAGAAAAAGGGATGAAAAGGGTCTGCTGCCAAATCTTTGGGAATTTCCGAATACCGAAGGGCATTTGACGGAAGAACAATGTATTCAATACCTCAACACTTTTGGCATTACAGCTTGCGAATTAACCGAATTGCCGCCGTCAAAGCATATTTTTACCCATTTGGAGTGGCACATGAAAGGTTATCTTGTTCATGTAACCGGGCTCGCGAATGCAACAAAGTTTGTTTGGGCGACAAAGCATGAAATAAGCAAACGTTATTCTATTCCGACTGCTTTTAAAAAGTTTTATTAAACATATTAATGCGGCAGGATGATAAACAATATCTTGTTCCATACAAATTGAATTGTGTGCAGAAAGGATGAGAAAAATGCTAACTAAGAGATTGATAGTTTCCGTTCTCACAGGGATTGTTCTGGGGGTGTTGTGCATCATCGGCGCTTCGGTGCGGTCTGGTTTTCAAAGCGAGTTCTCCTTCCTTTTTTCCTTATGGTATAACCGCCTGTTAATGGGTCTTTTAATCGGTTTGCCGTGGAGTCGTATCAGCCTGCCGAAATCAATTCTCCGCGGGGCGGTTCTCGGGCTTGCCGTTTCTTTTGCGTTCTACAGTTCCACCGGCTTCGGTGATGTGGTCAGTTTCCTGGCGGGGGTTGTTTATGGCATGATTATTGAAGGGGTAGCTTATAAGTTTGTTAATGATGGGAAAAAGAAGATCAAATCATAAACCGATAAGGCATATCGTAAAGGATTAGATTGAAAACCGTCAAACTTTAACTTGATTATGGAGTCAACATAATGAAAAAGCTTATCAATGGTTTCACTGTCCTGCTGTCTCTGTTTATGCTGACATCTCTGACCGCTTTAGCGGCGACGAGCAGCCAGGTCCCGACCCAAAAGAGCACGCTGAGTTCGAGCAACAGCTACAGAAATTACGAATATCTGATAGACAGCTACGACATCAATGTCATCGTTCATGAAAACAATACATTTGATATTACGGAGCATATCAGCGCCTTTTTCAATGTTCCCCAACATGGTATTTACAGGGAAATACCGTTGAAAAACACTGTTGTGCGGTTGGACGGGACAAAATCTATCAACCGCGCAAAAATCACCAATATCAGTGTGGATGCCCCCTATACATCTTCGGTTGACAACGGCAAAAAGAGACTGCGAATAGGGGATGTTGACACCACCTTAACCGGAGCCAAGAGCTACACTATCCGCTATACATATAATATCGGTAAAGACACCGGCAAGGATTATGATGAATTATATTTCAATTTAATCGGTAATGAGTGGATTACAACTATTAGCAACATAACCTTTACCATCACGATGCCGAAAGAATTTAACGCAAGCAAACTTGGCTTTTCGAGTGGGCATAAAGGCTCAACTGACAGTTCGGACATTACCTATCAAGTGAATGGCAATGTGATTACGGGCAGTTATAACGGGGTTCTGAATGAGAGAAGAGCACTGACAATCAGGCTGGAACTGCCGGAGGGTTATTTTGTAAACGCAACATACAATTTAGACCTGATGACAGGCGTAATTCTATTTGTGCCGATTCTATTTATGCTGCTGACGGTATGTATGGCATTTGGGCGCGGTAAGTATGAGAAGGCATCCGAAACGGTCGAATTTTATCCGCCCAAGGGCTTCAACAGCGCCGAAATCGGATTCTTGTATAAGGGCAGGGCAAATAAAAAGGATGTCATATCTCTATTGATTTACCTTGCAAACAAAGGATATATAAAAATAGTTGAAGCTGAAGAACAATCCTCGTTTAGCAAATCAAAAGCTTTTAAAGTTATAAAACTGAAAGATTATGATGGGGAAGATGAGATTGAGCGGAAGTTCCTGGCAGGTCTGTTCAGAAAGTCTAAGAAAGTGAAAATCACCGATTTAGCAGGGTTGTTAGATTTAAAAAACCCATTACAGGCAGAAGACATTGAAAAAGAATTTGATGTTGTCACCTCTGCAGATTTAAAGGATAGCTTTTATACAACATTAAAAGATATCAAAAAAATCTTAAACAGAAATGAAAATAAACTGAAGTATTTTAAAAAGATCTCACAGAGCAAAAGCCTCTTTGTCGGTATAGTAATTGCGATCATATATTTATTAATCACAGTTAAGCCGTACCTTGAATACGACGGGGCGTTTCCGCTGTTAGTTGCATTGCTTGTTCCGTGTATCGGCTTTATTGTTTTGTTTGCATTTGTCTTTTGGAAAACAGATATACGCATGAAATTATTCGGACTTGTATGGGGGCTATCGTTTGGCGGGATTCCGTGGGTATTCTTTGTTTTGCCTGCACTATTAGCTGACCCAATCTATATTTTTGCTTACATTGTTGGATTAGCTTGTGCTTTCATCACGGGTATAACTGCAATGTTTAAAATAGTAGCAAAGAGGTCTGCCTACGGGAAAGAATTGTTGGGTGAAATCAAAGGATTTAAAACATTTTTGAAAGCTGCCGAAAAGCCAAAGCTGGAACAATTGGTCATGGAAGATCCAAAGTTTTTTTATAACATTCTACCCTATACTTATATTTTGGGCGTATCGGACAAATGGATCAAAAAGTTTGAAGTGATAGCGTTGCAACCGCCGGACTGGTTTGCCGGAAGCACGACATTCGATGTAGCCACGTTCGGCTCATTTATGAATAAAACCGTTGCATCTGCAGCGAAAGCAACATCCTTCGGCGGGGGCAGAGCTTTTTCAGGCGTTGACTGGGGTAATATTTTTTCGGGCGGCGGTGGCTCGGGCAGGGGTTCTTCAAGAGGCAGATCGAGCGGGGGTTCTTCAAGAGGCAGATCGGGCGGGGGTTCTTCGGGAGGCGGCTCAGGTGGCGGGGGTGGCGGTTCTTGGTAAAATTTATTAGAAAAAGTCACCGATGTTGTTTTCGGAAACACCGAAAATTGAATTTAAATTTTTTAATTATTTTGGAGGCAACATGATGAAAAAGGCTGTTAAAGGTTGCGTAATCCTTCTGGCACTGTTTATGATTACTTCTGTATCCGCGTTAGCGGCGGCTCCTACCCTGATAAGCTCGGACAGCAGCTACAGCAGTTATGAGTATCTGCTGGACAGTTATGATATCAATATTATAGTCAACGAAGACAATACATTTGATATTACGGAGTACATCGGCGCCTATTTTAATGTGTCCAAACACGGGATATTCCGGAGTATCCCGCTGCAAAACAAGGTGGAGCGGCTGGACGGGACGACATCCGTCAACCGGGTAAAAATCACAGATATCACCGTGGATGCACCCTTCACGTCATCCTATTCCGATGGAAACCGGGTATTGAAAATCGGGGATGAATACCTCACATTAACCGGCGCGAAATATTACACCATTCGTTATAGCTATGATATCGGTAAGGACAAAAGCAAGGATTATGATGAATTCTATTTTAATTTGATCGGCGACCAATGGGATACGGCGATCGGAAATGTATCCTTTACCATAACAATGCCAAAGGATTTTGACGCAAGCAAGATTGGTTTTTCAAGCGGGTATGCAGGCGCAACGGACAGCTCGGGGATTACCTGCCAAGTGAACGGCAATGTGATTTCAGGCAGCTTTAACGGTGTTTTAAATGCGGGGGAGGCGCTGACCGCTCGGCTGGAACTGCCGGAGGGTTATTTTGTAAGCGCCGGTTATAATTTGGATTTCATGATGATTTTGTCACTTCTGGTGCCAATTCTGTTTATGCTGCTGACTGTCTATATGTGGAAAAAATACGGCAAAGACGAAATGGTTGTGGAAACAGTCGAGTTCTATCCGCCGAAGGGTTTTAACAGCGTAGAAGTCGGATTTTTGTACAAAGGCAAGGCGGACGCAAACGATGTTGTTTCCTTAATGATTTACTTGGCAAACAAGGGATATATAAGAATTACAGAATTTGAACAGCAGTCCCTGTTTGTTAAATCACAGGCCTTTAAGCTGACAAAGCTGAAGGATTATGACGGGACCAACGAGAACGAAATGATGTTTTTATCCGGTCTGTTCAACACACCGAAGAAGCCGAATCTGAGCGATCTCAAAGGGCTGTTTAATCAAAGCTATACTGTTCAGCCCCCGGTATATGCTGAAGGAGCAGAAGAGGTTACCTCCCTGGATTTAAAAAACAGTTTCTATGTGACACTCAACGCAATCGTAAAAAATCTGAATAAAAAGGAAAACAAGCTGGGTATATTCGAAAAGAGTTCGCTGGGTAAAGGATTTTTCATCGGCATATTAATAGCCATCGTGTATGTGCTCATAACCGTCAAGCCCTTCCTTGAGTTTGGCAGCGGAGAGCCGCTGTTAATCGCGTTGCTTTTTCCCGGTATCGGCTTTACCGCGTTATTCGCTTTTGTCTTCGACAACACAAAAATACCGGTGAAAATTTTCGGGCTCGTTTGGGGGCTGGGTTTCGGCGGGGCGCCGTGGGTGACGCTTGTTTTGCCCGCATTGCTGGCTGACCCTGTTTATATTGCTGCTTATGTTTCGGGGATAGCCTGTGTTCTTGTGATGGTTATCATGTTTAAATTGATGCCGAAAAGGAATGCCTACGGCAACGAACTGCTGGGTAAAATTAAGGGCTTCAAAAATTTCTTGGAAGTTGCCGAAAAACCGAAATTGGAACAGCTTGTATTGCAAGACCCCACATATTTTTACAATATTCTGCCTTATACCTACGTGCTAGACGTATCCGATGTATGGATAAAGAAGTTTGAAGTGATTGCCCTGCAACCGCCGGATTGGTATGCCGGCAGCACGGCGTTCAATATGGTGGCTTTCGGTTCGTTTATGAATTCAACAATGGCAACGGCTTCGACCGCCATGTCCTCGAGCCCGTCAAGCAGCGGTGGTTCGGGCGGCGGATCATCGGGCGGAGGTTCGGGCGGTGGCGGCGGCGGGTCATGGTAAACGGATAGATTTTATATTCTGCAGGGGTAATAGTTTATGAAAATAACAGCCTACACATTAAACTCATTTGCAAAAACTCCTGACGGCGGTAACCCCGCGGGGGTTGTGCTCAATGCCGATGCACTGACGGAAAAGCAGATGAAGAAGATTGCCAAGATCATCGGCTTCAGCGAAACAGCGTTTGTGATGCAATCGGACAAGGCAGATTTCAAGGTGCGGTTTTTCACCCCGAAGGAAGAGGTTGATCTCTGCGGCCATGCCACAATCGCAGCATTTTATACGCTAGCAAGTAAAGAGCAGATTGCCCCGGGGAAATACAAGCAGGAAACCAAAGCCGGCGTACTGAGCGTAGAAGCGAGCGAAAATTTAACGGTGATGATGGAGCAGAAGACGCCCAGCTATTCCGAAATAATCGAAAAGGCGGAAATCGCGGATTCTCTGAACATCGCCGTTGAAGAACTGCAGGCTGATTTGCCGGTGCAGATCGTAGCCACCGGGCTCCGGGACATCATTGTACCTGTTAGAAGCATTGATATACTTAATTCAATAAAACCCGATTTTGAAAAAGTATCGGATATCAGCCGCAAATACAACACGGTGGGTTACCATGTTTTCACAACTGAAACCCTTTACGGTTCAACCGCCCATTGCCGGAACTTCGCGCCGCTTTACAGCATTCCCGAAGAATCCGCAACCGGCACATCCAACGGTGCGCTTGCCTGTTATTTATTTAAGTACGGCATAATCAATGCCGATCAGCCCGGACATATCATTATTGAACAGGGTTACTCCATGAACAAACCTTCCGAAATACTGGTATCTCTGAAAACCGATGATAAAGATATTTTAAAGGTCTGGGTCGGCGGGCAGGCGTTAAACCTGAAGGAAACCGTAGTTGACATTTAACCCTTTGAAATAACGCAGTTGAATTTATCGCCTTATTTCAAAAAAACTTGGTTTTATGAAATAAGAGGCATACAAACATGAAATCATTGGGCATCATCAAGCAGGTCGGCGATGTCCGGAGAAGCCGCACTTTCGCTTATGAGGAGTATCTGAGCATTTTACGCAAGGATACATAAATATAATTATTTTTAAAAAGGAGATCGTCATGAAAAAAATCATCTACATCCTTTTCGCCACATTCTTCGCGCTCGCAACCTTTACCGCATGCAGCAAGGATAATACCGAAGTCGTAACCACGACAAAGTCCGCAAGTACCGCCGTAAGTACCGCCGCAAGCACTACTGTTTTGACCAAAGCCGACCCCATCGGCAAACACCATGTTGAAATCAACATCAAAGGCTACGGCACTATTTCCGTTGAACTTGACGGCGACAATGCACCGATCACCGTTGCCAACTTTTTGGATTTGGCTAAGAGCGGGTTTTATGACGGCTTGACTTTCCACCGAATTATCAAAAACTTTATGATGCAGGGCGGAGATCCGCTCGGAACCGGAACGGGAGGATCGGGCAAGGACATCAAAGGTGAATTCTCCGCAAACGGTGTTGATAATCCGTTGTCGCTAACAAGAGCCGCTATCGCAATGGCGCGTTCAGCTTCTTATGACAGTGCAAGTTCACAATTCTTTATTGTTCAGAAAGACTATTCTGCCAAAAATGGTCAGTATGCGGGGTTTGGTTATGTAACCGCCGGCATGGAGATTGTCGATAAAATATGCAACAATACACTGTCAGGCACCGGCGGCCTCGTGAGTACAGCAAATCAACCGGTAATAACATCCGTTAAAGTTATTGACTGAGCATGAATAACCGGCATAATATTATTTGAACTTGGCGATAATTTCAATGTTGCATAAATACGGAATTGATCGGATTTTTTAGTTAGGTTTTTATGATTAATTAGTATGAGTTGATAGCAATAACCGGGTTGTTCTGTTATAATCTCTTGCGGAAAGGGGTGTTTACAATAAACATCGGAGAAAAAATATATAACCTCAGGCAAAAAAACAGCTGGTCGCAGGATGAGCTTGCAGAAAAGCTTTCTGTGTCGAGACAAACGGTTTCAAAATGGGAGTCCGGTAAAACCCTGCCGGATTCGGACAAGATCATTCTCTTAAGCAGACTTTTCTCGGTTACGGCGGATTTTCTGCTCAAAGACAGCGAAGAACCCGTGCAGGAGCTTATTAACAATAATAGTTTGTCAGATATATTCAATGAATCGGAGAATGAAGCAGAGATTGAACCAGTTGACCCTGCAGGAGATGACAATTCCCCGGCGGATGCTAAAATTGTTTTAGTTGATAAACCACATAAACATCCCGGGAAGAAACCTACCAAAAAAATAATCGCAGTTATGGCAGCGGTGTGCATTTTAATGGCATCCATCATACCATATCCGCTGGGTTTCTATGATAAAGCGCTTCAAATGATATGCGAAGAACCCGTTCAGTATCCTTATATTCTTGTTCACGGCCTTGGCGGTTGGGGCTCGGAATCGGGCATAAACAAGCAAGCCCCCTATTGGGGCACGACAACCGGCAGTCTTTCGGTTTACCTCGAAACCTTGGGATACTCGGTTTTTGAAGCATCGGTCGGCCCGTTTTCCAGCACATGGGACAGAACCTGCGAGCTATATGCCCAGTTGACCGGAACAACCGTTGATTACGGTGAGGCGCATTCAAAAGCGAACAACCACGCACGCTATGGCAGAACCTATAACAAAGCGTTTTTTGAAGGCTGGGGAACAAAAACAGATGCAGGACAATTGAAAAAGATTAACCTTGTCGGCCACAGTTTCGGCGGTCCGACAATCAGACTGTTGACATCACTTCTTCAAAACGGAGTACAGAAAGAGATTGAAGCCGGCGGGAACGCCGTATCCCCGCTTTTCAAAGGCGGGAAAGGTGATTGGGTAAACAGTGTAACAGCTTTGGATTCCCCAAACAACGGCTCAACGCTTTTCTGCGTACTTGACGAATATAATCTGAATTCATTGTTGCTTGACGCGTGCTTCGCTTTTGCGGGTATTGCGGGGAACTCCCCGGCTAACGGTTATCTTGATTTCCATCTGGAGCAGTTCGGAATTACCTCTGTGCCGGGGGAGAAAAAGAGCGTTGGCGAAATGACGGATGTTCTGCAAAATATTTTTAGCACAGGGACGGATAACGCCGCTATTGATTTGTCTTTGGACGGAGCGGCACAGCTCAATAAGCTCATTGAGCCGGTCGAAGGGGTTACTTATATATCCTATTCTTATTGCACGACGACGGAAAACCCGTTAACCGGCAACCAGCTGCCTGAACTCGACACACTCCTTGTACTCATGCCAACGGCGATGCTTATGGGGAGTTATGACAAAAACACAGTGTCAGATTTTAAAATCGATAAAACCTGGCTCCCGAATGACGGGCTTGTCAATGTGGTTTCCGCAAGGTATCCGTTTGACGAACCGTGGAAAGATTTTGACGCCGAAAACATTGAGAGCGGCAAATGGAATGTGATGCCGACCAGAAACGGTGACCACGGTACCGTTATAGGCCTGAATGCCGGCACGGAGGAAACACATATCTTTTATACGGACCTGTTCAAAATGATTGACGCAATCCCCCGCGAGAAAAAGTACTATTTCAAGTCACCGTTTTAAAGGATAGCAATAAACAGCAATAAGGAGCACGAATATGGAAGTCAGAAAAATATTGCCGGAAGAGCATATCGATATTCTTAAATTGAGGTCTGCCTCTTACAATTCAAAAAAGGACTTCAGCGACCCGGAAAAAACAAAGCTCGGCTATGAAAAAATCAGGGCGGTTTTTGACGACAGCGGAAAGGCCTGCTCCACAACCTGTGTTGAACCTTATACGATAAGGTTCAATGGCAGCAATGTCAAAATGGCGGGCATCGGCGCGGTTGCGACCTTACCGCAGGAGAGAAACAAAGGCTATGTCCGGAAACTGTTCACCTACTGCTTTGAGGAAATGAGGGAAAACGAACAGATATTTTCCTATCTGTTTCCTTTTTCACACCCCTATTACAGGATGTTCGGCTACGAGTGTAATTATGACAGGCAATTTGTCACCATGCCGTTGAATGCTTTTGCAGAGTTAAAAGTACCCGGTCGGGTGGAGCAGCTTATTTACGATAAGCAGCTTGAGGATATCAAGGATATCTACAACTGCTTTATTGAAAACAAAAATCTTGCCGTCGTCAGAACTGACGAGCAGTGGAAAGCGCTGTTTGACAGGGACCCGTATACAGAACTTTACAGTACTTATATTTGGTACGACGGCGACGGAAATCCGTCAAGTTATGTTTCCTATGATTCTTCCGGGTCGGGGCAAGTTGAAATGCATATCTGTGAACTGGCTTTTAAAAACTATGAGGCTCTTAAAGGTTTGCTCGGTTTTCTATCTAAATTTCATCCTTTGTTCAAGGCGTTTAAGGGATATCTGCCGTCTTATATCGACCTGACAATTCTGGTTGCGGAACCGATTTTGATGCAGCGCGAGCTGAAGACCTTTGGCATGAACAGGATTATTGATGCCGAAAAGGTGCTTTCATACCTGAAATGCCCTGCTTATAACGACAGCGTATGTATTGAAGTCAGCGACAGCTCTATACCGTGGAATAACGGCATTTTTACCGTCAGCTTTGAAGACGGCAGTGTGAGTGTTAAGAAGACAAGCAATGCGCCGGACCTCAGATGCAGTGTACAGTCGCTTACCCAATTTGCAACGGGATATGTGTCCCTTGCCAAGGCTGCCGAGTATAAAGCTGCGGTACTTCTG
Organism: uncultured Eubacteriales bacterium; assembly: GCA_964627535.1. Classification (GTDB taxonomy): domain Bacteria; phylum Bacillota; class Clostridia; order Oscillospirales; family Acutalibacteraceae; genus UBA1447. The sequence goes on from CAZVJW010000017.1 coordinate 18,931, forward strand.
GGCAAACAAGAGCTGATGCTTTCGCTTTTTCCGCAAAAAGAGATGTTTATGACAGAGTCTTTTTAAAAGTGAATATTTTAAGAAATGCTGAACTCATCTCTCCAAAGCATCAAGTGTAAATCAGGTTTAACTTGCTTTTATTGCGAATAAAGTCTAATATGTAGATTACAGAAACGTTTATATATCAAGATTTTCAACGCTGTCTGCCTGACACAACTTCAAATGCAGCCGGTTGATGTTATGGCTGATTTGTAAAAGAGGTGACAAAATGAAGAGTGAGATTATCAGAGGGTTAATACTTAATGCATCGTTATTGCTATCTATAAGTATCGCGTATACCATTTTTTATACAAAATTATGGAAGAAAAAAAAGCTTTATGATGCGATTCTTGGAATGATTGTGGGATTTGTCGGCCTCATATTGATGATGAATACGGTCAGGCTTTCAACGGGAGTAATCTTTGACACAAGATCAATCCTTGTCAGTGTAACGGGACTGTTTTTCGGTTTTATTCCAACAGTGATAGCTGTAATAATAATCAGCGGGTACAGAATATTTTTGGGCGGCCCCGGGGTTTTGATGGGCGTAGCCGTAACCATACTGACTGCGAGCGCGGGTTTACTCTGGCGAAAATTCAGATGGGAAAAAATTATAACATCCAAGAAAGGAACTTGGCCCGAATTTTACTTGTTCGGGCTTATCACACATATTGTTATGCTTGCTTGTACGACTGCTATACCGCAGAATATCCGTTTTGAAACGATTAAGCAAATCAGTCTTCCGGTTTTGCTGATATATCCGCTGGGTTCTTTACTGTTGTGCATCGTAATGCAGTACGGAATAATAAACAGCCGGACAAAATCAGATTTAAAAGAAAGTGAATTGCGTTTCAGAACAATGTTCGAACAGGCACCGATTGGTATTGCAATTGCAAACGATTATAAAATCATTTATGTTAACCTGATGTATGAGAAAATTACAGGTATGTCGAAAGAACAGATATGCTCGCTTGATTGGGAAAGTTACACGCATCCGGATGATTTGGAACAGGATAAAAAACAATATCAAAAGCTAAAATCAGGCGAAATAGAAAGTTATTCAATGCCTAAAAGATACATCAAGCCGGACGGGCATATTGTTTGGGTAAATATGACGATTGCACCTTTAAAGGTTGGCAGCAACCTTACAGAAAGCCATTTGTGTATGATAGAGGATATTACCGAACGCAAACAAAAAGAAGAAAAAATACTTTATTTAAATTATCATGATATTTTAACCGGCTTATACAACCGGACATTTTTTGATAAAGAACAAAGACGGCTTGACAGACCTGACCAATTGCCAATGTCTTTTATTATTGGCGATATCAATGGCTTGAAAATTATCAACGATGCTTTTGGGCATGCCCAGGGAGATAAGCTGTTAATTGAAACGGCAAAAATACTCAAGAACTGCTGCAGAGCGAGGGATATCATTGCGCGCACGGGCGGAGATGAATTTTGCATTATTCTACCAAAAACCGATAGTAATACAGCGAAGATAATTTATAAAAAGATAAAAACTGCCTGCGAAGAATACGCTGTCAGAGCGGACAAAGACGGTTATTTTACAAGCATTTCATTAGGTTACTCAACAAAGAATAGTGAGGAAGAGCCGTTTGATAGTGTATATAAAGAAGCAGAGGAGAATATGTACAGACGCAAGCTGCTTGAACATAAAAGTTTGCACAGTTCCTTGATGACCTCAATCAAAACAACCATGTTTGAAAAAAGCAATGAAACCGAGGAACACGCTGAAAGGCTGGCTGATTTAGCGAAAAAGCTGGGAAAAGAACTTGGTTTAAACGACGAAGAGCTTGTTGCGCTTGAGTTGGCTTCGGTTCTTCATGATGTGGGCAAATTGAGCGTTGATCAAAAAATATTAAAAAAACCCGGTAAGTTAAATGCAGAAGAGTGGGTTGAAGTAAAGAAACATCCCGTGGTGGGGTATCGGATTGCTCAGGCTGTACCGGAACTCCGACATATTTCGGAATATATCTTATGTCATCACGAAAGGTGGGATGGGGAAGGCTATCCGCAAGGCTTGGCAGGCGAAGAAATCCCTTTATTATCCCGCATTCTCTCGGTTGTTGATGCCTATGATGCGATGACGCAAGACCGGGTATACAGCAAGGCTATGACAAAAGATGCAGCAGTTACGGAGATTGAAAAAAATGCCGGAACTCAGTTTGATGCGCATGTTGTCAGCGTTTTTTTTGAAACGATATTTAACATCGATATGTAACGATACATTAATTCTCATTATGCTAATACCAATCCCTCTTTAAAACATAGTTAAAAATTCAGCACAAAAACCCATTTGTCAAAGGTTTTTGCTTGATTTCATAGAGGTTTATAATCGGGATTAGTATAAGATATTTAATTATCGTATCATTATTGTTCAAATTCTGTAAATGAAGTGATTAAGTGCAAAAATACAAAGGCTATTTGATATGTACTGATATTGACGGGACACTTGTCAATTCAAATGGTGAGATCAGCGAAAAAAACCTTGGTGCGATTAAACGCTTTCAACAGGAAGGCGGTTTGTTTACTGTTGCTACCGGCAGAGTGGCGGACTATGTGCTTAAATTTCCGTTTGTGCCCAACGCACCTGTTATCGGGGTTAATGGTACGGTTATATTAGACCTTGACTCGAATGAAGTTATCCGTGATTTTCCGCTTTCCTGCGGATATGACGATGTGGTTGAATATATTGATAAAAACTATTCCGGAATGATAAGGAATTATGAGGTTTACACCCCCGGAGATTCTATATGTATTGAAGACCGCCCTGTTGCTGCAATTGTTGAGATGTTCAAGTCAAGTAAAGTTTACAAATTCCTTTTCCGCTTCTTCAATCCCGAAGATGCTGTTGCCATGAACCGCGATTTGGATGAAAAATTCGGAGACTGGTTTCTGTTTGACCGTAGTTGGCCGCTGGGGGTCGAAATGCATATTAAAAACAGCGGCAAGGGGCACTGCGTGAAACTGCTTAAAGAAGAAATGTGCCCCGGCATTCATACCGCCATTGCCATCGGAGATTTTGAAAACGATATCACCATGATTCAGTTTGCCGACATCGGTTTTGCGACCGGAAACGCGCCGGACAGCGTTAAAAAACATGCCGACAGAATCGCGCCGTCAAACGATCATGATGCGATAAGTTATGTGATTAATTCGATTTTTGTGCAGATGAACTGACTAAAATGAGGTTATGTTTTGAATATTAAAGATAAATAAACCGCCTCACAGCTCTGCGGCAGAGATATGAATCACATTTTACCTAATTAGTGTTCCGTCGTGACAATGAAATATTGAAATTCATTATTTTTGTTAAAGTATGTAATTTGATAAACCTTATTGAGTTTGGTGATAGGATTTTTCCGGGCAAATGCGAACAGGACAATGATTATTTATATACAACCGAAACTGATATTGAGGGAAGGGATGATAATTTTGGATAACAAGATTATCAGCTGGCTGCTGGAAGAGGAGAACCCTTCCATCAGATACTTTGCGTTGACTTCATTGATTGGCTGCCCGCCGGATGCACCGGAGGTTATTCAAGCCGAGAAAGCGATAATGGAGCGGGGAGCTGTGCCGGCAATACTGGCGAAACAAAGTACGGACGGCTCCTGGAGTGTGCCCGAAAAATTTTACACAGATAAATACAAAGGAACCGTATGGGTTCTGCTGCTGCTTGCCGCATTGGGGGTGGACCCGCAAGATGAACGGGTGAAAAAAGCCTGCGAATTCATATTTTGCTGCTCGCAGGAACCTGAAAGCGGTGGGTTTTCGGTGGAACAGAGCGCAAAAACCGGAACCGGCCTTCCCAGTTATGTGATTCCATGCCTCACCGGCAACATGGCATATGCGCTCATCAGGCTCGGATATGCGGATGACCCAAGGCTGCAAAAGGCGCTGAAGTGGATTACGGATATCCAACGTGCGGACGACGGAACTGATGGTGTTCCGAAAGGGCAACCCTATGACCGTTTTGAGATTTGCTGGGGACGCCATACATGCCATATGGGTGCGGCTAAAACGCTCAAAGCTCTGGCGGAGGTTCCGCCGGGAAATAGAAGTCCGGAAATCATTAAAAAAACGCAGGAGCTATCAGAATATTTTCTTCTTCATCACCTTTACAAGAAAAGCCATAACCTCAGCGAAGTGGCCAAGCCCGGCTGGCTGAAGCTTGGCTTTCCGCTGATGTATCAGACAGATATTCTGGAGCTGCTGGAAATGTTCGCGCAGATGAAGATAAAGGACGGGCGGCTCCTGGACGCAGTCAATATTTTAAAAAGCAAGCAAACGGGAGACGGGGTATGGCTGCTTGAAAACTCTTATAACGGCAAGACGCTGGTGAATATCGAGCAAAAAGGCAAACCTTCCAAGTGGATAACATTTAAAGCGCTGAAGGTTTTAAAGAATATGCAGACTTTTAGCTAAAATTTTTATAATATGCAGCCGGTATTTGCCAAAGCATTTGCCGGCTTTACAGAATGCGCAATTTACTTTTACTTTCCGATGCTATATAATCTAACAAATGATTCATAAAAGTACACAGGTACCGTTCATACTAATTCACGATTTAAAAACCTCTAAAAATCAAGTAAAAGCTTTGATTTATGAGGCTTTGTGAGGATTTTTTAGTTAGGTTTTATGAGTAATTAGTATCGGATTCATTAATACTAATCCCTCTTTATAACATAGCTAAAAATTCAACACAAAAACCCATTTATCAAAGGTTTTTGCTTGATTTCATGGAGGTTTTATAATCGGGATTAGTATAAATAATCGAAAAGTGAGACCTTTTATTGTGGAATTGTCAAAATCAAGACGGAAAAGCATCATGTTAACAGTCGGAATAGGGTCTTTTATGGCCACGATGGATTCAAGCGTGGTAAACATTTCCCTTCCGCAGATCGGTTCTTATTTCAAGGCTTCCATGTCCGCTATTGAGTGGGTCATCATAGCCTATTTGCTTGTTATCAGCAGTCTTCTCCTAACTTACGGCAGATTCGGGGATATGTACGGACATAAAAAGCTGTTTATTGCCGGATTTGTTATATTTACAATCGGTTCCGGCTTCTGCGGGTTGTCACCTTCCATTACCGTGCTTATTGTTTCGAGGGCAATTCAGGCAACCGGTGCCGGAATGCTTATGGCGATGGGTCCGGCGATTATAACGGAGGTGACTCCCTCGAAGGATAGGGGTAAGGCACTCGGCTTGAATGGGATAGCGGTATATCGCTCTGACTTCGGGGCCGGTAATAGGCGGTTTGCTGACTTCGCATTTCGGCTGGCAGAGTATATTTTATATTAATATCCCCGTCGGTGTGCTTGGCTTTTTTATGGGCAGAAAATTTCTTACTGATAAAGAACCCGATAAATCTCAAAAGTTTGACATCCCGGGGGCAGTGCTTATATTTTTCGCAATGGCAGCGCTTATTTTACCGCTTAATTTCGGTGAAACAACCGGATGGAACAGTCCCGAAATCATAGGTCTGTTCGCTCTTTCTGCTTTTCTTTTTGCAGCTTTTGGTTACAGAGAGACGAAAGCAAAAGCGCCGATGATGGATTTATCACTCTTTAAAAACAGGTTGTTTACCATGAGTAATATTTCACTGCTGATATCCTTTATAGCGGGTTTTTCAATAACTTTGATAATGCCTTTTTATTTTCAGAATTTAAGAGGTATGTCCGCATCGCTTGCCGGTCTGATGCTGATTCCACAACCGATTGTGACCATATTGGTTATCCCCTTCAGCGGCAGGCTTTCGGATAAAATCGACAGCAGATACTTAAGTTCGTTGGGGATGCTGTTTGTCGCGGTTGGGATGTTTCTGCTAAGCACGTTGGATATCAATTCTACCCCTTTGAAGTCTTCGCTGTTTTTAATGCTTTTAGGTTTGGGCAACGGCGCTTTCCAAACACCGAACAACAGCTCAATTATGGGATGTGTGCCGGCAGAAAGAAGAGGAATAGCTTCAGGGATGCTCGCGACAATGAGAAACATAGGCATGGTTTTGGGCACTGCAATTGCGGGCACGGTGTTTACCGCAAGGCAGAACCAATTAACCGCCGCATTAAAACTTCGCGGAATTGCAGGCGAGACGTTAAGAATACAGTCTTTTACCGGTGCTTTTCATACAACCTACATAATGGCAGGCTGCCTTGCTTTGGTTGCCGTTTTAGCATCAATGACCAAAGGACCGGTAAATACACCCAAAAAACCTTAATCAAAATATACATTGAAAGATTGGAAGGAATAACCTCATGAAAAAGATCGTGTCCTATATCTTGTCGGTATCTATACTCATCGGCATTTTTTCGCTTTCCGTCAGCGCCAAATCAGCAGGCACTCAGGCTGCCATAAAAACCGAAACAATAACCGTTGCCGATATGCTGGATTATTTTGTCGGCAGTGTAAAGGACAATTCGAATAAAGTAAAGAAAAACGCATCGGTTTTGAACATGATAAAAACCGATGCGGGCGAAGGATGGGCACTCAGCAATTCTTTGGTCCTGAATAAAAAATATATGGTGCCGCACAGCCAGCAGTATTATCAAACGGGTGTGCCGGGCGGCATCTGCAACAAAGCGGCGGCGATGATGGTTCTTTCTTATTACCGGGACGCAAAGGGCTATTCCAAGCTCCCGAATGACAAAAAGATGTTTCTGGAGCTGACAGAGGTTTTTAATTCGATTACAAAAGCGTATCCATGGTTCTTCAAGAACGGGTTCATCAACGAAAATCTGGATATCAGAAACGGTTATGAAATGCTTGGCACCTATGAAGCAGGACTGGCTTATTACCTTTACAGCAAGGGGTATAAAGACGCCGCGCAAAATGTTGTCAACAATATAAGCTGCAGTATTCTGAGGCTGCCGGATGCGGGGTCCAACCTGCTGCTGAAGTTTATTGTATCTTTCTTCTCAAGCTGGCTTTCCGAAAAGACCGGCGGGAAGCTGAAACTTTCCACCGATATCACAGCAAACACAAACGATATTATTTTGAATTCGGTTAAAAAAGGCGAACCGGTCATCATCGGCTGTTTGGCCGCACTCGGCAACGATATTTATGCCGTGCATTACTTTGTTGCTGCCGGTTATTACATGATGAGCCGCGATGTCAAAATCAACGGTAAAACAATATATACTTTGGACAAGGAATATTTGGAAGTGTATAACACCTGGGATCAAACCAGCTCTGTTATCAACTGGACCGTTTTCAAAAACACCGCAATGTATTCCTCGATTTCGCTGGCGGATTTATAAACGAAAAGCGATAAAAGACGTAAAAGCATGCCGCAAAACTCCGGCATGCTTTTGTTTGTTTACTTTTATTTTCATTTGTTATACAATGAAACACACGATTAATATAACAATAGGAAAACGGATATTTTATGGAAAGGAAGTCAACCCGATGAAAAAAATATTTTCCGTTATTTTAGCAGTTTCCCTGCTGTTAAGCAGCCTAACAATTGCTGTCAGCGCCAAAGCAGCTGTTTACCCGAAAATAAACGAGAAAATCGCAAGGGATGTGGCTACATTTTATTTAGCAACCCTTGAGCCTTTTTCGCTTTCCGTTGACAAGATGACCGGCGCGCAAAGTATGAGCTTTGAGGATACGGCAGCGCAAAATGATCTTGTTGAACTCGGTTCGGATTTCACACTGCTCGAGGGGCGCGAACTTTATAATATTGACGATGAAACCGCTTTTTATAATTTCAGCTTCGAAAGCACTGCGGACAGGAACCTGAACGGGTATATAACGGTTTCCGTCAATTCAGACCTGCCCTTTGTGATGGAGCAGGAATTTTCTCCGTCTCCCTATGCAGGTGATGCCATTGTGACGACCTATTATATCAGCCCAATGGTTTATTTCAATGAAACAGCTGACGGAAAATATCTGAATAAAGACGGCGAGGCAGTTGCCTTCAGCCAAATCGAGGGAAGTTTTAAGGACTACAGCGATTACAGAACCGGTTTATATTTGAATAATTACAGTTTCATACAAGTCGTCGTCAAAGAAAACAACCAAACACTTTCGGCAATTAAACAAGCGAAGGCGGCGGGCTTTTGGGCGGATTTCAGCTTTGAGAGCATCAAGGCATATATTGTCGATTTGCTGTATTATTATCTGGGAAGCATCATGCGCACTGCGAACCTGGAGAAGGATAATGCTAATGTCGAAAAGTTTATCAAGAACCATGCGGGCGAAGGTTATACGCTTAGCTTTTCTTCAATTGTTGATAAAGACTATATGGTGCCGCGCCGGCAATCTTATTATGAGACGAATGTTGGGAACGGCATCTGCGGCAAGGCTTCCTCCATGATGGCGCTTGCTTTTTACAGGGACGGCAGAGGCTTTTCCTCGCTGCCGGATGATGCAGCCATGTATGCCCAACTCAGCGAGATTTATGAAAACATTACAAGCTGCTTCTCGTTTTTCTTCGAAGATGAATTTGTGAACGACGAGATGGGCTTAAGCGAAAGTTATGAGATGCTCGGCACTCTGGATATGGGTCTTGCTTATTATCTGTACAGTAAAGGTTACCGGGATGCTGCGCAAAATGTTATTGATAATGCCTGTTTCAGTATAACCTTCGTGCCGGACGCAATCAGCGATGTTTTAATGACGGTATTGAAAGCGGCTATGTCAAAATGGCTATATGATAAAACAAACGGAGAACTGACATTCTTAACCGCCGTGACAGCAAGTGCAAATGATATTGTTATCAATACATTGAAAAAAGGCGAACCGGTGGTGATAGGTTCACTGGCGGCAATTGGCTGTGACGAATATTCAAACCATTATTTCCCCGGGGTGGGGTATTACAAGATGGTTTATGATTATAAACTGAATAATATTACCGTTTACGAACTGAGCAAAGAGTATGTTGAAGTATATGACACCTGGGGCTCACACAGCTCTATTATGAATTGGTCTGTTTTTAAAAGCACAGCACTGTATTCGGCGACTTCGCTGGCGGATGTGCAATAACCGATAATACTTTGTGATATGATACTAATTCACGATTAAAAACCTCTAAAAAATCAAGCAAAAGCTTTAATTCATACTATTCGCCATTTTAATGCAGAATAGTATTTTGCGGTTTTATGCGAAATTTTAGTTAGGTTTTTATGAGTAATTAGTATGATTATACATCACAGCAAGGGGATAAACTCCTCTTGCTTTTTTTATTGCACCCATACATTTTCCAGCAATTTCACTGCCGCGTCGATTTTTTCGCGGCTGACGCCAGTGTAGCCTATTACAACCGTACTTTTCGGGCAATCACAAGGTTGAAAACTGTAATATTCCGAAAGCCCGTAAACCCTGACGCCGGCAGTTTTGGCTTTTTCTAAAAGCTGTGTTTCGTCCAACCCGTTTTTAATATGCATAAGCAGGTGAAGCCCCGCATCCTGCCCGAAAATATCAATTATTTCCGCTAATTTGCTGCGTGAAACCGCAGCAATAAAGACATCGCGCTGTTCTTTGTAAGCGTTGCGCATGCGGCTTAAATGGCGTTCGAAATATCCGCCTTTCATAAATTTTGTTAAAGTGTATTGCTCAAAGTTCGGAACATTACAGGAATAGAACATGAAATTATTACGATATATTTCTAATAATTTCGGCGGTAAAACCATATAGCTGATTCTTAATGACGGTGCAAGACTTTTTGTGAAAGCGTTCATATAAATTACTTTTCCGGATCTGTCAAGTCCTTTCAAAGCCGGTATTGGCTGCCCGCCAAAGCGAAATTCGCTGTCGTAATCATCCTCCAAAATATATCTGCTGTCGCTTTCGTTTGCCCATTTAAGCAGAGAAATTCGCCGCCCAACCGGCATAATAATACCCGAAGGGAATTGATGTGACGGGGTAACATGGACAATAGCTGCATTTGTCTCCCGCAGTTTATTTACGCTTAGTCCCTGCCCGTCAAGGGGTATGGGCACCGTCATCAAATCGTTGCTGCGAAGAGTTTTAATTATCTTATGGTAACCGGGGTTTTCAACCGCAAAAACATTGTTTCTCCCCAACAACTGAATAATCAGACACATCATGTATTCAGACCCGGCGCCGATTACTATCTGTTCCGCATCGGCTTTCACTCCGCGAAAGTTATAGAGATAATCGGCAATTTCTTTGCGCAGCGAATACGCGCCTTGAGGATGAGTAACATTTAACAACTCATCGCGGCTTTCAGCTAAAACCTCCCGTGCAAGTTTTGCCCATGTGGCAAAAGGAAACAGCTTTGTGTCGACGACATTTGTTTTAAAATCATACTGATAACTTTCTTTTGAAGTATTTTGCTGAATGTATACCTGCAGAATGCTTGATGCCGAATGCAGCAGGCTTCTTTCGAAGGGCTGAATAAAATATCCGCATTTTGGAACGGATTTTAAATATCCTTCCGCTGACAGTTGTGAATATGCTGTTTCAACCGTTACGGTGCTGATTTTCAGGTGAGCCGCAAGTTTTCGTTTGGAAGGCAATTTTTCATTGGCGGGTAGTTTGCCGTTTTCTATTTCTGTTCTTATAAACCTATACAGCTGCTCATACATCGGGCTCTTTACATCGCTGTTAAAAATTAAAGTTAACATATTTCCCCCTTAAACTGGCATTACAATATTATTTAAAGCTGGCTATTTACTTAATGCCAGATTGCCTCATAATGATAGTTACAATTACGACAAAAGTCAATATAGGAGGTTAATAAATGGAAAACAGCAGATATGACTTAAACAAAGAACTTGCCCAAATGCTTAAAGGCGGGGTAATTATGGATGTTACCACACCGGAACAAGCGAAAATTGCTGAGGCGGCAGGAGCCTGCGCTGTGATGGCTTTAGAACGTATTCCGGCCGATATCCGTGCCGCGGGCGGAGTATCCCGTATGAGCGATCCTTCAATGGTGATGGGAATTCAACAGGCAGTTTCTATCCCGGTTATGGCGAAAGTGCGTATCGGCCACTTTGTTGAGGCTCAAATTCTTCAGGCTATCGAAATTGATTATATTGACGAAAGTGAAGTTCTCTCACCCGCGGATGACAAGTATCATATCGATAAAACAAAATTCAATGTTCCTTTTGTATGCGGGGCAAAAGACTTAGGCGAGGCTTTAAGACGCATCGGCGAAGGCGCGTCCATGATCAGAACAAAGGGCGAGCCGGGAACAGGTGATGTTGTTCAGGCTGTCCGCCATATGCGAATGATTAACGGCGAAATGAGCCGCATACAATCTATGCGAAAAGACGAGCTGTACCAGGCGGCAAAAGAATTAGCGGTGTCTTATGAGCTTATCGAATTTGTTCATAAAAACGGCAAGCTTCCTGTTGTTAATTTTGCAGCCGGCGGTATTGCCACACCTGCCGATGCCGCGCTTATGATGCAGCTCGGTGCCGAGGGTGTTTTCGTAGGCTCCGGTATATTTAAATCCGGCAATCCGGAAAAAAGAGCGGCAGCCATTGTAAAAGCTGTAACAAATTTCACCGATTTTAAAATGCTGGCAAAAATATCCGAGGATTTAGGCGGTGCTATGGTCGGTATCAATGAACAGGAAATCAATCTTTTGATGGCTGAGAGGGGAAAATAACAGCTATGAGGATAGGTATTCTTGCCGTCCAGGGGGCATTCGCTGAACATGAAATAATGCTTGACCGATTGGGCGCGGAGCATTTCCAAATCAGACAAAAAAGAGATTTGGAGCAGCCCTTTGACGGTCTGATTCTGCCCGGGGGCGAAAGTACCGTTATGAGTAAATTGCTGAGAGATTTGGACTTGTTTGAACCGCTGAAAAGTCTGATTAAGTCCGGATTTCCGGTTTTCGGCACCTGCGCCGGTTTGATTTTGCTGGCGGAAAAAGTTTCGAATGATGACAGAAAATGCTTCGGTACCATGGCACTGACCGCCAAACGCAACGCTTACGGCAGACAGCTGGGCAGTTTTAAAACAAATTCGGATTTTCAAGGGATTGGAAATATTCCGATGGTTTTTATCCGCGCGCCATACATTGAAGAAGTTATGGGGAATACAAGGATACTTTCGGTAGTGGATGAGCATATTGTAGCCGCCAGACAGGGGAATCAATTGGCAACCGCATTTCATCCGGAACTGACAACCGATGTTTCTGTCCACAGGTATTTTACCGAAATGATAAAGCAATATAAAAAAGCGGGTTAACGGGAATATAATATATAATACAAAAAGCGAGGCGGGTTATAAAACCGTTCCCCGCTTTTTAATATTTTTTCCGATATAAGAAAGGCGTTCATCTCCTAAAAAAACAAATATACACTAAGCGACCTATTTGCTTGACACTATATCGTGTAAATAGTAGAATAAATCAAAGAAAATATAAGCATAAGCATTAGATCATTTGAATTGAAATTGATTGCATGTGATACTATATTGATTTGTTATAACGGCAAATGTTTTGAGTGGGAGACAACAAACAAAAAGAAGGTGTGATCGGTTGCACAGGATTACTGTTGTCGGAAGTTTAAATACAGATATTGTTATTCATACACCGAGAATACCCGATTTGGGCGAAACAATTTTAGGCAGCGGTTTCTTCACAGCCCCCGGCGGAAAGGGCGCGAACCAGGCGGTCGCCGCGGCAAAGCTTGGCGGCAATGTTTCAATGGTTGGCTGTGTCGGAAATGACATATTCGGTAAAGAACTGATTCAAAACCTTTCCACGAACAATGTGAACATTGAAAACATAAAGACTATTGACCGGATTTTGACCGGCACAGCCATGATAACGGTTAAAAACGGGGATAATTTTATTATTGTTGACCCCGGTGCGAATTCCAAATTGACCCCGGTTATGATTGATAATATTGAAGACCTGATTAGGGGCAGTTTTATGGTTGTCATTCAGCTTGAAATCCCTTTAAAAACTGCCGAAAGAGCGATTTGCTTGGCAAAAAAACATGGCGTGAAGGTTTTATTGAACCCTGCACCGGCAAGAATTCTTTCCGACGATCTGCTTGCGAAAATCGATATCATTACACCAAACGAAAAAGAGTGCGAGCGATTAACCGGGCTGCCTGTTAATAGCGTTGACGAAGCAAAAACCGCAGTGCTTTTTCTTAGGGAAAAGGGGATCCCCCAAGTCATCGTTACCATGGGTTCCGCGGGTATTGTTTACAACAGCGGGAATGAAATTTTGCACAAATCCGCGCATGATGTTACAGCGGTTGATACCACGGCGGCAGGGGATTGCTTTTCGGGCGCTTTAGCAGTTGTGTTTTCGGAAGGCAAAAGTATAGAAGACGCGGTAGATTTCGCGAATATCGCCGGCGCATTGACGGTTACAAAAAAAGGCGCGCAGATGTCACTGCCGTCAAAAAAAGATGTTGATGCTTTCTTAAAAAAGCATATAAATGAGTAATACTAATTCACGATAAAAAACCTCTAAAAAAATCAAGCAAAAGCTTTGATTTATGCGGTTTATACGGATTTTTAAGTTAGGTTTTTATGAGTGATCAGTATAAGATGATTGGGTCTAAAATTTTAATAATTATTAAAATATAATACGATTGGGAGGGCTTGTTGTGAAAAAAGGCAGATTTTTTCTGTCTATGATTCTGGCGGCGATTGTTATAGTTTCTGCATTTTCAGGCTGTTCGCTGAATTCCGATAAAAATGTTGCAACAGAAAGCACAGCAACCACAATAACCGCATCAACGACCGCTGCCGCAACCACAGCAGTAATAACTACATCGCCGGTGACTCAGCAAACTGCCACAACCGCAGTGACAACTGCTGCAGTTACATACCAAAACACCCGGTATGGTTTCAGCTTTAACTTGCCGGACAGTTGGAAAGGTTATTCGATTGCAACCGACAAATGGGAAGGTGTCAGTTTGTTGACTTCAACAAGCGGAAATATCACGGAAACCGGCCCGATCATTAACATCAGGCATCCCCTTTGGACATCCGTTAATCCGCGGCAGGATATTCCGGTTATGGTGTTTACCCTCGCTCAGTGGGCTTCATTGCAGAAGGAAGAATTCAATGTCGGCGCGGCGCCGATACCCCCAAGCGAACTGGGCAGAAACACCAACTATGTCTTTGCGCTTCCGGCACGTTATAATTTCGCATTTTTAACGGGATTTGAAGAGGTTGAGACTATTCTAGCCGGCAATTCTCTTCAGCCAAATGAAGATATCACTCCGGTATAATAATAAAAATTTAAACAGGCAAATAATAAGTAACGAATGTGAGGAAACAAAAATGGCAAAAAGAGACTACCAAGGCAAATCCGTGGAGATGAAGGAAACACTTCAGCGCCTTGCTATAAGGCAAAAACGTGAAGATAACCCCGAAACCGTCGAACTTTTAGCAAGTATACCTAAAACCAAATTGAATGCCGGGCAAGCAAAGCGCCTGCCGGATTTCTTAACGCCGGAAATGATTACCTGCGTTTTCGAGGATGACAAAGATGTTCTTTGGCTTGGCACCAACGAAGGGTTGTGGCGTATCAACGAAAAAGAGCCCGAGCCGCTTGACAGGATTCAATGCTTCAGAGCTGCGTCCTATATGCTGGATAACGAGGTGGAGGCGGTTGACGGCGACGGCGACAACGGAGTTTATGTGCTCACTAAAACAAGCGTGTCGCACATCGCGATGAAGCTGATGTCCGCCAAGGAAAAGGCTGTTTTCCTTTCGGAAGTTGACCGCAAATATGTGCAGCGCAGAGGCATGCTCAGCGGCGCGCGCTGGGATAAAAAGAATAACCGCTGGGTTGGCAGAGAATCGGACAACGACGGGCTTTGGACATCCCTGGTCGCCATGGGCGACATCTGCCGTTACGCTGTGCTTCGCGACGATCCGGCATCTTCAAAAGAAGAAATCGCAACTGCGAGAGAAGTCGCCACCCGCTGGACGGAAGCAATCCTGCTTCTCGCTTATATTCCGAGCTGGAAGGGCGAGGTTGCCTCCTTTGTCCGCTATAATCAGCCCGGGACCAACAGAGCAAGCAAAGAATTCCTGCTGGAGGGCAGGGAATATAAAATCAATATGCCCGAAACCGGACCGGTCGGATATAAGGTATCAAAGGTCGGCCCGGCCAATCCGGCGGATTGGGCAACCGAGGGGATGCCCGAAATCGTCTTCCGCAATGTGGAAGGCTATATCGCGCGATCTTACCATGTCAACGACCCGGAGAATGACCCGGTTCCGTTCGGCGACGGTGTGTTTTTCCGCAAAAAGTTAAATCCGGACGGGAAACTGGTTTCTGTACGCATACCGTCAGAATCTGATAAGGGGGATGACCTTCCTCCTCTGTTGACAATTGACAGCTCAAAGGAAATCCCGGAAAGATTAAGAAAACTTTACACAGACGAAGTCAACCCGAAAACCGGCAAACATTGGGGCGACGATGATATTATCTATAAATGCGACACTTCGAATGACGAACTCGTTGGTCATTACGCAATTTGGCACCTCGCCTATGATATTTTAGGTCCTGAAGACCCGGAACTTGCCGAAATCATCAAAACCATTACCCAAAGGCATGCAAAGCATTTTACAAACAACAACTATTGCCACACCGACGCGGGCGGTCAGCCGACATCATGGGCGAGAATGAACCGCGAATATTATGTCAACGAGTACAGCGACGGTTTCCCCGACGCACCGCTCGGCTTGTCCATATTATTGCAGCTTTACAAGGTTGCCCACCATATCACCGGCGATGAGCAGTGGAACAAAGAGTACCGCAAACTTGCTCTCGATGAACCCTACCGCTATGCCGATTTGCTCCGGGAGCACTTTGAGCGTTACCGCATCATCGCGAAAGACCTTGTTGAGGATGAGGATAACGACGAGGAGATATTCAACCGCGTTGTGAAAATTATGAACTATTCCGATGTCCGCATGGCTGCGATTTCTTATTACACCCTCACACAGCTTGAAACGGACCCTGTTTTGATGGAAAAATACAGGCAGGGCGCGGACTCCTGGTGGGAGCTGGAAAAATACGCGCGGGACATTGAATGGTCGCTGATGTACCAGGTTATCAACAACGACAAAGAGCAGTATGACGCCTTCGGACGCTCCTGCATTGATATGCTCAAGTGGCAGATCAACCGCTACCCTGTTAACTCACGCGAGTTCTATACCGACAACTCCTCACGCCCGGATATGGTCGAGGATGAAGGCTACATGTTTTATAAAGACGGAAAAACTCCCTATGCCGTAGCGATGGACGAAAGAGGCAGCACGGGCGCTAATTTCTTCCAGGCAAAGCAGGGACATATGGGCAGACACCTCACGGAATCCTACAACATGATTATGCCATACTGGCTTGCCAGGTATAACAAGCTGATTGACGAAAAAGGCAAGGACAGCGGTATGCCTTTTGAGGATATCTTCAAAGTACTTGACCAGGATTAACTTTCGCAATTTACAAAACTTAATGCAAAAAGCCGCAGGCCGTGTGTAAAAACAGCCTGCGGACTTTTTATTTGCAGCAGCCTTTCAAATTGATTGACAAAGCAAAAAAGGTTGGATACAATAACATAATACTAACCACCGATAAAACGCATTGAACCTTTGCGATCTTTTTTGCGCCGTACTGCGTTGTCCTCCTTGCCTTGCGACAGCAAAGCATCGTCGTCCGCCTTGTACAGCACAAAAAATCATCGCAAATCTAACAACGCTTTTCATCGCTGATTAGTATAAAAGAAAAAATCGGCAACGGCAACAAATATTAACCAATAAGAAGGAATGCATTATGAAGAAATTTATAGCATTGTCTGTATCTTTGCTGATCTTTGTCAGCGTATTTTCCGGATGTAAATTCAACATCTCCGACCTGATAAAAACAACTCCTATCACAACCGCTGCCGAAAGCATAACTGCGGCGCAAAACGGGCCGGCAACTACTGCCGAAGCCGGGCAGACATCGGCAATGTCTTCACAAGCAACCGCAAACACCACACAAGCGATAACCGCAAACACCACACAAGCAATAACCGCAAACACCACACAAGCAACAACCGCCAATACTATACAAACAACAACGAAACCTGTGCAAACCACAGCCAAACCGGGCATACAGCCGAATGGCGCATATACCACAAAAGAAGATGTTTCTTTATATATTCATACCTACAAAAAGCTGCCGGGTAATTTTATCACAAAAGAGCAGGCAAGAGCGCTCAAATGGCCGGGCGGAGATCTTGAACCTTATGCGCCCGGCAAATGTATCGGCGGGGATTATTTTGGTAATTATCCGGATGATAACGATATCAAACCGTTTCCAGAAGCAAGCGGCCGCAAGTTTTTTGAATGTGACATTGATACCTTGGGTGCAGATGACAGAGGCCCGAAACGTTTGGTGTACTCCAATGACGGCCTTATTTACTACACCCCGGACCATTATGAAAGCTTCATTCAGTTATATTAAAAGTGAGCAGAAATGAAAAAAATTACACTCGATGCCCGAAAAATGGATACCCGTGAAAAAGCGCACGAATATACAGCAAAGATGTGCGGATTTCCGGATTATTACGGCAAAAACCTCAATGCCGCATATGACTGCCTGACGTCTCTGGCGGATACGGAGATAACTGTTGAACACGCGGAGTCGCTTGAACAAAAACTGGGCGAATATGGAAAAACTTTATTATCCGTTTTTTTCGATGCGGCCGATAATAACACCGGGCTGAAGGTTATCATCAAATAAAAAGGTGGAAACCAGCCTTTTTATACTATTTATTTACTGATAATTTATCCTAACAGAAAGAAGGGCTGAAAATGATAAACATAACGGTTTGGAACGAAAGCACTCATAAAGGAGAAAGAGGCGGTGCGTATCCCAACGGCATGAACGCGGCAATTAAAGAGATTTTTGACGGCAAAGGGGAATATGCCGTTACAACTGCGCTGCTCGACGACCCGGATCAGGGGCTGCCGGACGAGGTGCTTAACAATACCGATGTGCTGTTTTGGTGGGGGCACTGCAGGCACGACGAGGTGAAAGACGAGCTCGTCGAAAAGGTTTGCAAAAGAGTGCAAGACGGCATGGGTGCCATCATTCTTCATTCCGGACACTACTCCAAGGTCTTTCAAAAGCTGATGGGTACACTTTGCTCCCTGCGCTGGCGTGAGCAAAAGGGTGAGGCGGAAAGAGTATGGACAACAGACCCGTATCACCCGATAGCCAAGGGCGTCACACAGGGGTTCAGGCTGGACGGGGAGGAAATGTACGGCGAGTATTTCGACATCCCGAAGCCGGATGCCGTGGTGTTTACCGGCTGGTTTTCTGGCGGTGAAGTTATCCGAAGCGGCTGCACCTTTACCCGCGGGCAGGGCAGGATCTTTTATTTTCAGCCCGGCCATGAATCATTTCCGATATACTATAACGTGAATATACGGCAGATAATTGAAAACGCTGTTTTATGGGTAACAAAGCATGACAGTGGAGAAAGCGGGTTTAAGCCGGACGGAGACTGCATCCATGCAAAGGTTTCTCCCGAAACGATAAAAGCACCCGGCAAAAAAAGATTTTTTAAATAATACTAATATCGGGCAAGCGTCATACTAATTCACGATTGAAAAACCTCTAAAAAATCAAGCATTAACCTTTGACAAATGGGTTTTTGTGCCGAATTTTTAGCTATGTTTAAAGAGGGATTAGTATTATGAGGTTTTGTGCGGATTTTTTAGTTAGGTTTATATGAGTAATTAGTATCCTGATCATTCTCTGATTGCTTTTTCTTTTTGAAGCTGTTTGATTTTTTTCCTGATAGAAGAACCTAATCTGAAAAACAAGAAACCGATTAACATCAGCAAACATCCAAGTATCAGGTTTACGGGTGAAAATTCTCCCGGACTTCTGCTGAAACTCAAATCAACCGACCCGATAACAACATTGAGTAGCCCTATAATAAATTCCAACCACATAAAGGCTAACCAGAAATTATTTATCCTTTTATAATGTTTTATTTTCGATTCAATATCGGAGTAAATATCAAACAGGCCTTCCGATGTTTTCTTTCTCAGGTAAATCCAGCGCATATAGGACGCAATACATTCGACTCCGTTTTCTTCCAGGAACTTAATGTATGCTATGCTCTCGGCATGGGTTGGCGTTTTTTCCAAAAGTTCAATTCTATAGGTGTATTCGTTATTCGGCGCGTCTGCAAAAACATACCTGCACCAAGAATAATCCGAAAGAGCCATGCCCTTGGCTGACATCTCATTGAGCCAATTCTCTTCTTTTTCATAATTCCAGTAAGGCTTGCGGACAATGTGTTTCATAATGCTTTCCCCCCCGAAATTTTCTCCCCATTGGCAATCAATTCTTGCAGTCTTGATATTTCGCCCAGAACAACAGCTTTGCCTGAAGAGGTTATCAGGTACTCTTTTTTACGGGAATCCTTTTCGCCCTCTATCGCCGTTATCCAGTTTTTTTCAAGCAAAGTATTGATTGCGCCGTACAAGGTACCTGCACCGAGATTTACCCGCTGACCGCTCAGTTCTTTTACGGTTTGCATAATGCCGTAACCGTGCATGGGGGAATAAAGCGAAAGTAAAATATAATATACCGCTTCTGTCAAAGCCCCTCTTTCCGTACTCTCACCCAAGAATATCACCTCCAATTATTACGGTAGCCGTTATATCGGCTTCCGTAATATTATTATATCGGCAGGCGATATAGTTGTCAAGTGTTTTTTAAAAAAATTTTTATCCCGCCGGAGTTGACGATATCAATCCGGCGGGATAAGCCTTGCTGTTAAGTGCTGCTGCAATTATTTGCTTAGACTGTATTTTACGGATTTTGCAATGGTGGTAAGGGTATCCACCACACAGCCGAATACAGCAATCCACGCAAAATAGTGCGGTACCCGGTTCCAATGGTAGGCAATATCAAAATCCGTCGGCATTTCAAAACCCTGCACCGCCTGCATCTGCGTAATAAAATCCGCGTTCCATATCGCTGCCGAACCGAACACAAAAAGTGTAATAATCAGCGAAGCAATATTGATAACCGTAATGGCCGTCGCGAGTTTCAAATTGTATTTTTCAATCACCAACCTGAAGATTTCCTTCACAATGCCAAGCGCAAAAATTACATTGATGAGCGGCAGCATGCTTTTTAAAACCGTCATGTCAAATACCGGAATATATGAATGCGTTTCCCCGAACCAATGGATACCGAATATTTCCGGCACGGCGTTGAAAATCAATAGCGCCAGGATTGTAAATACGATACCCGCTATCGGTTCGCCCTTTCTGATTCTTGCTTTTTCCGCCGGCACTTCCGGCAGTTCTTTGGGGTTCCAAGTTTTATCTTCTTCGTCAATTTTAGCGTTGTACTTCTGCATAACGGCAAAAATAATGGTCACCCAGCCGAACGCCTGGAAAAGAGCGGCAATCAAGTCCGAAAAGGAATTGCCGATGTAGGCTAACAGATTTTCCCGTTCGCCTGCTAATCCGATTGACAGCGCAATCGTCAAGCCGCCCGCCACTGCTGCCAGCACAATTTTCAGCACCATCATATACAGGCTGAAATAATCGGGTCCAATCAGGTAGTTCTTTGTACCCCTGTACTTAGCAGCCAGTTCAGACGGTTTGCCGAGTTCGAGCAGAACGGTTTCAACATCTTTTTTTGAAGGCTCATCGCCTGCGTTCTTTTCCGACAGCATATCTTCGATAAGGCCTCTGAGTTCTTTTTCAATATCGCCTCTTTGCTCTTTGGGCAGCCGTTTTGTAATCGCATATAAATAGCGCTCGGTTAAATCGGAACCGTTTTTATTGCTGTTTTCCATTTCAATTTTCCTCCTCATTGATGAGATTGTCTAAACTTTCTGTCATAGTCTTCCATTCGGTACACATTTGTCTGTAAATTTTCTTGCCGTTTTCGCTGAGCACATAATACTTGCGCGGCTTGGTACCCGTTGTTTCCCACTCACTCGTGAGCAGTTCCTGCTTTTCCAACCGGCGCAGCAGCGGATACAAGGTTCCGGGTTCGATCGGTATGCCTTTCGCTTCCAGGCTTTCAACAAGCGCATAACCGTATTTCGGGCTCATAAGCTGGCTTAAAAGGCTGATGGTTATGGTTCCTCGCCTGAGTTCAGACACCAAACCCTGAACAAAATCCTGTCCTTCTTCACTCATAATGGATCACCTCGTCTGTATTATACTGTATGGCGCACACTATTGTCAATACTTTATTATTAAAATATTTCGATTTTTTTAATTTATTTGCCACATGAGCTGTTTGTTATACGAATCTCCATTCAAAAGATTGATAAAATCTATCTTTTGAATCCGCTGTCTTTAGACAGCGGGGCAGCAAATTGCTGCTGAAGATGCCGTTCAATGCTATCTGACAGCGGTTTTTGCCGCAGAAGCAAGCTTGCTTGCTGATTGAAAATGTATTTACATTTTTAATGCATAACAGTATTATATAATTCAGGTGAAAAGGAGTGTCTTCTATGTCAAAAACAAAAACAATCTGTACCATCCCGAACTCGCCGTGAAGGGTTTCTGGAGTGTTTTCTTCTTGAAAAAGAAGCTTGATGAAATGAGGACAGCGGGCATATTGCCAATTCAGAAGTTTATACTAACCACCGATAAAACGCATTGAATCTTTGCGGTCTTTTATGCGCCGAACTGCGTTGTCCTCCTTGCCTTGCGACAGCAAAGCATCGTCGTCCGCCTTGTGCAGCACAAAAAATCATCGCAAATCTAATAACGCTTTTCATCGGTGGTTAGTATTAGTTTTCCGCTTTTCATGATGAATGGATAGGCTGTTTTAATAATTCGCCGGGCTGCAAAATCAGTCTCCGGTTTTCTGTGTTGATTATTTATGTTACAAAAGGTAAAATATAAAGCAGACAATGATTATGCTGTTAACAGCCTCTGCAGATGTAGATCAAGAAGGAATAACATTAATGGAAGCTTTTGACCTCAAAAGAACGATGGGTAAATTTGCATTAAACGGCGAAAGAAATATTTTGCTGGAAAATGATTTCGGTATTGCGAACGGAACAATCACCGCCGGAATAAACTACAGCGAGGTTTTTTCAGTCAGCGGTTTGTGGGCGCCGCCGTTCGTTAGTTCCGATTTTTTATTTAACATAAGGATGTTCGGCGAAAAAGTAAAAACAAGCGGATATGAATGGCTTCCCTTTACGGTGAAAAGAAAAGGGACACTTTACGGTGTTGATGTTGCAAGTTCGACAGTACTGATTCCGGATAAAAGGGCTTTTGTTGTTGAAATCAAACTTTTTAATCGGCGACAGGATTCTGTAACGGTGCCGGTATCATTGTTTATCCGGGGCGGGATGGATTATGTGCTTCAATGGGATTTCCAGCGGCCTGCGGGTACAAAAAGCTTCCATTTGTTTGCGGAAAAAAGCAGTCTCATAAAAGCTAACGGCAGCCGACGCATGATAATCGGAACCGACATTGAAAACATTTTTTGGTTTGATTCTGTCAGCACATGGAACACGGAAATCACTTTGACGCCGGGAAGCAAATTCAGCTGTCATATAGTTGTCGTACTCGGCGAAAAAGATAAAACATTTGAAGATTACGAAGAAATTATCGCCAATCCGCAAAAAGCCATTAGGCTCGCGCGAAATGATTTTAAAAAGCGTGTTAAGGAGTTGTTTGAAAAACTACCTGTATTTAAGGCTTCCGACAAGAGGCTGACAGCGTTTTATTACCGTTCTCTTGTTCACTATTTAACCAACAGATGGCAGGTTTCAGAGTTCGCGCTGAACCCATTTTTTTCCACCGGCAGCATAAAGGGTGGATGCCTTCTGAGCTATTTGTGGGATTTTTCCGAAGGATGGGAACTGCATCCGCTGTTTGACGCGCCAGCTCTGAAAGAGCATATTAAACAATATTTAAAAATTGATATAACATCCTGCTTCAGTTTTGACCCTATAAACGGTAAAGCAGTCGGACCGTGGTATCCGGTTAATCAGGAAAAAATTATCGGACTCATATATTACTATGTTTTAAATACCGGTGAAACCGGATTCTTAAACGAAACAGTCAATGGCAGGACGGTGCTTAATTGGGCAATTTACCACGCAACCTTTTGGGACAAGAAAAACGGTGAGGCTGAGCTTTATGATTACGGGCTTGAAGGGGAACATCATCTTGAATTGAGGCGCGGCTACCCATACCACGGAAAAATGCCTGACCTTAACGCGAGAAGAGTTCAAAGCTATATTCGGGTCTTTGAACTGTCCGAAGTTGCCGGCTGTCCTATGCGGTTTCTTTCTGACCGCGCCGAAGAATTGAAAAAGCTGATTAAACTGGAACTTTGGAACCCGGAAGAAAAGTGGTTCGACTTTATTATCAACAGCGGTAAACAAACAAGGCTCACGGTCCAGATGTATAAACTAATCGGCAGTCCCGTTCTCGATGCGGAAGAAGTAAAAGGCCTGTTAAGCCATTTGAATGAGGAAGAATTCCTTTCGGCTTACGGTTTGCACAGCCTATCCAAAAAAGATCCCGCCTACGACCCGGCCGATATTGACAACGGCGGACCTGGGAGCTGTTCGGTCTTCCCGCCGCAGATTATTGAGCGCCTATATAAAGCCGGTCTTCCGGTTGTAGCCGAAGATGTTTTACAGCGGATTCTTTGGTGGGGCACCAGGGTGCCTTACTGGGGCGACTCTTTCACCGCCGACCACATCGGTTATCGCAGCGATACTCCCTTGCAGTGCACAATCGGCGGGGTGGCCGGCGCGCAGATGATCATCTTCGGGATGTTCGGGGTAAGCGTCATGCCTGACGGAAACATCAGCTTCAAGCCGAGTGCTCCTTCTTTTTCAAGGGACATTTCACTCAAAGGGCTGAGAATAATGGGCAAGACCTTTGATGTTATTGTTACAGGCACCGAAATTACAGTCAGCGATGGCATCCTTACACAAGCGTTTAACGCCGGGGAAGAATGCGTGTATATCGTTGAAAACGGCAGCTTCGTCTGCCGGTAAACAGTCATGATCGTAAAACTTCATCGGGAGGAATGGTATGCTGCATCTGGAATTCCCCGAAAAACGCCACGAAAAAATGTGGCGCGAAATTGTCGCCGAGTTTCAAAATAATGGCGAGAAGATTGTTCCGTACGCCTTGACCTTGGGGTTAAGCGATTATGATGAATTTTTGGAAAAGACGAACGGGTGTCACAATAACACCGATGTCGCCGCGAACTGGGTACCCGCCTCTACTTATTTCCTTCTGGATGGCAAGGGTGAAAAAATTATTGGTGCCGTCAATATACGCCATCGGCTTAATGATTACCTTTTAAACCGGGGTGGTAATATCGGATACGGCATAGCGCCTTCCGAGCGGAGAAAGGGCTGCGCGACAATAATGCTTGCGCTGGCTTTGGATAAATGCAGGGAATTCGGGCTGGAAAAGGTGCTGATCAGTTGTGACAAAATCAACACCGCTTCCGCAAAAACCATAACGAACAACGGCGGTGTTTTGGAAAACGAGGTGACCGAGGATGACGGCAATGTTTTCCAGCGGTATTGGATTGATCTATAAAATCAAAAACTGCTTGCGTAAACAAAAAGTTATAACAGGAGAAAAGTATGGATACAGATAAAATCACATTTACAACTGTTGATGAATACATTGAACAATTCCCTACTGAAATCCGGGAGAAACTTCAACAAATAAGAGCCGTTATCAAAGAAGCGGCGCCGGAAGCGACGGAAAAAATCGGTTACCAAATGCCGGCTTTTTATTTAAACGGGAGTCTGGTCTACTTTGCTGCTTTCAAACATCATATAGGTTTTTATCCGGCTCCCAGAGGAATCGAAGTTTTTAAGGAGGAATTGTCGCAATACAAAGGCGCCAAAGGTTCTGTGCAGTTTCCTTTGGATAAACCCTTGCCGTTGGATTTAATTAGCCGGATTGTAAAGTTCAGAGTTGCCGAAAATATGAAGAAAGCGGAAGGATGAAAATAATGATGTCTTTATGGAGCGAACTGTACCCTCAGGAAAAGCAGCCGGACTTCAACGACTTTACCGGTTTCGTGAATTCGCCGCTTTGGAACAAGTTTCATGAACTGCTGCAAAAGGAATATAAAACGGCTCCAAAAATCGAATACAGCAAATGCTCCGCACAAAGAGGCTGGAATATCAAGTATAAGAAGAGCGGAAAGTCCTTATGCACGCTTTATCCGATGGAAAATTATTTTATAGCGCTTGTTGTTATCAATGAAAAAATGAAGCCCCGGGCGGGTCTGGTTATAAACGAATGCGGCGAATATCTGCAGGATTTATTCATGAGAACTCCTTTTTCCTGCGGCGGTCAATGGATGATGATACATGTAAGTGATAAGCTGATTTTTGAAGATTTGATGAAGCTGATTTTCGTGCGTTCAAAGTACGGATGAATAAACTAAAAGGAATGTTATCGGAGATGTAAACTTATGTCAAGAGAACGGTATCCAATACCGGATTTCATAAAGAATGCTTTGGCGGAAAACGGTTTGACGGCTGCCTACGAAAGCAGGCCTCCTTATCAAAGAAATGATTATATCGGGTGGATTACGAGAGCCAAACTTGAAGAAACAAAGCAAAAAAGGCTGAGGCAAATGATCGATGAGCTTCAGCGGGGTGACAGCTATATGAAGATGAGCTTTAACCCGAAAGCTGTTAATACTAATTACTTATAAAAACCTAACTAAAAACACGCGAAAAACAGCATAATACTATTCTGCATTAAAATGGAGAATAGTATAGATCAAAGCTTTTGCTTGATTTTTTAGAGGTTTTTAAATCGTGAATTAGTATAAGTGAAAGGAACAATATCTTGAACATTACTGTCGAACCCGATTATGAAGGAGTTTCGCTGAAGGCTGCAAAAGCAGTCGCCGACTATATCAATATCCACCCGGAGGCGCTTCTTTGTTTTGCCGCGGGAGACACACCGTTGGGTATGTTTAAAAACCTGATTGAAATGCAAAGAAGAAAGGAAGTTAACCTCACATCCGTTTTTTATGCTGAGCTGGATGAGTGGCAGGGGCTGGGTTATCGTGACAAAGGATCCTGCCGGCAGGTGATGGCCGACAATTATTATCTGCCCGCCGGTATTCCGGAAAAGCGGATAAATATTTTTGACGGTTTGGATAATGAAACCGGCGCGCAGTGCCGTAAAATGGAAAGATGGATAAAACTGCACGGCGGTATCGGTCTTGCGGTCTTGGGTATTGGGTTAAACGGGCATATCGGTTTTAATGAACCGAATTCGCCCGAAACAAAAGGCTGTTTTAACGTACAGCTCGATGAGGTTACCAAAGCGGTGAGCAAAAAATATTTCGGCAGAAAGATGTCTGTTGAAAGAGGCATAACAATAGGCTGGAGCACTCTTAAGGATTCAGAACAACTGATATTGCTTGCCTCGGGTGAAAAAAAGGCTCATATTTTAAAAACCGCTTTTAACGGTAAAAAAGACCCTGTGATTCCGGCGTCTCTTTTGCAGGACCATTCGGACCTGACAGTGATTATTGATAAAAATGCCGCAATAGAAATTTAAAATTTAAGGAGGATTCATATGAGAACACCAAAAGTTGTTTTTATCGGAGCAGGCAGTATGTCTTTCGGCGTACCGACTTTTAAGGACATTTTTTCAAAAAAGAGGATGGCGGGCGCGCATCTTTGCCTTGTTGACATTGATGAGGAAAATCTTGACCGGATGTTTGCTTTGGCAAACAAGATGAACGAGGTTAGCGGACAAAATATAACGATTGAAAAAACCACACAGCGCCGGGATGTTTTGGCAGGAGCGGATTTTGTTATCAGCAGCCTCGCGATTGAGCGCTGCGACCTTTGGAAACAGGATTTTGCCATCCCTAAAAAATACGGCGTCCGGCATACCATGGGGGAAAACGGGGGTGCGGGAGCCCTTTATTTTACGATGCGCACCTTACCGCTTGTCCTTGAAATTGTTCACGATATGGAGGAGCTTTGCCCCGAAGCATGGTTCTTAAACTTTTCAAATCCGGAAACAAGGCTTGTTCTCGGCGTTAACAAATACTCAAAAATCAAATGTATAGGCCTTTGCCACGGCATCTATATGGCGCGTTATTCGATTGCGAATATCCTCGGTAGGGACTCCGAATCCATCGAAGTTTTCGGCGCCGGCATGAACCATTTTCAATGGATTACAGCCGTGCGGGACAAGGCAACAGGCGAGGACTTATACCCGGAATTTTTGGAAAAAGAAAAGGATTTTGACCCCGAATTCAACCCGTATTCCAGAAAGCTGCTTCATTATTTCGGCCTTTTCCCAACCTGTTCCGATGATCATTTGGGCGAATATCAGGCATACGGGTATGAGGCGGGAGAGGAAGGGTATAACTTTGAAGGCGATGCCGCGAACAGAGTGCACATGAAAAATGAAATTGCGAAAGTAATCGATGGCAGCAAGGACGCAAGGGAATGGCTCAAACCATCGGGCGAACACGCTGTTGATACGGTTGTTTCGATTTTCTATAACGAGAAACTGTATCTTCCTGCCGCAATTGTTTATAACGGCGGAGCGATTCCGCAGCTTCCGGATGATGTTGCGGTGGAAATTCCCGTAACGGTTGACGGTGCAGGGGTTCATAAAACGATTATCGAAAATCTGCCGGAGGGAGTAGTCGGTATGCTAAGTATGCAGGTGTCGCCTCAGCGGCTTTCGGTCCTCGCGGCGGCAAAAGGCTCCAAAGAGATTGCTCTTCAGGCGCTTTTGTGCGAGCCGACAATTAACAGCACCTATGCAGCCGAAAAGATCAATGACGAGCTTTTTAAAATTAATAAAAAATATATTAGAAGTTTAATGTGAATTTATATTTGTGTGATGCCGGATGAAATATACAGTTAGAATGAAAGGCGGGCAACATGAAAAACTATATTAGATGCAAGGTTTGCGGCTTTATAGGCGAAGAAGGGGAGATAAAAGATGTTTGCCCCGCCTGCGGTGTGCCGAAAACGGCATTCGAAAACTATAAATATAACATCAGCGAAAAGCGCATGGCGGTGCTCGGCTTTCATCTTCATCCGATTCTTGTCCATTTTCCTCAAAGCATCGCTTTTCTCTCGCTTATTTTTATTATCATTGCCTTCGCGGCAAAAGGAACGCTTAGTGCCAACATGATAACGATTGAAAAGCTGTTATCCATTCTTCTGCCGGTTTCGGTAATCATCGCTTTTGCAGCCGGTTTATTTGATGCAAAGACACGTTTTAAAAAGAAATTCGGCCCGCGTCTCAAGCAAAAAATTATCATCGGCGCCGTGTTTTTCGCTGCATCCGCTGCGCTGGCTGTCATGATTAACGCTGAGGCTTTCGGTATCGGCGGCAAAATAATTATTATAATCCTCAGCATCATCTGTTTCGGATGCAGCGGCTTGCTGGGCAAACTCGGCGGGACATTGCTGGAAGCAAAGCTGCCCGGTTAACAAATGCAATAGTGTGTGAAAGGAGCAAAAATGATAAAACAGTTTCTTTGTCTTGGTCTGTGTGTCTTACTCACCCTGAGCCTTTTTGGCTGCGCGATCGGCAGCGAGGGCAGCAACGAGTCCCTGAGCAGCCTGGCAGCGGCGGAGATTAAGGAATATAACGGCGCAAAGTTAGGCTCCATTGAGGATTTCCGGGAGAATTCCATAAAAGGTCCCCAATATGTTGACATATCAACTTATAAGCTGACGGTTGACGGGCTGGTTGAAAAACCGGATTCGTACACCTATGATGAAGTGCTGGCCAACCCGAAATACACCAAGGTTGTCACACTCTACTGCGTGGAGGGCTGGGACGTCACCATTCTGTGGGAGGGTGTTTTGCTTAAAGAACTGCTTGACAAGTCGATTGTATCAGGCAACGCGAACACTGTTATTTTCCACTCGGTGGACGGTTATACAACATCTCTGCCATTGCAGACTATCCTGGATAAAAACATGATACTGGCCTATAAAATGAACGATGTCGTGCTGCCGCCCGAAAGAGGTTACCCATTCCAACTCGTTGCAGAAGATAAATTGGGTTACAAGTGGGCAAAGTGGATTGACAGAATTGAATTGTCGGATAACATTAACTTCAAAGGGTATTGGGAACAACGCGGATATGATAACGATGCTGAAACACAAAGCTGATTTCAAGTTTGAAATGAAAACATAAGTCAAGGATGTATCAGATATTTATAAAGAGCGTAAATTAAACTTTTCTATGCCGGTTGCAAATACAACCGTTTTCATGTAATCTAATAATCATAAACAATTGTTGGCATCTTGTTTTAATTTAATAGGAGTGTGACGCGTCTGAAAGAGTTCGAAAACAGTAAGCACGCCAAATTCCACAGCAGATTTGCTTATTTGCGAGCATCCCGACTATCGGAAAATACCGAGGATTTGAATCCGGCCGGGAACCCTTTGCCGCAGTTTGAGCCGGTTGCGGTACCGGAAAGGGTTAAGGTTTGTTTCCTGGTGCTTTTTGGACTGGTGTTGATTGCGCTCGCGTTTTGCTTCAACACGCCCGGTGAATTGTGGGCCGGCAGTATTAAAATTTTGACTTCCCCCGCGAACCTGCTGACAGACTATATAGAATTAACAAATATTGGCTCAACCCTGCTCAATGCCGGGTTGATGACTTTGCTGAGTGTTGGCACAATAAAAAGAGCCCGCTCCGAAGTGACCGGTGTTCTTGCTGCTGGCGTATTCACCGTCACCGGATTTTCATTTTTCGGAAAGAATTTATTGAATTCAATTCCGATTGTTTTGGGCGTTATCCTCTTTTCAAAGATATCGCAAACACCTTTTAAAAAGAACCTGCCTCAAGCGATATTCGGCACTGCTTTGGGACCTTTAGTCAGCGAAATCACTTTTAACCTGGGGCTGCCTGTCATCCCTGCTGTTATCCTTGGTTTTGCCGCGGGTGTTTTTGTTGGGCTTGTTTTGCATCCGCTATCGAGCCATTTGAGAAGCTTTCATATGGGGTTTAACCTATACAATGTCGGTTTTTCCACCGGCATTATCGGCATGGTGTTTTTGGCGGTTCTCAGGAGCATGGGGGTTGAGGTTCTGCCGGTGTCGATTCTTTCCTCCGGCAACAACAAGCCGCTGTCAATCATACTGTTTTCAATTTTTGCTGTTGTGTTCATAACAGGGTTTTTATATAACAAGCGGAGTTTTCGCGGATATACGCAAATCCTGTCGATTCCCGGCAAACACGGCACAGACCTTTTTGAATCCGCGGGATTCGGGATATCACTCATAAATATGTCCCTGTTGGGGAGTTTGATGACAGCCTATGTACTGGTGATAAAAGGTGAAATTAACGGGCCGGTTATCGGCGGAATTTTTACAGTTGCCGGCTTTGGGGCGGCAGGTAAAAACATGAAAAATGTTTTACCTGTCATATGCGGGGTATTCATCGCCAATCTTTTCAACATCCATGAAACTTCATCAACCATCGGGATTTTAGCGGCGCTTTTCGGCACCACGCTCGCACCTATAGCGGGTTATTACGGCGCGGGATGGGGCGTTTTAGCCGGTTTTCTCCACATGGCAATCACCATGAATATCAGTTATCTGCACGGAGGAATGAATCTCTACAACAACGGATTTTCGGGCGGCTTTGTAGCCGCTGCACTTGTGCCGTTGATTAACTCGTATATTGAAATTAGGGACACCCGGAAAAGCAAAGCGGAAAAGAAATGACGGCGTTCGCCTGTTTGCCGGCGTCTTAACAGAAAGGATGATTCTTATGCGGCCGGAACCGATGTGGGCATATCTGTTACATTTGGGTTTTAATATGTGGAATGATGTCGAATGGTATGCCGAGTACACCAAGGCAAGCGATAAACTGCGCTGCGATTTGGAATTATGGGATGAGCTCGTGCCGTTCATGGCAAGATCAGGGATAAACACCTGCGTGATAGACCTCGGCGAAGGCGTGCAATATCAAAGCCATCCGGAGCTTGCCGTAAAGGGCTCATGGAGCGTTGACTTCTTGAAAAAGAAGCTTGATGAAATGAGGGTTGCGGGCATAACGCCAATTCCGAAGCTTAATTTTTCCGCTTCTCATGATGAATGGATGGGCGAATATTCACGCGCTTTGTCAACACATTGGTATTATGACTTCTGCAGTGATATAATCAACGAGGTCATTGAAATCTTTGATCGTCCGCCGCTTTTTCACATCGGCATGGATGAGGAGAACTTCGGCAATCAAAAGGATTACAGCTATGTTGCAATCCGTTAAAACGACCTGTTGTGGCACGACTTTTATCACCTTGTTGACCTTGTGGAGAAAAACGGTGCGCGTGCTTGGATTTGGTCGGATTATATGTGGGAACATACCGAACTGTTCTTGCGTAAAATGCCAAAATCCGTACTGCAGAGCAACTGGTATTACGGACGGTTTTCTGCCTGGGATGTTGAAAACATGGGCATAAAAAGCTATAGGATTTTAGAAGAAAACGGTTATGACCAGGTGCCGGCAGGTTCAAATTGGGACTGCAGCGAAAACTTTGGCAAAACGGTTGAATACTGCAAAAACATCGTCGCGCCCGAAAGGTTAAAAGGCTTTTTGCAGGCACCTTGGAAGCCTACACTAAAAGACAGAAAATACAGGCACTTTGAAGCCGCGGATTTAATTGCCCAAGCGAAACGGGATTTTTATAGATAAAGAAAGAATGAACGTGCATATATATAAGGAGAATAGTTATGCCGGCAGCAGAAAACAGAATTGAAAGATTAAGACGGCACGCTTTAGCCTGCAAACCCGAAAGAACACAGTGGCAATACCTTTATGCGAAAGGCTTCCTTGAAAGCGCGAAAAAAGAAAGCGCCACCTGCTGCCGGTTTGCTTGGGCGACGGGATTCATGCTTGAAAACGCTCAGCCGGTCATTGACGAAAATGAGCTTGTTGTCGGGAAAATGTCCTCAAGGGGATTGACGGAAGACGAGCAAAAAGAGTGGGAAAACCTGAAAAAATATTCACTGCCTTCAAGGCCGCGTTTTGGCGGACAAGCTTCGCATATGGCGGTGGATTATGACCTGCTGCTTTCAATGGGTGCCGAGGGAATTATCGCGGATGCGCAAGCGCATATGTCTGAATTGGATCTTTCCGTTCCGGAGAATTTGGAGAAGAATGATTTTTACACTTCTTGTATTATTGCGTTGAACGGCCTTTGCAAATGCGCGGATAAATACGCGGACTATGCGCTTGAATTGGCGGGGAAATGCCCCGATGATAAACGAAAAAAGGAACTCGTAAAAATTGCCGAAATATGCAAAAATGTACCTAAAAAGCCCGCAAAATCCTTTTATGAAGCGGTGCAATCGGCAAGCTTTTTAACCTTTTGTTTGTCGGGTCCCGATGTAATGCTGTACCAGCTTGGCAGGCCGGACAGATACCTTCTGAAGTATTACAAAAATGATATTGAAAATAATAGGATAACTCAGGAATTTGCGCAGGAACTGATAGACTGCCTGGGACTTTTATATAACGAATATATCCCCGGCGGGCTGGCTGTCGGCTATATGGTAGGCGGCAGAGACGAAAACGGCGTAAATATTGCGAACAGTCTGACATATATGTTTGTTGAAAGTATCGGACATGTTCGAATGATTTATCCTGGCGTCGGTCTTTGCATTAATGATGATACACCGGACGATTTGCTGGAGCTTTCCTGCGATATGCTGGGGAAGGGGTATTCGCATCCCGCCCTTTTCAACGACGATGTTATCATTAAAGGGCTTCAATATTACGGATTGCCTTTCGGCGAAGCCTGCAATTACATCCACAGCACCTGCGTGGAGATAACGCCTGTTGCCTCTTCGGCTACTTGGGTGGCAAGTCCGTATACCAACCTTGTTCAATTGCTGCTTGACACGGTAGGCATTAAACCGGAAAACAGTGTTTGCGTTAACTTCGATACATTTGGCGATCTTAAAAAAGCATTTTTTGAAAATTTGTCCGAAGTCATCAAAAACAATCTCATTGAACAGAATACACTTCAAATCGAGCGTACAAAACATTGTTATAATCCGCTGCTTTCGTGTTTCGTCAATGACTGCATGAAAAAAGGGGAGGATATTGAATCGGGCGGTGCGAGGTATAATTGGATTATGCCGTCCTTCGTCGGAGTCGGAAATGTAGCCGACTCTTTCGGCGTTATCAACGAAATGGTCTATAAACGCAAAGAGTTATCGCTTCCCGAACTGGCAGAGATTTTGGAAAATAATTTCAAAGGTTACGAGGATAAAAAGCAGTTATTCCAAAACCGCGTTGACAAATACGGAAATGACCTTGACGATGCAGACTCGTATGTTGCTGAAATAACAGGTTGGATTGCGGAAGAATGCAAAAAATACTCTACTTATCGCAAGGGTAAATTAGTGCCGAGCCTTTTTTGCTGGGTGATGCATAATGAATTCGGCAAGAACACCATGGCTTCTCCCGACGGGAGAGCCGAAGGATTTCCTTTAGGTGACGGGTCGGGGCCGGCACAGGGCAGGGAAAAAAACGGCCCGACAGCATCGATTTTGTCAAGCACAAAATGGGACCATTATCCTTTCATCGGCGGTATAGCGGTCAATATGAAATTTTCAAAAACAATGTTCAATGCCGAATCCAAAAAGAAACTGATGGCTTTGATAAAGACCTTTATGAAGAGAAACGGCTTTGAAATGCAGATAAACGCGGTGGACAGAGATGTGCTGTTAAAGGCTGTCGAAACGCCGGAGCTTTACGGAGATTTAATCGTGCGCGTCGGCGGCTACAGCGATTTCTTTGTAAGGCTATCCCCGTCGATGCAGGCGGAAGTCATTGAAAGAACAGGGCATATAATTTAGTTGGTCATTATAAACCCCATTTTGCAGGCATTAATTTTATTTTTATATCCATGTAGGAATCAAAAAAGCAATTACGCTAATTGTGAACAGCAGCACGAGGGCAGGAGATATGCTTTATATCTTGAGGTTTTATGTATTGTTCAACAATTAAGAAAGACAGGAGATTTTTATGTTTTCATTTGTCATTAAAACGTTCAGTTATGCTCTTACCCTTTGCCTTACGGTGATTAGTGCGGTACAGAATGAATATTATAAAAAGAATATAAATGATGAAGTCTTCCCCGAAGTGTATGAAGGTGATTTTTATAAAAACATTCCGTATGAAAAATATCTGAACTATGATGACAATCAGCAGGGCGTAGTTTACGATGTCAGAGATTTTGGGGCAGTACCGAATGACGATTCGATTTTAAATCATGTCGCAATAAATAATACAATCAATTTCTGTTCTCAGAACGGCGGCGGAACGGTTTTTGTGGACGGCGGAAGTTATCGTGTCGGCTCGATTGCCATGAAAAGCAACGTTTCGCTTAAAATAGCGAAGGACTCCTCCCTTGTCGCATCCCGCACCGGTACAGATATGAACTTAGGCTGTGTTATATCCGGAATAGGCTGTGAAAATATAAAAATAACCGGACCGGGGAAAATTTGCGGCGAAGGCAATTACTATTCCCGTAAACCTTTTGAAAAACCTCTGTTAACCGCACCGGTGTTTTCCGATCTTGCCGTGTTGGGTTCAGAATATTCAAACCGGGTTCGTGACGGCCACTCAAGCAGATATGGCGGAATCGCAGTCTTTTCCGGATGTACAGGGGTAACGATTGAGAATGTCGTTTTTGAAAATTCCGCTCACTGGACATTAAAATTGGAGAATTGCATTGAAGTTACGGTTAACAAGTTTATTGTGAATAACAACAGACATATTGAGAATACTGACGGGATAGATGTTTTATACAGCAGGAATGTCGAAATAGGCAACACATTCATCAGTACAGGTGATGACGGAATAGTTTTGAAAAACTGGTCAGCCGATAAAACTGTCGAAAATGTTCATGTATATAACTGTGAGGTGATGTCCTGTACAAATTCATTTAAAATCGGCACCGAAACAAGAGGAGACATAAAAAATATTTTGGTTGAAAATTGCTCGTTTTTTATGCGCGAAATCTATCCCGGCACCGGCACGGGTATTGCGGTTGAATCCACGGATGGGACCAAACTGACTGATATTAAGGTTCGCAATATAACGATGGACAGGGTTGCATGCCCTTTGTTTATACGCCTTGGCAACCGTAACAGATACCCTGATGCCTCTTCCGACTTTTCGGGAACGATAAACGGAGTAACCATTGAAAATATAACCGCAACGAATGTAGAACGCTCCGCAATAATTACCGGAGTGAAAAACAAGGATAAAGGAACAAATTACGTTAAAAATGTCACACTCAGAAACTTTTCGTTAACCTATACTGCCGCGTCAAAAGAATCCCCGCTGTACATGACTTATCTCCCGGAATATGAAGATGCATACCCCGACAGCGGACGCTTTTTCAACCTGTCCGCATACGGAATTTGGGCGAGACATACAGACGGATTAAAAACCGAGAACTTTATTGTACAGCCCCCGGCAGGCTCAAGAAAACGGGAATATGTTTTCTTTGATGTTTTGAACTTCTCTGCAGAATGAAATTAATAATAAACCGGGGTATATTTATTCAGGAAGAACATAATAAATCTGTTTCATACTAATTCACGATTAAAAAACCTCTAAAAAATTAAGCAAAAGCTTTGATTTATACTATTCTCCATTTTAATGCAGAATAGTATTATGCGGTTTTGTATGGATTTTTAAGTTGGGATTTTATGAGTAATTAGTATCAATTGACAAAACATACAATCGCATATATAATTATAGACGGAAAGGATCATCTTTCAAGCACTAATAGTGTTCCGGAGAAGCATAAAACTTGGTGTTGAAAGGAGTGTCAGCATGGCAAAGCAAGTTAATAAGTTTGTCTATTGGGTACCGAGAATCCTGTCAATCCTGTTTATCCTGTTCCTTGCGCTGTTTTCATTGGATGTGTTTGAAATACCGAATCAAAACGCGGGCGAAGTTGCTTTGAGGCTGCTGATACACAACATCCCGGCATTGGCATTGCTTTTTATTCTAATTATTTCCTGGAAGTACGAAATTGTCGGCGGTGTTGTGTTTATACTGGCAGGAATCGCGTATATCATTGTTTCGGTATTTAATCAAATCGAGTGGTACTTCATTATTTCCTGGGGTCTACAGATTGCAGGTCCGGCTTTTCTTATTGGGATTTTATTTTTGATGAACTGGAAGCAGAAGAAAAACCATAAAGCACCGAAAAACGAGACTTTGTTTGCGGACAGCGAACCGCCGAAAACCGTTTAATACTAATTCGCAATTAAAAACCTCTAAAAAATCAAGCAAAAGCTTTGATTTAGTAGGTTTTGTGCGGATTTTTTAGTTAGGTTTTTATGAGTAATTAGTATAAATAAGCGATAATGGATTAACTGTGTTAAATGCGGGGTTGCATTTGGCCGTTTTCCCAGCACATAACAAATAACAAACCGGCCGGGTATGGCTGGTTTTTTTCGTTTTACTTCACAGCCTGTTTATCAGTGATTGAACAATACCCGGTATACACACCTAAGCCATATACTGTTGCCGTGAATTGATATAAAAATCTTCATAAATCAAAAACCGGTGAATTTATGGTTGCGTTTATAGCTCAAACAAGAGATAATAGCATAGATATTAATCATGCGTAATAAAAACCCGGAACAAACACGGCGTGAAAGAAATTATAAGAGGGTTACATGAAAGAAATTTTATTCAGCAGCTTTGACGGTAAAAAATTGGCTTGTTTCCTTTGGGATGATGTCGAAAATCCGAAGGGGGTCATTCAACTTGTGCATGGACTGACATCACACACCATGCGCTATGATGATTTTGCCAAAAAACTCAACCGCGCCGGCTATATCGTTTTTGGGGACGACCACCGGATGAACGGTAAAACCGCCGGGCTTGAAAATCTTGGCAAAGCAGGCAGCAACAATTTCAATGAGAATGTTTTTGATGAGATTGAAATTACAAAAATGCTGAAGGAAAAATACAAACTGCCTGTTCAGCTTTTTGCTCACAGTTACGGCTCTTTTCTCGGTCAACGATTTATTGAACTCGCCGGTGATTTGATTGACGGCATTCTGCTCAGCGGCTCCGCATATATGGGGGGCAAGATGTTGTTCTGGGGTAAGGTTATCACCCTGTTTCAACGGATATTCTGTAAAACCTACGGTCCCGGGAAAATGTTTTATAAAATGACCTTCACATCAAATGACCAATACTTTTTGCAGGATAACGTTAAAAACGCCTGGCTGAACCGCGATTTGGAAAAAGTCAATATTTATAATGCCGACCCTTATTGTGATTTCATCATGTCAAACGGCTTTTTCTACGCTCTTATGCGCGGACTCGATGACGCCTATAAAAAGCAGAATCTCGGCAAGATAAGAAAAGACCTGCCAATCGCCCTGATGAGCGGGGAAAAAGACCCTGTCGGCGGTATGGGCGTAAAAGTAAAAGCCCTCCATGAACTTTACCGCTCTCTGGGGCTGAAGGTGACGATGAAAATTTACAAAGATGTCCGCCATGAGCTGACGGGGGATTTTGACGAGCAGGCAATTGTCGCTGACATGTTAAATTTTTTTAATTCAAATACAAAATAACGGGAGCTGCCATGGAAAATACCATCAAGCTTGACTACGGAAAAAAAGGGCTTTGCATCAGCCTTGCGGGTGCGGATGTTATCCAGCCGTCGGATCAGCCGGCCGCGGAAAACCCCGCGGGACTTATCCGGCAAAAACTCTATAAGCCGGACTGCGGGAAAGGTTTGACGGAGCTTGTCAAAGGCCGGCAGACCGTCGCGGTTGCCCACACGGATATGACACGCGCAACGCCCAACCGCATCCTCATACCCGTTATTGTAAACGAACTGCGGAAATTGGGAATTAAGAAAGAAAATATTGTTTTGGTCAATATGACCGGCAGCCACCGACCGCAGACGCATGATGAACTGGTGCAAATGCTGGGGTATGATATTATATCGGATTACAAATGCTTTCAGCACAACAGTTTTGACAAAGACTCCATGGTGTTGGCAGGTTCTTTGGACGGGTTCCCGCTGTACATCAACAAAGAATTTATGGGGGCGGACCTGAAGATATGCACGGGCTTTATCGAACCGCATTTTTTCGCGGGTTTCAGCGGAGGCCCGAAAGCAGTGCTGCCCGGCCTTTGCGACATTGACAGCATCATGCGCAACCATAACGCGCAAAGAATCGGGGACAGCAAAGCAACCTGGGGCGTTACAGACGGCAACCCGGTTTGGGAAAATATCCGTGAAGGCTGCAAAACAGCCGACCCGGATTTTTTAGTCAATGTTGCAATGAATACACGGGAGGAAATATCGGGGGTATTTACCGGCGAATGGGAGCGGGCACATAAAAAGGGTTATGATTTTGTAAGAAGAAACGCTATGCGAAAAGTCGACAGGCTTTATGACATTGTCATAACATCCAACAGCGGATATCCGCTTGATATGAACCTGTACCAATGTGTGAAAGGGATGAGCTGTGCCGCGCAGATTGTAAAAGAAAACGGGACGATCATCATTGCCGGTGAATGTTCCGACGGCCTGCCGAAAAACAGCTCTTATGAAAAAATCCTTAACATGGCGGGGACACCCGGGGAGCTGTTTGACTTGATTAACCAAAGCAAAGAAATGATGCCCGAACAATGGCAGGTGCAGATACAGACGAGAATTCAGAAAAAGGCGAATGTGTATGTATATTCCGATTGCCTGAGCGATGAGGAGATAAAACAGGCGCTGCTGCTGCCCTGCAGAGATATTGAAGCGCTTGTGCGGCTGCTCGGCGGCAGTGTCGCTGTTTTGCCGAAAGGTCCGCAGACAATACCCTACTACGCATAAAACTGTTTACAAAAAGTAAAATTTAACCGAAAAATCAGGGAGGAAAAATGAGCAAAAAAATTATTGTGGCGGGCGCAGGCCACGGCGGCCTTGTTGCCGCTGCGTATTTGGCACAACAGGGTTATGAAACAGAGATTTTCGAACAGAAAAAAAGGGAGGAACTGGGTTACGACTGGCACGACACCATCGGGCGCGATACTTTTGACATTGCGGGTATAACAGAGTATGACCGCAGCAGAATGACGCTCAGAAGAGACTCGACCTTTTATGCGCCGTCGTTAAAAACACCCGTATCATATGATATCAATCCCGAACGGGCAGCGCTGGAAATCGAACGCAAGGATATGTATGATTACTTGATTAAAAATGCCGAATGCAAAGGGGCGAAAATCAACTATTCAAAGCATGTGGAAGGCCCGCTCCTTGATAAAAACAGCGATGTGTGCGGGCTGATTGTGGATGGCAATGAAGTGCCGGCCGACTTGGTTATTGACAGCGCAGGTTTGTTTTCGCCCGTTATCGCGGGACTGCCGGAGAAATACCGTATGAACGATATCTATTCCGAAGGCGATATTTTCCACACCTACAGAGCCTATTACAACCTTGTTGAAGGCGTCAGCACCCCAAACATGGAGCGGTACAATATTTATTTCAGGTTCAAGGGGATCAAGGGGATTGCCTGGTTTAAGATTTCGGACGGTATGGCGGATTTCCTTATCGGCAGTGTTAAACCGCTCAGTTTTGAAAAAGTTCAGGCAGTGCTCATCGAAATGAGAAAAGTTCAGCCCGTTATCGGCGAAAAACTGCTGCGGGGCGGACAAATCGTCGACATCCCCATCAAGTCCACGCATTCGCTGCTTGTCGGCAACAATTATGCCGCTGTAGGTGACGTTGTCTCCATGCCGGACCCGATGAACGGCTCCGGGATAACAACTGCCGTGAAGGCGGGGGCAATGCTTGCCGAAACAATTATTAATATTGACAAGGCGGGCAAGCCGTTCGCTGCCTCGGAACTTTGGAATTATCAGGTTGAATATTATAAAGAAGTTGCCAATAAAGCGATTGCAACTTCAGTTTTAAAAAACTGCCTGCTCAGCTATTCGGAGCGCGCACTGAACTTCTTCTTTGATAAGAAAATATTAACGGCAAACGAGCTTGGCGGAAACGGTAATGCGATGAAGATGGACAAAGCGGAAATGATAGCGAAACTTAAACGCGGATTAAGGCGGCCGATCAGTTTGCTGAAGCTGAAAAAAGCAGTCGACATCTCAAAAGAGGCAAAAAAAATCGCGCTTGCAATTCCGGAATTATATGATGAAGTTGTTGTTGATACTTGGAGAAAGAAACTGGTGTCTTATTTGATGTGATACTAATTAACGATTAAAAACCTCTAAAAAATCAAGCAACAGCTTTGATTTATAAGGTTTTGTGCGGATTTTTTAGTTAGGCTTTTATAAGTAATTAATATGAGAGGGCATGGCATGGAGTTTATTCCTGCGAAAACAATTGTCTCCGGCTATACAAACGGCAATTCCTGGTTCGGCAGCAACTACAATATGAATATTTACAAAGGCTGCTGCCACGGCTGCATTTACTGTGACAGCCGCAGCGAATGCTACAGAGTCGAAAATTTCGACACCGTCAGGGCGAAAGAAAACGCGCTTGCCACCATAGAGCGTGAACTGAAATCAAAACGCAAAACCGGCGTTATCGGCACCGGCGCGATGAGCGACCCGTATAACCCGTTCGAAAAAGAATATAAGCTCACAAGAGGCGCGCTTGAAATCATTGACCGTTACCGCTTCGGCATTGCGATTGCGACAAAGAGTGATCTGGTAACAAGG
The DNA here is from genome assembly GCA_964627535.1 of uncultured Eubacteriales bacterium. Lineage (GTDB taxonomy): Bacteria > Bacillota > Clostridia > Oscillospirales > Acutalibacteraceae > UBA1447. The sequence continues at coordinate 59,675 of CAZVJW010000017.1, forward strand.
GATATTGATCTGCTGAAATCAATTTCAATTCAGTCACCGGTTCTTATTAAGCTGACGATTACAACCGCCGCCGATGAGCTTTGCAAAAAGATTGAACCGAACGCTCCTCTTTCCTCCGAACGGTTCGCGGCTGTTAAAAAGCTTTCGGACGCTGGTATTTTTGCGGGTGTGCTGTTAATGCCGGTGCTGCCCTTAATTGAGGACACTGTTGAAAATATCGCGGGCATTGTCAAGCGCGCGCATGAAAACGGCGCGAAGTTTATTTATCCGGCGTTCGGCGTCACCCTGCGGCAAAACCAGCGGGACTGGTTTTATCAAAAACTCGACGAATCATTTCCCGGGATGAAAGCAAAATACATCAAACAATTCGGCGACACCTACGAATGCAGGTCACCCAATTCAAAAGCCCTTTGGAAAATTTTTCAAAGCGGGTGCGAACAATACGGCTTGATTTACAAGATGCCGGACATTATTGCGGGCTATAAAAGCGGTTACGGTGAAGATCAGCTTTCTTTATTTTAATCACAATAAAATACCGGAGGTTATCAAATGAATAACGACAACCAAATTCTCAGACAGCTCGCGCGTGAATATTATCAGCTTTCAAAAGAGGAAAGAAACACCGAGAGGAGAAAACTCCACACGGCTGTGAATGATCTAAAGATGATACGGCCGGTCGTGATGATTGACGAATTGCCGTGGAACGAAATGAATATCGATGACGAGCTGACCACGAAGTGCGAAAATCCGTTTCTTCACGGTGTCGAGTGGTTCCTGCGCTCTAATATATATAAATACAAACACATGCCCGCGGACATGTTCCTTCGCCCGTATATTCCGATTTCAAAGGTAGTGCGATCAACCGGCAACGGCATGCGCGTGCAGGAAAAGACGCTGAAAACCAGCGAAAAAAACAGCATTATTTCCCATGAATATACCGACCAGTTAAAGACCGATGAAGATTTGGAAAAGCTTCAGCTTCCTGTCATCACCTACGACAGCGAATCAACCTTGAAGCAGTATGAATACATCGGCGAAATCCTCGGCGATATCATTCCGCTGAAAATTACCGGGCGTGACCATACGCATTTTGCCCCCTGGGATGAGATTTCGATGCTTCGCGGCGTCACAAGCTTGCTGATGGATTTAATCGAACGCCCGGAGTTTTCCCACAAGCTTGTTGCAAGGCTTGCCGAAATAAACCTGGCGGAAATGGAGCAGTATGAGGCCTTGGGCTTATATGAGAGCGATCCGTTTTCTCTGCACTGCACACCGATTTTAACAAGCGATTTGCCGGGGAAAGACTTTGACGGCGAAAAAATGACAAGAAAAGATATTTGGGGCAGGGGCACCGCGCAGATTTTCGCTTCCGTCTCAAAGGCCATGCATGAAGAGTTTGATATTGAATATATGAAGCAGACCATCGGGCAGTGCGGGCTGGTGTATTACGGCTGCTGCGAGCCGCTGGATAAAAAGATAGATATTGTCGAAAAAATTCCGAACCTGCGGAAAATCGGCGTCACCCCCTGGGCGGATGTGGATTTGGCGACGGAAATCATCGGCAAAAAATATGTGGTTTCCTCCAAACCGAATCCCGCTTCCGTCGGGGTCGCCATGCTTGACAAAGATGCTTTGAAAAAAGAGATCGGTGGCATTTTGGACGCCTGCAAGCGGAACTCCTGTTCCTGTGATATTACACTCAAAGACATCAGCACCTGTGGGAGCAGGCCGGAAAATATCTTTGAATGGGAACAGACGGTAATGGATATGGTGGGGAATTATTGATTGGTTCACCTGTGGATTGTATATATAAATAAACACAATGTTGGGGCGAACATTATGTCGCCCGAAGGTCTACCTCTCAGTCACTAAAACTAATCCCTGAAAATTTTTGGGATTAGTTAAATGTGACAGCTCGCCTACATAGGCGAGCCAAATAGGGTGCTGCCGCAAAAATTGCATATCATTTTTAGAGTTAGAGCGGAAAATTCCCGTAATGCCTCGCCTATGTAGGCGAGGTGGCAGGCTTTAGCCTGACGGAGAGGTAGGCTATAGAAAACTTTTCAAGGAGGACAAAAACATGAAACAAATTTCCAAACGGCTTTTTGGCGCTTTCTTGGCTATTATTATGTTGCTTGCTATAGTTCCAAACGGTGTTTTCCAAGTACAAGCAACTGGTAGTAACCCTAGGTTTCCCGTTGACAAGGGATTAGGCAGTTGGTACGGGTTGACATACTACGGACATGATGGGAACGATAAGTACCAATATAGCGCTATAGATTTAAATATGCCTAACAATGCCGATAACCATCAAAATGTTTATGCTGTCCAAGCAGGAGTTGTTACTAGCGTTTCACCAGTTATTATAAGTCACTCTGTTCCATTAATTCTAAAAAACAGTTATACTTATTCTAATTGGTATTCAATATATGGACATATGGACAATATTCAAGTCAAACAATGGCAAACTGTTAAAATAGGAGATCTATTAGGCAAGGTTAGCAATGTTGGAGCTGAAACACCGCATTTGCACTTTGCACTTTATTCCAATTATACTAATTCTATTGACAGCTCAATATCACCATATTGGTTGCCCGGAGATTATGATGATTACAATCTATATGCTGATGACGCGAATGGAAATCGTGTGCCAGCTGGATTATACGAAACATTAATTTTCAGACCAATGCCAACTCAGACGCCAGTGGTTGTCCAAAATAATTATTCAACTGGGGATATTATTGAATTTGGTACATACCCGCAAACTAAGGTGACAAATTCAACCTTAATTTCTGTACTTAATTCCCAAACACTTCAAGCCGACAGCACTGTCACCTATGGCGGTTTAAAATACAAAAAGGTTTATTTTACGCAGTACAATAATTCATGGCCGCAGTCAGCGAATGGCTATTACACAAACAAAATTTATTGGTTCAAATACGAGCCCATACAATGGCGCGTTTTGTCAAACAGCAGCGACGAGCTATTTGTCATGGCGGAAAAGATACTGGACTCAAAGGCGTATAATCAGGTAAATGCTAATGTTACATGGGAAAGCTGTACGATGCGGTCATGGCTTAATAATGACTTTTACAACACGGCCTTTTCATCAACAGAGAAAGCACAGATAAATACAAGCAATGTTGTCAATGCTGTTACATCATGGGAAGGTAGAGAAGGCGGCAACAACACAAACGACAAGCTGTTCTTGTTATCCAACGCAGAATTAGTGAATCCTTCATACGGCTTTAGTTTGAGTCATTTTACTTATGATACTGCTCGCCAGGCACAGGGGACGGACTTTTCAAAAAGCAACGGACTTATTGTGAAAAATGATAATCCTTATTTAGGAAATAGCTTTTGGTGGTTGCGATCTCCCGGCGACGATTACAATAAAACAAAGCTTGGCTATTTTGAAGGCTGTGTTGGCGGCGGCACTGCTGTCGACGGTACTTGTTTTGGTGTACGTCCCGCTTTTAGATTAAATCTGAACTCCACAACATATGAAAACTTTAATTATAATCCCTATGTATACAGCAAAGAGCTCGCTGTAAAATGTGCGGAATATTTTTTACATACAAGAAATTATTCTGACATTAAAAAAACATTAGAAACTCAGTACTTTACGAATGTTGTGCCTTATAATCTCGGAGATACAAATGCAGATAATGCAAGCTTCTTTTTAGCAAGAAAAAAAGTAATATACAATAATCAAGAAAGAAATTTAACTGTTGTTATTATTCGTGGAACTGAAGGAGCCGAATGGAAAGGCAATATGGATGTAACCGGAAGCAGTTACATCAATAGTATTCATTCACACCAAAGTTACTCTTTAGCAGTAACTGATGTACTTGCCAAACTTGAACAGTATCTTGGAACCGATAAGAATTCTTTGGTTTTAGTTACAGGGTTCAGCAGAGGTGCGGCAATTGCCAATTTGCTTGCAGCTGAATTAGATGCTCATTGGGTTAATAGCAAAGTTGGTGATGTTTTTGCTTATACATTTGCAACACCAAATACTACAAATGATCCGCTTCCATGGTCTAATATTTTCAATTTTAGTTTTGATGATGATTTTGTTCCCAATTCGTTGTCATCTTGGGGTTGGGGCAAAAATGGTTTTACAAAAAGAGCTGTCGCGCAAGATTTATATCAATCATGTGTACCTTTCAAGAATGAAATGAAAGCAAAGTGGGGTGGAAATGACCCATGCTTTAATGCGGAATACACTTCTCAGTTGATGAACTATATTGGATCAAAATGGAAGGATCTTTCTAATTATTATAAAGTAACAAATGGATTTTCTTTGTATAGATTTATGAGCGAGGTTGTGGCGCCTGCTGCATATAACCCAAATGAAGCCAACCAGAACCGGATAAAAGGTTATTGGCTTGGCTTTTCTATCTATCAGCCTATTGCAAAGTATTTTGTATTAGGTCAAGCTGTATATGGATTTATAAAAGATACGCATAATGAATTTACTTATTATTGTGCTCTGAAAAATGGTGGATTTGATGTTTGTTATTCTAAAAAAGCAAAATCGCAGGAAGTTGATGGGACAACTTCACCTATTAACCCAAATCAAATTGAAGTAAACAAATTAATTGCATTTGCTCAACAAGATGATAATTTGCAGAAATTAGGGTGGGATATCAATGATTGTTCCACTTGGAAGGGTATAACATGGGATAATGAAGCCGAAAACAGAATGATTGATATTAATATCAGCTTTTTGGAGCTGTCCGGAGCTTTGGATTTAACAGGTTTTACATCACTAACAAATCTTGATTGCAGCGGAAATGGATTGACTAGCATTAACCTGACCAACTGCATTTCATTACAAAATGCAAATTGTGCATATAATTTATTATCTACGCTTTCGGCTGAAAACTTAACAAGCCTCACCACTCTAAATTGCATCTGGAACAATATCGAAACTCTAAATATAGATGGCTGCACTTCATTATTAAATTTAAAATGTAATGATAATTTATTATCTGAGCTGAATGTTGAAACCAATACATTACTTACGGATTTATATTGCGGTGATAATAATTTAACAGCAATTGATCTTTCAAATAATACTCAACTTATTAATTTGAGTTGCGAGGATAACTGCTTTGACATTCAAAGCGGCTCAAATATGATGAAGGCTATTGAAATGCTTTCTCAAAAAGATGGCACTTGGGTAATGTATGATCCTCAAAAATTAACGGCAAGTCCTGTATTCAATACGAGCGATTTAAGCAAACTAACTGCATTTGCCAACCAATATAATAACCTTTCAAAATTGTGTTGGGATTTATCCAACCCTCAAGAATGGTATGGCGTTAAGTGGATAAAGGCAAATAATGAATATTATGTTAAAACTATATATGTTTCAAATCTCAGTTTGTCGGGTGATCTGGATTTCTCCGGAATGACCAACCTAACCTATTTAAACATCAGTGGGAATCAGTTGCCGAATATTAATATTTCAACTTGTCCGAAACTCGTATATATAAATTGTAACAATTCAGTGGTTCAAGTCCTTAATATTTCAAACTGTCCGAAACTATTAACTGTTAACTGCGAACAGAATTATTTGGACATTTCATCGGGGAGTACGCTTTTAACTGACATTAATCAAGTTGCATTAAAAGAAAACTCTGAAGTAAACTATTCAACTCAGTATATTTTAGCCGGTGTAAACGCTTTTAATACAACAGAATACAACACGCTGTCAACTTTTGCACAAGCAGGCGATAATTTAACTCAGCTCGGTTGGGATTTATCCAAGCCGGGCGAATGGTCAGGTATAGTTTGGGAGTCGGTAACCGGTGAGTACAGAGTCAAGGGTATTTCTATCGAAGGTGAATTGATATCAGGTTCAGTTGACTTAACAGACTTCAGTCGTTTAAAGAATGTGAATTTCGGTTCAACAAAGATCACATCAATTTCATTGCCAACAAGTTTGACAGAAATTCAAGAAAGCGCGTTCAGCGATTGCGACGTGCTTGCAAGTATAAGTTTGCCGGACAGCATTCTTAGCATTGGCGAGAAGGCTTTTAATAACTGTTCAAAACTTGGGAATGTAACAATCCCAAGCAATGTGAAAGAAATTGATGACAACGCATTTGCAGGTTGTGCCGCTTTTACAAATGTTTTCATCCCAAGCAATATTGAAAATCTCGGAGAAGGTGTTTTCAGCAATTGCTTGGGTATTGATGAGGTAACGGTTGACGGCAACAACTTGTTTTATTCGATTGAAAACGGGGTACTGTTTGATAAAGATAAGAACATACTTATACTTTGCCCTGCGACTAAGATAGGTGCCTATGAAATCCCAAGCAGTGTTAAAAAAATCGAGAGCGGTGCATTTGTTGCTTGTACCGGGCTTACGAGCATTTCTGTACCAAACAGCGTAACGGATATTGAAGTGCTTGCATTTTCTGACTGCTCTAATCTTACAAAAATAACCATTCCAAGCAACAATACAAGTATGAAATTCTTATCAATTGTAGGATGTGAGAACCTTATAATATACTGCTCGGTCGACTCCTATGCGGAAGCATACGCAATAAGCAATGCAATTTCATATGTTTTGTATCCTGAAATAAGAAAGATTTCAGGCAGTAGCACTGTCATCGACAGGCAGGATTATTTAATTTACGGGTTAAGCGAAGCGATTACTTCGTTTGATGGAATAATTGAACCTGTCGGAAACGCGACAATTGAAATTACGCCTTCTGTTGGCTTGATTTTTGGAACGGGCTCAAAAGTTCGTGTTATTTTTGATGGCGATATCGTAAAAACATATGAAATTGTCATCTTCGGCGACATTAACGGCGATGGCAATATTGACACAAATGATGCAGATATGATTGTTGACATCGGTAATTATGTGTTGCCGCAATGGGACCCCGTAACGGGCGCGGCAAATAATAAAGCCGGAGATGTTTTCCGGGATGGAGTTATTGATGAAAACGATTTCGATGTTATGGTTGATGTACAAAACTATAAGTTGAACATTGACCAAAGCACGGGGATTGCGTCAAAAACAGAATCAATTGGTGGCTCGGTTGGTATTACAGGCTTGCCAAATTTCGGGAATGTATTAACGGCAGATACTGCGAATATCATACCGACGGGTGCAACACTTTCTTATCAATGGAAACGCGGGGAAGAGAATATAGGAAGCGAAAGTACCTACACAATTACCGTTGAAGATATTGGGCAGCCTTTAACCGTTACAGTAACAGGCACCGGTGGTTATACAGGCAGCATTACAAGTGATGCAGTAGTTATTATTGAATAGATATCCCTGTGTTATACCGGTAAAAAACACTATAAAATTCCGAGTCAGTTAAATTGTTAAACCCTTCAGGGAGCGCTATGAAATATTTATTTGAAAAGGGTCACATCGGAAAGCTTGAAATAAAAAACCGCGCCGTCATGCCCGCAATGGGCACCAACATGTCGGACAGCGGTAAAGTAAACCAAGCGATTATCAACCATTATGAGCAGCGGGCCAAAGGCGGCGCGGGGCTTATTATTGTTGAGGTTACTTGTGTTGACGCACCGCTGGGGCTGAACACGCCGGATATGCTGCGAATGGATACGGACGAGCTCATTGAGGGCCATCGGAAGCTCACCGATGCCGTTCACCGGCACGGCGCGAAAATCATGCTTCAGTTAAGCCACACAGGCAGAGGCGCAAAACCGGATGTAATAGGCGCGCAGCCTGTCGGCCCTTCGGCGGTTGCGATGCCGTTTTCGTTTATGATGGGGCTCAGCGGTGTTGAGCCGCGGGCGCTGAGTATTGAGGAGATTCAGAAAATCGAGGATAAATATGCCGAAGCGGCAGAGCGTGCAAACAGGTCAGGCTATGACGGGGTGGAAATCCATGCCTGCGGCTATTATCTTTGCCAGCAGTTTTTGTCATCGCAGGCAAACGTCAGAACCGATGAATACGGCGGTTCCAAAGAAAAAAGAGCAACATTTTTATTGAATATCATTGCAAAAACAAAGAAGCTTTGCGGCGAGGATTTTCCGGTTATTGTCAAGTTATCCGTCTTGGAGATTGGCAAAGACGCAGGAATAAAACTAGGTGAAGGGCTTTATTATTCATTCATGATTCAAAAAGCCGGCGCTGACGCCATAGAGGTTTTGGCCGGTGCATGGAACGAAAAAGCGGGTATGCGGGACACGCCGGAAACAGGGCAGAAGAAAGGCATCGCGCTGCCCCTTTGCACACTGCTGAACATGGCAAGGGCAACAAAAAGCGGTAATGTTAACCTGTTTTTCGGCAAAAAGGCAGTCACTGTTCCTCTAATCGGCGGCGGCAGGTCATTTGAACCGGCGATTGTTGAAAAAGCGCTGGCTAAAAAATGTGATTTTGTTTTTATGGGCAGAGGCATGCTTTGCGAACCCGAACTTGTCAATCTCATGCAAGCGGATAAATTCGAGCTTGCGAGACCCTGCATCGGGTGCAACCAATGCGTGAATGAACAACTTCAGTTCAGGCACTCGATCAGCTGCACGGGCTGCCCGGTTATCGGCAATGGCGAAAATGACTACACAGTTAAAAAAACAAACGTGATTAAAAATATTGTTGTTGTCGGCGGAGGTCCTGCCGGCTGTGAGGCCGCAAGAATAGCGGTCATGAGAGGCCACGATGTGAGCCTCATTGAACAATCGGGCAGAATCGGCGGCCAGATTGAACTGGCGATTATTCCGCCCAACAAACAGAACATCGAACCGCTCATAAAATATTACGAAAAGCAACTTGCAACTAACGGTGTCAAAGTCATGCTCAATGAGCAGGCAACCAAAGAAAGCATCGCGAAACGCAACCCCGATGCCGTTATCTTCGCTACGGGCACTAAGCCGGCAAAGGTTAGAATCAAGGGAATAGACAATGCAATTGTTTATAACTACAAAGATGTTTTACTCGGCAAAAAAACCGGCAGAAAAGTGGCTATCATCGGCGGCGGCACAATAGGTTCCGAACTGGCCGAACTGTTGACAAAGAAGGGGAAGAAAGTTACCGTTATTGAAATGACGGATACGCTTGCGGCAAAAATGCCGAAGACAGCGCAGGCAACTGTTACAGGGCATTTGCGGCATCTGAAGGTAACCGCGATGATGGAATCGATGGTAACCGAAATCCTTGACAACGGCGTTGAGGTTCTTCAAAACGGAAACAGTATTTTTGTGCCGGCCGACACGGTAATACTGTGTGTTGGAGACAGGCAAAATGATGAGTTGTTTGAGTCATGCAAAGAAAGCTTCAAAGAGGTTTATAATATCGGCGACAGCGATACAATAGGCGATATCAAATCCGCTGTGGCAAGTGGTTACAATCTTGGCACGAAAATATAACAATATATAGTATGGAGGCCCGTTATGAGCTGTGAAGTCAGATACCATATGCTGAGACCCGACCAAATCGTAGCAAAACGCAAGGAATGTCCGGTTGTGTATATTCCGATAGGCACCCTTGAGTGGCACGGGCTGCACAACGCCGTCGGCGCGGACGGTTTACAGGCGGAAGGCATTGCCATCCGATGCGCGCAGACAGGCGGCGGACTTGTCTTTCCGCCGCTTTACTACGGCGAAACCAGAGCGGAGCATCTGAAAGATTCCTGCGCGGATGACAGGGACCTGATTGCGGAAAAAATGGGGTTGGACCCGGACAACTTTCTGCCGGACAGAATGCCGTTCACCGCGACCGAACAGGTATTGAATTACAATAAGCTGCTGCTCCATATCCTTGCCGAAGCGGAAACTCTGGGCTTCAAAGTCGGTGTTATTGTGGCCGGCCATTACCCGCTGATTGACTTCAGCAGGGCGGCGGTTCTGCAGTTTAATAAAAGAGCTTATTCTTACAGAAACGGCATGCTGGCATGGGCTTTTGTCGACCATCTTTTGATAAGCCATCTGTATGAAAATGCCGGCGACCATGCCGGCGGGTGGGAAACCTCGCACATGATGGCCCTTTACCCCGATACCGTTGATTTGAGTTTGCTGCCGCCGAAGGGCGAAAAACTAATCGGCGCAGGGGGAAGAATGCACCCTGCCGATTCAACCGCCGGTTTCGGTGCGGAGATTATCGAAGCAGCTGTTGATATCGCTGTAAATGAGGTGCGCCACAGGCTGGAAAACAGGGCGTTGTATTTTGGAAACGGATGCTCCCTGGCGGAAGGGTTATGGAAAACAACAGTGTGAGCCGTAAAGAGTATAAATTATTCGAAAAAAAGAAGAATTATTTACTATAATTCTATTTTATAATTGGATTTCGAAAAACCTGTGATATTCTTTAACAATAGTGACAATTTGCAATAAAGATCAAACCAACCGAAAATTTCTTTTGAGTTTTGCATTTGCGTGAAATTTCGCTTTGTCATTTTTGATGCTATTGAACGGTTTCAAAGCGGACATCTCATACTAATTACTTATAAAACCCTAACTAAAAAATCCGCGAAAAACAGCATAATACTATTCAGCATTAAAATGGAGAATAGTATAAATCGAAGCTTTTGCTTGATTATTTTGAGTTTTTTAAATCGTGAATTAGTATCAAATCGGATTTTATATGGGGGTATGTTGATGAGCAAATGAAGCGGCCTTGTATTTTTTGTGAGACGAAAGACTGTAAAACGAGAGGAGTATGATGATGAAAAAAAACTTAGCGTTAATCTTGGCGGCGATGTTTATTCTCTTCACATTCGGGGCTTGCGGCGGTGAAAAAAATGACAAAACAACAAAAGCAGGCGAAACCACAGCTGCATCAATCGATGGTACGAAGGCTGAAACAGCCAAATTTTCAATTATTATTCCTACAGGCTGGGAAAAAATGGATGTTGACGGCGGGTTCCAGCTTTATAAAATGAGCGGTGAAATTGTTGAAGTGCATTTCCGCGGATTCAACCAGGGGGATACACACGCCAAACTCCAGGTTGAAGGCCAGGTTAAAGCCTATGGCGGCACCGAAGCGAAAGAAATTGAATTGCTCGGTAAAAAATTCTGGAATACCACCTATACGGCAAATGGTGTTAAACAAGTTTATAACGCCTGCATTGAAGGCGGAATTATGATCAGCGTAAAATACGGCGGGCCGAATCTGGACACCAACCCGGACTATATGAAAATTGTGAACTCGGTTGTCTGGAAATAAATCCGGTATCATGAACCGGGCGGTTGGTCTGCGGACCGGCCGCCTCTATTCATAGGTTAACCTGATAAACCGCTATTGATTTATTTCGATTTTATGATAAAATTATTAAAAATACTTTTGAGGAGGGAGCCTTTTGCCGGAACGGCGGCAGAATGCGAAAAAAATGGAGAAGCAAAAAAGCACTTATATGAAAATTGTTGACAATCGAATCTTTTGCATGGGGTGGCTGATCATCGGTGTGGTATTTATTACATGGTTTGGCGCGCTCAAGGTTCCGCTGGAGGACGGCTCCGGGTATTACCCGATGTTTGTCAGAACCGCAAGCGTTATCGCGATGTATTACTCGAAGCTTTATTATCTGTGGATGATATTCATGATAATTGCACTGTTCCTGAATATCGGTTATATGTACCGGCACAATAATTACGAAGGAAAGCTCGGAAAAGCAACGATGTACGCGGGTTTTGTTTGTATTATAATAACCAAAATCGTACCCCATGCGGAATCCGGCATTCCTAAGCTTATTCACTGGACGGCAGCCCTCTCGTTCGGTGTTTTCTGCGCAGCGTCGATTATCCTGTTTTTGGGCAACAAGTCAAAGAATAACCGCAAATTTTTATACACCCTTCTTTTCTTCATTTTCGTTCTTGCCGTTATGATAGTTTTATTGATACTTTTCAAAGAAAACGGGGCAATTGAAACACTGCCCATCTGGTGCGCGTACCTTATTCTGTTTCTTGTGAATTTTACCGGAATATATAAAGAAAAAAGTTCATTGCCTGCAGGCGGCTCGGATAATAAAGGGCGTTAATATATGCAGGCTGTTTTGCAAAACCCGAAATTATTTTTTATCAGTTTGTTGCGGAATCGTAATTTTATTCTTTATTAATATTAATTTTAGGCTGTATCTCTTTATGCCGAGCCTTCGGCATTTTGTGGTACGGCTTTTGGCATTTTTTCGGCTGCAACGGCCTTATATTCTTTATTGAAAATATATAGGGCTTGTATTTATTCTAATAGTGAATAGTATTATCGCATATAAAACCGCTGCGGATTAAAGGCATTTGTGAACGGTCAAAATAAAAATTTTGAAAATATGTTTCAAATATATTTAAATGTCTATATATAGTTATAAATAACTTTTTTTATACAATCCGTTAAATATTTTTAATTAATATTTTATTTATTTTTATTGACAGGCATACATTTGTTATGATATATTAAACATGTATTAATGTCTGTATTTCTCTGTAGGTCTGTTTCGAATCGCGGGAAAAATATAGGAGGAGAGTTATTATGAAAAATAAGAAAAAATGGGTAAGCTTGCTGCTGGTTATTGCCTTGGTTGTTTCAAGCGTTGCGCTTGGGCTGGGGCAGCTGAAGGCGGAAGCCGTGCAGGCCGCGGGGCAGCTCGGTTACTTCAAATTCTATTTTGAAACGCATGGGCAAACCTGCGGCGGTTCCGGCACGGATGACGAACCCTCTATGGAGTTTTATTACGTTGACGGATCTTCCTACAGCACCGGGCAGGTGTCCGGCAGTTTCGAATATGATAGTAACGACAACTGTTATTACTCGAACGTCCCGGTGAAGCCCGTCAGTTCGATACAAATCTATTGGCCCGGCGGCAATGCATGGGAGATGGATGTCGTTCGTGTTTATTATTCCACATCATACTCAGACGCGAACTATGTCGAGATTGCGAATTACGGCGCATGGAATACCGGCGGCAGCGCAGGGCGGAAGACCTTGTCCTACACCGACAGCACTTATTTTGGCGGCGGCTATAACAAAACCATGAATTTTTTAGGCAACAGCGGCACATGCAACGGCGTGTCGACCTATCAGGTAAAAAGTGAGTACGGCGCGACATTGCCTGCATCCAATATGCCCGCGGCGGGGACTATGGCAAGGACCGGCTACACTTTCACTGGCTGGTCGCCTGCCTCGCTCCCCACATTAGGCGCGAGCGGCGATTCAAACTACACCGCGCAGTGGAGTAAAAACCCGTACACATTGACCTTTGATGCTCAGGGCGGATCTGTTTCGCCGGGTTCATCAACAGTTTATTATGATAATACTTACGGCAGCGGCTCCGGCGGGTTCCCTGATGCAAGCGCGACAGGATACACATTCCAAGGCTGGTATACCGGCACCAACGGCACAGGCACCCGTATATATTCCAATACAGCCTACACAACAGCCGGCAACTCAACCATATACGCCTATTGGACCATCAACTCGCACCAGCTAACGGTCAATCCGAACGGCGGCGTATGGGCCGGCTCGTCAAGCGCTCAAAACTTTTCGCAAAATTATGCGTCAACAAAAACGATTGGCGCCCCTGACGCAAGAACCGGATATACCTTCAACAACTGGGGTCTTTCGGGTCAAGGGTCATGGGCATCACCGACCTATACATACGGCCCGACCAACGGCTCGACAGCCACTTTAACAGCTAATTGGTCCATCAACAAATACTATATATATTACAGCTTGAACGGCGGTTCAGGCACAACGCCGGGCACTGTTTATCAAGACTACAACTCATCCGTAACGCTTCCCGCATACAGCAGTTTTGTCAATGCAGGGAAGTACTGTATCGGCTGGAACACAACAAATTCTGCCACAACGGCTTTGAGCAGTTATGCAGTTCCGGGAAATGATCAGACGCTATACGCGGTATGGCTTAACAATGCAAATCAATCCGCACCGACCGGTTTAACGGGTGTTGCACCGACTTACTACTATGACGCAACCGGCAGCATAACCGGCACAAATTCAACGATGGAATGGACGGCTACATCAGGCTCCGGGTATGCAACATGCGGCGCATCCATAACCGGTTTAACACCCGGAACCTATTATGTCAGAAAAACGGCGTATACCGGATACAATGCATCCCCTGAAACACCTGTGACAGTAGGGGTCGGCGGAAACAGGTCTCAATCTGCGCCGACCGGGTTAACGGGCGTTGCACCCACCTATTATTATGACGCAACCGGCAGCATTACCGGGACAACAACGGCGATGCAATGGTCCACCACTTCCGGCGGCACTTATACCGCCTGCGGCACTTCTATTACAGGCTTAACCCCCGGTACCTATTATATAAGGTATACGGCATACGCAGGCTACAATGCCTCGCCGGATACGGCCGTAACGGTAGGCGTAGGCGGAAACAGGTCTCAATCCGCGCCGACCGGTTTAACGGGCGTTGCCCCCACCTATTATTATGACGCAACCGGCAGCATTACCGGGACAACAACGGCGATGCAATGGTCCACCACTTCCG
>CAZVJW010000018.1:0-70898 GCA_964627535.1 uncultured Eubacteriales bacterium
TTTTATGAGTAAATTAGTATATGATTCAATGCGTTTTATCGGTGGTTAGTATTAATCATATTACCCGGGATTATTGCCGGTGATTCAGGAAAATATTCCGATATCTGCAAACAAGGATACAGCATTAAATTGTGGTATATACGCTGAAGACAAAACCACAGAAAGGCCGGCAGCATCATAGGGTGTTCTGCTGTTTATTAACCGGAGCTGTCGTATTTATGCCGGAGAATCTAAATATGAAATTTAGAAATTCCATTATCTCAATTTAAACAAACGGCGGTCTTCGGAAGAATCGAATTGATTGACAAAGCAAGCTTCTTTGGATACAATATCAGCAGTAAATTAATGCACGAAAAGGGGTAAAGGTCATTGCCGGCGGACAACATCTCAAAAAAAATCAAAGGAACCGAACCTGTTTTATACCGTCAATTCCACAATAGACTTGTGGAATTACACGAGGCATTCGTTTATACAAAAAAACATCCCCGGAAGGCAAAACCGGTTATTCTGCTTTTCTTTAAGCGCCTGTTGGTCCGGAAAAAACGCATATTTCTTTTTGCTTCACCCACACACGGCAACAGAGGCGACCAGATGATTGCTTTCAGCATGAAAAAATGGTGCGAAAAATATTTTCCTGATTGTGTTTATACAGAATACGATGATAGTATCTTAACCGACTGGACACTTCTCAGTTTGATTAAGCCGGTTGTTAAAAGGCGGGATATAATTTTAATCAGAGGCGGAGGCAGCGTCGGCGACCGGTATATCGACTATGAATATTTTGTTCGGTTCGTTTTAAAACGGTACACAAAAAATAAAATCATCATGTTTCCGCAGTCAATAAACTTCAGCAGCACACCGGGGGGAGAAGCGGAAAAATCAGAAACAGCTGAAGCCTATGACAGCCACCCCGATTTTACTTTATATACACGGGACGAAATAAGCTTTGCCCTTGCCCAAAATATGTTTACACATGCAAAAATCCGGTTGTGTCCGGATATTGCAATGTTTCTTTTCAACAGCTGCCGGCCGGCGCCAAAACCGCGCGATGGTGTTCTTTGCTGCCTTCGAACAGATGTTAATGAAATCTTCTATAATGATAATATACGCAAACAAATGACAGAAGAAATTGAGAAAAATCATCCGGTCAAGTTGTGCGACACCGAAGCCGGTCACGAAATCCCTTTGAACCGGCGCGAGGAAGAGATAGAGAAGCTGTTGAACTTATTCTCGGAAAGCTCTGTTGCGGTAACAGACCGGTTTCACGGGGTTATCGGCGCCGTGTTAACCCGGACGCCATGTGTAGCTTTGCGCTCAGCCGACCATAAAATAATATCGGGTATCAAGTGGTTCAAAGACTTGGAGTATGTATTCTTCGCCGAAAACATAGAGGATGTTCCGAACCTTGTTGAGAAAGCTATGCAGTGCAAAAATATTGAACTGCCGGATTTCAGCAGCTATTTTAATGGAATATATGAGGATATTATAAATGGATAAGCCCAAGGTCAGCATAATAGTACCTATATATAATGTCGAGCCTTATCTGCGCCGCTGTGTGGATTCAGTTCTTATACAATCATTGGCCGATATCGAAATAATACTTGTGGATGACGGATCTCATGACGGCTGTCCCTGCATTTGCGACGAATATGCAGCAATGGATAACAGAATACAAGTAATTCACAAAATGAACGGCGGTTTAAGTGACGCGCGCAATAAAGGTTTGGAAATTGTATCCGGTGAATATGTTGGATTTGTCGACGGCGATGACCGGATTGGCGTAAAAATGTATGAGACTCTTTATATCAATGCCAAGAAGCATAACGCGGAGGTCTCTTTTTGCAATTACGCAAGAGTTGTCGACGGTGTCACAAAGCCCAAAGAGCAAGAGATTTTGACGGATTGTTTGAATTTATGCGGGCTTGATTTGCAGGATTGCTTTTCTGACCACTGTTTCGCCGAAAGTGTTTGCACATGCATATTTAAAACATCCTTTCTGATAGATAACAGCATAAATTTCTTTGACAATTCGGTTGTGCTTTATGAAGATACACTGTTTATTTATGAAGTTTATCTTTCTGCAAAGAAGATTGCCTGTACAGATGAACTATATTACTATTATGTCCATCGAACCGGTTCTTTAATTAACAGCCCGGATAAAATGAGAAAAATCAGTAAAAAAGTAACTATGTACCGGGAGTTGTACTATTACACACTCAGAAATAAAAAGACAAATATAAGCACCTCGCCTGCGGGTGTTATTGCACTTTTTTGGGAAGACTGGATTGCTTCTGTATTATTTTACATAAACAGAAACGGGCGGGAAGGTCTTGTCGTTTTTTTTAAAAATATTGAGGCGAAAAGTTTTCTCAAGACAGCTGCCTTTTCTTTAATGTGCGGGAAGGCTAACCGCATGATTTCAAAACGCAGGGATTTGTCCGTTAAATACAGGCTGCATCTCAGATACATGGCATTGTGTCTGCTTACGGGAAAATATGAGGCTTTTCTGAAAGGATATTTGCAATGAATGTCCGCTGATAATTTCAGCAACGAAAATGAAGAAAAAGGTTGTGACAGAATTGCCGCCAAAGGTCAGCGTTATTGTTCCGGTTTATAATGTCGAACCTTATCTGCCTCGCTGCGCGGATTCTATCCTTGCGCAAACATTGGCGGATATAGAAATTATTTTTATAGACGACGGCAGTACCGACAACAGCGGGCTGATATGTGATCAATACAAGGAAAAGGACAGGCGCGTTAAGGTTATCCACAAGGAAAACGGCGGTCAGTCTTCCGCCAGGAACTGCGGAATCAGTATTGCAAACGGTGAATATATCGCATTCGTTGACGCCGACGACCGGATAGCGGAGGACATGTATGAAAATCTTTGCCGGAAGATGGAAAGCGATGCTTCGGATATGGTTGTCTGCAATTACATTGGAGTCCGCAGCGACGGTCAGGATAATTCGCCGCTCAAAATAAATGATAATACTGTTTTCAGTATCAGCGATTTAGGCCGGGCTGAATATATATTTGATTATCTTTTAGCGGGCAAGCATGATTACAGTGCCTGCAATAAGCTCTTTAGAGCCGATGTTATTCTAAAAAATCGCATTCGTTTTCCAGAAGTCCGCATCGCTATCTGCGAGGATGCTTTTTTTATTATGAAATATGTTCTTACGGCAAATAAAATAAGCTTTGCGGACAAACCGTACTATTATTACTGCTATCGTGCCGGATCCTCTTCGCATGCTCCCAGGCTTGAAAGGCTCAATTACTATATGGCAAATATCGAGGATTTTTCAAAATTTTTGGTTAGTATCGATAAAGTAAAAGAATATAGATTTCTGTGTCCTTGCCTTTGTCTGTTCTTTCTTAACAGAGGCTGCAGCGAAATTAATGAGCGTTTGGGTGAAAGGGATCTTTTAACCCAAAGAGTTGCCGCTTTGAATCTTAATAAGTTTTTCAAAAAATCCATGCGATGGCTGGCTTTCGGCAATTCGGGAAATTGTTTACGGAGATATTTCGGGTTTTCCGGTAAAGGCGCGTTTGCTTTCCGTTATAAAGCTTTTTTGTGCGGAACCGGAAAAACGGAAAAAATTATTGACAGTATTGTTTGATATGATACTGATTCACGATTAAAAAACCTCTAAAAAATCAAGCAAAAGCTTTGGTTTATGTGGTTTTGTGCGGATTTTTAGTTAGGTTTTATGTGTGATTAGTATGAGGAGTGTACAGGTTGTCAAAGGTTAGTGTAATCGTTCCTGTTTATAATGTCGAACCGTATCTGCGCCGTTGTGTGGATTCTATTCTTGCGCAAACGCTGACGGATATAGAAATTATTCTTGTCAATGACGGTTCATCGGACAGCTGTCCTTCAATCTGCGACGAGTATGCAGTCAATGAAAGCCGTGTTAAGGTTATACATAAAGAAAACGGGGGGTTAAGCAGCGCGCGCAACGCGGGTCTGGATTCGGTAACAGGCGAATATGTCGCTTTTATCGACAGTGATGACTATATCGCAGCCGACATGTATGAACGCTTGCTGAGTGCGTTGCTTGAAGCGGATGCAGACATAAGCATTTGCGGTTTTCAGCGGGTTGGAGAAAATCATGTGCCGGCAGCCGAAAAAATCAGCTTTTTCGACACCGTTTTAACCGGTAAGCAAGCTCTTGAAAACCTTTACACAAATGACTATATATACTTCACCTCCGCCTGCAACAAACTTTTTATAGGCAACCTTTTTACCGGATACAGGTTTCCGGAAGGCAAGCTTTTTGAAGACGGATATGCGGCGTTCAGGTATTATTTTGATAGCAAAAAGGTTGTTTGTTTATCCGGCTGTTTTTACTTCTATCTCACCCGGACAAACAGTATAACAACCTCCCTTCTTTCTGTAAAGAATTTGGACGGTTTAGACGCTGAGGTTGACTCTATTGAGTTCCTTATTGAAAAAGGCTGCTCTGATCTTGTTGTGAAAGCTCAGACAAAGTATTTTGCCGCACTGATTTATAATCTTAAAAGGTTTGATTTAAATACAGAAGGTGTTCATCTGAAGTTCAGAGAAATTCACAGGGATTTTAGAAGGCTCTATTCGGGTATCATGAAGAACCCCACTCTTTCAGGCAAAGAAAAATGGCTGGTTGTTTTTTTCAGGGTCAGCCCGCGTTTGTGCAAATGGGTCATTAAGGTGAAAAAATTATGAAGAAGTTTTTGCTTGAGATTTGGGATTTAATTTTTGATGTAAAATTAAGAAGTGCCGATGTTCTTTGTGATGCATGCGATTTCTTTTACCGCCGGTTTAAAAAGCCTCCGAAAGTGATGAGTAATTTTGAAACAATTGACTACATCATTAATAATCGCTGTTCCGTCAGCCGTTACGGTGACGCAGAAATAAAGCTTGCAGCTGGTTCGGATGTTTCTTATCAGGAAGCTGTGCCGGATCTTGTTTTAAAACTTCGTCAAGTTTTAAGCTCGGATGATAAACACCTGCTGGTTTGTTTGCCGAATGTTTTTGAAACCCTTGATCACTTTACCGAAAACGAAGGACTTTATTGGAAAAAGCATCTTGCACGATACAGGAAGTATTGGTATAGGTATACCCTTCAAAACAAGGTTTACGGAAACGCTTTTATTTCACGTGTTTACATGTGCTTCAACGAAAAGGATATAGCCGGGAAATATTTTGACGCTCTTAAAAAAATCTGGGACGGCACGGATATTGTGCTTGTTGAAGGCGAAAAGAGCCGCCTTGGTGTTGGTAACAACCTTTTTGAAAACGCCCGCTCCATCCGCCGCATTTTGGGACCTTCCGCTTATGCTTTTTCACAGTATGACAGACTGCTTGCGGAGGTCAGAAAAATCGAAAAATCCGCGTTGCTTATTTTAGCCATGGGGCCGGTGGCGACTGTAATGCCGTATGATTTGCTTGAGGACGGCTATCAGGCTGTTGACCTCGGAAATATTGACACGGAATACGAGTGGTTTCTCCGCGGCTGCACGCAAAAAACACCAATCGAAAACAAAATGGTTTATGAGGCGGGCGCAGGGGCAGGCGTAGGCGAGCTGGACGACGAGGAGTATCTCTCTCAAATAATTGCAAAGGTTACCGGATGATGAATATTGAATCTGTTTTAAATAACGCGGGGCTCCTGCTGAAAGCTTATGCGCATCGGCGGGCAAAGCAGACCAACAGGCAAAAGCCGGCGATGGTCAGCGTCATTATCCCCGTTTACAACGCCATGCCGCATTTCCCCGCATGCATGGCTTCGCTGCTGGCGCAGACGCTTGATGAAATCGAGCTGATTGTTGTGGATGACGGCTCAACCGACGGCAGCGGCGAAATTGCCGATGCGCTGGCAGAGGCATTTGATAATATTACAGCTATTCACCGGATGAATTCCGGTGTCAGCGCGGCACGCAACACGGGGATTGCCGCGGCAAAGGGTGAGTATATCGCTTTTGCCGACGCCGACGACATCGCCGAACCCGACCTGTACGAAAGACTTTACGCGCATGCGGCCGCAAGCTCGGCGGATATAGTCAGTTCCGGCTATCTGCTTGGCGCAGGCGGCCCGGCGCCGGATGTTGTTTTTCCCCCGCCCTTTGAACCGGGCAGGGTTTTTCTTAACGAAGATATGCTGCGTTTCGCGGCGGGTATGCACAACTCCGGCTGTTTTCTATATATTTGGCGGAACCTTTTTTTACGCTGTCTGATAATAGATAATAATATCCTTTTTGACGAGGAAATCAGCATCGGCGAAGACACGCTGTTTAACATGGAATGCTTTTTGAAAGCGGAAAAATCGGCAGCAATCGACTACGCCGGCTATCATTACCGGATCAACCCGGCAGGCGCCATGCAAAAAAAATACAAGCCCCTATTGAACGGCTCGCTGCAAAAGCAGTTCGGTAAAAAACTGGAGCTATGTAAAAAATATTTCCCTGATTATTACGACAAGTTCTGCCGGGATATGGCAAAATACAATATCACCGCTCTTTTTCCTTTGATGCTTGCCAATGTTTATCAAAATGATTTGACTCAAAAAAAGGAAAAGCTCATTGAACTCATTAACACGGATATGATGCAGAAAGCATTCGAGGATTTTAATTTGGCGCAAATCCGCTCCCGCTCGCTCGACTGGCGAATGTTTTGGTTCGCAAAAAACAAGTGTTATTTTGCAGCGCATTTGATATGTAAATATGTTCTGTATAAAAAATGAGAGACTGCTTCAAATTGAAACAGCCTCTTTTTTTATTTGATGTGCTCTTATTCTATTCCGACCAGAATATCATCGCCCTCAACTTTGACCGGGTAGCTTTTCGCGTCGCTTGTGTTTACTTTCATAAACAGTAATTTGCCCGGTGCCAAAAACTTCCCGGTTTTAACATTGAAAACCGAACCGTGCTTCGGGCAGACAATATTATCGCCCTCCAGCTTTCCGTCAAAAAGAGATCCGCCCATATGCGGGCACTTATTGCTAATTGCATAATAGTTCCCATCAATGTTTGTTAAAAGGATTTCCGTGCCGTCCAACGTAATTTTCAGCTTATTGCCAGCGGTTAATTCGTTTGTTTTCGCGGCTTTTACAAAATTCATATTTATTCTCCTTTCACAATATTGATAACCGTTCAGAACGATTGCACTTGTTTGACTAATTTACAAGGTCTTCCGTTTCTTCGCTGCGTATAAAGGAATTGCAAACGGAACAATGATAATTATCGTTCGTAATTTTTATATTATTTCCGTTTTCGTTTGTTTCCGTGACTCCGGAGCGGGCGATATTGATTTTTTGAATCTTTTGGCATTTTGGGCACCATTCAGTTGCCACAAAAAACTCGTCCGCCGCTTTCCTGTCAAATACCCATTTGTTGAGATGGTAATGCTCTTTGCCGATAAACTCCTCTTCGGCAAACAAGGCATTCTCATCCGAAGCCAATTTGTAGTTAACTATGTTCAGCGCTTTTTCGTCTCCCTTGTGAAACGAGGAGTCAAAAATCAGTTCTTCGCCCTGCCAATACATTTTTGCCGTTATCTCTGTACCGTTGTAATCCTTAGCCGTTTCTTTTCCTTCGATTGTCATTTCAAAATTCAAAGCGTTGCTTATGCCGTTTATCACCTGAGTCCTGTGCAGGATAAACAGCGGTCCGTCATGCTTGATAACGAAAACCGATGAATCGGGTGGCGGACTTTGCAGAAGGCTTTTTGCACGGTTGAATATCCAGATACCCGAAAAGTTCTTTGTGTTTAAAACATCGTCGCTCATAGATCATCCCTCCGTATTAAATTGTAGGTTTGCGCTTACATTATACCATATATTCATTAAAGAGAGAACTTAATTCTGTGCATTTGTTGTCACTATCATAATCGACATCGCTGATGTTTGTCAGAAGCGTTGTCTTTTCTTCTTTCATTTTACAGATAGATATTTATATGTAAATAAATTATGCCAAAGCAAGGAAATTGCTGTGATTCATAATTATTATATGGTAATTGAGAAAAGTCATGAAGACTTCAAATCAACTGTCGTTCTTATCTTCGTAAAAAAGGCGTAAAAAACGGGCAAAAACGGGGAAATACACAAAGAATATTATATTGACAAAAATATATATGTGAAATATAATTAAAAAATAATATTTAATACTATATAAATACAATAATGGAGGTTGTTGTGGAAAGTAATATCAATTCAACTTATAAAAACTGGCTTGCTGCATTGTTAGACCTAAATAGAAACACTTTGTTACAAAGAGATAATTTGGAAAATGTTATAATAGCCCAATATAATGCCCGTATAGCTGAAGTTGAGAAGTACAAAAAACAATCAGAAGAATTTGCATCTGGTTGTAATGATGAAATTTTTGAAATGATGTCAAAAGTTAACAAACATCTTGTCTCGTATGGAAGATACCTTAATCCGAACATTACCGATTGCCATATTGCTTCAAACGATATAAATGTACTTGTGACAGAAATTAAAAATTGCCTCAATGATATTCGCCAAAATGGCAGTATTTTTTTAAGTAAAAAACCTGCAAAATGGCAAAATGACCTTTATGATTACTTAATTAGCCGGGTATCATATGCATACGCAGCCATAAGAAAATATCAATTAGTAGCCAATAACATCTTTATACAAAGATGCGTTGATCTTGATAATAAGAAAAGATCCGCTATTTCCGAAATGTCGATATCTGTAAGGGAAAAAGCTTTTCCCACTTTATCTCAACTAATAAAACACCCGGTAAAAAACGATTATTCGGGTCTGATTTGGGAGAATGAATCTTGGAATGATTGGAAACCTACTGCATCAATAATTCCAAGTATGGTTCGGTTGGGTGAATTCTATGTTGATAATCCGCTTTTGGATATTAGATTTCCCGCATATATACCGTTTCAGTATGGCAATGGAATATATTATAAAACTTCACCTGTAAACTATCAGTATGCGGTAAAATCAGCTAAATCTCTGATGATCAGACTCTTACTTTCCACACAACCCGGTAAAATTGAATTTACTTTTGTTGATCCGAATGAATTGGGGGGAAGTATCAGCGAACTTCTTCCAATAGCGGATATTGACCCCGATTTGATAAATAAGTATGTCTTTTCATCCAACGAGCAGATTTCGAAAAAACTATCAATGTTAGCCGAACAAATAAAAACAATTCAACAATTATATTTAAGAACTGATTTTGATTCAATTGAGGGATATAATGATTCGGCAAAAATAATTGCGGAACCATATCGTATCATTTATATAAACAATTTCCCAGAACGCTTTAACAGCGAATCAATACGGGACTTAAACAGCATTGCCACAAATGGACCCAAATGCGGTATTTATCCTATTATTATTGCAAAAGTTCCTTATGAACAGATTGATACCAAACAGATATCTGACATTGAAAACAAGTGTACACTCATAGATATGACCGAAAACCAAATTCATATCGATGACCCCAGATTTGATTTATACAATCTATTACTTGATGCTTCACCGGTATTTTCTGAAATCTCTGTATTTAAAGAAGCAATTAAAAAAGTTGCAGAACATTCACTTTTAAACAAGAAGGTAGAGTATACATTTTCAGACATGCTGATTAGGGAAGGTATTAAAAAAGAGAGTTGGTGGTCCTGTGAAACGAGTAAATGCATTGAGGCGCCTATGGGACCTTCCGGTGCGAAACGGATACTGAATCTTAGACTCGGATTAGAAATGGGACATAGCGTTCTCTGCGTTGGAAGACCGGGGTCAGGTAAAAGCAACCTTATGTCGGTAATAATAACATCATTGTCTTTAAAATATTCTCCTGAAGAGTTACAGCTGTATTTAATTGATTTAAAAAGCGGTGTTACCTTTAAAAAATATGAAGAAAATTTGCTTCCGCATGGAAGAGTAATCGCTGTTGACAGTGACAGGGAATTCGCTCTTGTCGTTTTGGAAGGATTAGAACAGGAGTTGCAGCGTAGAGGCAAAGAATTTCGAGACAACTCGGTAACCTCGGTTTCCGAATATAGAAATAAAACCAACACCGAGCTTCCTCGAATACTATTAATGGTTGATGAATTCCAAGATCTATTTATAAACATGGATGGAATAAATAACAAATCCACAAGAATTTTAGAAAGATTGATCAGAGAAGGCAGACAGTTGGGAATACATATTTTTCTCGGGACACAATCTCTTGCGGGTGTTTCGTTACCGAAAGCTATTTTAGACCTTATTGCCATAAGAATTGCTTTGCAATGCAGTGATGCCGAGTCGAGGGTTATCTTGGCCGAAGATAATTCAGCAGCAAAATTATTAAAAAAACCGGGAGAAGCAATCTTTAATGACGGTGGCGGAATAGCTGATTCCAATATCAGATTTCAAGTAGCTTATTATACAAATGACGATGACAAGTATCTTAAGGAAATCAGCAATGAATTTAAAAGTAGAGGTAAAAATTACGGTAATATACTATACAATGGGAGTTTACCAAATAGATTATTGGATATTTCCGTATTCGAAAGCTTTATGAAAGGGGACGCTTTTTATTCGGGTAATATTTGCGCTTGGTTAGGCAAACCGGTAAATATTGAGGAATTCTTGCGTATAGATTTTAAGAAACAAATCGGAGATAATTTATCAATAATAAGCAGCGATCGTGACGAAGGTAATAACACGCTGCTGGCAATTATGATGAGTTTCTCAATTTATAACTCTGAAAGCAGACCACTAATATATCTCAACAGTAACGATGAGGATGATTCTGATAAAAACGCTGCTGTGTCCAGTATTGCCGAGATATTTAAAGACGATTTTATCCAAGTGAAAAGGAGGGGACTTGGACATATACTTGAAACGCTTGCTGCCCTGGTGAAAAGCGAGGATGTTAAAATTAAAAAGAAGACGTTCCTGATTATTGATGCTATTCATAAAAACAGAGATTTTGAGAACGACTATACCTCTGAAAATGAAAAAATGCGTGATAATCTGTTGCAGATTATCCGATATGGTCCGGATATCGGTATTCATGTAATCGTCAGCAGCGAGTCTTTTGAACGGTTTACTGGAATTTTTGGAAGATATATTTCGGAGTTCAACATGCGTATTGCAGGGATAATGGATTCAAATTCCTCTATGATGTACATTGCGGACATAAACGCATCCCGGATTGAAAAGGCGAATAGACTTGTCTTATACAAACCAAATGCTTCCGGAAATAAATATGTACAGTTTATACCATATGAGAAACCGAAAACTGAGAGCCTTAAAAAATTTATCGAACAGGTTAAAAAATGTGGGGTGAAGTGATATGCCAAATGACGAAATAAAGCTTGTTGATACGAAAAGAGTTGGCGATTTTATTGCTCTAATGGAACAATTCACAAAAGAAATGGAGAATTATATAGAAAAAATACAAAATAGCATTCGGGTGCTTGGGGTATCTTATAGGGATGAACAATACGATAATTTAAATAAAAGCATTCAAATAATGAACAATAACTTATCGAGATTTATTGAGTCGCAAAATCATATGACTCCTTTGCTACGAGAAAAGCTTGAAGACATCAACGCATATCAAAGAATTATTTAAGCTGGAGGATAAGGTAAAATGGCTGATTTAGATATTAATAAGGCAACCGCTTTTTTTGCAGAACTAGAAAGTTGCACTGATGAAATTCGAAGAAAAAAAATGACTTTGGATGCAAACCTCCAAGAAATTAAGAGTTTGTGGATGGATGAAACTTTTCAAAAGTTCAATAAGGATTTTTCCGAACTGAGCGCAAATATCGGAGCATTTATTGCACAATCAAAAAAAATTCAAGAAAAATGGCAAATGCAAAAAATACCTTTAATGAGATACTTGAATTGATTGGGGGTTATTAATTGTCATCAGTAATTCTCGCAACAACCGGAGCACTTGATGAGTTGGAACAAACAATAAATCAGTTGCAGAATTCGACGGAGGCTTGTTATGAAGGATTTCATAGTAAGATAATAAACATTATAGGTCAATTGCAGAATAAAAAATCTGAAATTACTGCATCAAAAATGCATTGGGAAAATGAAATACAAATATGGAACAGTAAATTATATGATACCGATGAAGATGGAAACAAAACGATTAATCAAGAAGCACAGGAAAAACTAAAAGATGCAGAGAAAAAAGTTGCAGCTTGCGGATATATGCAGCAAACAAATGAAGACTACTTAAATGCAATCAATGAAAGCGCAAAAGCAAGTGTATCAAATGGCATAAGTCCCGAAAGATTCTGCAATGCAATATCGTTTATAAATAATCTGAAACGTAATGTTTGTCAATACCATCTAACAATGGATAATGGATTATATGATAAGTTTAATTCTTGGAAGTCTAATTATGGTAGCGCCGGACCAGTAGTATCTAACAATCCAGAAAATGGAAAAAGAAGTTTATCAACAAATGGTGGAATCTCTTGGCATCATGTGTATAATGGTGAGACAAATTTTCAACGAGCATCGCGAGGCGCCACACCTTATTCGTCTCCTGACAAAGCATATAACTTGCGAGGTTCTCTCTTGGGTACAAGCTATAAGCCATCAACACAATCATATAATTTTTATACACAAAGACACATGGAGTATTGGCAACGTAGAGCTAGGACATTTTTGAACGGAAACGGATGATGAAATGCAACAAGATGATTTTTCGAATATGCTTTTAATGGCTATTGAACAAGCCGAAAACTCTTGGGGAATTGTTCAAGGTTTTTTTAATGATGATAAATCACGAGAATTTGCAGCAAAATATTGGGATCCGATTGTGACTGAATTAGTTAATACAACAAAAGCTTGGAGAGAACTGGAAGGCTTGATAGAACAAGCGCAAAACCATCTAAGTAATCCGGCTCCATAAAGAAAGGTGTAAACATGTTTGGGTATATTGCGCCGTATATTCCGGAATTAAAATGCAAAGAACTAAAAATGTACAAGTCTTATTACTGCAGTATTTGTTTTGCTATAAAAAGGTTGGGGGGCAGACTTTACTGTACCGGGTTAAGCAATGATATAACGAGTTTTTCAATATTGAAAGCATCACTGAATTCGGAAAAAGAGACAATAAAAAAAGTCAGATGTATTTGGAATCCATTTAAAAAAGTGAATATACTTACGAATTATCAGGATGAAATCGAACAAGCAGCTGTTATGAATATGATTCTTTTCTATTATAAGGTTAAGGATAATCTGCATGATGAGAGAAATATTTTAGCGTTCATTTTAGAATTGCTTTTATTTCCCAGATTTATCAAAATCAGGAAAAGAAACGATGTTTTGAACAATATGGTTATTAAAGGGCTTGATGTTTATAATAATAATGAAAAAGATTCTGAGTTATCCCATGAAGCCATTATTGATCCTTATGCCGTTTTAATTGGCAATATGATATCTTTCACAATTTCAGATTCTTTTACAAAGAAATGTTTTTACTGGATTGGTTATCATACAGCAAAAAGTATTTGCATAATAGATGCAATAGATGATTATGAAAAAGATGAGAAAAAAAAAGTACCAAACATCCTAAATTCTCATGATATCGTTAATAAATTAGAATCTGATTTCAGCAGGATTGATTTATGCGAACGGAAGTTGAAGATTTATAATATTGCCGAAACATCTCTCTTTTATAGTTTACATCAAATCAGAACCACAATCGAAATGTTGCCATTTTTCAGGAACTCAGATATAATTAGCAATATATTCATTGAAGGTATTGATAATTCAATCATAAAAGCAAAAAAGGAAGAAAGAGAGGAAACCATGTATGAATCCGTATGAGATTCTTGGCTTAAGAGAAGGCTCGAGTGTAGAAGAGGCAACGCAACGCTATAATATTATGATCAGGAAGTTAAAAGATGCCGGACTTTCGGGAAATGTTCTGGAAAAAGATGTGAATTTTCGTATGCAGCAATTAAGGGCGGCTTATGATGAAATCGTTTATGGAATACCGTGTCCAGATCATTTGAATGAGGCCATCGCTGTTGTTCAAACCGAAGAAACAACTTCGCCATTTTTACAGATTCAAGTCTTAATTGCAAACGAAAGATATGAGGAAACAATCCAAAGGTTGAGATTAATTGACAGCAGTACCGCACATTGGAGATATTTATATGGGGTTGCACTTTGGGGGAAAGGAATGGCAATGGATGCTTTGCCATATTTACAGCAGGCATTAGCAATGGAGCCCAACAATGAAACATATCGGAGAGATTTTTTAAATTTACAAAGCCAAGTTAACACAGCTACTCAGCAAGAAAATCAAAGAAAGACCGATGCTAA
This sequence comes from uncultured Eubacteriales bacterium, assembly GCA_964627535.1. Taxonomy (GTDB): domain Bacteria; phylum Bacillota; class Clostridia; order Oscillospirales; family Acutalibacteraceae; genus UBA1447. Next base: position 14,307 of record CAZVJW010000018.1, read on the forward strand.
AGTAGCAGGAGCTGCAGGAGCAGGGTGTTGCGCTGCAGGTGTATGCGGTGAATGTTTATGTGATGCATTGTGCGATTCTTGTTAATAAATGACATGAATATTAAAAAAATTAGCGTTTGCTCAATCTTATTGTCCTTGTTAGTACTTATCGAGGCGTTAGGCAGCATATTACCTTTTATACGGGTATACTCGCTTGCCGTTGCAGGAGTCATTATTTATTTATTGGCAGTAAGATATGATTTTTTAACCTGTCTTTTGGTTTATATAGCCGCAGTGTTTTTGTTATTTATTGTTTTACCAAACAAACAAATTGCCATTTTGTTTGCTATGTTTTTTGGACTTTATAGCGTATTAAAATCTCTTTTAGATAGGATTAAAAATATATATATTTCATATTCGCTTAGATTCATAATAATGAATTTAATATTATTCCTAGGATTATTTGCAGTTGTCAAGTTATTTGGGAATAAAAATTTATTAACTCAATTTGACAACAGAAACTATTTATTAATTTTAATTTTTATAGCAATTCAATTTCTTTTTCTAGCATATGATTTTGGATTATCCTTTTCAGTTAAATTCATTATAAAATATATTAAAGATTGATTATTTAAATGTTGAGCCCTCGAAAGTATTGTTTTTTGAAAAATTATAAACTGACTACACTTTTATAGTGCATGAAAATTGTTATTCATATATGAAACCCATAAAACGGACAACCCGCTCAATAAAAGAGCGGGTTTTAAGCAGTTACAGAGTCATGATTTTATTCATTTCCAAATGAAGCTACTAATGCTTCATCTATTTCTATATTTAGAAAATTTATCTATAAGACTTCGTATCTTATTTCGATTTCAAGTTTGGTTTATTAAAAATTGGTAAATGTTAAGTAATTAAAAACTTCGTTAACAATATTTTCTGGTGTGGATGCACTTGCCGTTAATCCGATTTCATTAGAACTAGATAGACATTTTGCCAACTCGGAACTATTTTCCATATCCGATAAATCTGCCAAAGAGCTGATGATAAATGATTTTTTATTATATTCCATACAACAGTTAAACAACTCTTGGGAATTGGAACTCTTTTTGTCACCAATAACAATTATCATATCAACATTTAGCGCAAGCTTTTGTGCAGCAAATTGTCTTTGTTCAGTTGCATTACATAATGTGTCTTTAATTTTCGCCTTCGAGTTTTTAACTAAAATCAGGCTAATTAAATACTCCCACATTTTTTTGTTGATGGTAGTTTGGGCTACTACACAGACATTTTCAGAAAGATTTAGTGCAGTCAAATCGGATTCATTTTCTACGATATAAACAGAATCATTGCACCATCCTTTTATACCAACCACCTCAGGATGCTCATGTTTGCCAATAACTATTATATCATAGCCTTTTGAACTCATTTTATTGACAATTTTGTGAGTTCTTCTGATGTTAACGCATGTGAAGTCTTCAATGGTTACATTCTTTTTTTTGAGTTCTGCATAAACAGAACGACCAACTCCATGTGCTCGAATAACTACGATGGATCCGTCTGGTATTTCAGACACATCCCGTGCTAAGAAAAAGCCTGCATCTTGAAAATCACGAACAACATTACTATTATTAACCAATTCGCCAAGAAGATATACCTCATGTTCGCTAGAAATTTTTTCTTTAAGTGCATAGGCACTTTCAACTGCTTCGCGCACACCGTAACAAAACCCCATTTCAGCTGATTTTTTAATCATAATAAATTCTCCAAATTAATGTTTTATGTGTGAACAAATTAGAAACGAATTCATGACAAAATCTTATAACATTCGTTTGCCAGCAATCCGTTTTGTGCCTTATTACAATTTCTTGAATATAAGAATAACATGCTAGAGTTTTGAAAGCAATAGTTGAAAAACCTTAAATCTAATAATTATAGACAGAAATATGTTTCGGGAAGGGAATGTTGGTTGTTCAATTTAAATTTTGTGTTGAATAAAACATATTAATATGTTGACTTGATAGTTGATATAGATAATAATTATGATAAAAGCCATCAAAAAGATCATTTCTTTCATGATTGTTTTGGAGCTATATGTAGTACAATTAATATTAAACAATCTTTCCCCTCATATGATGAATTTGTGAGCCACACAATTCCAAAAGATTTACATGATTTTTTGGCTGGCATAAATCCTAAAGAAAACCGATATCGATGGGATTTAATGCAATTGCTTCATTTTCAGATTATCATATTTTTAAATACTTATGGATACGATTATCAGTATACCGACAACAAAAAATTAAATAAATTGTTCAAGCATAAATCTATAAAGCTCAACTTAGTTGAGGGCTTCAGAAGAAAACTTGATCTCTTCAAGTTAACAAATCAAAAAGAAGTAATTGTATTTTTTAAACACGTTATTTGATAACGCCTAATACCGCGCCAACTGAGCGCAGCCCTGATCGAACTTCTCCGGAGAGTAACCAAAAAGACAACCCCTGCCTTGATACGGCAGGAGTTGTCTTTTTGGTGGAGACGAAGAGGATCGAACTCTCGACCTTACGGATGCGAACCGTACGCTCTCCCAGCTGAGCTACGCCCCCAAACGATTTTTTGCTTTGCTGCAAGGGAAATTATAAGCTTTCGATAGATACTTGTCAAGAAAAAAATACCGGTGTAAAGATAATTATAAGATAGGGCGGTCAACACCGACCGCCCTTGCTGAACACTATCCACTAACCACTAACCACTAATCTATATCCAGCGGATATTTCACACCGACTTTTTTTCTGATTTCATCCATCTGCTTCATTATTTTCATGGATTGGGCATGCGGAATAATGTCGCTTTCCAGCTTGCCCTCTCTTAAACACTGATTGCATTCAAGAATTTGCTCTTCAAAGCCGTTGCCGAGGAACGGGCATTTGTAGGTTTGCGGCTCTTGATCATTTATATACACCGTGAACTCCTGAGGCGCGTAAAACCGGTCTTTCGTTTTGATATACCCTTTTTCGCCGAAGATATAGCCGTCCCCCGGCTTGTTCAGCATCATTGCGGAGGTAAGGGAAGCGATCGCGCCGCTTTCGTATTTTATCAGATAACAGCAATGCACATCAACACCCGTGACGCCCAGTTCCGCCTCCGCGACAATGTCAACAACCGGCGTGTCCATATGCCAGGAAGCAAAGCTCAGGCAGTAACAACCGACATCCAAAATGGACCCACCGCCGTAAAGGGGGTTAAAGGCATGATGGCCCGGCTCATCGGACATATCGTAGCAAAAAGCCGCCTGGATGCCTTTAACCTTGCCAATCGCGCCGGACTCAACAACTTCAAGCATCTTGATTGTTCCGGGGGTCAGGCGAGCCCACATGGCCTCCATCATAAAGACTTTATTTTCAGTTGCGCAGTCAATCATCTTCTGCAGCTCGTTGCAGTTGACGGTTATCGGCTTCTCGGAAAGAATCGCTTTTCCGTGGTTCATAAACAGCATCGCAAACGGTCCGTGTGTGGCATGGGGCGTTGCAACATAGGCGATGTCGATGCCGTCCCACTGCGCCATTTCCTCATAGCTGCCAAAACGGGTCTTGATATCAAATTCGTCGGCAAATTTGTCGGCCTTTTCCTTATCACGCGAAGCAACCGCTTCAAGGCTGGCCCCCTCGGTGTTTTTGCAGGCTTGAGCAAATCTGTGCGCAATATCGCCTGTCCCGATAATTCCCCAGCGAATTGTTTTCATTTTATAACAAATCCTTTCTTTTTGGCAAAAGCTTCATAAATCTTCATATCATTTGCAGGACTATTATAAGGTATTTGCTTGCAAAAAGCCAGTCCTTGTGATATATTGTTTTCGGAAACATTCTTTTACATCCGGTTTCGAATAAGCTTGCAACAATCATCGCATTGTTTATGTTTCCAAGACAAACAAAAAATATAAAAATCGGGAGGCTATAAAAATGAGCAGGGCACAAAAATTCTACATTTGCCGTATATGCGGCAATCTTGTCGGCATGATTCACGATTCCGAGGTGGAGATCATCTGCTGCGGCCAGCCAATGGAGGAGCTTATTCCGAACACTGTTGAAGCCGCTGTTGAAAAGCATCTCCCTGTCATTTCGGTTGCCGGCGATACGGTTCAGGTCGCTGTGGGCAGCGTGCCGCATCCCATGACCGAAGAACATTCTATTCAATGGATATATCTTGAGACGAAAAAGGGTGGGCAGAGAAAGAGCTTGTCCCCCGGCGAAAAACCCGAAACAACTTTCTCGGTTATCGGAGACGAAGCCATTGCGGCGTTTGCTTACTGCAATCTGCACGGGCTTTGGAAAACCGAACTATAGAAATAATTAATTTAAAGGAGTATGTTATTATGAGCAAGTATGAATGTGTATGCGGCTATGTCTATGACCCCGAAATCGGCGATCCGGACAACGGTTTTGCCCCCGGCACAGCATTTGCGGACCTTCCGGATGACTGGACCTGCCCTCAATGCGGCTTAGGGAAAGATATGTTTACCGAAATCTAATCGTTTCGCTTTTTAGCGCATTTCAAAAAAACCGCGGCAAATGCCGTTTAGCGTGCTATGCGCCAAGCGGCTTTGCTTATCTCTTTTTGTGCCAAACAGCAGCGATATGTTGCGTAAATACGGAGGAAAAATATGAGTACAGTTAAGATTACCGGAAATATTTGTTCTGTCGGTGTGCAAAACCCCGCACTCCGTGTGTTTGATATTATCATGCAAACCGAATACGGCACTTCTTACAATGCTTATTTCATAAAGGGCACCGAAAAAACCGCCTTAATCGAAACGGTTCACTTGTCTTTTTTTGACGAATACATCGAAAACATTTCCGCTGTAACCGATATCGGCAGGATAGATTATCTTATTTTAAACCATACCGAACCCGACCACAGCGGCAGCGTTAAAAAACTGCTGGAACTGAACCCCGAAATCACCGTTATCGCCACGAACCCGGGGCACAAATATCTTGCCGCCATCATCAACGCCCCTTACAAAGCGCTTCTTGCCAAAGATAACGAAGAATTGGATTTGGGCGGTATTACGCTTAATTTTATATCGGCGCCCTTGCTGCACTGGCCGGACTCCATGTTCACCTGGTGCAAAGAGGAAAAGGCACTGTTTACCTGCGACTTTCTGGGCGCCCATTACTGCGAACCGCGTGTATTCGACACCAAGGTAACCTACCCCGAAAATTACAAGAAGGCATTCAAAGATTATTATAACGCTATTTTCGGACCTTTCAAGCCCTTCGTTCTGGCGGGCATCGCCAAAATGGAGAATTTAGGCGCGGAATTTGTCTGCACCAGCCATGGACCGGTTCTTACCAAAAGCATTGGTGAAGCGGTGGGACAATACCGCGAATGGAGCATGTCTGCCGCAAAGAACAACGCCGCTAAAAAAATATTGCTGCTTTATGTTTCCGCTTATGGCTGCACCAAAAGGGTGGCGGAAGAACTCCAATCCGTTTTAAACAGTAAATTCGCTTTTGAAACGGAAATCATCAATGTTCTTGACGAAAGCCTTGCCAATATTAAGGAAAAAATTGATGCCTGCGACGGTCTTCTGCTCGGTACGCCCACCATCAACAGGGATGCGCTGAAACCGATGTGGGATGTCACCTGTGTGATTGACGCTATCATCAATAAAGGTAAGCCGTCGAGCGTTTTCGGCTCCTACGGCTGGAGCGGCGAAGGTGTGCCGATGCTCATTGACCGGCTCAAGGGTTTAAAGCTCAATGTTATCGGCGAAGGCGTACGCGTCAACTTTGTGCCAAGTGTGGAAGAACTGGCGCAGGTGCGCGAATACGCGAAAAGCTTTGCTGCCAACATTAAATAAAATTCGATTGTTGATAATACAAAAACCCCGGAGGCTGCAACTTGCCATCCGGGGTTATTTTTCGGTAATCTTTCTATAGGCTGACTGTAAAGCCGCCAATTTGAATAATATCGCCTTTGAACAGATTACATTGGGGTATTTTTTTTCCTTTTAAAATAGATATATAGAACCACACAAACCAATCCGGCAAGAAAAAAACCAAAGACAACCCAAAGAACGCCGGCTAGCAAACCGCTTGATTCTTTCGCGTCATTGACAGCTTGTTTTATTCCTGCTGCGTACTTTTTGGATATTGTTTTTCCCAAGTTTTCCAACTCATCTTCAATGATAAACTTTGTAACTTCTGACAGACCGTTCTTGTCGGCAGAAACCGTTTCACCGGGCAGCACATCAATGGTTTTACCTGTCGATTTTGAGGTAAAAGTGATTTTTCCTTCCAGCACCTTAACGGTGGATACGCCTTCGGTTTCTATAAAGACCGCTATCGTACCCTTGCGCCCGGCCACCGCCTGGTTCATGGTGACATCCAATGTTCCTTCTGTAATCATTTGATTCAGGTTATTTTTGATGTTCATGAGCAGTATTCCGCTGTTAGTCGACCATAATCCTTTCGCTTCTTCCTGCTTTGCAAGCTTCACAGAAGAACGGGGGCCGAGTGTGAATTCTGTTTTCCCGGATTCATACACGCTACCGGGGTACAGATGAAAAGTTACATAACTGTCTCCGCCTGTTTTGATTGTTGCACCACGGGGAATTTCTACCCTTTTGGATCCGAAAAAATCAACGACCGGTTCTTCCTCACCGTTTTCAAATTGGATTATTACCTCACCCTCGCACTCACCGATCAAAAGTTCATAGTCAACTTCTATCTTTGTTCCGGGTGTCAATGGCGCAATCGATCCGCCAGATGCGTCGGGAATACCGGTTTGTGGCTGTTCCTCCGGGTTAACCCATTCATAAAGATATACGGCGTTACCGGCTCTTGAGAAAATATAAATTGCAAGCTTTTGTCCCGCGGTGTAGCCGGATGGAAATTTTGCGAAACCGACCATCGTGTCCGAGGGAACCGTTTGAACACCGTTTGCGCCGATACACTTTGCGTAGTATCTGCCGTCTTCGGTCAAGAATTTCACTCTGCTTGCTGTTCCGGACCCCGGTGCCAACCCTTCAACATCTATGGTCGCATTAATCAAATTGTCCGCGGAATTAAGCCCGTTGTGAATATACCCATCATTTTTTCCGTTATAAGTATATTCATCGATTTTAACTGTAAGAACAAGTTTCACCGGCTCATTCGGGTAACATATGGCAGGTGGCTGCGACCACGTAGCTGTTGATTTAAAAACATCTCCCACCCAAGGTGCTTTGGTTATCACAGAAGCCGAGCTTTCTGAAACCGTGTTTTCCGTGTTTTCCGTTTCACCGGCAAGGGCGGTGCTAAACTTGGTTTGTTGCCAGTAACCGCCTGTTCCAGTTGCCAGGGAGGAACTCGAACCGATTAAAAAGCAGGAGAAAAGCACAAACATAAAAAGCGTTATGGATAAAGACCGCATCATATTCCTGACCTCCTATATGCCTCGAACATTTTTCTTCATCATATCATCTTTCTAAATTATAGCATCCTAAAACTATTTTATCACCTATCCATATAAAAATAGAGTCTTTTATTGTTTTTGTCAAGAATCATTTCCGATGAATTGCCGCATACCTGGTCATCTGTATATTTTTGGCTTTCAAAAATATTGCCGTTTTTCGGGATGTCGGTCCAATAATTCATGGCCATGTTCCATTTGCTAAAATACTCAAAATATACGGTCCATTCGTATTCTGTGATAATTTGATTGAAATATTCCTCGTTTAAAACAGCATAACCATAGAGTACGGTGCCGTTGTTTGCCGTGCTGAAAAAGTCCGGCGAAAATGTCGGTTGATAATACCATTCACAGCTTTCTATTTTCGGTATATTCGGAAAATAACGGGTTATCATTTCTTTATCTGTTCCCGGTGCGCCGTATCTGTTTTCATCATAGACAATATAGTATTTATCTTTATTTGTATCAAGCAGTTTATTTGCCTCAATAACCGCCAAATTCATGGATTGCCATTTTTTTTCTTTCAGCTTGTCATATCTTGCAGTGAGTATCGTCTTTGTGTTTTGTCTGACAACAACATCACCGTTGTCGAGCAGCCCGATGGCTTCCGGCACCATTGAATCCGAAAGGCTTCCGAACATGTTCACATCCAGCGAAACACTTTTATCCTGTTCACTCTTTGCAATGTTGTATTTTACAATCATTGCGTCGATGCCCGCGAAGTTCAGCGCTAAAAACCAACCGGTGAAAAAGATACAGATGATTTTAACCGCATTGAATTTTCTGGAAATAATTTTAACAATTGCCAACATAAACAGTACACCTATTAAAACCATAAACCAGGAGGTATAGACCCGAAGCTGGGTAAGCCCGAACACCTGCATATACATTACCATTTTTGAAATCGCGGAGGCTATGATTACAACCGTAATAAATGAAAGTGTAAGCAGGTAAGTTTTCAGCACCTTTGAAAGTTTATTTTCTTTTCGCGCTGTGAACAGATAAAAAACAGTCAATATGCCCAGGTTGATTGCCGCAATGGCAACAAGCTCAAAAAAACCTCTGCGCGCGTAATCGGAATAGATGAAGCCCCCGGGCAGTTCACCGCGGAAAGCCAAAAACATATAGTTGAACTGCACAAACAGGAAGAAGAAATAAACAGCGTTGACAATCGATAAAACCGTGTAGGCAATAACATGGTCCAGCTTCCCTGCAATATCGGGAATTTTCACGGAACCTTTGCCGGATTTATACCGGAAGGCAAAAAACGCGCCGAAGAGAGGAATAGCAGCCATAAAGCCCAACATAAATTTACCGAGATACTCCCAAATGCTTGCCCCGATGAAATCTGTCAGATTTTTCATGACGCCTTCAAAAGCCAAATCCGCGCTTGAAAGAAGCGAAAGAATGATGGCAAGCAGCGGGATGCAAATAATAACGCCAAGCATAATTCTAAAGAAAAGCCGCTTGCCTTTTTCGTCTTTTGTGCCTTTGGCCGTTATAACAAAGAGTTTGTCCAGGTTCACCAACGGTCTGCCGACAAATCCACCGAAAAAGTCAAACAGTACGCCTTTTGAAAGCTTCTCATGATCCCGCACACCGAACATGGCCATAAACTGCAAGGTGGTCAGAAAAAACAAAAAGCCGAGGTTCAAAACACCCAATACTTGATTGTCAAAAAGCACAAAGCAGAGCATCAGCAGTACAATCGGGATAAATAGCGGCGCGCCTTTTTTTATATCCATACTTTTGCTTTTCAACCCGTAAAACATTACTCCCGCGTATGCAGCAATAAAGAAAAGCGGAACACCGAAACCGAGACCGCCGAAAAAGATAAACTGAAAAAATAGAAAACCGATAACCAACGCTAACGCGGAAAAGATACTGTCTGTTTTGTCAAATTTTACCGGCAGCTTCTTTGCGGGGGGTTGTTGCGGCGCATAGTATTGGGGAGGCGCGGGGATAACCGGCGGCGGTTGCGCGCCGGGATTATTTTCATTAATAATATTCGTTTCCATTTACTTGTCCTCCTTATTATATTCCAACACATCGGCAGGCTGGCAGTCGAGCGCCTTGCAAATTGCGTCAAGTGTTGAAAACCTGATAGCCCTTGCTTTATTGTTTTTTAATATCGAAAGGTTTGCGGGGGTTATCCCGATCATTTCGGAAAGATCAGTCGCCCCGATTTTTCTCTTCGCCATAATGACATCCAAATTTATAATAATTGCCATGGTATACACATCCTTTTTTATTGAGAAGAAGTTGGGAAGTGTGACTTCGTCACGGGAAGAGGTTGATAAGCATAGGAGATACGTTTTTTGAAAAGAGGTTGAGAAGTGCAACTGCGTTGCGGAAAGAGGTTGGGAAGGATGGGAGTTTGAGATGTTTCGTTCGTTCTCCAACCTCTTCTCTACTTCTTTTCAATCGGCTCCCACTTCTTCTCCAAATCAATTCGCTTCTTCTCCTCCCAAGTTATACTGTCAGCTCGACTTCTTCGCTCAATGCTATTCCCCGTATAACAAGCTCTCTAATAATCGCCGAGATAACAGAAATCATAAGCGACGCACCGGCAAGAATTAAAAACACTACCCGGAAATAAATAATCGTACCTAAAACGAAAATCAAAAAATCGATAAATGCGCAGCCGCTGATAATTTTGAGATTAAAAATGCTGTTTTGGCAAAACGGGCGGTCATTGGCGAGGTTTCTGCAAAGCCTGAACACCGCCGCCCAAATAACCATAAATGGCACATAGGAAGAATACATCAAAACCAGCAAGCCGTTAATATTTGTGCTGTCTTTGAGATAGTCCAGATACGCCCGCAAAATCCAGGGAAGGGTAATTCCTAAGCTTATGCCTGTAACAATTGCCGTGACAGTTAACCCGAACAGGAGCTTCGGGAACCATGTTTTATATTTCATTTTTTCCACCTCGAGAATAGTATAGCAGCATATGAACCGTATGTCAACAAATAATTATCGTTTACCGATAATTTATTATCGATTGACCGTGTATATATTTTTGCCGGTTGACAATATGCAGATTGCAGTGCTATTCTGTTTGCAACAATTATTAAATAGGCAGGAGACAGAAGAATGAAACATTATGAATCAATTATCATCGGCCATATCACCGTGGATACCGACACCGACTATCTGGGCAGCAAAACAAAAATAGAAGGCGGAGCCGTGCTGTATTCCTCAGCTTCCGCCTATGCGCTCGGCCACAAGGTTGCAGCTTTGACAAAGGTCGCCCCGCAAGATATTGACCGTATGAAGGCTTTTACCCTGCCGAAGGAGGATGTTTACCTCATCACATCAAAGCACTCCACCGACATGATGAACCAATACCTTACCCCCGAGAAGGAAAGGCGCATCAGCGCCTGCACCAGCCAGGGCGACCCGTTCACCATTGATGATATACCGGAAGGGCTAAGCGCTGACATTTATCATTTTGCGGGACTTATTTTCGGGGATTTCGATAACGATATGATGAAATCCCTTTCAAAAAAAGGCGCTGTTGCCGTTGATGTGCAGGCGTGCCTGCGCAACCGGAACAACGCCGACGGTTCTCTGTTTTTTAAGGACTGGGCGGATAAAGAGGAAATGCTTCCCTTTATCACGTACCTTAAAACCGACGCCGCTGAGGCGGAGATTATGACCGGGCTGACAGACCGTAAAGAGGCCGCAAAAATGCTTTTCAGCTGGGGCGCCAAAGAAATTATGATTACCCACAACACCGAGGTCTTGATATATGACGGTAAAGAATTTTACACATGCCCAATAAAATCAAGAAATCTCAGCGGCAGAACCGGGCGCGGAGATACCACCTTCGCCGCTTATATTAACGAGCGGCTGACACATCGTATTAAAGACTCTCTGCTATACGCCACCGCGACGGTTTCGGTCAAAATGGAAACTCCCGGACCGTACAGGGGAACCCGCAAGGATGTTGAGGCATATATCGCGGAGTTTTATAGGGAGTATATCTGATTATACTAATTCACGATTAAAAAACCTCTAAAAAATCAAGCAAAAGCTTTGATTTATTAGGCTTTGTGCGGATTTTTTAGTTAGGTTTTTATGAGTAATTAGTATTAGTTGACTAGATTACTCGGGTTAAGTAAAGGAGGTGCTTCTATAAAAATTATAATAAAAATAATTGCAACTGTTTTGGTCTTCTTTTTATTAACATCCTGCACCGGCAAAACAAACGAATTTACGGAGACATCCGAAATAAAAGCTTCCGAGGATGATATTGATTATTTTTTGCCTGTGGAGGAATACTCTTCCGAAAGAACCGAAGCAATTACACATGTTGTTATTCATTTTATGAGTGCGGTTGTTAGCCACCCGGACGATCCGTATAATATAAATTACATCAGAAGTATCTTTATTGAAAACAATATATCAACTCACTATCTCATTGACAGAAAAGGGTTGGTTTATGTCTGTATCCCCGAGGCGAGAAATGCCTGGCACGCGGGAAAAGGAACATGGAAAGAATTTACCGACAACATGAATTCCCGCTCCATCGGGATAGAACTGCTGGGAATCGGCACTTATGATGAAATGAAAGATTATATCACGAAAACCGATTATAAAAAGATTGACTCCGACAGTATCGGTTTCACACAAGCGCAATATGACTCGCTCAACAATCTTTTAAACGATATTTTTGTGCGCAACCCAAAAATTATTCCAGACAGAAACCATGTGATTGGCCATTGTGAATACAGCCCTCAAAGATCAGATCCCGGCACCCTTTTTGACTGGAGCAAACTGACTTTCGCGGCCGATTGACAATATATAGCAGCCAATGACAAACCGGATGTTAAAAACCGAAAGTAGCTATAGCATAAAGACAGTAAATGTTTCATTCACGATATTGTTCAACCAGAAAACATCAAATCGAGATTTCCCACCGGTCATTAAACTTTAATAGCATAAGTTATCGTCATGGTAGCCCATTGATAACTTATGCTATTTGTTATATCAAAAGTAAAATCAAAAGCCCTTAAGTGCGGAGATTAAATTTGATATCAGCTCAATGTTTTTTTCGGTCAAACCCGTTGCATCAAAATAACGGGTGCTTTCCACTCCAAGTAAATAATCGGTGCTGACACCAAATAACGCGGCTAATTTTATCAAAATATCATAAGATGGGTAGCGTGTTGAGGTTTCGTAAGCTGATATTACGGACTTTGTCACTTTAGCGTGTGTGGCTACCTGTTGCTGAGTCATATGCTTTTCAATACGGAGCCCCTTCAGCTTATCACCTATGTCAACCATTTCAATCACCAACCCTTACTATCAGTGTACCCTTTTGATGTTTTGGTTTGGTGTATTTGTATATTTAATTAGTTGACATTTAGAAAATAATATGTTAATCTTTCAAATAATGAAATATTTTAATCAATTTTGTTTGCGCAATACTCGTTATAAACGAGATAAAAAATATGGGAGGTATTAGCATGTTAAAGGCAAAAAGGGCACTGGCGATTCTGTTAGCGGTGTTATTAGTATGGGGGGGCACGCGGGTTGGTACAATTGATGCGAGTGCGGAAACCAGCGGTATTTACACCTATGAAGTCACCGGCGGCAATGCCACGATTACCGGTTGTGACACTTCTGCAGCGGGAGTTCTCACTATTCCCGCTATGCTCGACATGTATCCAGTCACCGGAATTAAGGATCGTGCTTTTTCGTTTTGCACCAAACTAACCTCTATCACGATTCCTGACAGCGTGGTAAGCATTGGGCATGCTCCGTTTGGTTATTGCGATAAGCTTACATCGATCAATGTCGGTGAAAGTAATACCAGCTATTCGAGCGTTGACGGCGTTCTCTACAACAAAAATCAAACCGCGCTAATGCAATGCCCCGCCGCGAAAACATCGATCAATATCGCAAGCAGCACAACAGTCATTGAATCAGGCGCTTTACTAGGTTGCGAATATCTTACCGTCATATCCATACCAAATAGTGTTACTCAACTGGAGCCAACGCTTTTCATAAGTTGCACGAGCTTAGTCACAATCAATATCTCGGCAAGCGTCACGAACATATATTCCGCGCTGAATGGTTGTAGCAGTTTGCTGGCAATCAACGTGGATGCGAGTAATTCCAACTACTCAAGCATTGACGGTGTTCTCTACGATAAGAACCAGACAAACCTCATTACTGTCCCCTGTGCGGCGACATCAGTCAATATCCCGAGCACAACTAAAAGCATTGATTTTTATGCTTTTAGCAATTGTGTTAAACTTACAGCTATTACTGTGGATGTGATCAACCTAAACTATTCCAACGCAGACGGTATTCTCTATAACAAAGATAAAACCACACTTGTTAAGTACCCTGCCACAAAAGCCTCTGTTACCATCCCAAGCAGTGTATCATTCATTGGGAAATGTGCATTTGAGGACAACGTTAGCCTTACTTCCATTACCATACCAGGCACTGTTTCAATAATTGGGGATTATGCTTTTGAATCTTGTTCCAAACTCGCAAAGGTTACTATCCTGAACGGCGTCACAAGCATTGGCGACTGGGCATTCTCTTTTAACAGTAAACTGACAGCCGTTGTTATCCCTGACAGCGTCACTTATATCGGTGACTCAGCGTTTTCCACTTTCTATGATACGACCATTTACGGTAACGAAGGTAGCTACGCGCAAACTTTCGCCCTCGCTAAGGGCTTCGCGTTTGTGGTCGGCGACCTACCTCGAAACACATACGCCGTCACCTTCAACGCCAACGGCGGCAGCGGTGCGCCCACAGCGCAAACAAAGACTGAGGGTTTGACATTGGATCTCAACAGCACTCGACCCTCCCATACAGGATATACCTTCGCGGGCTGGGCCACAAACAGTACAGCCGTCATAGCGCAATACCAACCAGGTGATAGTTACACAACGGATGCGGCGCTATCGCTTTACGCCGTGTGGCAGGTAAACACCTACACTGTACGCTATAATGCCAACGGCGGTAGCGGTACAATGGCGGATTCCTCACACACATATGGCGTGGCAAAGGCACTCAATGCCAATGCCTTCACGAAAGCGGATGGCTATTTCAGTGGTTGGGCAACATCCGCAGGCGGAGTCGTGGTGTACATTAATAGCCAGAGCGTGAGCAACTTAACAGTAGTCAACGGCGCTATCATAGAACTGTATGCTGTATGGAAAACGGCGGACAAAAATGCTCTAAATGCCAAAATCAATGCTATTAAGGATACACAAAAGGGAAACTACACCGATGTCAGTTGGGACGCCTTTCAAACCGCGCTGAATAGCGCACAAACCATTGCAGGTAATGCTACGGTTACTCAGGAACAAGTAGACAATGCTCTGAATGACCTAAATGCAGCACACAATGGATTGACTGAGAAAAAGGGCGTTTTTGGCACCAATCCTAAGTGGTACGGCGCATGGTGGCATTACATCCTTTTCTTTATTGGTTTCGGTTTCATTTGGATGTGGTTCTAACGGAGGGGAAACTTAAAGAAAGCAATCATATTAAGGTGCCTATTTTATCTATTACAGCCTACAATCACTAGAATTTCCGTGTTTACCAAAGTAAGAGGCCGCCTTATTTAAGACGGTCTCTTTTTATCGGGTCGTATAAAGACGATTCTCTCGTGCTCATTGGTTTTCGAAAAATACGGCGACTAACACTCTTTTCATCAATTGATACTAATTACTCATAAAAACCTAACTAAAAAATCCGCGAAAACAGCATAAATCAAAGCTTTTGCTTGATTTTTTAGAGGTTTTTTAATCGTGAATTAGTATGAGGTTGTATTTCACCTATTTACTATCACTATAAAGGCGAAGGAGTTGATTTGTATGTATGTAAATATTAATAACCTCGTTTCATAACGGAAGCCAATCAAAACTTTCAAAAGTTGAGCGCTTGTTTGACGAGCGAGGAATAGTCGTTATACTCAAAAACAATGTCCCGCGCTATGTTTTAGCCGACTACAATTTGTTTTTGCAAAAAGAGCTCCTGACCAAGCATACCCATGATTTCTAGGGCTTGGCTAAATGATAAAGGGGTGTAGCAAATGCCTCTACAACCCTTATTCTTTTTTCGGTGTTGTTATTTATTTGTTCATCAGCCCGTAAGTGTTGCACGCCCTGTAATCCGCGCTTTCCAAATCGCCTGTGCCGAAAGCCGCCCATGAATGCGACCTGTAGATGCTTTCATCCGGCACATTGTTCAGCGCACCGTTTGAGCAACATGCTCGTAATAATGATTCAACTTCACAAAGCGTCTTGCAAGAGTGATTATATCATCCAAATCGGCACAATCAGCGTTTGTCTGTTTATAGCCGATAAGTCTTCTTTCATGCATAAAATTGCGCCTAACCCCCGTGGTATGCTGCCGGAATCGAGCACCTTAAAGGCACTTGCAAGCTCCGTTGCGGGGGATGCGGACTTTTTAATTTCAAACGGGTGCAGTTCACCGTCACTTTCCATAATCATATCAATTTCACGGCTGTCCTTATCCCGGTAGTAATGCGTTAAACATTCCAAACCGTTGTTTGTATAGCTCTTAATGATTTCCGCAACGGTATAATTTTCAAGTATAGCGCCATTCATCGCGCCGTTCATCAAAATTTCAGGCGCAGTATATTTTGTCAGGTAGGCAACAAGGCCGGTATCAAAAAAGTACAGTTTCGGTGTTTTTATTGTTCTTTTCAGCAGGTTGTTGGAATATGGATGGAGATAAAAAATAATATCCGATTTTTCCATCAGCAGAAGCCAGCGTTTTGCCGTGTCATCGGTCACACCAACATCGGCGGCAATGCTGTGAATATTCAGCATTTGGCCCGTCCGGCAAGCGGCGGCGCGAACAAAATCGGCAAACAGCAGTTTGTCAATCCGGTCTATCATATCACTGATATCCCGCTGAATATAACTTTGCAGATAGCTCGAATAATAGGAGTTGCTATTCGGATATTTGCCGCTGACAATCCCCGGCATGGCTCCTCGCCAAATGCGCTCATACATACCGGGCATATCTGTTCGTTTACCCGTTGATGCCCGTTCTCTGATATCTTCGATACCGATTTTTAAAGGGGTATGCTTGCCGCTGCCGTATATTTCATGTTGCGACAGACAAGACATGTGCAAAATTGAAACTCTGCCCGCAAGAGATTCCTGCGCAAGCTCCATCAGACGAAAGGCCTGTGAACCTGTCATCCAAAAGGAACCGGGGGCGGCACCGTTGTCAATGGCGATTTTTATATATGAAAACAGCTCGGGCGCGTACTGAACCTCATCAATCAAAACCGGCGCGGGGTTCACAGATAAAAAAAGTTCGGGGTCGTTTTTTGCCATAGCTCTTGCTTCTAAATCGTCAAGTGTTACATATTTTCTGCCTTCATCCTTGATTTGGCGAAGCGTTGTTGTCTTCCCTACTTGACGAGGTCCTGTTATCAAAATCGCAGAGAAATATTTTGATTCATCAAGGATTACTTCTTCAATATCTCTTTTTATATAGTTCATGGTATTCCTCCCGCCTGTTTTTGGCTAATATCCGATGCAATCGTATTATAGCCAAATTCACGTTAAGTGTCAATACCCATTATAAATAAAGCAACCCAAGGGTTCAAGAAATCCGACGGTTTTCTATAAAAGGTCGAAGGAACCGCAAAGCGATTCCCTCGGTAATAACATATAATTTTGAATAACCCGTCCCCGGTTAAACGGGACACCTATGTTCTGAACACTCCCCCATGCTGTGCTGACCACTGACCACTATCTGTACACCGGCCCGTAAGTATTGCATGCCCTGTAATCCGCGCTTTCCAAATCACCGGTGCCGAAAGCAGCCCAGGCATGCGGCCTGTAGATGTTCTCATTCGCGACATTGTGCATCGCGACAGGTATACGCAGCATACTCGCGAGGGTAATTAAATCTTTGCCGATGTGCCCGTAGGTCAGCGAGCCATGGTTTGCGCCCCAGTTCGCCATTACGGAATAAACATCCTTGAACGCGCATTTTTCGTTGGTATTCGGTACAAACCAGGTTGTCGGCCAGGTTGGGCTTGTTCTTTCGTCGAGCTTGGCATGAATTTCGTCCGGCAAAACAATTGTGTAGCCTTCCGCCAGCTGCAGCACCGGGCCGATGCCGTCAACCAAATTGAACCGTATCATCGTAACGGGCATCTGCGCCCTTGTTTTAAACTGGGAAGAATATCCGCCGCCTCTGAAATAGCCGATATCAGCCGGACACCACTCGGTAACGGAAAGCATCGCCTCAATATCCTTGTCGTTCACGTCCCACCATTTTTTGATAACCGCTTTTCCGTCGGCATCTTTGGACATACCGGTCGCGTCAAGCGCGGCGGAACCGGAATTAATCAGATGAATGAAACCGTCTTTTGCTATTCCGTCCGGTTTGATGCCGGTAACATGCTCCACCGCTTCGGGGCTCCAATAGGTGCGGACATCGGCGAACACGCTGGCGGTGCCGGTAAGCAGCTTGCCGGCAAGCATCGCAAGGCCGTTGAGGCCGTCGTTTTCCGTGGCGAAGACGAGCGGCTCTTTTTTGCCGTTCCAATCAAAGGATGAATTGAGGATTGCCTCTGTAAAGTCGGCATTCGGCATAAAATCCGTCCATTGCCTTTGGCCTTGGAAGCCGCCCAAAATAGCGTTGCGCCCCAGCGCTTCCTCGTGCCAGCCGTCGGTAATGCCGCTTTGGCGGGATGTTTCGGTCGGGCTGACAGTATTCAGTTTTTCGTTGCCGATGAGGATATCGCGGCAGATGAGCGTCATTTTAATGACTAACTCCCATTCCCAATCCTTGCGCTCGCGGGGTTTGGGGTTGGTGTTGATATCGAGGCCTTCTTTGCAGTTCTTTTTCGCCCAGGCAAGCGCCTTTGCAAACTCATCATGGTCGTATATTTCGAGTTCAACCCTGCGGCTGACTTCGGACATATCCACCCATTCCGCGCGCAGGCCGAAATACTTTTGCATAAACGCGGCATCGCAGTAAGAACCGGCTATGCCCATGGAAACCGAGCCCAACCCGACATACGCTTTGCCTTTGATTTGGCCGACCGCCGCCGCCGCGCGGGCGAAGCGGAGGATTTTCTCCTCAACATCGGCGGGGACGGTGTTGTCATTCAAATCCTGCACGTCTCTGCCGTAAATCGAAAACGCAGGCAGTCCTTTTTGGGCGTGCGCCGCCATAACGGCAGCCAGGTACACAGCGCCCGGGCGCTCTGTGCCGTTAAAGCCCCAAACAGCTTTAATTGTCATCGGGTCCATGTCCATTGTTTCGCTGCCGTAGCACCAGCACGGGGTGACGGAAAGAGTCGCGCAGACATTTTGGGTTGAGAAGAACTCGGCGCACTTTGCCGCTTCCGCTCCGCCGCCGATGGTGCAGGGGGAAATAACACACTCGAAGGGTGTGCCGTCGGTATAAAAAACATTCGCCTCAATGAGTTCTTTCGCCGCTTTTGCCATCGCCGCCGTTTTTTCCTCCAACGATTCGCGCACGCCGCCCCAGCGCCCGTCAATTATTGGTCTGATTCCTATTTTTGCCCTATACATAATATCTTCCTTTCGATGTTTTTATATTGTTATTTTAATTTCGCACAAAAGTCTTGTTTGTCAACGGCGGGAGCAAGCCCCCGCCCTACTATTCTACTATCGTTAAAAAACGGATATATGCCTGCTCCCATTCTTTAACATCCTTCGGCTGGTATTCTTTAACGCCCTCGCTGCGCGCGACGATTTCCCTTGCTTTGGCAATGCTCTCGATCTCGCCTGTCGCCAAGAGCTGAACCACGATGTTGCCGAGCACCGTTGCCTCGATGGGCCCCGCTATCACTTTCCGGTCGCAGGAATTCGCCGTCATTTGGCAAAGCAGCGTATCCTTCGTGCCGCCGCCGATGACATGAATAACCGGGTAGTCTTTTTCCGTGCAGTCCATGAGCTTTTCAAAGGTCACCCTGTATTTCATCGCAAGGCTTTCATAGATGCAGCGGACAATTTCGCCCACGCTCTGCGGTACATACTGCCCGGTATTTTGGCAGAACGCCCGCACCCGCTCGGGGATGTTGCCGTGCGGTACGAACTCCGGCGCGTCGGGGTTGATAAAGCACTTGAACGGCTCCGCCTCAAGCGCCAGGCGCTCCAAATCGGCGTAGCTGTAATCGTTCCCTTTGCGGTTCCAGTGGCGGCGGCTTTCCTGAATCAGCCACAGCCCAATTATATTTTTGAGGAAGCCGATGCAGTAGCCATAGCCGCCTTCGTTTGTCACATTCATTTTTATCGCTTTTTCGTTGACAATCGGCTCTTCGAGTTCGGTGCCGAAAAGCGACCAGGTTCCGCTGCTGATAAAGACGAAGTCCTTTTCGGCGCAGGGTACCGCAGTCAGCGCGGCCTGCGTGTCGTGCCCGCAGACGGAAATAACCGGCACTGGTTCCACCGCGCATTCCTCGCAGACCACGCCGCTGAGCGGCGCGGCGATGGTGCCGGACGGAACGATTTCATTGAGCAGTCTTGCCGGTATGCCGAGCTTCGAAAGAATCGTCTCCGACCAATCACGTGTTTTCAAATCCACCATTTGGGATGTGGTCGCAATGGAATATTCAGTAACCTTTTTGCCGGTGAGCATATAAGTAAAAAGGTCAGGCATAAACAAAAGCTTGTCCGCCCGCTCCAAAATATGCGGACGGTAATTTTTAAGCGCCAAAAGCTGAAAAACGGTGTTCAGCTCCATAAACTGGATGCCCGTGATGCCGTACATTTCCTCGCGCGGCATCATTTTGAAGGCTTCCTCAATCATGCCCTTTGTACGCAGGTCGCGGTAGTGAATCGGGTTTTCGAGCAGGCAGCCAAACTCATCAATTAAGCCGAAATCGACCCCCCAGGTGTCCACCCCGATGCTCTCAAAACCGCCGGCTGCTTTCGCTTTTATAATCCCCTGCTTAATCTCGTGGAATAGCCGCAAAACATCCCAATAAATGGTTCCCTGCACCTCGACAGGGTCATTGGTAAAACGGTGTATCTCCTCAAGGGTGATTTTTTCACCGTCAAAAATGCCGACAATCGCGCGCCCGCTCGAAGCGCCGAAGTCAAAAGCGAGAACTCGTTTTGTTTTTGCCATATTTTTTATACCTCCGTCGCAATTGGTGTAACGGTTGTTCGACAATTGTGGAACAATAGTGAAACGATTGAAGAACGGACTTATTATTGTTTAACTACTGTGCTGCCATCGTCCAACTATTGTTTACCACCGTTAAACAACAACCCCTTTTTTCAAAACAATATTCGCGTAAATTGCCGTTTCGCCGGTCGCCACAACCGCGTATGCCTTTTTCGCCCGTTCATAAAACGCGAAACGCTCGACAAGCTCGATTTCTTTATCGCCCTCATTGCTTTCAATAATCTGTTTGTAGGTTGCCCAGATGGCGGGCGGGTTCGCGCTGTCGCCGTTATCCATCAACGCCGCGGGGCAGCTGACATAAGTATCTAACGGAAAAAGTTTCAGGATAGCGTCAAGCAGCTCAGGCACGCCGTGGCCGTCCGCCCTGACAAGCCTTTGGGCAACCGAAGCGGAGGGGAAGTTGCCGTCACCGAGAACCAATTCGTCGCCGTGACCCATTTCCATCAACGTTTTCAGCAGTTCGGGGGATAGAATCGGAGAGATATTTTTCAGCATATAAAACAACCTTTACTAATTAATTTTGAAAAGAAGTGGAAAAGTGTGACTTCGTCACGGGAAGAGGTTGAGAAGCATAGGAGACGCGGTTGGTTGGGAAGAGTGACTTCACCGCAGAAAGTGGTCGGGAAGGATGGGGGGTTGAGATGTTTGGTTCGTTCTCCAACTTCTTTCCCACTTCTTCTCAATCGGCTCCAACTTCTTTTCTAATCAATACTATACATATTATAAAGCTCATAGTAAATACCCTTTTTTTCAATAAGCGCCTTGTGGCTGCCCTGCTCGGCTATTCCGTCCTCCGTAAGAACCAAAATTTCACCGGCGTTCCTGATTGTTGTAAGCCGGTGGGCAACAGTTAGGGTCGTCCTGCCCTTTGCCAGGCGTTCAAGCGACTTTTGAACGATGCGTTCACTCTCGTTGTCAAGCGAGGAGGTCGCCTCATCCAAAATTAAAATCGGAGGGTCTTTCAGGAATACACGGGCAATGGATATTCTTTGCTTTTGGCCGCCGGAAAGCTTTACGCCGCGCTCGCCCACATAAGTCTCATACCCATCGGGCAACTGTTCAATAAACTCATGCGCTCCGGATTTTACCGCGGCATCTTTCACATCCTCTATGGAGGCGTTTTGCCTGCCGTAGGCTATGTTTTCGTAAACGGTGCCGGAGAACATATAGACATCCTGCTGAACAACGCCGATATGGGAACGAAGCGAATAAAGCGTGATGTCCTTAATGTTTTTACCATCCAAAAGAATCTCGCCCTCTATTACTTCATAAAAACGCGGAATCAGGTTGCAAAGCGTGGTTTTTCCGCCGCCGGAAGGGCCGACTATCGCAACATTTTCACCGGGCTGAATATGAAGGTTGAGATTTTCGAGAACGGTTTTTGTTGTGCCCGGATAAGAGAAACTGACATTTTTAAACTCGATTTCCCCCATAACGTTATCGATTGGCCGGGCGTTTTCGCTGTCCTTGCTTTCGGGGATTTCATCCATTATTTCCGCGAAGCGGTCAAGGGCGGTTATGCCTTGGTAAAACTGCTCGCTGAAATCAACAATGCGGCGGATTGACCCCAAAAGAGTGGCGACCAGGAGCAGGCTTGCCGAAAAGTCCCCCGGCGTTGTGATTTTTTTTGCCATAAATCCCGCGCCAATCGCCACAACAATGATATACATCACGCCGTCAAACAGTCGCATGGTTGTATGAAAGTTCGCCATGTATCTGTAACTCTTGCGCTTGATTTTTAAAAACTTCTGTGTACCCTCGTCAAACTTTTCTTTTTCAACGCCTTCGTTTGCAAAAGATTTTACGACCCTGATGCCTAAGAGGCTGTCCTCTGTGCGGGCGTTTATTTCCCCTATCTGGTTTCGGGACTCTTTAAAGGTTGTTTTCATCAGAAGCCGGACACGTCTTGTAATCAAATACATGACCGGCAAAACGGTAAAGATGATAAGCGCCAGCCAGATATTCATAGAGGCAAAAATGGCAAAGCCGACAGTGATTTTTATTGCCGTTATAAAGACTTCTTCCGGCAAGTGGTGGGAAAACTCCGAAATGTCAAATAAATCGGTAGTGATGCGGGACATCAGCTGCCCGATTTTTGTGTTATCGTAAAACGAGTAGGAGAGTGCCTGCAAATGCGAGAAAAGGCCGTTGCGCATATCCGTTTCTATTTTCGCGCCCATAACATGCCCGCCAGAAGCCATATAATAGCTTGCAGCGGCATCGACACCGCGCAGCAGAAGATAAAAGGCGACAACCGTTAAAATTCTGTGCAAAGTAAGCGATGCCGGGTCCTGAACGCCGGAATCGGTAATGTTTTTAACAATCAATGGAAGAACCAGTTCGCAGACGGTGGTCAAAGAAGCGCAAAAAAGGTCAATGACCAATAAACCCCAATATTTTTTGCAATAGGGGAAAAAGCGTTTAAGCAATTCGGAATTTTTATGTTTAAGTTCAAGCTGCACTTCCATACCCCCTATTAAAAATATTAAAACAATTATACCTTATAAAAATTATTTTGCAAAGATTATTGAAATTTTTTTATTTATTTTTCGGTCTTGGTGTGTTAATCTAGATGTTAGATTTTAGACGTTAGATGATAGAAGCATATCAACCGATCACCGAAAACTGATAAGGGGCGTAGATACAATGTTTGCACGCGTAAACAGCATGGGTCTTTACGGCATGGAATCTTATATGGTTGAGGCGGAGGCGGACCTTTCACAGGGCTTGCCCCGTTTTGATGTTGTGGGGCTGCCGGACACCTCCGTGAGTGAGGCGGCCGACAGGGTGCGCTCCGCCCTCAAGAACGGTGGGTTTGCTTATCCGGTAAGCCGGATTACCATCAACCTTGCCCCGGCCGACAAGCGCAAGGAAGGGCCGATTTATGACCTGCCCATTTTAATAGCGCTTTTAACCGCGAGCCGCCAGCTCCACTGCGATTTGGACGGAACAGCGTTTATCGGCGAACTTTCGTTAAACGGCGAGGTCCGGCATGTCAACGGCGCTTTGCCGATGGTAATCAAAGCGCAGGAAGCAGGCATAAAATCTGTCTTTATTCCGGAATCAAACGCGGCGGAAAGCTCTGTTGTTCGCGGCATCACTGTTTATCCTGTTAAAAGCGTTTCCCAACTGATTGACCACCTGAACGGGTTCTCCCCGATTGCACCTGTCAGTTCAATCGATTATAACGAATATGATTTACCGCCCCACGTGCCTGACTTCTGCGATGTGAGGGGGCAGATTGAGGCGCGAAGGGCATTGGAGGTGGCTGCGGCTGGAGGACACAATGTGATGATGATCGGGCCCCCGGGCTCCGGTAAAAGCATGCTCGCCAAAAGACTGCCCTCCATTTTGCCGGATATGACCTTTGAAGAAAGCCTGGAAACAACCAAACTGTATTCCATTGCAGGCACACTGCCCGAAGGAGTTTCGCTTATAAAAGCCAGGCCGTTCCGCTCACCGCACCACACCGTTTCCCCCGCGGGATTATCGGGGGGAGGCACTATACCGCGACCGGGCGAAATTTCGCTGGCGCATAACGGCGTTTTGTTTTTGGACGAGCTGCCGGAGTTTTCCCGCACCGCAATGGAAGTTCTGCGCCAGCCGATTGAAGACGGCGTGATAACGATTTCACGGGTCGCGGGCACACTCGCTTATCCCTGCTCGATCATGCTGGTTTGCGCCATGAACCCTTGCCCCTGCGGCTTTTTCGGCCATCCCACAAAGGACTGCACCTGCCCGAAGGGCTCCGCTGCCCGTTACCTCGCAAAAGTATCCGGGCCGCTTTTGGACAGGCTGGATATTCATGTGGAAGTGCCGCCCGTGGACTTCGACAAGCTTTCGAGCGATGAAAAAAGCGAAAGCTCGACTGAAATCCGAAAAAGAGTCAATGCCGCCAGAAAACTTCAGCAGCGCCGGTTTGAAGACACAGGCATTTCCTGCAATGCGCGCATGGATTCGGCAATGACCAAAGAGTTTTGCCGGCCTACCCCGAACGCCATGATTTTGCTCGAGCAGGCGTTTGAAAAGTTAGGGCTTTCCGCAAGAGCGTATGATAAGGTCTTGCGCGTCGCCCGAA
The DNA here is from genome assembly GCA_964627535.1 of uncultured Eubacteriales bacterium. Taxonomy (GTDB): domain Bacteria; phylum Bacillota; class Clostridia; order Oscillospirales; family Acutalibacteraceae; genus UBA1447. Next base: position 39,007 of record CAZVJW010000018.1, read on the forward strand.
CGGTTGCCGATTTAGACTGCAGTGAAATAATAGAGGTACCCCATATTGCGGAAGCGATTCAGTTCAGAAGCCTTGACCGGAAGTTTTGGCGGAATTGAAAAGGGTACGGCAAGTCATTACCTTTGTGGGGAATTTTAAATTCATGAGTATTGAAAGGAGTAACCATTATGTCCGGAACTTCGTTGGATGTGAAAAAGATGTTGCAGCAATACAAATCAGATCATGGTATTTATGAGGAAGCCGAGGTTTCCACGGAGGAACACATGGCGCTTGAACTCCTTTTGGAGTCGGGGCAGCCTTTGCCCGAAGGCGTTAACTGCCGCAGGGCCAAAAACCCGAATGATACTGATTTTTTCTATAGGATTGCGGAAACAAAACTTTCGGACATGGAGATTATTGAATTTTTAATAATTAATCAAGCAAAGACTCTCCGATCAATTAAAACAACGGTTACCTTTTTACTTGCAGCTGTTATTATTGCAATTATTTTGTTGCTGATTGCTTTTGCTTAGTATGATATCGCAAAATACAGGGTGAATTGTTGGGCAGGCACATTCGTGCCTGCCCCGGCTTTTTGAAGTGTAATACTAATCCCTTTTTAAAACATAGCTAAAAATTCAGCACAAAAACCCATTTGTCAAAGGTTTTTGCTTGATTTCATAGAGGTTTTATAATCGGGATTAGTATAAAAAACTTGTTCGACATTTGTTGAGTAGTTTGAAAAATCAGCTTTTACTACAGGGGGCAGTTGAATCTTCAAATCGCCTGAAATTCATACGATAAAATATATTACTAAAAAAAATTGACAATTAGAAAACAATATGATACATTTAGCGAAATAAATATATTTTTTTAAGATTTGTCTCAGAAACAGTTATCTTTAACATTATTGATGGAGGTAATTTTATGAAAAACGTAAAAAGACTTTTGGGTATGCTGTTGGTCATGGTTATGGTTGTCTCAAGCGTTGGCATAGGGCTTGGTACGAAAACCTTTAAGGCAGTGGTTCCGGCAGATAAGTCTGCCAGCCAAGCCGGTGCTTTGCCGGCTGCGGTCACCTTTTATGTGCCCGAAACAATTTATTTAACACCTTCACTAACTACAGCAACAACATTCCAATACTATGTTGACAGCAACTCAAACGGAACTCTTGATAACAGCAAGGCTAAAACAACGGGAACCGTTTATTTTAATTGCGACAGCGCAACCGCTGTTTCAATTGCCTGTTCGGGGGCAAGTTACAGTATGGGTACAACCACCGGCTCAACAACAGTTAATACCACAATAACATCAGGAACATTGTTGTCCGGATTAAGTCAAGGCGCGGTAAGCACTTTAACATGGACGGCAACGTATACTGTCGCAGGGCAAACCATGACCGCAATAGCCTATACGGTTTGTTATGCGCCGAAAATTGAACCTATCGGAGTCGCAAACGGTCTATATAACAATGGCGTCGGTTTTGCAATATACAAAGCGAAGTTGGAAGGGTTTGCTTATGTAAGCGGTGTGCAGGGGTTTAGCAGCGGCGGAATGAACCGTTTTCGTGTACATACCGATATGTACGTTTGTCCTTTGCTTGGTGTTGTTTCAGAGCCTACCGGCAATATGTATAACTCCTCTTGGTTGTTAGGATATTCGGGTGGGGTTAACATTGGTTATTTGGCAGACCCTGCCGACCAACTTACAGTTATTCGCAACAGCCCGACCGGGACATTGACCGTTGACACAAGCCGGTATTCGGACCTTAACCAGGTTCCGAATTTAACCTGTGGGCTTGTCATTACCAATTTAAGTCAAGTGAAAGGATGGTTTGCTTATTATATTACCAACTATAACAACGGAACAACATATCTGAACGATTGTTTTTTATATACCAACCTTGAGCAAAACGACGCATTTCGTGATCACGGAGCAACCGGAAATGACTATGCAGAACCATATTTAGGCAGTGCATGTTTGCCGCAATCCTTATCAACGGGCATAAAATTTGGCGGACAAACCGGTGTAAATGTGTATAGCCAACCATTATCGACGGCAGACGGTACGCAGCTTATGAGAATGAAGGCTGCTGCCTGGGCACAAAACATAACAAACATGACCAAGTGGAACTGTATTATTATGCTTGTTAACACGGAAATCACAAGGTCCAACAAAACGGCTCTCCGCACGGCTATCCGAACATATACAAATTACGGTCTTCAGTCATCGGACTATACAGCGGGGACATGGACAACATTTTCAAACGCGCTTTCCGCAGCGGCCGCAAACCTGGGCAACCCCACAGCCTCCGCTGTCGCGACAACCACACTGGACGATGCATACAACGGGCTTGTACATAAAACATATACGGCAACAATTACACACGCCGGAACAGACGGAAATTTTTCGGAAAATGAGACAATAACCTTTAATTCGGGTGATACAGTTACCGCCAACAAGAACAGCTATAATGGCTATACGTGCCCCACAGACACTCAAACATGGACCAATCAACGTGCCGACATAACCTTTACTTTCAACTATATACCGAACGCCACCTACTGCACGATTACCTTTGACGCTAACGGCGGTACAGGCGGCACCAGCGGTTCTATGCAATGCGGCACAATACTTACGCCGCCAAAGGTTACAAAAGAAGGCTATGTTTTTAAAGAATGGTCACCATTTGCTCCCCCGACAGTACCGGCGACAAATACGACCTTCACTGCGCAATATATTAAAACCACCGTAATCATAACAAAGTTGGCAGAAGGCTTCAAAGTTAACATCATGGGCTGGGCTGCCGATTACAAATATCAGATTTGGAGCTATCAAAAGATTACTGGTGATATGTTCCCGGAGAATTCATCCAATCAATGGGTATTATCCAAAGCATACACGTTAGGCAGCGCAGGGGCATTGCAGCCGGACGGAAGCATCAATTTCTTCATTGACGACTTTACTTCAGCGAGCAGCACCTATACCGTTTCGGTAAGAATTATGAACAGCAGCAATAAATTCGCCGGCGAAATAAGGGACTCATATACATCTGCGGAAGTACAGGAAGTAAAAATAACAAAGGTGCTTGTTGACGGAGATTATGCAAAAAGCATGGTTATTGAAGAGATTGAAGCGAGTTCACCGCTGGTCTTTACGGTAATCGGCAACAATATCGCAAATACTGTGTTTGATGCAACCGTGTTAGAAAGCGCTCCACAGATTACATCAATAAGCTCCAATGAGTTTTCATGGGACACATCGGCAGCGGAACCGGGCATCTACACCGTGCAGCTGACCGCAAGCAACGATGAAACCTCGGACACAATGAATGTAAAGGTACAATTGTATTCATTGAATACCAATATACAATACGGCAATATCGACGGTTTGAGCCTGCCTGAAATTGCAGATAACTCTCTGCCGAAAACCGTTGCGATAACCCCGAGTTTCACAAACGGTACTTTCTATTATAAAATCAGCGAATCGGGCAGAGTACCGATATATACCTCCGGTCTGTTTGAGCCAACAGACAATATTCAATATACCTTTAACAAGTATGGAACTTACTTTTTTCAGGGGTTTGTAAACAGAGAGTATGAGGTTAGGATTGGCGGCAATTATGATGACGGATTTTTCAAAACGCTTGAAGTCAGCCGCAGCAAAACAGAACCGTCCTCAGCAACACTTGTGTCAAATACAAACATTGAAAACCCCGTAGCAAAGGGAAATCAAGTAACATTTACCGCCAATGCGGCAATCGGCGGGATCGGGGATATTCCGGTACAATACTCCTTCTGGCGATATGACGCCAAAGGTTATGTGCTTGTAAAGGACTGGAGCATCGATAATACGTTGGATTGGACTCCTGCTCACGTCGGCATCTACACCATTGTAGTTCGTGCAAAGGGTGAAGACGCAGGCTCCTACGAAGTCTTAAAGAGTGTCCGGGTAACCGTGAACGACGATACTGACCAAATCGCGCAAGATGTGGTAATTACCCTCAATAAAGACGAGCTTAACGCAAATGCAACAGCGAGAGTGCCGGTTAATATAATCGCCTCGGCAAACAGCTCAAACTGCGAAGACCTGTTCTACAAGTTCTATGTTTCCGATGAAGCGATGGGAACATCGGAACTGCAAGACTACTCAATTAATCAGGAATGCATATGGACCCCGAGAAAAGCAGGCACTTATACGATATCGGTGCTTGTAAAGAACGGAACATCATACGGCGCATACGATGCGATAAAAACCTTTGATATTACGGTTGACTAAATTGATTTTGCAGCACAAAACCCCCGGTCAAAAATGGCCGGGGGTTTCAATTTGCATTCTTATTGGTTCGAAGCAAACGATGAGGTTTTCAATACATGAAATTTTGATAAAACGGCTGCATCTTTGCGATTGTTATAGCGTGTTGAGGCAGCCCTAATACTAATCGGCGATGAAAAGCGTTGTTAGATTTGCTATGATTTTTTGTGCTGTACAAGGCGGACGACGATGCTTTGCTGTCGCAAGGTAAGGAGGACAAAGCAGTATGGCGCAAAAAAGACCGCAAATACTAATTCACGATTAAAAACCCTCTATAAATATTAAGCAAAAGCTTTGATTTATGCGGTTTTATGCGGATTTTTTAGTTAGGTTTTTATGAGTAAATTAGTATATGATTCAATGCGTTTTATCGGTTGTTAGTATTAATTGGAACGGTCAGAAACAGAAACTACAATATCCTTTCGATAACGGGGTTTAAAGGCAGCATGCAAACAGGGCTTTTAGTTATTAAGAAGAGGTTGTTATAAATATCCATCGATAGGTAAAACTCGTCACCAATAATTCCCATTAGCAACAATAATTAGTTGACAGCAGAGACCATATATGTTACTATTTATAAGGTCAAATTTTTACATAATTACTGTATAATTACGAATCAGTCTTACAAAATGTACGGGTTCGCATATATTTTACTCCGATAGGGATATAATGTTTAAATGAAAAGTAATTTTCAGTTAATACTATTCTGCATTAAAAATGTAGATACATTTTATCTGTCTTTTGAACGGAGAATAGTATAGTTAATTGTCAAGGAGAAATTTATGTCAAAAAATGAAGACCCAAGGGTGAAAAGAACGAAGAAACTGTTGCGGCAGGGGTTAATCGAACTCATCCATCAAAAGCCGGTTGCGGAGATCACGGTAAAAGAGCTGGCAGAGCATATAGACATCAATCGCGGCACCTTTTACAGGTACTACAAAGATGTGCACGATTTGGTCAGTCAACTCGAGAATAAGGCGGCACACGATTTTCAGGCGATTGTAAACAAACCGGTATGTAATGATATTGAGACTTACCCAGAACCGCTGTTGATTCATATATTTGACTATGTCAGAGCAAACGCGGATATAAGCGCGGTATTGCTCGGGAAAAACGGCAACAGAGAATTTGTTTGCAATATGCGGGATATTTTAAAAGGACAAGCTTTTAAAAACTTTGAAGAAATTGTTGTTCTTGAAAATCCGAGGCTGCTGGGGTATTATACTGCGTTTGTCGGGGATGGCTGTATCAGTATGATTAGCAATTGGCTTGAACATGGCATGGTGGAAACATCCGAAAATATGGCGGAAATAATAATCAATATGGTTCCTAATGCACATCAATCTATTCAAATAACCAAAACTTGAAACAAAGCATTTATTGTTCGGCTGCAATTAACGAATTTTCGTTTTTTGCGGCTTATTTCTTTTTAAGATATAACCCGAAAATTTATTTTTTATTTTTATATACACTGTTTTACAACTCGGATGCTTATTGAACACAAAGGCGAAATATGTTTAAAATGTGGGCGAAATATTGATTGACAGATATAATAGCTAATTGTTAGTATACATATGTGAAGATATCCTTGTTTTTTATTTAGCAAATTTTAGGAGGAGAATATGAAAAAACGTATCTTAAGCTTGTTTTTGGTAGTATGTCTGATTATTTCAGCATTACCCAGCGGCGTTTTCGCAAGCGAAATCCTTTACGGGGATGTCAACAGCGACGGCGAAATCAACATGCGGGACGTTCTTGCTTTGAAGCGGTTTATTGCAGGCAGCGGCAACAGCATTGACGAAATTGCCGCGGATGTCACCTGTGACAGCCTCATTGACGAAGCGGATGTAGCATTGCTGAAAAAGCAGATTGCCGGCTGGGATGTGCTTCTCGGCCTTCCTTACTTTGATGTAACCTTTAATTCCAACGGCGGAAGCGCTGTTGATGCTGTCCGGGTCAGGCAGGGCGATCTGATCGCAGCGGTACCTACTCCTGCAAAGGATAACGCTGTTTTCCTCGGATGGTTCACGGACAGCGAGCTGAATAACCAGTTCTATGCCGAGGATCCCATAATGGCGGATTTGACGCTGTACGCAAAATACGCGGCCACCGAAAACCGGCAGCAAGCCGCGGACAACACTTTTACACTAACCGACCAGGCGCCGGCGTTATCGTTCAGCCTTCAGTGTTCCGACCCGCTCAAAAACGAGCAGGCCGTACTTAATGGCTTAACGCTTGAAAACATCGGCAACTCCGATTATATCAATCTTGTTGTCACCGGCGGCAACGGTGTTTTCACCGTGACCGCGGACGGCGGCTTTAAAGAAGGCGCGGGTTATCAGCTCACGCTGAATGACGATACGCTGACATATGCGGACAGGGCGGCGTCCTATCGTATCTGTACCTTTACGATTGCCAAAGACGAGGTTATCGACATTGTATTGAACGATGATCTTAAATACATTCAAAGCAGTGAACTGTCCGACATCCTGTCCAACGGTCTGCCGGTGGACGAATTGGCCGTTGCCGTGCTCGGCAATACGGACATCGATGTTACCGGCAGCTTCACCTATACCGGCGCCGCAGCTCTGCAAGTTGGCGATACGCTGTGTATTTATACCAATGTGAAGCCGGAAGACCGTGACACGACTACCGATTATACAGACGATTTAATCGCGTATGTTGAGGTCACGGCCATCAACGGCACCACGGTCAGTTTTATGAGCGCCAGCGCGGAGGATGTGCTTGCGCTGCCGGATACGCTGCCGATAGAGGAAGCGGACCTGACCGTTTATGACGCGAACGGATCATTTACAGCCAATACAAGCAGCCTGGACTTTGCGCAGTATACCGAGCTTGGCCTGACTGCGCAGACCACCGTGGACAGCGGCGATTATCTTGTCATAACCGAACTGGACAGCGATGTTGTTTACGGTGAAGTGGTGAGCGTAACTGTCAACGGCGGCAGTATTGCTGTCAGTTTTTCACTGACAACTTCGGAGGAAATATTGGGCACCACGCTTGACTACTATACAGTGAACGATGTTGACGGCAATGTCCTGCTGGACGATGCCAATGTACCCGAGCTTGAACAGAAAGTTGCGGCGCAGACGGTTGAGAGCGGTTTTGCACAGGACGCGCTGAATTACCTTGCCTATGCCGCAACGCAAACAGACAGCTTCCAGAATATAACCGGTGTCGAAAACTTTATAATGAAAAATGCCGACGGTTCCGCGGTAAATCCCGGGGATATTGATTTACAACAACTGGGAGCAGTTAGTAACAGTAATGATATAACAGTTACAGCTCAAATCAGTACCAATACGCAGCATTTCGGTAAGGGGCTTCGAATCGCTGTGAGTGTAGTCGGCGTAATAGGTATTGACGTTGGGGAAGAAAACGAAATCAGCATCGAGCTGTCCGCTACCTTTGTTGAGGAAGTGAAGGTAACCTTTACAGCCGACGGCGGGGCTGTATGGAAATGGTGGGGTATTTTCCCCTATATCAGTGACTATACGATGAACGCAAATATCGATGTCTATAATTTCACCGGCATCGGTCTCAAGGCTGTCATCACCTTGCAGGAACAGGAAGGGGAAGAAGAAACCATCGACATTTCCGATGAACTCGGAAACCTGATGGAGAGCCAAGACGAAAGCGAAATCACTGCCGGCGTGCAAAACCTCTTTGAGGCCTATGGTGAAATGCTGAAGAACGAAACGGATTATGTCACCCTTGTTGAAAAAAACCTGTTTGAGAAAAAAGGACATGTGGACAAACTCTGCATCATCGCCTACGAGTTCAAGATAGATTTTGTGGTCAACGTCAATCTCAACCTGGCGCTTGGATGCAACCTCGAATATATGAGCGGTACGCGCTACAACTTCTGGTTTGCCATCAAGGCAAAGACCGCCGGCAATTCCACCATGGACCTGATAGACGAAACCTTCAGCTTCCAGTTCTATGTCATGGGTCACTTGGGGATTCGCGTCGGTTTGAAGTTTGGATTTGCGGTTGGGCTCTTCTGCATCGATTTGGCCAGTATCGGCATCGAGGCGGAGGTGGGCGCCTATGTGGAGTTGTTCGGGTATTTCTTCTACCAATATGATTCGGTCCGGGAACAGGGCAATTCGCAGGCCGAGACAACATCGGTCATGTGCGGAGCGCTTTATCTGGAGTTCGGCATCTACCTTGAAATAAAGTTTAAAGCACAGGCGTTCAACGAAAAATATGTATATAACCCGACGCTTTATGAACATCAGTGGCCGCTGCTTTGGGCCGGTGTACAAATTAATGTCTATGACTTCGGCTATCTCCAGCCGCCGGAGGATGATGTAGTTCTCATCAAGGACGTAACAAGCCTTGAACTGCCGGACAGCATACGCTATATGAACTGTTTGGATCTGAAGGAAGGCGACCTGTCGGTTAACGAATACGGGCTGGAAAAATTCTATTACAGCCTTTCCAACAACAAGTTTACACTGAATGAAGCGACAGGCGTTGTCACGGTAACGGTTCCGGATAATGTCCGTTATATGGAGTGCGACCTGACCATCACATGGAAGTCGGATAAACTGGCGTTTTCCAGCAACGGGTTGACCAGAACCATCCATTTGGTATGGACCAACCTGACCAGTACAGAGCTGCAGGAAAAATATGATGTCAGTGTTAAAGTGGGCAATAATGTTGTATGGACCGCGCGCGTCAACCGCGGTGTCGTTCCGGTACTGCCCACCGAGGCGGAAATCCTTGAACTTATCGGGTATAACCGATATTTGTCAGGCGATACGAACCTGAAGTACACAGGCTATACAGGCTACGGCACACAAACAGCAACACCCGTCACCGGCAAGCAGACCTATACCTTCGGCGTGACCGAGCGGGAATACACCCTCACGGTGGACGGCGTACAGAATCCGAACGGGACCACCAAGAGCTTATCTTTTACCGCCAAGTTTGGAGAAAACTTTAATTTATCCGCGCTGGCCGATACCGGCACGGCGATTGCCGGTACGACCTTTACGCGCTATTTAAAGACCGATTGCAGTTCCTTAACCGGCAAGCCGGTTGGAGCCAAAATCGATACCGCATTCGCGACACAGCTTTTAAACAATACATTCAGCTACACCGCCCAATACACGGATGACTCCTGCGTTGTTACCTATATCTTTTACACCACCGACGGGAATGCGATTCCCTCCGTGACGGAAATCATCAAAAAAGGCACCATCCCGGTGTTTGATTACACGGATTATCTGATCAATCAGTACGACGGATACATCGCGTCAGACTGGGATATAACCATTGACAAGGTAAGCGCCAACACCGCCTTTACCACGCTCTGCTCAACACCTACGGGGGAAAAGCGCGTTATTACCTTTAATTCAAACGGCGGCAGCAGCGCAGAGCCGATAGAAAGCTACAAAGGAGCTGCCATCTCCCCGCCGGTGGTACCGGTCAGGGTGGGCTATGACTTTGCCGGCTGGTGTACAGACGAACAGCTTACCAATGTGTACACCTTTACAAAAATGCCGGATTACAGCTTTACCCTATATGCTGCCTGGACGGCGAACGAATATACCCTCACCTTTGACCCCAACGGCGGCGAATGCGAGACGAGCACCGCAACCGTCACCTACGGCAGCTCGTACGGCACCCTGCCGACACCGATCTTGACCGGCTTTGCTTTTGAGGGTTGGTATACGGCGCTCACGGGCGGGACATTGATCGAAAGTACCGCGGTGGTAGCTACAGCGGTAGACCAGCAGCTGTTTGCACGCTGGCGGGAAAAGACTGTTATCTCCATTAGTTCAACAGTACAGAGAAAAACCTATAATAAAAACGCTCAAGCATTTGAGTTTAACGCAAACGGTGTGACCGGTTTTACCGTACAGTACTTAAAAACAGGTGCTCCGGAGTGGAGTGATACTGCGGTAAACTATGGCGAATATGCCGTTAAGATTACCCGCGCGGAGGATAATAATTATAAAAAGTTTGATGAAACAGTGTCCGGTAAATTTTTTATTGATAAAGCATCCCGTACCATTGGTGCGCCCGCTGTCACGGTTTTAAACAGAACCATTACGGCGACACAGATCACAAACCATGCAGGTTACCCCGACGGTACGGTGGAATACGCTGTAAGTACAACAGCAACCATCCCGACAACGGGCTGGACAACCGGCCGGTCTTTTGTAAATCTTATCGCCAATAGGCTCTATTATGTGTTTTCCAGGGTTTCGGAAGGGACAAATTATTTGGCCGCCAACTCGGCCGGACGAACGGCCACAACAGGCGCTAAAGTGGCTGCCCAAGGTTCTGCAGCGGATGGGTATGTTTACTATAGCGGTATTATTGAAACAGCTGATGTATCCAACGCTGGAACCGACGCCGGAAACATCGTGATGAAATTTAAATACCGTGACGATTCCGAAAGTGCGGTCAATGTGATGAGCCCTGACAATGATATGGAAAGAGGTACCGATACGAACTACACCATAAAAAGCAATAGGGATCCATGGATGGTCTCTCAGTTTGGGATTGCCAATTTGGGGAAAGGCAGCTACGCGGGCTGGCACGGCGGATATTTATATTACACACCTTACCCGGGATCAAGCGTCCGCATTGTGTCGGTAAGTGCATGGTATGACGATAATTACGGGACTTATACGTGGCTCACTATCATCGGAAGTCGTTTTAAGCGCACCATCACAGCCTTTGGTGACTTTGCCGATTGGGGCGGAAGCTATACCGTGGACAGCGCCGCAAGCGGTACCATCGACTTCACCTATAACGGCAATGTGACCGACCAATACGGCACATATAACGCCCTGGCTCACGAAGATTCTCCGCAGCTGAGCGTGATATCGTCACTGGCCGGGTATGATGAATGCTTCTCCTACAGCATGAACTCCTTGTCCATCGATAAAGCGGCTTTATACCAAAAAATGGCTGAGAACAACGTTGCACAGATTGTTTTGACAGCCGGCCTGACAGTCGATGCCCGTTCCTCCAACACCGCCGGACCGGTTAACACGATAACCATCAACAGACAGTAAGCGTATACGAATAGTATTATGCTGATTTTGAAGAAGGAGATTCATATGAAACGAAATATTACAAAATTATTGGCAGGTATAGTAATAATTTGTATGCTGGTTACGGCAATGCTCCCGGTTGAGGCGGGTGCCGCAAGCGCTGCTGCGGTTTCCGCATCAACAGCAACAGCGGAATGCGGTTCTTCTGTTGATGTCGTTATCTCATTAGCAAGCAATCCGGGGATATGGAGCCTGGGGTTGAGCGTCGGCTATGACCACAGCGCGCTGACACTTACAGGCTGGACCGCTGGGGACATCTTTGCCTCCGGCGAGGTAACGCCTCCGCCGTCACTTGACAAAGCAACCTATTTTTTCCTTGCCTGCAGAGATGGCCTTACGGATACCACGGAGAACGGTACGCTTGTTACCCTCACATTTTTGGTTGCGGCAAATGCGGCTTTCGATGATTATCCGATTGCGTTGGAACTGAGCAGTAAAAACACAATCAATGTCAGTGATGAAATTGTTAATTTTGACATGACGAACGGAACCATTACAGTTGTTCCGGAAACCGCTGCAATCACTTTTAACACAGCGGGAGGTTCTGCGGTTACGGCCTTTTCAGGTTATGTCGGCTCACCGGTTGAAACCCCGGCAAACCCGACAAAAGCAGGTTTCGCTTTTACCGGCTGGCTCCCGGCAATTCCGGCGGTAATTCCCGAAGGCGGTCTTACGGTTACCGCGCAATGGGTTGTACTTGGAGATATAAACAATGACGACAAGCGGACATCGATTGACGCGCTGATGGTTTTACATGCAGCATCGGGGAAATTAACATTAACCGGAATTCAGATGCTGGCCGCAGATGTCAGCAAAAACGGTACAGTATCACCGCTTGATGCCCTTATGATTCTTCAGTTTGTAGCGGGAAAGATAACATCATTATAAGGCGGCTGCTTATCGGATAGATGTTGTCAATAAATACGCATTGTTTATTTAAAAAAATGGGGGTAAAAACCATGAAAAGAAAATTAAAAAGAGCAGCAAGCTGTTTTTTCGCAATGATGATGATCATAACAATCGTTTCAATGCCGTTGAGTGTTTTCGCAGGAAGCGCTGATGTGTCACTTTCGGTCAGCAATGAAACAGGCACAGCCGGTACCGATGTGGTCGTTTCTTTGAATATCTCAGCGGATTCCCACTTGGCCGCGGCCGGATTTTTCCTACAGTACGACAACACGAAACTGACCTATAAATCGGATGCCGCCGGTTCGGCAGCTGATTCAAACGGCCCCGGTACAAGTATGACGGATATTAATCCGGCATTTAGTACAACCGGCAATCTTACAACAATCAACGATTCATATATAGCGGAACCGGATATAACTGCCGGCGGCGCAATGATGGAAGTTACTTTTACAATAATATCCGGATGGACAGGCGCAACCCCGCTTACACTGACGGTCGGAGATTTGTATGACGCTTCCTGGAATGAGCTCGCATATACAGTAACAAACGGCAGTGTGACGGTTTCTGCCCCTGAGGTTTCAATTACATTTGACGCCAATGGCGGGTCGGGTACAACAAGCAGCGCAATGAGTGTCGGTTCACCGCTGACAGCCCCGGAAGTTTCAAAACCCGGGTACGCTTTTACCGGCTGGTTACCTTCGGTTCCTTCAACAGTGCCTGCTGAAAATACGACCTATACAGCTCAATTTGATAAAACCACCGTCAGCATAACCAAGCTGGCAGAAGGCTTCAAGGTGAACATCAAGGGCTGGGCTGCCAACTACAAATATCAAATATGGAGCAATCAGGAAATTACAAGCGATTTATTATCAAGCGAGACCGCCAGCCAATGGATTTTATCCAATCCCTATAGATCGGGGTCAAGCGGCGCAGCGGAGGCAGACGGCAGCATCAGTTTTACCATTGCTGATTTCGTTTCGCCGGACAGCAACTACACGGTTGCGGTCAGAATTGCGCAGGCGAACAATAAGTATATCAGTGAAATCAGGGATACCTACACACCCGAGGATGCGCAGGAAGTAAAAATAGCGAAGGTGCTTGTTGATGGGGAATATTCAACAGGCCGCGAGATCAGAGAGATTACCCCGGCCGCGGCGATGACCTTTACGGTTATCGGCAACAATGTCGACGGTACGGTGTTTACGGCAAAGGTTTTGGAAAGTGGAACCATGTTAACCGCAAACAGCGCGACAGAATTCGGCTTGGATTTATTCACACTGACTCCGGGCACCTACACGGTGCAGTTCACCGCGGGCAACGGCGAGACAGCGGACACAAAGAACATTACGGTGCAGTTGTACTCGCTTGACACCGGTATACAATACGGCAATATCAGCAACTTGGCTTTTTCGGCAGCACAGGATAATATCTTGCCGAAAACCGTTGTGATTGAGCCGGATTTCACAAACGGCAGCTTCTATTACAGCGTCGGTGAACCGGGCAGAAAAGCAGTCTTCACCTCCCGGCTTTTCATGCCGGCGGAAAGTATTAATTATACTATTACTGAATATGGTATTTATCAGGTTGCCGGTTATGTCAATAGGGAGTACGAGGTTAAAATCGGCGGTTACTACGATGACGGCTTTATTAAGAAGTTTACCGTGAGCCGGAGCCAAACAGAGCCGTCTTCCGCCACATTGACAGCGTCGGTGAGCGGCGAACCTGTTAGCCTTGCCGACCCGGTGGCAAAGGGAACGGCCATCCGGTTTGAAGCGGACGCCCAAATAGGCGGCATTGGCGCAACACCGGTGCAGTATTCCTTCTGGCGTTATGATGCCAAGGGTTACGTGCTGGTGAAGGACTGGAGCAGCGACAGCACCTTTAACTGGACACCGGCAAGAGTCGGTATCTACACGATCGAAATCAGGGCAAAGGGCGCGGATGCGGGTTCCTACGAGGTGGCTAAAAATGTCAGAGTCACCGTAACGGACACTTCTGACCAAATCGCTCAAGATGTTGTTATTACCGTCAACGAGGACGAATTGAATTTGAACGCGCGGGCAAGAGCCCCGATCACCATCAAAGCCGGTGCGTCAAGCAGCAACAGCGAAGACCTGCTGTACAAGTTCTGTGCCACGGATGCCGCGATGGGGACAAACACCCTGCAAAACTATTCGGCTGATTCCGACTGCATCTGGACACCGAGAAAGACCGGCGTATATACCATATCCGTGCTTGTCAAAAATCAAATATCCTTCGGCGCATATGACGAAATAAAGACATTTGAAATAACCGTAAGCTGATACTAATTCACGATAAAAAAACCTCTAAAAAATCAAGCAAAAGCTTTGATTTATGAGGTTTTGTGAGATTTTTTAGTTAGGTTTTATGAGTAATTAGTATGACCACAGAATAAAGACAAAACAGCTCCGTCTGAAAAGCCGGAGCTGTTTTATATTATTCTCTATTCATAGACAGACAAAATCTATATTTTGAATCCGTTGTCCAAAGGCAGCAGGGCAGTTTGAGTTGCCGCGGATATAGTTTTCATCCTTCCAAGGCTTTTGTAATTTTTTCCAAAGCTTTATCAAGCTGTTCATATGTGATGACAATCGGCGGGGCGAAACGAATGGTGTTCTCATGCGTTTCCTTCGCAAGGACTCCGTTGGCAATCAGCTTTTTCACATAACCCGCAGCCGATCCTTTGAATTCAACGCCGATAAATAAGCCGCGCCCACGGATTTCGATAATATTATCGTTTTTAATTTCCCGGAGTTTTGCTATAAAATAGTTGCCTTTTTCCTCCGCCTGTTTCGGATAATCGTCCCGCACAAGGATTTCCATAGCCTTCACAGCGACTGCACAGGCCAAAGGATTGCCCCCAAAGGTTGACCCGTGTGAGCCGGGTTCGAAAACTCCTAAAATCTCCTTGTTCGCGGCAACAGCCGAAACCGGCAGTATGCCGCCGCCGAGCGCTTTGCCTAAAACATAAATATCAGGCTCGACATCTTCTCTTTGGCAGGCAAACATCGTGCCTGTCCGGGCGAAACCGGTTTGCACCTCGTCAGCTATCATCAGAATATTGTTAGCGGTGCAGATTTCGCGCGCTTTTTTCAGGTAGCCGTCGGGCGGAACAATAACGCCCGCCTCGCCTTGAATCGGCTCCACCAAAAACGCAACGGTATTCGGCGTGACAGTAGCTTCAAGCGCCTGTGCATCACCGAACTTCACTTTAACAAAACCCGGCGTAAAAGGCCCGAATCCGCGCCGCGCGGTTTTATCGGTGCTCATGGTTATGATGGTAATCGTTCTGCCGTGGAAGTTGTTTTCGCAAACGATGATTTCGGCCTTGTGCTGATCTACACCCTTGACATCTTCGCCCCATCGCCTTGCTGTTTTAATAGCAGTTTCGACCGCTTCCGCACCGGTGTTCATGGGCAAAATTAAGTCTTTGTTTGTCAGTTCGCTGAGTTTTTCATAAAAGTCGCAAAGCACGGCGTTATGAAAAGCCCTTGAGGTAAGCGTTACTTTGTCAAGCTGCTCTTTCGCCGCCGCGATTATTTCCGGATGCCTATGGCCGAAATTAAGCGCCGAATAGGCGCTTAACATATCGTAATACTCCCCGCCTTCGGGGTTGTAAACCATAACGCCTTCGGCTCTTTCGACAACAACCTCCTTGGGTTCGTAGTTGGCCGCCCCGTATTTCGCTGTCTTGTCGATGATGTGCCTTGATGATCGCATTATTTGCCTCCGTTGTTTTTATATCGGTTCTTCAGAACGGCGGGAGCAAGCCCCCGCCCTACATAAATGCTTGGATTTCCGGGGAGTTGTACTAATTCACGATTAAAAAACCTCTAAAAAATCAAGCAAAAGCTTTGATTTATACTATTCTCCATTTTAATGCAGAATAGTATTATGCGATTTTGTGCGGATTTTTTAGTTAGGTTTTATGAGTAATTAGTATTACATGCTTTCCGGCACGGTGATTTTTAACATAGTTAATACATTGAAGATAACGGCTTTGACGCAGTTGCACAGGGTTATTCTCGCCTGCATCAGCCCCTCATCCTCACAATTGACGCGGCAGGTGTTATAAAACTTGTGGAAAAGCGTCGCCAGATCGACAACGTAGCGCGTAATTCTCGCCGGGTCATAGTTTGCTGCCGCGGTGATGATTTCGTCCGTCAAGGCGGAAAGATGGCTGATCAGTTCGCGTTCCTCCGGCGCATCCAGTTTTTCAAGTTCACCAGCCGTGCAATCCCGCGGTATCTTGCCTTCGGCAGCCAGCTTCTTTAAAATGCTGCAAATCCGCGCATGTGCGTACTGGCAGTAGTAAACCGGATTTTTGGCGCTTTGCTCAACCGCAAGGTCCAAGTCAAACTCCATTTGGGTGGACGGTTCTCTCAGGTTGAACCAAAAACGGACAGCGTCGATGGGAATTTCCTCAAGCAAGTCGACAAGGGTAATCGCCTTGCCGGTGCGTTTGGACATTTTGACGACCTCGCCGTCTCTCGTCAAACGGACAAGCTGCATTAAAATGATGTCAAGCCTTGAACCGTCTATACCGATAGCGTCAAGCGCGCCGATCATTCTGGCCACATGGCCATGATGGTCCGCTCCCCAAATATTGATGGCTTTGTCAAACCCGCGTACAGATAATTTGTTGCGGTGGTAGGCGATATCGGCGGCAAAATAGGTCGGGTTGCCGTTGGCGCGGATAAGCACCTCATCCTTGAGTTCAAGCCGGTCGATTTCCGCCTGCGTTTTACCTTGTTTCAGAAATTCTAAGGTTAGAACTTCAATGTTTTTATACCAGAGCGCTCCGTCCTTTTCATAGGTAAGTTCGCGTTCTTTCATAATTTTAAGCGTTTCGTCAAGTTCGCCGTCTTTGTAAAGCGTACTTTCGCGGAACCATGTGTCATATTCAATGCGGTATTTTAAAAGGTTCTCACGCATGGCCTCAAGATTTTTGGGAAGAGCGTAATCAACAAGCGCCTGCCTGCGTTCGGTTTCGGGCAGATTCAGATATTTATCGCCGTTTATCTTCGCAAACTCCTCAGCTCTTTGGCAGATATCCTCGCCATGGTAACTATCCTCGGGCAGCTGCACGGATTCTTCGCCGTTGAAATACTGCTGATACCGGATATCAAGCGACAGGGCAAATTTATCGATCTGGTTACCCGCGTCATTGACATAAAATTCACGGCTGACATCGTATCCCGCGCAGGCAAGCACCGCCGCAAGGCAGTCCCCGAGCGCGCCGCCTCTGGCATTGCCCATATGCATCGGACCCGTGGGGTTGGCCGAAACAAACTCAACATTCACTTTTTTGCCTTTGCCGAAATCGGAACGGCCGTAGTCCTTGCCGCGCAGCAGGATATCCCGCAGGATGGCGGCAGAATACCCGGCGCCGAGATAAAAATTCACAAAGCCAGGTCCGGCAACTTCGCAGCGGTTAAAAAAGGTGGCGGAAAGGTCCAAATGCTTCATTAATATTTCGGCGATTTTGCGGGGAGGCATTTTCAGGTCTTTTGCCCATGCCATCGCCGCGTTGGTGGAAAAATCACCGTTCACCCGGTCTCCCGGCACTTCAACATTAAAACCGCCGAGGGCCTGAGCGGTAAACTCGAGGGTTCCGACTGCTCTGCCGGCGGCCTCAAGCACGGCTTGCCTGATCTCGTTCTGCGCTGCTTTAGCTAAGAGCGACATTCCCGTTAACCTCCTTGACGGTTACTTTAAGCTCGTTGACCGAGGCCAGCCCGGTGTTAAAATCAATGGTATATTGAAACTTGAGTTCACCGCCGTCGGCGTTCATTTTTGAATTGATATACCGGGCGAATATCCCCATCATAAAATCGCCCTGCGGCGTTATATAGTGGCAGTTGTGGCGCTTGTCTTTTTCTATAATCATTTCGGCGCAAATGTCGCCTGTTCTGGTCATAACAATCCGCCTTTTATCCTCAACCTTGATGGTGGTAACACAGCCTTTGAGCCCTTCGTCCTGTTCGGCATAGACCAGGGAATAGTTGTTTCCGCTGCCGTTGAGAGTACCTACGGTGATCAGTTCCGAGGTTCCGTTTTCACCGTCGGATTCATGGTTGTCAACGATGCTGATAATAACTTTCTTATCTTTGCTCATCTTTATTTAACACTCCATTTTTCAATTGCAAGGCAAATAAGCTTATCAAGCAGTTCCGGGTAAGGCAGCCCCGAGGCGGCAAACATTTTCGGATACATACTGATTGAGGTGAAACCCGGGATGGTATTCGGCTCGTTGAGCAGGACTGCCTCGTCGGATTTACGAATGAAAAAATCAACCCGTGCTAACCCCGAACAACCCAGCATTTTATAGACGCGGCATGCGGTTCTTCGTATTTCCTCAAGTTTTTCCTCCGAAAGCCGCGCGGGGATATACAGTTCGCTCGTGCCCGAGACATACTTGGCATCAAAATCATAAAACTCATTGCACGCAACCACTTCGCCCGGAACGGACGCCAAGGGTTCATCATTGCCCATAACGGCGCACTCGACTTCCATACCTTCGATTCCCTGCTCCAAAACAACTTTTTCGTCATGCTCGAAAGCCAAGTCAACAGCATCGGCAAGCGCATAAATGTTTTTTGCTTTGCTGATACCGACAGAGGAGCCTGCGTTGGCTGGCTTTACAAAAATCGGAAAGCCTAAATAATCTGCGGCTTCTTTTAACAGTTCGCAGGGAGTATTACGGTATTCGAAAGCCTTGAAACTCCTCCATTTTGCCTGAGGAATACCCGAAACATCCGCTAAAGCGTTTGTCACCGCTTTATCCATACAGATGGCGGAGGAAAGCATATCGCAGCCGACAAACGGAATGCCTGCGAGCTGAAGCATGCCCTGCACGGTGCCGTCCTCGCCGTTTTTGCCGTGGAGGACCGGAAAGGCCGCGTCAATCCCGACCATCTCGATGCCGGAATCTGTAAAAAGCAGAAGCCCGGGAACAACTCTGTCTGTAGAAATCAGGGCGGGAGTGAGCAGTGTATCGTCTTCAAGCCACGTGTCTTCCGGCAAATTTTCCGTATTGCCGCTGTATTTAAGCCATTGGCCGTCTTTTGTAATACCGACGCAAATGACATTATATTTATCTTTCGGTATGTTTTCGATAACGGATTTAGCTGAAATAAGCGAAACATCATGTTCGCTCGAAACACCGCCGAAAAGCACTAAAACTGTCTTCAAACCGGACACCCTCTCATAAGAACTGATTTTAGATATTAAGATATATATATTAACATAACTGGATTGTTTAGTCAATTAACGCGGACGGATGTAATTCATGCAAAAATTGAAATATTTTGTGCAAATAATACTAATCCCGATTATAAAACCTCTATGAAATCAAGCAAAAACCTTTGACAAATGGGTTTTTGTGCCGAAATTTTAGCCATGTTTTAAAGAGGGATTAGTATAAGCTAACCGGCAGCCTGATCAATCAAGCTGCCGGTTAAGATATGTATCGTCAAAAAGATGTTTTTGAAAACTATCTGTTCTTTTCTTTCGACCGCTTGTCATTGATGATCTGCATCTCTTTTTCCGTAATCAGGGTGCAGTTGTTTTCCTTCGCCCAAGCGACGCAGCTTTTGAGGATTGTATTTAAAAACACCCTGGGAACTTTAACCAGCATTTGGCAGGCTTCGTCCGTGAATTTTACCTGCGTGTCAACCCTGTCTGCCGCATATTTAACCGCACTCGGTTCCATCCCCTTGCGTTCGGGAATTTTTATATAAACAGGTTTTTTGAAGCGTTCAAACCAGAACCTTGTATTGTCCCTGTAACCATAATCCACCGGTACGCGCGGAAAATCCTTCACCTTCACGCCGTTGATGATAGCTGCCTTGTATACCGGTTTCAGCAGGATTTTGTCGATTCTTAAAATAAAATGCGCACCCATCGGGCTGGTGATGCCGTTAAAATCGTGGTATGGAGGCGGGTATTCATCCAACGGAACATCGTTTTGGGCACCGTCAAGTTCCTTGAGCCATGTGCATTCATAGACCTGAAAAGCCTCACCGATTATTTTCGGAAGTCGAATTTCCGGCGTCTCTTTCTGCATCATACCGTCAATCAGGGTAAAGCTGCATTTTTCCATTTTTTCCTTGGTAGTTTCACCCGGGAAGCCGAGTCTTACACATTCTTTCAGATATTTTTTATTGTCCGGGATAAAGCTCAGGGAGCATTTGCCTGTTTTTATGATGTTGATGGCGGTATTGGAACTGTTGCGGCATTCCAGGAGCATGGCATAGCTTTCTTTGCCGGCGATGTAATACGGAAAGCAAAGCGAATACGAGCCCATATTAGTCAGACCAGTTTCAAGGTCAACGGTACCGGCTAATATGGTAGGCATCGGGAAAAATCCGGAGGTTTGGTAAAAATTGTCGACGATTCTTAATTCTTCAAAGGTGTTCATATATCCTCCTGTTGTGTTCACAATGTAATGCTATGATTTTATCTTTTACCAGTGCCGTTGTCAAGCAAAACGCCAAAGCGAAGCAAACGGTGTTAACCTTACACGGAATATGGTATAATTTATTCATGAAAAATGAAACTTTTTTGCGGGCAAACGACACTTATTAAGTGTAAGGCGGTGATAAAGTGGCCGACCAAATCGTAACCGGCTTTTTTAATGAAATCTATGACGAAACCTACCGGAAAACCTTAAGGTATGTTACTTCTAAGTGCGGCAATACACACGATATTGCGGACATTGTGCAGGAGATTTACACCGAAGTATATTCTGTATTGGTCAGCAAAGGAACCCGCTACATTAACAACAGAGAAGCTTTCGTTATGCAGGTTGCGAAAGCTAAGATGTACAGACACTATTCTTTGGCCGGGAGATTTAAAAACCTTGTTCCGCTCTTTGACAACATAAAGGACGAAGAGGTTAGCCTTGCTGACCTGGAGCTTTCGGAGAGTGAAGTCGCGGACGGGGTAATCAACAAAATCCTGTCGGAAAATATTTGGAAGCGTCTAAGTAAAAAACCGGAAGGGGTTAAAAAAATATTTTATCTCTACTATTCGCTGGACTTAACCATTGCGGATATTGCAAAAGAACTGAAAATGACACAGTCCAATGTAAAAAACAAACTATTCAGAACCGTCACAGAACTCAGGGAGGAATATGAAACCGCATTGTTGTAAAGCGGGGAAGGCTGCCGGGAAGGCGCGGATGAAAGGAGGGACTCCGGATGAAAGAAAAGGACCTGTTAAAGCAGATATTGGATGAAAATCTGATTCAAAAAGAAGCAATCCGAAGAAGAGCAATCAACACGGTTCAAATTGAAGAAAAAATAGGGAGGCGCGTTGTGAAAAAAAGAGTTTTGGTAACGGCAATTGTTTTGGTCGTGGCTGCCGCGTTGTCCGTGTCCGCTTACGCTGGGGTGGATATATACGAGTACAATCAGGCGGAGAGCTTTCTGGGGGAAATCGGCATCTCGGCGGACTCACTTGAGCGCAGCGAAGCGAAGAAAGTGTACAAAGATATTCAATCGGATGCGTTTGAGTATTCATCGACAATGGATGTACTCAATTCAAAAGCGGTAGAAATGGGCATTGAGAATATACCGCAGGACTCGCGGGCAATTTACGATGCTATTGTAGCGTACAACGGTCTTGTGTATACGGCAAAAATCAGCTCGGAGCAGATCAGAGCTATCAAAGCCGGCACAAGCTACAAGGATATCATCAAGGCGCTGGGCAACACCAAGGATGTCGGCAGCGGACGGTATGTGCTGGTTTACGCGGTTGACGGCGACAAAATCTTTTACCTCGGGTTCGGTGGCGAAGAGGAAATATGCATGCAGTCCGGAGAAGAGCTATTGAAAACACTGGAACCGGCTCAGCAGAATAACCCGGACGAATACACCTTTAACGCGACGATGACGCAACGGATGGACAATTCGATTCTGGTTTACTGCCCGACATATGACAAGTTTGACACCATAAATCTCACGATAACCGGCGATACCGAAATTGTTTTCGAAAACGGTGAAAAGGCAACAATCGATGATATCAAATATAATCTGACTATAACAATTGCTCCCGAAATCCGCGAGAGTTATCCGCCGCAGGGCACCGCGTTAAAAATCATTGTGAAATAGCGCAGCGCGCCGAGCCGCCGGGTTAAAAATCCGGCGGCTTTTTGCTGTTTTTCGACAAAGAATTCGAACAAATAAAGCCCGGAAAAGCGTCATTCGGGCTTTTTTATTTTATGTGGTAAAAACTGTATTATTTTCGAATAATATGTGTTAAAGTATCTTGAAACGGTTATGTTATACTAATTCACGATTAAAAAACCTCTAAAAATCAAGCAAAAGCTTTGATTCATACGATTCTCCATTTTAATGCAGAATAGTATTATTAGGTTTTGTGCGGATTTTTTAGTTAGGTTTTTATGAGTAATTAGCATTAAATCATAAAAGATTGATTGAGAGGGATTTTTATGAGCTTTCAAAAAGACAAACGAACCCCGTATTTTTCATTTAACTATAACGGCGAAAGCACGGCCGAGGTGCTGAAAAACGCGAAGGTAACAAGCGCGGCAAAAGAGGAAGCTGTTGAAACGACCTTCGTTTTGCCGGACGGACTTGAAATCACTCAGAGCATAAAAGAATACCCGAATTACGGGGCAACCGAATGGGTTGTTTCATTGAATAATAATTCGTCCGAACACAGCGGTCTTATAACAGAGCTGTTTGACTGCGATATCGCGCTGCCGTTCGAATACGATGCGCCGCAAACACCCGGATTTAATGTAAAAGAAAGCGCGGCCGCGATATATAATCCGAAAGGCTCTGTCTGGGCGCGCGACGAATTTGTGTCAAGCGCAAATTATATTCTGCCCGGCAAGACTCAGAAATACAACAACGACGGCGGGCGCTCCTCAAACGGCAAGGCTCCGTTTTTTGACATTAACCGCGGGGACAAGGGTGTTATCTGCGCAATAGGCTGGACCGGGCAATGGCAGGCAGTTTTTTCGCGCGACGACGAGAATATAAACATCAAAACCGGTATCCAAAATATCGGCTTTAAGCTTTTCCCCGGCGAAAAAATCAGAACATCGTCCATGCTGCTGATGCGTTATGAAAACGGGCAGAATAATGGGCATATTCAGTTCAGGCGATTGGTTAAAGAGCAGTTCTCTCTTATCGGCAAGCCGGGCAGGCCCGACCAGGGTCCGCACAGCATCATGGCATGGGGCGCACTGCCGACAGACCAAATGCTTAAGCGCATTGAGCAGTACACAAAAAACAAGCTGGATTTTGAGTATTTTTGGATTGATGCCGGTTGGTACGGCTCCCCGAATGGGTATTGCCCGAGCGAGCATGTAGGCGATTGGGGCACACAGACAGGCAACTGGGCGGTGAACACGAATACCCATCCGGACGGTCTGCTTGAAGTGGCGAAAGCCATCAAAGAAAACGGGATGAAATTCCTGCTTTGGATTGAGCCTGAGCGGGTTATCAGCTCAAACCCGACGCCCCAAGAACATCCGGACTGGTTTTTCAAGCTTCCGGATGGCAGCGGCAAAAATGAAACCTGGCTGCTGAACCTGGGCAACGAAGAGGCGCTTGCCGGAACTATCGAACTTGTTTCAAACTTTGTTAAGGATTTCGATTTAGCCTGTTACAGGCAGGATTTTAACATGGACCCGCTTAAGTTTTGGCAGGTAAATGACGAACCCGAACGGGTTGGCATGAACGAAATTAAACACATTATGGGGCTTTATATGTTTTGGGATACCCTTTTAGAGCGCTTCCCGCATCTTATCATCGACAACTGCGCGAGCGGCGGGCGCAGAATTGATATTGAAACCTTAAGGCGGTCCATTCCGCTTTGGCGCAGCGATTACCAGTGCACCTGGGATGCTGACGCCGAAACCTCGCAGACGCACAACATGGGTATTTCCTGGTGGATACCGTATTCGGGAACCGGCAACGGGTTCGGAATAGGCGACACCTATAAGGCTAGAAGCTGCTATTCAGCATCCTTCGTTTCCTCCTATTGGGGCTATGAAGGTATGGAGCTGACCGAAGACCAGCCGCTCGAATGGGTAAGGCAAATCAGAAAAGAATACAAACGGGTGAGACCGTATTTTTCCTGCGACTACTATCCGCTTACCGAGGTAACCTCGGTTGACAGCAGCTGGGCAGCTTCGCAATACGACCGGCCTGAAAAAGGTGACGGTATAGTAACGGTGTTCCGGCGCGTGCTCTCCCCGTGCGAAACGGCCCGTTTCGATCTTGGCGGGATTATGACGGGCGCATCTTATTCATTTGAGGATGCCGATACCGGAGAAATTATTAAAATCGGGGCGGATGAACTTGCAGAGAAGGGGCTGGTTGTTGCGATGCCTGAAAAACGCAGCAGTAAAATCTATTTTTACACAGTCAAATAACATTTAAGGAAGTTAAAATGAGTTATTTTATTCTTTGCGTTGATGTCGTGCTGATGACGATGATATGGCCGGTGAACCGCTGGGTCATGAAACACGATGGCCGCACCCGCAGCATTGGGCTTTCAATAACCCTTGCGGGCATGGTTTTCGCGGCCTGCGGTGCGCTTGTCGCGGGGCAACCCTTGTTTTCGGCTGTGGGGCTGATATACGGGTTGATAACTGCGGCAGCTTATGATTTCGGTTTCTGCATGATTATCTTTTATTGCCTCAAAATCGGACCTTCCGGAGCGACGGCTACAATCAACAACTTTGGCTTCATGTTTCCCGTATTAATAGGTATCGTTGCATTTTCACATGGAAAATCACCGTCGTTGTTCGCTGTTTTAGGCATTGCCTCCGTCATTGTGTCTCTTATCCTTATGGCGTTTAATAAAACAGCCGGCGAAATGAAAGCCGCCTCGGCAAAATGGTTTAAATGGGTTACTTTAGGCGGTCTGTTATCGGGGATATCGCTGGGCTCCCAGTTTATCGCAACGCAGCTATCACCAGATAATCCTTATACCTTCGCTTTCAGCTGCAACTTGCTTGCTTTTTCGATATTAGTTGTTGTTTCCCTTGTTATGAAGGATACGCGCCCGAAAAAGGCCGAGATGATTGCGGGCGGAATAACCGGAGCTGCTAATGTGCTCGGGACTGCAATTCTCTTCTATCTTCTTCAGAACATACCCGCTTTTGTGGTTTATCCGGTGATTATGTCCGCACCCGTGCTGATTATGCTTGTTGTCGGTCATTATATATATAAAGAGAAGATGAACCGTTTCGGCTGGGCTGCATGCATCATCGGAATAATCGGGCTTGTGCTTTTCAACATATAAATTCGATTCCAAATAAAAATAACAATCATACTAATTACTCATAAAAACCTAACTTAAAAATCCGCGAAAAACAGCATAATACTATTCTGCATTAAAATGGCGAATAGTATAAATCAAAGCTTTTGCTTGATTTTTTAGAGGTTTTTTAATCGTGAATTAGTATCAGCAGCCTGAAACAAACAGGCTGCTGATTTGTTGATGGCTGTTTAACTAATTCCGCAAATATGAAAATCCAAGGCAGTTTGGCCCGCAGTGGGTACTGATTGTGCAGCCCGCTTTCGTGACAATTATTTCGTGAAAACCGAGTGTTTTCTCAACAAGCGTTCGGATTGCTTGAAGCTGCTCCGCAGGTATGCCGGAATGGCAGATAAAAACTCTGTCGAGGTTGATATTTTTGTCTTTTTCGAGCTGCTCCGAAATGAATTGAAGCTGAACCGTTTCAATTTTACCACGGCGTTTTTTGGCAAGTTCAAGTTGTCCTCCGCGCATCACTATGCTGGGGTGAATGTTTAAGACATTGGCGCTTAGCGCGGTCAGTGCCGAGCATCGGCCGCCTTTACGTAAATATTCCAATTTATCCACAACAAAACTTGAATAAACATTATTACGCTGTTTGTTGATTTCTTTGTAAATCATATCGGCTTTTAATCCGTCATCTCTCATGAAGCAGGCCATAACGGCCAGCATCGCAATTCCTGTCGAAAGATGAAGGCTGTCGACAATATATACATTGCTTAACCCTTCAGCCGCAATCACTGCATTTTGATATGTTGATGAAATCTCCGAACTAAGGGAAAAATGAACAACGGAAACACCTCTGTCGGTAAAACCGCGGAAAAAAGTGAAATAATCAGCGATAGGAATTGATGATGTGTGCGGGATGACGTTTTCATTTTCGTATTCTTTGAAGATATCTTCCGGAGAAATATCAATTCCATCCCTGTATGATTTGTTTTCGAAAGAGATATATAAAGGAATGACCGAAATATTATACCGCTTTGCAAGTTCAGAATTCAGGTCAATCGGGCTGTCGGCTGTAATCGCGACCTTGTTTGGCATGAACGGGACTCCTTTTCACTTTTTATATAAACAGTATACCACGGGCATAAATAAAACACAAACCTAATATTGTGAATATAGAAGAAAAAATTATTAAATGTAGTTTATAATATTTATTGGATATGAATATTGTTTAGAGGAATACATGAAGCTGAGACATTGAAATGAAATTGATTTAACAAATAAAACATAGGAGGAGATTAAAATGACAAGGTTTACATTGGCACAGGCCATAAACTTGTCCGCGCAATTGGGCGTGGAGTACACAAAAGCGGGGTTTACTCCGGAGGAGTTTCTGGAAGGGCTGCATATCGAATTGGAGCACGGTTTGGTTGACCCGGATACTAATGTGACCAATGATGATCCGCTTACAACGGCTAAAATCGTTATGGCTCATCTGAATGAAAACCCGCTGTATTACGATGACAACATCGGGTTGGAGGCATGGGAACATGCGCTGGAAAAATACAAGGGTGACACAAAGGGTAAAACAATCCGGATTATATAGTGCGAGGAATAATTTTATATAAAAAGGGACGGCCGGTGTTTGCACCGGACGTCCTAATTTTCAAGCTTTTCCTGCTGTATGGTTTCCATGGTTTAATGGGGGGGATGAGCTGGCCGGCAGCGTAAAACAGCCGGTTGATACTAATCCCTCTTTAAACCATAGCTATAAATTCGGCATAAAAACCCATTTGTCAAAGGTTTTTGCTTGATTTCATAGAGGTTTTATAATCGGGATTAGTATGAATACAGAAAGCAAATATGCTATATGCCGCAAAAATTCAATTAAAATACTTTAAATTGAAAATCAAAGTATATTTACCCCAAAATATCCTCCGAATCGAAAAAAATATAAGTTTTTATCAAAATTTGACAATTTAATATAAAAATATATGATAATATATACAGGTTAATACAGATTTTAAAGTATACGGATTACAAAAACGCGACAAAACAGGCGCTGTTGGTTTAGTATAAATATTAAAAGGAGGACAGTATGAAAATTGCGGTTTGTGATGATGAAAAAGTAAGCAGAAATAGAATTATCGGATTCATAAAACCATACCAGGAAAAAGATGTTGAAATCACAATATGCGAATTTTGCTGCGGTGAGGATTTAGTTGCAGCCTATGAAAGCGGAGAGTATTTTGATATTATATTTTTAGACATACAAATGACTAATATTGACGGAGTTGAAACCGCTAAAAAAATAAGAGAGACGGATAAAAACACCATAATATTTTTTATAACCAGTTATATAAGTTTTATTTCCGATACACTCAGAGTCGGAACATTTCAGTTTTTAGTGAAGCCTGTCGAAAAAGAGGAATTTAATATTGATTTTGAACGAGCACTTGAAGCCTTTAGAATCAGTCATTACAAGTATCTGTTTAAACAAAAAGAAGGCACCTGTATTATTGAAATAAAGGAAATATTCTTTATTGAGGTGTATAAAAAACATTTATTTGTAAATACCGGAAAGAACATATTCGAGTGTACCGGGACACTGGCGGAAGAAGAAAAGAAGCTTAAAAGCTATAATTTCGTTCTGTGTCATAAAAGTTATCTTGTAAACTTGAGATACATAAAATTTATTGGTATCGACAACATTCAGTTAACAAATGGGAAGCAAATCCCATTAAGTAAAAATTTCAAGGCGGATGTTAAGGCTGCTTTGAATGATTACATTTTGGAGTGCAGTGTATGAATAATATAAAAATATTTATCGATGTTTTCGGTACATTAATCGATGTTATCGTTATTTATACTTTTTTTAGTGCGGTTGAAGGCCTTTACAAGCTATCAAAGAAAACGATGTTTTGGGTATATACCGGATTTTTTATAGTGGTAGCAGCTATTGTCCTGACATTTAGCAATCCAGTGATTCTTGCAGGAATGTTACTTTTATCAATCTTTGCCGTATCATTGTTTTATGAAAGCAGTTTTTTTGTAAAAGTATTTACAAGCACTATTGTTGTCGTTTTAATTATTTTAGCGGAAATGCTTACCGGTGTTTTAATTGCAGCGGTTACAAAAGTAAGTGTTGAGATATTAACATCAAATATTTTTTATTATATTGAAGGCGTACTTTTTTCAAAAGCAATTCTGCTGATACTAGTCAAAATAGTTCAATACAGAAAATTATCGACTTTTTCAAAAATATCCAGAACCCTTTTTATTCCAATATTTGCTTTGCCGGTTTCCACAATATTAATTATTTTTGTTATATCGAAATACGCCTACTCTTTGGTTGATACGATATCTGTTGCCTGGGTTGCGGTTTCTGTCGTGCTCCTGGTTTCATCAAACATATTGGTGTTTTATTTGTTCGAGAAGCAGTTGCGGCAAGACGAGGAAACTAAAAAATCAACGTTGATTCAACAACAGCTGCGGTATCAAACACAATATTTCAAGGAGCTTTCTGATAAATACAAATTATCAAACAAAACTATTCATGATACGAAAAACCAGTTGTATGCAATATCCGCAGCGATAATAGAAAGTGATTTTGAAATTGCAAAAAGCAAAATTGATGAGCTCTGTAAAAATGCAGCGGCCGGAGAAAACGCTATAAGAACCGGTAATGATGCGCTTGACGCGCTGATCAATACAAAGTACAATGACAACAAGGAACTAAATATCAAATTTATACATAATATTATATTCAACGCGAAAACAAAAATCGATAATATCGACCTTTGTATTATCATTGGCAATGCCTTGGATAACGCAATTGAGGCTTGCTCAAAAATCGATATAAATATAGAAAAAGAAATATTTCTAAAAATCAGACAGGTAAATGATAATTTGGCTATTGAGATGACAAACCCAACTGCGCAGAATATTGAACAGGTGAATGGAAAGCTTGCAAGTGGTAAAAAA
Organism: uncultured Eubacteriales bacterium; assembly: GCA_964627535.1. Lineage (GTDB taxonomy): Bacteria > Bacillota > Clostridia > Oscillospirales > Acutalibacteraceae > UBA1447. The sequence goes on from CAZVJW010000018.1 coordinate 68,559, forward strand.
GAAAAAGAACTGCATGGGTTTGGTATGCAAAGCATGGAGGAAATTGTCAATAAGTATAACGGGAATTTAAGCTATACGCAAAATCATGGGTTGTTTACCCTAAAAATATATGTGCAAAACTAAGCTTTTTGACCTGATAAGCAGAAAATCAGCCCTGTTAGGGCGTGTGTATTGAAATATTTTGGTATGATGGTATTATTTAGATGTTAGGAGTGATTGGCAATTATTACTCGAATGTCTAAAAAGATATCATCTTTTTTTATTATCAATGAAATAATCAAAGAAGAAGACAGAGAAGTATACGAATACAGTTTGGAATTACTCTTATCAACCTTACTGAATTTTGCAGCTGTTATAATAATTGCAGTATTTGCGCGGAGAATATTAGAAGCAGCGCTTTTCGTTTTTGGGTTTGTTCCGTTGAGAACAATTGCTGGAGGATATCACGCAAAGAATCATTTCAGATGTTTTATGATCTTGCTTTTTACTTATTCATTGTTTTTGCTGACTGTTTTTTTGATACCGGTCAACTTCATTTTAGCGGCAACAACAATTCTTACGATCAGTTCCATTTTGCTTATCTTCTTATTTTCTCCTGTCGAGGACAGCAACAAACCCTTATCGACATCGGAAACAAAGAAGTTCAAAAGAAAAAGCAGAATAAGCATATTATGCTATATGATATTAGTTCTTGGTCTCTCCCTTCCGGTTTCAAATAAAATTTTTGGATATTCATTAGCGTTCGGGATGTTTTCGGTTTCTTTTTCGTTGCTAGCAAGCGTGATAAGAAATAAATATCATAAACAGACATTAATGCTTAAAGCATTAAAATAAAATTTGGAGGTATATTAAAATGGGAAAAATTAAAGGAATAGCTCTAAAATGGGGTAGTTTGGTTGCATCGCTGGCATTGTTTGTTGGTGTAACCGCATCAACACAGGCATGTTTCTGGTGGTTCCACCAACCAAAAGTTCCGCAGGGCATGGAAAAATTTACAAAGTAAGACCGCATAGGGGCAGATTTGGGAGCGGCTCCCCATCTTTATTATAACTTACGGAACCGCTCCAGTGTTTGCATATAACTGAGATTTAAAAGAGATGTTCATTTACAGAGCTTTGGAATGAATTATAAACCGGAAATATCCGGAATTCATTGTTTGGTTATACTGCAACGGGATTGGCTTGATTCTCCAAACCTTTTGCTTGAAGCTTTGAGCCAACCTCCTTCGGCTCAAAGCTTCAAACAACTAAACTGCCGGGAAATGTTAAAACCATATGAGTTACCCTCCCGATTTCGTTTATGGAAAGAGGAAAATCGGATGAATGATAAAAACTTCAATCTGTCGGCTTGTCTTGATGTCGATTTAAACCGGTTAGAGCCGGATGAATATATTCCCAACCAAAATTCAAGCGATTTACTGCTAAGAAGAAGCAATAAAAAGTCTGAAACCGCAAGCGGTAACCATGACATTGCGGTAAGAAATTTTCCTGATGAAATCATTGATTTGTTCCCGGAAACCAATAATGATACCGCAAATACCGATAAGCCGAATCCTGCTGTTTTAAAAATACAGCCGGACAGTAATTCAAGTATTGACTACAATGGGCTTGGGCTTGCATCAAAGAAATACGGCTTAGAAAATATGAACGGGGATTTTGTAAAAACGCAAGACGGTTATAACCTGCAGAATCTCATCGAAGGTATTAATCTTGAAAATAAAGCAATTAATTCTGTGCTTGACGTATTGTTTGTGAAAAATAAAAGACTGAGGCAACACAGTAAAAGAGTTAGCCGGATTTGCGAACTTATTGCTATAGAAATAAATTTTTCTGATACCGACACTAATCAAATCAGAATAGCAGGCCTTATGCATGACATAGGAAAAATCGGAATCAGTAAAGCGATACTAAATAAGACGTGCAAATTGAACCAGAATGAATGGAATGAAATTGAGCGGCATTCCCAAATCGGGTATAACGTTCTTCACACGGTAGACGGTTTTTTAAATATAGCGGACTTTATTTTGGAACATCACGAAAGATGGGACGGAAAAGGCTACCCGAGAGGTATCAGCGGTGATAATATTTTCCTGCAGGCAAGAATTATTGCTGTTGCCGATGCTTTTGACGCGATGACATCAAAAAGGTCGTATAGGAAAGCTGTTAGCAAAGAGGCAGCAATCACTGAAATTGCAGCAAATTCCGGAACTCAATTTGACCCTGATATTGCAAAAGTGTTTGTGAAGATAATTAAAAAGGGATTAGTATAAATGGTCAACTATAAACAAGGGGCTGTATCAAAAGTCAGCCTGAAAAAAAGTAAAAAAAAGAAGCAGGGATA